>JAHLLD010000001.1 GCA_020444325.1 bacterium
GCAGGCGAAACCACTCGCCGCAGGCGAAACCACTCGCCGCAGGCGAAACCACTCGCCGCAGGCGAAACCACTCGTCCCGCAACGCGGGACGAAACACCGGACCGCAGGCGGCGCTATGCGCCGACGAGGTTTACGGACAGAAGGGGTCTGGCTGGGGGATGTCGAAGTTGATGAGTTCCTGGCGGGCCTGGCCGTAGGTGAGATCAAGGGGGAGTCCGCCGCGCAGAAGCGTGAAAATGGCCGTGGAGCCTTCGATGACCACGATGCCATGGGCACGCGTGTAGTAGAAATCGGCATCCTCGTCGATAGTGATGGGAACGAGAATGTTATCGGGATTGGGGATACTGGCGTCGATGGAGAGCGTGACATGGGCGCAATCCTTGTACGTGCGCTGGTCGGTAACCACGGAAGTCCGTCCCCGGTACCGTCCAGAAATCCGGTAACGGATGGTCAGCAGGGGGATGGGAGAATATTCGAAATTGAAGATGGTCCACTCTGTCTGCGGATTATCGACAGATGGCACGGCCAGGAATTCACTCGGGATGTCCTCGATAGGAAGTCCCGGAATACTGCCGATGGATGCGAGCTGGATGAGTCCGGGACTGCTCATCATCACCCCGGCGGCCGTTTTGCGGACGAACAGTGTATCCGTCGTGGGACCCATCGCCGTGATCACCTGGTTGAGCTGCACGGCATAGGAAAGGCTGTCAACCGCTCTCGTACCGGTGATGCTGGAGCGCACCTGTGCGACGCCCTTTGCCCAGCTCCCGTTCCGCATCGTATCGACGCGGTATTCCCACGCGCTTCCCGCTTCCACGGGATAGTACTGCATGTCCGCCATGAGGGCATTCCCGCTGGAAACGACATCAGGAGGGGCTTCATTACAGGCGACGAGCACGAGGCTCAGCAGAAGAAGGGGAAGAACGCTGCGCATGGGGAACCTCTCAGCTCTGGAGGAATTGCTTGAGTTTCATGATGGCGAGTGCACGATGACTGATACTGTTTTTTTCTTCAGCGGTCAGTTCGGCGTAGCTGCGGTCATATCCTTCGGGACGAAAAACGGGATCGTAGCCGAAGCCGTTTTCACCGCTGGGATGGCGCAGAATGTCTCCCTCGACCTTCCCCTCGAAATACTCTTCCATCCTGTGTCCCACCAAAGCAATCACGCAGCGGAAGCGCGCATCGCGCCGGCGCGGCGGTACCTGCCGCATGGCACCCAGCAATTTCTCATTGTTGTCCGCATACGTCGCATCCTCACCCGCATAACGCGCCGAGTACACCCCGGGAGCGCCAAGGAGGTAGTACACTTCCAGTCCCGTATCATCGGCAATCACCGGCAATCCGGTGCACTTGTGCGCCGCCAGCGCTTTCTTGAGCGCGTTCGCCTCCAGCGTCTTGCCGTCCTCTTCGACTTCAGGACAGTCCGGAAATTCCGTCAGATCACGGATGGTGATCGGGAGTCCCTCAAGCATGGCGCGGAGTTCTTCTGTTTTGTGAGGATTGCGTGTCGCAAGGACGAGCGTATCGAACTTCATTGTGGACTGGATACCAGTTGTGGATGCAATACGTCAACTTACTGCAGTTTGCGGATAAGGGCAACCTTTACGCTCAGGCATCCCCGGGATCGCTTTCCAGCGTCACCATCTCCATCCCCTGCCCTGATGATTCCATGATCTCGCGCGAAATACGGCGTCCCTCCGGCGAAGCAAACGCCTCGTTCATCGCATCTTCGGTGGCAAAGCGGGCCTCGACCATCAATTGTGCCGGGAATTCTCCCATCGCCGACGCCACCACGCGCAGCATGGCAATCCCCTCCGCTCCCGGAAGCGCATGCAGTAACGGAAGAAAGCTTTCCTTTATATACGCTTCCTGTTCCTTATCGTTGAATAACCAGATCGTACGAATCATAATGGGGTCCTTTGCGCCTTACGGCGCAGGTGTTTGTGCCTGGCGGCACAGGTGTTTGCGCCTGACGGCGCAGGTGTTCGCGCCTTACGGCGCGATTAGAACACCTTAAAGAAGCGCGATAACCTACTCACTACTCCCGTGTGCGGGCGAGGAGGCGGAGAATTTCGATGTACAGCCAGACGAGGGTGACCATCAGGGCGAAGGCACCGTACCATTCCATCTGCTTCGGGGCGCCGGATGAGGACAGCCGCGCAATCAGATCGAAGTCGAGCACGAGGTTGAGCGTGGCGATGCCAATGATGGCGAGATTGAGCACGATGCCCAGCGTTCCGCCACCGTGCAGCAGGGGCATGGAAACGCCGAACATACCCATCACCATTGACGCCATATAGAAGAGGAACACTCCTCCCGTAGCGGCTATGACACCGATGCGGAATTTCTGTGTTACAGGGATGAGTCCCGCACGGTAGGTGACGAGCATGCCCACCATGATGCCGAATGTAAGAACGACGGCAGGAATGACGATGCCGGGATAGCGCGCTTCGAAAAATGCGGAGATTCCGCCCAGAAACATGCCCTCGAGGAAGGCGTAGATGGGAGCGGAAATCGGCGCCCACTGGGGACGAAAGGATGTCGCGATGGCGGCGATAAATCCGCCGATCAGGCCAATTATCATTTTGGCGGACATCCCGGCGGCCGGCGCGCCCCAGCTGACGTCGGACCAGGACCAGCTCGCACCGAGCAGTACGATGAGAAAGAGCAGACCTGTCTTGTTCAGGGCTCCGTTGAACGTCATGCGCTCCTCGCCCGCGAACTGCACCGCAGCGGACTGAAAGCGTCGCTCGTTGAGTATGGGATTACCGGACTTCATGGCGATCTCCTCGAGTGAATATCAATTACCTACCGATAGAACACAGGAGTCTCGCCGGGAGTTCTCCGTCAGTTCTGCACCGGTGGATGACCCTCGGGCAACTCGCTTCCGCTGTTCTGCTGCGGAGCGTCTACCGGCGGATGTCCCTCGGGGAAACTGCTGATAACCTCGGGCTCCGTGATCTTCGCATCGGTCGGTGGATTGAACATGTCGCGGGTGGGAGTGAAGTCGGTATCGATGTCCACCGCCGTCATGACGATATGCTGTCCACCCATCACGACGTCCATTTTCATGGTCAGTCCCTTCCACAGCGCAACCTTGATGCCGCCCATGCCGAGCTCGTACACATCGCATTCGCGGTCGAGGATGGTTTCGGTGCCGACCTTCGTTCCGCCACCACGCACGATGAAGGATTCCTGGAAATGTTCTTTTTCTTCAGGACTGAAATCCGCCACCAGACGGCGAATACGTGAGGTATCGAAATTGCTGCGCGTGCCTTCCATCGTCGTCAGATCGATGTTCCACTGCACGGTGTCGGCCGTGATGTCGAGCTGATGAATGCTGCGCGTATTCCCCTGGAAGCTGAAAGTCATCGAATCCAGCAGCGCCTGGTACATGCCGTAATTGGCGATGGTATGCGTCTTGTTCCCCGATGCTGCATCGCTGTATTCATAGGTAATGATGGCATTCGGGACGCCATAAAGCTTCACCGGCGGCGGCGTGGTGGAAAGCGCATCACCGTGTTCTCCCCCACCGCCACAGGCGGCCAAAACCATTCCTGAAACAAGTAGAATCGTGGCAATAATCGATCTGCGCATGGTGTGCTTCGCTCCGCATTAACGTATCTGGAAAACCTCGCCAGGCGAGTGCAAGGAAGGATTGTGGGCAGTGAGGGATTCGAACCCCCGACCTTCTGGGTGTAAACCAGACGCTCTGAACCTGCTGAGCTAACTGCCCAAGTCAGGTAATATAACAAATTTCATATTACAAATTACAGATTGCAGATTTTGCCATTTGCGATCTGAAATCTGTAATCTGAAATATGTACTTTGTTTGTTTTCATCGGCATAGTTGGAGAACAAGGCATGCGTTTGATCTGGCTGGGATTGGTATTGCTGGCGGCCGCCAACAGCGCGGCAGGGCAGGATTGGGAAACGTATTACGAGGCGTCGGGGGGCGTGGCCTCGCCCGATTTTGCCGAGACGATGAAATACCTGCAGCGGCTGGAGCAGGCGTCCACATGGATTCATGTGACGGACTTCGGCGTGACGCCGCAGGGACGCAGGCTTCCGCTGGTCATCCTGGCGAAGGACGGGGAATTTACCCCGGAACGCGCCGCAGCATCGGGAAAGGAAATCCTCCTGATACAGGCGGGCATTCACGCGGGAGAGATCGACGGGAAAGATGCCGGCATGATGCTCCTGCGGGATATCGCCATCACGCATGATCTCGCCTCGCTGGTGGATTCCACGATCGTGCTGTTCATGCCGATTTTCAATCTCGATGGACACGAGCGACGCAGTCCCTACAACCGCATCAATCAGAACGGGCCCGAAATCATGGGCTGGCGCACGACGGCGCAAAACCTGAATCTCAACCGTGACTACCTGAAGGCGGACGCCCCGGAAATGCGTGCCTGGCTGCGCCTGTTCAATAACTGGATGCCCGACATGCTGATCGACTGTCATGTGACCGACGGTATCGATTTTCAGTACAACCTGACCTACACCATGGAAATGCACGGGAACATGTCTCCCCCCGTGGTGACATGGCAGCGTGGACTCGAAGCGGCATGCATCGACGGGATGCAGGCGAAGAACGACCCCATCGCGCCGTATACCTGGCCACGGGAACGCAGCGATCTGAGCAAGGGGATTGTAGACTGGGCGAGTCCCCCGCGCCTGAGCACGGGATATGCCGCCGTGCGCAATCGCGCCAACCTCCTGATCGAAACTCATATGCTGAAACCCTACAGCGCACGCGTACAGGCAACGTACAACATGCTGGAGCTGGTACTGCGCTACGTGCATGACCATCACGGCTCCCTGCGTGCCGCCGTCCGCGCCGCGGAAAAACGCGATCTCGCGCATTTCGGCAGCGGTGATACGACATCCGTGCCCGTAGCTTTCCGCGCCGCAGGCAGCACGAGGGAATTCCATTTCCTGGGATATGCCTCCGAGGTTCATGAAAGCGAAATCAGCGGCGGTGAGTATGTGACCTGGGATCACTCGCGTCCCATGGAGGCCACCATACCCCTGTTCGATGACGTACAGCCCACCGTCAGCATTCGTCCCCCGCGTTTCTACCTGATTCCGCAGGAATGGAAGGACGTTCTGGAAGTTCTGCGTTTTCACGCCGTCGAGCTCGCGCGCCTGACGCGGGATATCAGACTTATCGTTGAAACCTATGTGTTCAGTGAGCCGAAGTGGAGGGAGAGTCCTTACGAAGGACGCTTCACCGTCGAAGCGGAGCAGCAGACGCGGCAGGACACCATGATTTTCCCGGAAGGGACATACGTGGTCGACATGGCACAGGCTTCCGCCCGTGCCGCACTGCATCTGCTCGAACCCCGGGCACCGGATTCCTTCGTGTACTGGGGTTTCTTCAACGCCATCTTCGAACGCAAGGAGTATTTCGAGGATTACGTGATGGAAGCCATGGCGCCGGACATGCTGGAAAACGATCCGCAGCTGCGCGCCGAATTCGAACAGCGTCTCGCCTCCGACAGCACCTTCGCCGCTTCTCCCCGCGAGCGACTCATGTTCTTCTATCAGCGCTCCCCGTACTGGGACAAGAAGAAGGATGTCTATCCCGTGCGCCGGCTTATGCGACCGATGAGGCTGCCCACGGAGAGTGCTCGCTAGCGCTCGCGCGGGAGTCTCATCCCGCCTCGCGGGATTCGACGCGGAAGTTCCTTCGGAACGCTGGGGCGCCGAAGGCGCGCGTGCGAAGCACTCATGCGGCCCCTCGCGAAGCGGGGGGCTCCAGCGTCCCGATTTAACGGGACTCACGCGTTCCGCGTCTCTGTCCGTCGAAGCATGAGTAAAGCGAAGGTGGAAGCGGAACTCACGCGAATTGAAGCAAGGTAATCCACGCTGCAGCGTGGATTACCTTGCTTCAATTCGGGCTATCTCGTCGCGGAGTTGGGCGGCGCGTTCGAATTCGAGGTCTTTGGCGGCTTCGCGCATTTCGCCGCGGAGCTGTTCGATGAGTTCTTTTTTCTGTTCGTCGGTCATGAAGCGCAGGACGGGCTCGGCGACCAGTTTGGGCTTCTGACGCTCCTGCCGCTCGTCGCGTTTGGCCTTGACATCGGCGATTGCGGTGGAGTGCATGATTTCGTCCATCGACTTGCGGATGGTTTCGGGATTGATGCCGTGTTCGGTGTTGTAATCTTTCTGCAGCACGCGGCGGCGCGTGGTTTCGTCGATGACGCGCTGCATGGAATCCGTGATACGATCGGCATACATGATCACCAGTCCGTCAGCGTTGCGCGCGGTGCGCCCCGCGATCTGCATGATTGCACTTTCACTGCGGAGGAAGCCTTCCTTGTCCGCATCCAGAATAGCGACGAGTGAGACCTCGGGGAGATCGAGTCCTTCACGCAGCAGATTTACACCCACCAGCACATCGAAATTCCCGAGACGCAGTTCGCGCAGGATTTCCACGCGTTCGAGTGAATCGATATCGGAGTGCATGTAGCGCACGCGGATCCCGATGTTTTCGAGGTACTCGGTGAGATCCTCGGACATACGCTTGGTAAGCGTGGTGACAAGGACGCGCTCATTCTTCGCTGCGCGTTCGCGGATTTCGGCGATGAGATCGTCGATCTGATTGCGCACGGGACGCACCTCCATGGGAGGATCGAGGAGTCCGGTGGGACGAATAATCTGTTCCACCACCACGCCCCCGCTGCGTTCGAGCTCATAGGGTCCGGGAGTCGCGCTGACGAAAATGCACTGGTTGATCAGCGTCTCAAATTCGTCGAATTTCTGCGGCCTGTTGTCCAGCGCCGACGGCAGCCGGAATCCATGCTCAACGAGGGTGGTTTTCCGCATGCGGTCGCCATTGTACATGGCACGCACCTGGGGCAGCGTCTGATGCGATTCGTCGATCACGAGGAGGAAATCTTCCGGGAAATAATCCAGCAGGCATTCCGGCCGATCCCCCGGTTGTCTTCCCGCCAGGTGCCGTGAGTAATTCTCCACTCCCGAGCAGTATCCTATTTCCTTCATCATCTCCAGGTCGTAGCGTGTGCGCTGTTCCAGCCGCTGCGCTTCGAGAAATTTCCCGCTGTTGCGGAAAAACTCCAGCTGTTCATCCAGCTCGACCTCGATATCCTTGATGGCGCGCTTCAATTCCTCTTCCGTCGTCAGGAAATGCTTTGCCGGATACACCGCCGCTTCCTGGATTTTCTCGCGTACCTTTCCCGTCATGCGATCCACCAGCGACAGCGTATCGATTTCATCCCCGAAAAACTCCACGCGCAGCACTTCATCCGATTCATAGGCCTGGATGATCTCAATGACATCACCCCGCACGCGGAAGGTCCCGCGTGAAAAATCGAAATCGTTGCGCACGTAGTGGATGTCCGTCAGCCGTCGCAGAAAGGCATCGCGCGACACCTCCTCACCCGCGCGCAAGAACACCAGCTGATCCGCATACGCCTCGCGAGAACCGATGCCGTAAATACAGGATACCGACGCCACGATGATAACGTCCCTTCGTCCCTCTATCAGCGCCGTCGTCGCCTTCAGCCGCAGGCGGTCGATCTCGTCGTTGATGGACATATCCTTCTCTATATATGTGTCCGTCGACGGGATATAGGCTTCCGGCTGATAGTAGTCGTAGTAGGAAATGAAGAATTCCACCGCATTGTCAGGGAAAAAACTTTTGAATTCCCCGTACAACTGCGCGGCCAGGGTCTTGTTGTGGGAAATGACAAGCGTGGGACGCCCGATCTCCTCTATCACGTTCGATACCGTAAACGTCTTGCCACTGCCCGTCACCCCCAGCAGCGTCTGAAAATCATCACCCCGGTTGATTCCCTCTATCAGCTGACGAATCGCCTCGGGCTGATCACCGGTCGGCTTATACTCCGATACGAGCTTGAACTTCCTGTCCATGTCACCTTTCCTGCCTTGATGCTGCACAACATGAAAGATAGGGAGAATTTCTGAATATATCCGGGGGACACAACGACACCAAGGCACGAAGACACCAAGGCACGAAGACACCAAGAGACAAGTAAAATATGACAATGTGCGGTCATGTTTCCATCGTTCGATATTTCCATTTTTCCATTCTGACGGCCGTAAGCATCTGTTATTATGCACTTTCTGCATATTCTGCCGCGGGATTTTATGCAGAAACTGCATAAAATTTCGCAGTCGTTTGATCCACTTGATGCGATTTTGAGTGCGCTATCGCCACAGAGTGAATTTTTTTCACGTTTCCTCTTGAAATTGATGGAATTCCTGAATATGTTTACACCATAAGCCCAAAAAGTACCTATGGTCAGCAGTTTTTTGTGGTCTCCCATGTGGAGCTACTGTTGTTTGCTGACTCTTGAGAATTGCCAACTCAATCGTTTCTGACCGGTTTTTTTCATCTGGACGTTACCGCATGTATTCAGCGGCAGCTTCAGGATGGAAGTTCTGCCGGGGATGAGATGTTTTCTTTTACTATTCACGAGGTATGTCATGAGGCTCATGCAACCACTTCCTTTTCGGAAGCGTGCTGTTGTGTTTGCGATTGCGCTTTCCGTGCTCTTTCTGGGCGCAGAAGTGCTGCAGGCACAGCAAATGATGCCGCTTCCTGCTTACAACAACACATACAATGGTCAGGTCCGTGGACTCTGGTTCACCGCGCCTGCGGATTTCCGCATTGTCGGACTCCGTGTCCCCACTGATGTGGGTACTGGCGTGCAGAATATCCAGGTCGTCAAGATGAACGCCGCCCTGCAGCCCTGGCCCGCGACCACGACGAACTACACTTCGCTGGGGGTATGGACGAATGTGAATTCGACCAATATGATTCCCTGCGACATTCTGATAAGCAATGGTGATATCATCGGTATCATCGGGACGCGCGGCAGCAATGGTTCGACGCAGGCGAACTCCTACTCTGTCGGCAACTCGCCGTGGACGGCGAGCAACGGTATTTTCGGTCTCCCCGTGACACTGCATCGTTTCGGTCATCAGGGATACACCTATCCCGTCGGTGATGTGTGGTGGGAGCCCAATTATCAGGTCTGCCGCGTCGAGATGTATTACACCTCCGCCGTCACCGGTCCCAACGATGCCGGTATCGGATCGATCGATTCTCCGTTCAATTTCTGCGCCGGCAATGAGGACATCATCGTCACGCTGAAGAATTTCGGAACCAATCAGATTACGTCCGCAACGATCAACTGGACGCTGAACGGTGTGCCGCAGACGCCGTACAACTGGACCGGACTGCTGGATACGCTGAATTTCAGCACGCGTTCAACGCAGGTCACGCTTGCGAACATGAGTTTCCAGAGCGGTGTGCCCTATACCATCACGGCGTGGACCACGATGCCGAACGGTGTGCAGGATACCATAACCAGTAATGACAGCTCTTCCGTGACCGTGCAGGCGGCTATCGCCGGCACCTTCACCATCGGCGGCGCATCACCGGATTACACGGATTTCGCTTCCGCCGTCAATGATCTCAACCAGTTTGGAGTGTGCGGTCCCGTTGTCTACAACGTGCGTCCAGGCACCTACAATGAACAGGTGGAACTGAGCGACATTGCAGGGACATCATCCATTAACACCATCACCTTCCAGGGTGAAACCGGCAACAACGCCGATGTACACATGACGTTTGCGGCAACAGGAACCGCGAACAACTACGTTGTCAGTTACAACGGCTGCCAGTGGGTAACGTTCAAGGACATGACAATTGAAGGAACCGGCTCCTCCTACGGAACCGCCGTGCTCATTCAGGGAACGGCGACCGACAACACTGTTGAGGGCTGCGAGCTGATATCCCCCGATGTGAATTCCACATCAACCTACATGGCCGTCGTGTATTCGCCGTCCGGTTCACTCAATCACCGCACGTCCTTCATCGACTGCGGCATTCGTGAAGGTGGATACGGCATGTACCTGTATGGCAGCAATACCACATCCACGATGGACGGCTGCCTCATCCAGGGCTGCGAATTCACCGGACAGTACTATCGTCCCTACTACGGTGTGTATCTTGGGGAGATCAAGTTCCTCGACAACCGCATCGTGCAGGAAGCGGCAAACACGTACACGTACCACTATCCCGCTTCTTTCTACTACGGATACAATTCGCAGATCGAACGCAACACGTTCATTTCCTACGGCGGCAACTACTGCTATGGTGTGTATTTCTATTATGAGAACTACTACCAGAGCGGTCAGTCGCGATTTGTCAACAACATGATCTCGATGCTGGATTGCAATTACGGGTATTACAGTGTCTACGCGTACCGTATGGGCAATACCCTGTTTGCACACAACACCATTTACAGCAACACCCCGTACACCAGCAGTTATCTCGTCTACGCACCCTATGGACAGGGCAGCGACATCTACAACAACATCTTCTATCATGCCGGTGCAGGATATTGCTGGTATGAAGTCGGCAACGGCTACATCAACGACTCCGATTACAACCTCTGGTATTCGAACGGTAACAACCTCGCGTACTGGGGCGGCGCGCGTGCAAGTCTCGCGGCACTGCAATCCTACACCGGCATGGACGCGAATTCGATCAGCAAGTCCGTCACCTACAAAGACTGGTATGCCGGCGATCTGCATCTGGCGAGTCCTTCAGACGACGACACCGATCTGTTCGGAACATTGCTGGCGTCGGTCACTGACGACATCGACCATGAGGCACGCGTCAATCCCTATCGCGGGGCGGACGAAGCCTGCTACGTGGCACCTGGAAGTCTGAATTACAGCTTCGTTGACGCACAGGGACTTCCCGCAGCCTATGCGGAAGCGCCCGGGACCATCGGCGTCGAGTATTCAGTGACCTTCCCCGAGTTCGCCTCCACGGTCACCTTCACCGTTCAGTTCTTCGATGTCACGACCAACACCCTCGCGTGGCAGACCAGCTTCCAGGCAGCGAAAGCCTATGGTGTGCCGCTCAGTGGCGTGCAATACATCAACCTGCCGCAGTCGCTGCAGCCGGGCACGTACAAGATTGAAGTGATCTTCAACACGAAAAACAGCTGCGACGTCTACCGCGACTACATGCCGTATCCCGTGGCCCTGCTTGTCGTGGGTGAAGGACAGAAGCCCTGCGTGGTCTGGCCGGGTGATGTCAACAACGACGGTATCGTGACATACGTCGATCGCCGCGATCTCAACCTCTATATTTACAATGCCAACTTGCGCTCGACCTGGCTGAGTGGTCCCGCCCGTTACCAGGCCGATGCTGAAACCAATCCCTTCACATACGTCGAGTGGAAACCGCAGGCTGCCGCCCCATGGTACACCCCCGAGGGCTGCTACATGGATACCGACGGTAACGGCGTCGTGAACAATATGGACTACATCGCGATGAAGCTGAACTGGGCGCAGACCACGCCGACCTATCCCGGCACGCCGAAGTCCAGCGCTCCCACCGCTGCCAGCTTCTCGATGGATCAGAACTATCCGAATCCATTTAATCCGACCACGATGATCAAGTTCTCGGTTCCCGAACAGTCGCATGTGCGCCTGGTGGTGACCGACGCACTCGGACGTCAGGTGGCGGAACTGGTCGACGGCAGTGTCGACCAGGGTCTGCATGAAGTGCAGTTCGATGCTTCCCAGCTCTCGAGTGGCACCTACATCGCCACCATCAGTGTGACCGGCAGCGAGTCGAACCTGACCTTCACGAAGACCATCAAAATGGCGCTGTCCAAATAGCGTCCGACTTTCCACATACCTCATGGAACGATATCCCCCGGTCCGCCGCATTTTCGGTTGGCCGGGGGTTGTCGTTATGCTCGTTCCCGATTGCATCGGGAACTCGGTGCGGGAGCGCCTGTCGGCGCGCGGGAGCTCGTCCCGTAAACGGGACTCGCGCAGAAGTCTCGCTTCGCTCGACGGAGGAGTTCCGCTACGCGGAACGCGGGAGCTTCGCTTCGCTCGACGCGATGGTGCCTTTGGACCTGTCATCAATGCCAGTATGATGTTTCCATCCTTCAATTTTTCTATCTTTTGATTGTCTGCCATGGTATACCTGTTTTTGTCATCCGGGATTGCTTCCTGGATGAATCGGTGCATCCGGGAATACGTTGCCGGAAGCAATCCCGGCTCCACAGGAATTTGTCATTTGCGATTTGTCATCTGCCATCTGCTCCGCCTTCGTCCCGTCCCGCTTCCTCCTTCGCTTTCGCTTCGCTCAAGCTTCGGCGGACAGGTGCGCGGGTGGACTTCGGCGCGACAGGAATCTGGAATTTGAGCCCATGCGTAACGTACTTGTCACCGGAGCGAATGGTTTTTTGGGGTACAATGTGTGCCGGGGGATGCGAGAGTATGGGTTGCGCGTGGTGGGGACGTCACGGAGTCCGGAAGACGGACATAGCGAAGCGGAGCTGTGGCTGCGCTTCGAATTGAATGGTGGCGATGCACATGCGCTGCTCGATCAGGCAGCCAGCGACGTGGTCGTGCATGCGGCAGCCTGTGCGGCGCGAAAGGATTGCGCCTCCGATCCATCCTACGCGAATCGCATCAATGCCGGTGCCGCGGCCGAACTGGCGGCTGCCTGCAGGGAGCGCGATATCGGCTTCTTCTTCATATCTACCGATCTCGTTTTCGATGGCAGTGCTGCTCCCTACGCGGAAGATGATATGCCAGCCCCGGCTTCGATTTACGGCGCAAGCAAGGCGGAAGCGGAAGGCGCGGTCATGGCTGCGCATCCAGATGCGTATGTACTTCGCTGCGCACTGATCTACGGGAATGATGCTGCCGGGAATCCCGCCTCTTTTCTGTCGTGGAATGTGCAGCATCCCCTCCGCGGCATTTCCATCTCCCTGTACGAAAACCAGCATCGCACGCCTCTCTTCGTCGACGATGTCGCCCGTGCCATTCGCGTACTCGAAAGCACGGACGCCGCGCCCGGCATATACCACCTGGGCGGACCCGACCGCCTCAGCCGCATGGACATCGGTATCCATCTCTCCCGCCACTACGGCTTCTCTCCCGCCCTGATCCAATCCGTCGCTCTCCCCGAAACCGACGACACATCACTGCGCACGGACAAAATCCGTGAAGCCTGCGGAATGGAGTTTACCAGCTTCGAGGACGGTCTGCGTCAGCTGACAGCTTCGATGTAGGCCTGCAGTCTCTTCCGCTCGGATATGACTTCAGCTGACCGCTTCGATGCAGGCTGACAGTCCCTTCTTCTCGGCCGACTATGGAATGATGGAAATATGGGGTCACGGGTATGATTCCATTTTTCCATCATTTCATCTTTCCATAGTCACCACACTTTCACGGTGTACGCACCATGCGCACATTTTCCCTATATTGATAGGTTGAATACAGAAAGAAGAATCAGAGCATTGTATGACAGATGACAAGACCGCCATGGAGAACATGGACGACGTACTGTACGAACCTGAAAACGCGCTGCCGGATTTCAGTTTTTCGGCACTGCCGGATGAACTGCGGGAGCGGGTGAAGTCGCTCGGATGGACCGAGCCGACGCCGGTGCAGAAAAAGGCCATTCCCTACCTCCTCGAGGGAAGGGACATGATCGTGCAGGCGCGCACGGGGAGCGGGAAAACGGGTGCGTACCTCCTCCCCATCATCGAAACGATTGATACGAAAAAGAAATACTGCCAGGCGCTGATCCTCGCTCCCACAAGGGAACTGGCAAAGCAGGTAAGCGATGTGCTGGTGCAGCTGACGAGTGGGACGGAATTGAAATCCACTGTCATTTACGGTGGTGTGCGCTATGGGAACCAGATCCGCGACCTGAAGGACGGAGCGCAAATCGTGGTCGGGACACCGGGACGCATCCTTGACCACGTGTACAAGGGAACGCTCACGCTGATGAACATCCACACGCTGGTGTTCGACGAGGCGGATGAGATGCTGTCGATGGGCTTCTATCCCTCCATGCGCAAGCTGCGAAGGCAGATTCCGGAGAAGCGCAAGACCTACATGTTCAGCGCCACCATCCCGTATCACGTCGAGCAACTCGCGTATGAATTCCTGCACAATCCCGATCGCCTGAGCCTGAGCAAGGGAAATCAGTCCGTCTCCGAACTCGAACACCGTTACTATATCGCTCCTCAGCTGCAGAAAGATCGCTCCCTGCTGCGTTTGATCGAATACGAGAATCCCGATTCCGCATTGATCTTTACCAACACCAAGCGGGATGCGGAATACCTGTCCGAGTACCTGAAAAACAACGGCATCGATGCCGAGCATCTGACCGGTGATCTGCGGCAGAGCAAGCGTGAGCGCATCATGGAGCAACTGCGGAGTGGAGAGCTTCGCTACGTCATCGCTACCGATGTCGCTGCACGCGGTATCGACATCAGCGATCTCAGCTATGTGTTTCTCTATGACATCCCGGAGCACGTCGAGGTGTATGTGCATCGCTCGGGAAGAACGGCACGCGCGGGCAAGACCGGTATCGCCATTACCATCTGCGAGAGCATACAGGAGCGGAAACTGCTGGGCATCGCAAAGCAGTATGGTTTCAGCGTGGAGCAACGCGAACTGCCATCGGATGAAATGCTGCAGGAGCGGCTCTCCGAACGTCTGATCGTACGCCTCGAAGATCAGCTGCATGATTACGCCATGATGGATCGCGAACGTATCGCGCACTTCCTCCCTGTCGTCGACACGCTGTACGAAGACGATGAAATGCGCATGCTGCTCGCCATGCTCCTCGACCGCAGCTACCGCCAGACACTGCACGCCCGCCTCTTCGAACAACAGGAGAATGCGCGTAAGAGCAGCGGGGGAGCGAGCAAATCCGGAGGGGGAAGCGGGAAATCCGGCAGAAAGCGTAGACGATAAGCTTGCTAACGCTCGCGCTTGAGCCGCTTCGCGGCGCGGGAGTCCCGCTGACGCGGGACGCTTGAGTCTCCGCCTTCGGCGGAGCCGCGGGAAGAAAATTCATCGTCGCTGTGACAGCAGCGACTCAGGCGTGCGAAGCACTCACGCGTTCCGCAGAGCGGAACTCCAGCGTGAGCGCAAGCGAACTCCAGCGCGGCGATAGCCGCTCCAGCGCGAGCCCCGTAAACGGGGCGAGCTTACGCGGTCTTCTTCTGTTCCTTCATCGTGTACATGGGTTCGGCACCGTTGTCGATGGTGTCGCGGGTGATGAAGCAGCGGGTGACGGCGTCTTTGGAGGGGAGGTTGTACATGATTTCCATCATGGCGCGTTCCATGATCGAGCGAAGGGCCCGGGCTCCTGTTCCGCGCAGGAGGGCTTTTTCAACAATGGCTTCAAGCGCGGCGTGGTCGAATTCAAGGGCCACGTTTTCCATTTCAAAGAGTTTGATGTACTGCTTGACCAGGGCGTTCTTCGGCTGGGTGAGGATGTTGAGCAGTCCCTCTTTGGAAATCGGGTGCAGGGAGGACATCACCGGGAGACGTCCGATCAATTCAGGAATGAGTCCGTAACGCAGCAGGTCCTCAGGCTCCACATGGGTAAGGATGTACTGCCGCTCGGCCTTGTTAAGTGTGAGCATATCCGAACCGAAGCCGACCGGGTTTTTCCCGATGCGGCGCTGGATGATGTTCTCGAGTCCATCAAACGCACCGCCGCAGATGAAGAGGATATCCCGCGTGTTGATAGTGATCAGCGGCTGCTCGGGATGCTTGCGTCCCCCTTTCGGCGGAACACCGACGGTTGATCCTTCGAGAATTTTCAGCAGCGCCTGCTGCACGCCTTCGCCGGACACGTCGCGGGTGATGGACATGTTCTCACTTTTGCGCGCGATCTTGTCGATTTCATCGATATAGATGATGCCCTGCTCGGCGCGCTGAACATTGTACTCCGCGTTCTGGAGAAGATGCACGAGAATGGATTCCACATCGTCACCGACGTAACCGGATTCGGTCAGCGTGGTGGCATCTGCGATGGCGAAGGGGACATCGAGTACGCGGGCCAGTGTCTTTGCCAGCAGGGTTTTGCCGGTGCCGGTGGGACCGATAAGCAGGATATTGCTCTTCTCGATTTCCACATCCGTGTCGGCAAACACCTGCTTGCTCTCCAATCGCTTGTAGTGATTGTACACGGCGACGGAAAGCGTTTTCTTTGCCGATTCCTGTCCCACCACATATTCGTCCAGTGCTTTTTTCAGCTCTGCGGGACGACGGACGGATTTTTTCGCACCCAGTTCTCTGCCGGTGAACGCCGCGGAATTGCTGCGAAGAATGTCGACCGAACTCATCACGCAATTGTTGCAGATGTAGACACTGGGTCCGGCAATGATACTGTCGACCTCTTTCGAGCTGCGGCCACAGAATGAACACTTTATATTTTCGTTTTTCTTTGTACTCATGGAATCCAGAAATCAGTAGATAAACCGTCGGCTCTAGTAAAGATACGAAAATGCCGCCTCACGCGACAAACACGCAAGGCGGCATTGGAAATTGGGAGAGATGAGGACGCGGACTTACTTCCGGCCGACGGCCTTCAGAAATTCGTCTTCAATCTCGCGGAGACTCTTCAGGTACTCGAGACGTGCTTCCGCAATCTCGATCTCACGATCAAGTGCGTTGCCGAGTACGGGGGAGGCAAAATCGAGCTTCGAGGGTACCGATGCAGGGGCGGCGGCCACGGCTTTCTTCTTGCTTCCAGGCTTGGGACCCGGCTTCCTGCCCGGCTTCTTCGCAGCAGCCTTCCTGGCAACAGCTTTCTTCGTCGCCTTTTTCGCCGCCGCTTTTTTCACCGCTTTTTTGCGTCCGGCCTTTTTCGTGGCACGCTTGCTGCCAGGCTTCGGTCCGCGCTTTGCAGGAGTTTTCGCCGCAGGCACTCCCGTCGCGGGAACGCCGCCACCGGTGAAGGCTTTTACAAAATCATCCCAGCGTTTTTTCACACCGTCGGTGACGCGCTTGGACTTATTCTTTTTAATATTCATCAGCGTCACATAATTAATGCCGCTGCGCTTTGCCATTTGATTCAGGGAGATATCCTTTTCCAGTTTGGAGATATCCGCCTGCATCTTTTTAATGTCTTCCATGAATATTCCTTGCTAATTGATGTGTTGGCTACAATTCACGAAAATTATAATACAATAGCAAGAAGTATAGCGTTAAAAAGTTATACCAATCGCACTGCCGTACCCTCTGGGATCAGAACACCCATCCATCATATTCTTATCCGGGTATGCGATTACGGCATCACAGCGTCCCATCTCATGCTCATACTTGAAATGGTGTCCCATCACTTCCAGCGCCTTGCGCGTAGAGGGGGATAACGCATCGTCCTCATACCGCACAATATCGGGATACCACTGATGATGAAATCGCGGTGACGTCACCGCCTCATCAACAGGCATATCCCCATCGATCATATTCAGAATACTCTGCAACACCGTTGTTATAATCGTGGAGCCGCCCGGACTCCCGGTCAGCATCACGACGTTATTGTCTTTCATGACAATCGTCGGAGTCATGGAACTGAGCATCCGTTTCCCCGGCTGTATACTGTTTGCCTCTCCCCCCAGCAGTCCGAATTGATTCGGCACTCCCGGACGCGCACTGAAATCATCCATTTCATTATTCAACAAAAACCCTGTTCCGGGCACAACATACAGCGACCCGAAAGAACTGTTAATTGTTGTCGTCACCGACAAGGCATTCCCCCAGCGGTCCATCACCGAATAATGCGTGGTCTGCTTCCCATCCTTCGGAGGGAGCAGCGTATGCGGCATTTCCCTGTTATCCGTCGCCCGGTTCGCCTGAATACTGTTATATAAAGAGTCGGTATATCGCCGCGAGAGCAGTCGCTGAAGTGGGACATTGTAGAATGCAGGGTCACCCAGATACATGGCACGATCAGCGAATGCGCGTCGCATGCTTTCAATCATATAGTGCGCAGTGGGAACATCGTCCTTCGCCGGAATCACCAGTGTCCGATGTTCCAGCATGGCGAGCATCTGCAGCAGCGCCACTCCTCCGGAGCTGGAAGGGGGCATGGAAAGGATTGTATATCCTCTATAACTTCCCCGCAGCGGTTTTCGAACAATACTTCTATAGGAGGCCAGATCCGTAAGCGTTATGAGTCCCCCGTCACGCTCCATGGCATCCGCGATCCTTCGCGCAGTCTCGCCTGTATAGAAACCTGCGTTCCCATGGTCTTCAATCAGCCGCAGCGTATGCGCGAGTGCCGGTTGTTTCCAAACCTCACGTTCTTCATAGTTTCTGCCGTTGCGGGTAAACTTCTCCAGCGTCTCCGGGAAGCGGGACAGATCATCGCGCTTCATCTTCAGGTAGCGTGCAAGGCGCGGATGCAGGGGGAGTCCTTCTTCAGCAAGCTGCAGTGCGGGACGCAGTACCGCGCTTCGGGACATTGTTCCGAATTGCTCGAGCGCCGTCAGCAGTCCATGCACAGACCCCGGCACTCCCGCCGCCAGTGGACCATACAGCGATCGTTCGGTGACCACATCCCCATTCTCATCGAGATACATATCCCTGTGCGCTGCGGCAGGCGCCGTTTCCCGCGCATCCACCGCCGCCTCTCGTCCATCCGCCATGCGCAACACGATATAGCATCCACCCCCGATATTGCCGGCGGATGGATAGCTCACTGCCAGTGCGAAGCCCACCGCCACCGCAGCATCCACCGCATTTCCTCCCGCACGCAGCATCGCCGCTCCCGCCTCGCTGGCCTCCGCACTCGCGGATACCACCATTCCCCCATTTGCCGTCACCCGCTCCCCCGCGTTTTGGGCTTGCAGAGGTGTAGCGAGTATGAGAACTATTATCGTGAATGCTAATTTCATACGTAATGGTACAATTGCGGGAGTAGGTTTGCAAGCTGCGGGAGTACCTTCGCTGCGCTCGGCACGCGGGAGCGCCTTACGGCGCGCGGGAGTCTCGTCCCGCTACGCGTGGACTCGACGCGAGAGCACATCGTCGCTGCGTTAGCAGCGACTCAAGCGTGCGAAGCACTCACGCGCGACGCGAAGCGGCGCTCAGGCGCGAGGCCCCGATGCAATCGGGGACGAGCTCCAGCGCTCGGACACCGATGAAATCGGTGGACGAGCAAAATACCCTTGCTACTCTTCAAGATGGTGGATATAATACAGGACCATTCCCTCACGAGTTCGGGCGGTGATATGAAACGGTTTGCTTCTGTCTTTATGTGTTGTCTGCTGCTTCCTGCCATTGCGATGGCGCAGGTGCAGCTGAATATTGACAGCGTCGATGTGACGGCGTATCCGACCGTGCGCATGAAAGTGCGCGTGACGGATGGTAATTCGAATGTCGGTGGACTGGGACTGCAAAATTTCGCAGCACTTGAAATGGGCATCAACATGCCGCTGACGGCAGTGTACTGTGAGGACACTCTTTCCCGTGCTTCCGTCGCCGTTCTTCTGCTCATTGATATCAGCGGGAGTATGCGGTCTTCGCTTGATGATGCGAAACGTGCCGCGACTTCATTCGTAAACCGCCTGCAGCCGGGCGACAGCGCGGCGCTTGTCGCATTCGACGACAATCCTTCGTACGTGCAGCCATGGACGGCGGACATGGATCTTCTCAAGTCCAGGATCAACAGCCTTTTCATTGGCATTTTCGGAGGCACGGCACTCTGGGATGCCGTGGTAGCCGCTTCCAACATCATCCGCTATCGGACGCAGCGTCGAATTATCATCGTTCTGTCTGATGGTGCGGACAGAGACTCGCAGAATGGTCCGGGTACAGCCATCAGCTACGCGATCAGCGCCGACGCCACGGTGTATACCATCGGACTCGGGAGGCTGGTCGACGAAGATGAGTTGATCCGTCTGGCGGATATGACAGAGGGAAAATATTTCTATGCGCCGAATTCCACCGACCTGGATCAGATTTATTCCGAGATCGCCGAGCAGCTGCAAACCACGGGCGTGTGTGAGCTGCAGTACATTTCGCCAATTGACTGCTGGAATGGGGACGAGGTCCATGTCGATGTCGAAGTGAATGCGCCGGGTGGACTCGCATTCGCGTCCACCTCCTACAATCTTCCCTACGACACCACCACGTTTTCCTATGTACAGACATCCATTCTTCGCGACTACGTCGTCGAAGCCGGCGAACAGATCACGATCCCTGTTCAGTTGACACGTGTTTCCCCTGAACGTGCCCCCAGCATCTTCGAATTCAGTGTCGACTATGACACGGACCTGCTGCACCTGGTAGATGCGACCGTCGGGGATCTGACGACCGGGTACACGATTCAGCGTAATGAAACCCTCCGCGGCAGCGATGTGCGCATCATTGGCGGCAACGACGTCACCACGCCGGGAGAGCTCTGTTACCTCACATTTGAAGCCGCCCCCATCTTTGAAAGCCGCAAGACGGAAATCGGCATCTCCCCGCCTGAAGTCCAGCAATTCTGCACGATCGCCAGTTCCCAGAACGGTCTTGTCACCGTAAGCGGAACCTGCGAGCGCGCATTGGGACAGTCCGAGGGCACCGTACAGCGCGAGGGAATTCTCAACACCCATCCCAATCCCATCACCGGAAACGGCTCCGTCACCTTCGGCATCGCCACGGATCGTCACGTCATTCTCCGTCTCGTCGACGCCATGGGGAATGAAGTCCGCCGGCTCATCGACGCCAGCATGCAGAAAGGCGAGTACTTCGCCCGTATCGATAGCGACCATCTCCCCAGCGGACGCTACTTCCTCGTCCTCTCTACCGGCAGCACGCAGGAAGTGGTGTCTCTCATCGTAGCTCGCTGACGCTCGCGCGGGAGTGGCTTCGCCACGCTAGAGCGCCTACCGGCGCGCGGGTGTGGCTTCGCCACGCTAGAGCGCCTAACGGCGCGCGGGAGTGGCTTCGCCACGCTAGAGCGCCTAACGGCGCGCGGGAGTGGCTTCGCCACGCGGGAGCGCCTAACGGCGCGCGGGAGTGGCTTCGCTGCGCTTGAGCCTCGTCCCGCTTCGCCCGGACCTGGCTCGGGAGCACTGCTTCGCAGTGCGTGACAGAACGCGCATCGTCCCAATGTTTGAAGCGATCCGCCTGTTACCCATAAGCCCCGCCGTGGCGGGGCTTATGGGTTGTTGGCGTAAGCTTCGTTCGATCAGCGGACCGCAGTCGCTGCATTTATCCGGCCTTTGCCGTAGTAGGGATCATTGCCCGGCGCGCCGAGATCATCGGCGGTGTTCTGCAGATGCGCTTGCAGGTAGCCGGGATTGCTGTTTCCTTTCGCGGCCTCGATGAGTGCCGCTGTTCCGCATACGTGCGGTGCAGCCATGCTCGTTCCCCAGGCCCAAACATAGTAGCCTGTGGGATTCGGGAGTCCATCAACATTTGCCGCAACCCAGGGAGCATAGCACGAGAGTACACCATCGTACGTATTTACGATACCCACGCCGCCACAGTCACCGTTTCCGCCTGGGGCTGCGACGTTAATAAAACTGTTTCCATAATTGGAAAAACATGCGAAATCGTCAAAGTTGGCTTGATCCACGGGACCGGTGGCACTCACTACCACGCCTGCGCCGGCTTCTGCCGGCAGATAGACCATCTGACCGCTGTGATCGAGATCCAGCATTTCATTCCCCGCAGACATGACGACAAGAACACCGTGGCTGTTTGCATAGTTGACAGCGCGGATCACGGTGGAGATGAAATTTCCGTAGTGTGCACGTGGCCCGTACCCACCGAGACTCATATTGATTATATCGCAATCCGCAACGTCTGTTGCATAGACAATGCCACGGATGATATCCTCAAACCACCCTTCCCCGTTATCATTCATCACCTTGATTGCGACCAGCGTCACATCGGAAGCCACTCCTGCAACGACGATATTGTTCGTCGCTACTGTCCCAGCGACATGCGTTCCGTGAAAATGCCTGTCCACCCATATGGCAGGGTTATAATTATCCTCTTCGCTGAAATTGATGCAGTAGTCTTCATCGTATTTACCGTAGAGGTCAATATGGTCGGGGCTTCCTCCCGTGTCGAGGATACCGACACGAATCTCACTCGACCCTGTCGTCGTCGCCCATGCTTCCGGTGCATGAATTGCATGCATATTCCACTGAATGGCAAGAGCTGAGGCATCCCCGGGTGCGCCGGTTGGTTGTGGATTGGTGAAATGCTGTGCAGATCCAGCCAGTGCCTCCTGCAGGCTCGGGACGAATTTCATCTTCATGTCCCTGGTGACTTTCTGTATACCATTACTGTTCGCAAGCTGCTGAGCCGCCTGATCCGTGAGTCCACTCACAATTGCAACCTTGATTGCGTCAATATCCTCCACCAGCGTCCCGCCCGCATTTTCCAGGGCTTTCATCATTTTGTTTCCATTACTGTACTCAACCAGGTACCTGTCAGAGAGTTTGTGCAGGACCTGAGCTTCGTCGCTCTGTGTGGCATCGATCGGATTCTGAGTTTCCTCGCTGCACGCAACAAACATCGTCACAAGCAGGATGAAGCCAAGTGTCAACGACATGCTTTGTTTCATAGTGTGCTTCTCCTCTTGATAGTATGAATTTGGATATGTTGGCGACATCCGGGCACAGTGATCCGTTATGCATGAGCAAAGAATCGCCGGGTCCCGCGCTCGAGAATAGTCGGGTCGAGGAAATGCGCGTAGAAAACGCAACACGTTTGTTATGATGGGATAAGACGATAAAAAAATAGTCCGCCTGTTGCAGGCAGGCAATAGGTAGTACTACCTGTTTTCCTGGGTAGTACCACCTAGTAGCAGACAATAAAATCTTCAGAACGTTTTGTCGGTGGGACGCGGGAGCGCCTGGCGGCACGCTAGAGGACTGAGCCCGTCGCTGCGGCAGCAGCGACTCAAGCGTGACCCCGCGAAGTTCCGCTCTGCGGAACGAAGCGGATGAACTCAGGCGCGGCGATAGCCGCTCAAGCGCCACGAAGTGGCTCAAGCACTCGGACCCGATGCAATCGGGAACGAGCCCCAGCTTGACATTCCCCTCCTTATACCGTATATACGGGTGTCACTATCTTTTTTACAGGTAATCGGCCGCGCGTCTCGCCGTGCGTGCAATGCGGTGTATTGTACCATTCCTGCCAGCGGGGGCGGTAGCCGTGTCATGTCCTAGCACAAGGAGAAAGGTTCATGAAACACTCGCATTCGGTACTGTCAACGCATGCCTGGCCGTTGGGGCTGTCCCTCCTGCTCTGCATGTTCCTCCTTCAACCATCACATTATCTGCATGCACAGTCACAACCTGTGAATGCATCGCAGCTCACCAGCATCCATGACATTCAGTACACCACCTCGGCTTCAGGCGACTCTCCCATGGAGGGAGATGTTGTAACTGTACGAGGGATCGTTACCGCCACCTATTACAATGGTTTCATTGTTGCGGATGACGAAGGTCCATGGAACGCGATTTTCGTGTACACCTACAATGCTGGTCCCGACATCGGTCACAAGGTCCAGTTCTCAGCCACTGTTTCTGAGTACTGGGGACTCACGGAGCTGTCGAACGTCACCAATTACACCCTGCTTTCCGTGAAGCACCCCAACCATATCCGTCCCGTGGTCGTGCCCGTACAACTTGCCCGGTCGGAAGCATACGAATCCGTTCTCGTCACCTGCGAGAACGTGACGGTGACCGGCTTCCCATCGCATCCGTACTACTACAATGACGATTGGCAGATTACAGACAACAGCGGCAGCATGCTGTGCAACTATGCCAACGACTATACTTACTACCCGCAGCTCAATGATCAGCTCGATGCTGTGACAGGAATCGTGCGCTACGAGTTCAGCGACTTCCGACTCATGCCGAGAAGTACGCAGGATATCGAATCCACTCTCATCCCACACTATGCGATCAAGGGTATCGTCGTCACGATGAACAAGCAGCGCCGCATCATCATGAACGGGTACGTGGAAATTCATGGCAATGATATCGTGAAAGTTTCACAGAATCGTCCCGCCTGCGACATCGTGCTCGAAGTCGATGGCTACATTCTGCCCGGACTCATCGATGCCCACAACCATCCCTATTACAACGTGTTCGGGGTCATCCCGTTTGCCATTCCACCGTATTTCTCGCACAGGGATCAGTGGGCAGAGACAGCACTGTATGACGAATTCAAGGTGGAGTATAATGATGTTCATGGCTACTCTGTGTTTTACCCGGGCATTCAAACGCTCAATATCGTCAAGTGGGGGGAACTCCGGGCACTTTGTGCAGGAACGACTACATGGCAGGGAACGAACCCGAATGAGATAAATCATGACGAGCATTACGCCGCACAGGGAATTGGCATCAACAATGCCGAGCGCTTCCCCGCGCGAAGCAAACACATCGTCTTTCCCACATCGAAATCCTCGATTCCGCAGTGGCCTACTTGGCTGAACCAATACTGGGATCGTTTCATCATACACCTCAGCGAAGGAACGGATGCGTATGCATACGCACAGTTCCAGTTGTTAGATCAAGCCGGAATCATGGATGAACGTTTCAGCATCATTCACGGTGTCGCACTCGGTGCATCCGATTTCGCCAAGATGGCTGCGGTAAACAGCAAACTCATCTGGTCGCCGCAGAGCAACGTTGCGCTGTACGGTGCGACCGCCGATGTCCCTGCTGCTTTGAACGCCGGCGTCACCGTGGCTCTGGGAGCCGATTGGACGGAATCCGGATCCTTCAACCTGCTGGACGAAATGCGGTTTGCGAAAAATTGGTCGCAGTCCCACTGGAACAACCTGCTGACCTCTGAGGACCTCGTGGAATTCGTCACCGTCAACGCAGCGGATGCGCTGGGGCTCTCGGATCGCATCGGCAGTATCGAAGAAGGGAAACAGGCCGATCTCGTGGTGATCCCGAAGTTGAGCAACAATCCCTACGATGACGTCCTTCAGGCCTACGAGGATGACGTCATGCTCACCGTCGTAAGCGGGAGTCCGATGTACGGAGATGCAAACCTGATGCAGGCGTTCCCCTTCCTCTTCTGGCCGGAAACCATCAACCTCTGCGGAACGGCGAAAACCGTGGCATGGGCGATTCCCTCTCACTACTCCCTCCTGGCCGCCATGCCGGTCAGCCAGATGGAAACGGAGCTCATCGCCGCCTACTCGGCAGCATCCATCAAGCCCGCACCGTTCCTGCATTACGACAGATGCGCTCCGCCAGTACCAAAGCAGGTGCGTCCCGAGATCACACTTCCCGAGCACATGCTCATACTCGCGCAGAATTATCCGAACCCGTTCAATCCGACAACAACCATAACCTTTACCGTACCTGTCGATGGTTCAGTACAGCTCACTGTTCACGATGTCCTTGGAAGAACCCTTGCGACACTCGTCGACGAACACCGCCGCGCCGGACAGTATACCGAACAGTTCGACGCAGCGGCGCTGCCATCAGGCACGTATCTCTGCAGACTGACTTTTGAAGGAGAAACACAGACGAAATGGATGACGCTGGCGAGGTAGTCCCGCTAACGCGGCGCGCGGGAGTGGCTCCGCCACGCTGGAGCGCCTAACGGCGCGCGGGAGTGGCTTCGCCACGCGGGAGCGCCTGACGGCGCGCGGGAGTGGCTCCGCCACGCGGGAGCGCCTGACGGCGCGCGGGAGTGGCTTCGCCACGCGGGAGCGCCTGACGGCGCGCTTGAGCGCCGCTTACGCGGCGCGAGGGATGAACGGACTCGTCCCGCTTGCGGGACTCTGGCGCGAGGCCCCGATGCAATCGGGGACGAGCTCAAGCGCCGAATCCTCCCGCGAAGCGGGACAGGATGAGGCTCACGCGCGAGCTTCGCAGGGCGAAGCGAGCTCACGCGCCGAGTGCAACGAGGCTCACGCGAGCAAAAAAAAGGGCCAAGCGACCCTCGTCACATGTAGATATACCGGCCGTTGCTTCCTTCCGGACCTGGCGGGGTTGGGTATCCATACATTGCGAGGGACTTGGCCCAGCAACAAATATACGATGTTCCGCTAAGGGAACAAAAGATCACTTCTCGAGGGAATTGAGGATTTCGTAGACGAGGGAGGGGCGGAATCCTTTCCTCTGCAGATAACCTGCGAGCCGGCGCTTGAGGACGGGGGTATCGAGCGAACTGTGGGAACGAATGTAGGAATCCGCCATGTCGCGGGCGAGCTCATTTTCCGTCTCCGCATTGAAATGGGCGGCGAGAACGCTGTCTACGATCTCGCCGTCTATGCCATGACCGCGCAGCTCGCGACGCAACACACTGGAGGCCCGGGGACGCAAAAGGAGACGATCGCGCACAAAGGCTTCCGCGAACTCCCGGTCGTTCAGGAGTCCCACCCGCGTGAATGTGCTGACGGTCTCATCAATGATTTCCTCGGGGAATTCCTTCTCCTTCAAACGGCGCCGCAGCTCACGCTCGGAACGCATACGCGTTCCAATCAGCCGTTCCGCCGCCAGCTTGGCCTGCACCCTGTTGTCATAATCCTCGATTTCCTGCCGTTTCTCTTCATCGATTTCCATCCCCTTATGCATACCGAAGCGAAACGCAGTGTCTTCGCTGCAGCCGAATGCGAAATCGCCATCGAGAAATACCGAGACTCGATGGCGACGTTTCTTCTGTCGTTCCAAACGGGTGATGAGCATGAATTTCGGGCTTACTGTGTCACGATGGAGCTGTAACTGACACGGGTGGAGTCCGGATACAGGGCACCGAAGATGCCGACACCGTTGCGGATGTTGGACACATCCGGAAGATCCTGTCGCACGGACACCGGATCGTCAAAGCCACGCACAAGCTTGTAATAGCTGTAGATGAATTTGTCGAGTGAATAGGATGTCGCCGCGAGATACTTGCCGGACACATTCTGCTCCGCACGAAGCTGCTCCTGCGCCTCGACAATTTTATCTATACTGAATTTTATCTCGCTGGCACGTGAAGGCTCCGTGTAAACCCACTCATCTTCACTGCCTGTGTTTTCCTTCCGCCACAAAACTTCCTTGCGGATTTCAGTGGTATTCCCTCCTTCAACCTTTTCACCGACGACCCAGAGGCGGAACTGGAAGGCATCCGGGGGATACGCCGTTTCGTCCTCCCCGATGACGAGAAGACCGGTCACGGTGTTCCGTATCTGCACGTACGCACGGCTCGGAACCTGCGTCGAAGCAGATATCCTCTCAAAACCCGGGACATCGACGGCGAGCGTGTAATCGATTCCTTCGGTCGGTACGAGGTCGTAGTTCACCCACACACGCTTCTGGCTGCCGTCAGGCAACGCAATCAGTGTATCATGAAACACGAAACTTTTGCGCGGCGTGGAAATCGTGACGCGGGCGGAATCAACGACGTTCTGCGTCAGCGGCTCGTCAGGATTGCTCAGATCGGCATCGTAAGTGGATTCCAGGCGCACGACCTGGTATGCCGCCGTAGGGTCGAGGACGCTGAACACCACGATGCGCTCTTCGTACGGCGCTTTGGGTGTGAAGGTATTCTCACATCCGGCGAGAAGAAAGAGGGCAACGAAGGGAAGAATATATCGCGACTGCAAAAGTACCTCGAGTTTCGAAAGTAGAGAAAGCGGCATGCGTCAACTAACTACGCACCTGTATCCGGTTTGGCGCAAGGCAAATCGGAGCACAGATGTAAAAGATACGCAGAAAACTCAGTTGGTGAAAAGGAAAACGCTGTACTGGGTTGAATCCGGCGTGACGGCGCCGAACACTCCCAGTCCCCCTTCGATAAATGACACATCCGGCAGATCCAGACGCACTGTCCGGGGATCGTCAAACCCCCGCACGATTTTGTAATAACTGTAGAAGGGACGATCCATCGCGTATCCTTTGACGATACATCGTCGCGACAGCACCGAATCCGCCGGCTGTTCATTGGCATCGACAAACTGCCTGACAACTCCGGGCAGGAAGGCCGCCTCCATGGCGCGGGACGGGGCGGAATACACCCATCCACCGCCTCCCGGAGAGCTATAGATCGGCACCTCCAGCCGCGGCTTGATCGTATCCCCACTGGGAAGCAGCTTCCATGTTTCCACGAACAACCTGAAATAATATGCGTCCGGCGGAACGGGGAAACCCGTCGCGGCGGGATAGACGCGCACATGTCCATCGCCCGTATCCGGCCGCGTTCTTTTCGCCTGCACGTAAATGCGCGGCGGTTGGGAAATTGATGCTTTGAGCTGGGGCTCTTCCGGCACGTCGATCTGCAGCCGGTAATTCAAACCCGGCTTGGGCACGAGTTCCCGGCTGATCCACGCGGTTCGCGTTCCGCCGTCATCGAGCGTTACCAGGGTATCCTTGAAATCGAAGGTTTTCCCTTCCCCGTAAATACGTACGGTCGCGCCCTCCACCTCCTTGCTGGTCAGCGGCTGCAGGGAAATGCCCAGTTCCGCGTCATAACTGCGCGCCACCACGACGGTCTGGACTTCCTGCACGGGATCGAGAATGCAGAACACTGCGATTTTACTCTCGAAGTCCGACTTCGGGGAAAAATCATTGTCGCAGCCCGTGGAAAACAGCATCGTCGCGGCAATGAGTACGATAGGAGGATACAGCAGAAGAGCGCGTGTGCGCATAACAAACTCCGTTATTTTTTCTTTCCCTTCGTGTCTGTTTCAGCAGCGTCTTCCGCTTCTTCCTTTTTCCCTTCATCGGCGGGCGCTTCCTCTTCGAACACGCCGATACCGAGTTCACGCTGCACATCCTTTTCGATGCGCTGCAGCAACTCCGGCGTTTCCTTGAGGAATTTCCGCACACCCTCGCGACCCTGTCCCAGCCGCTCGTCCCCGTACGAGAACCACGAACCACTTTTCTGCACCACGCCGCATTCGACGCCCACGTCGAGCAGGTCACCGATTTTGGAGATGCCTTCGTTGTACAGAATATCGAATTCCGTTTCCCTGAACGGCGGTGCCATCTTGTTTTTCACGACCTTGATGCGCACGCGATTCCCGATGATGTTGCCGGTATCCTTGAGCACATCCTTGCGGCGGATATCCATGCGAATGGACGCGTAAAACTTGAGCGCGTTACCGCCCGTGGTAGTTTCCGGGTTGCCGAACATGATGCCGATTTTCGAGCGCAGCTGGTTGGTGAAGATCACCGTCGTCTTGCTCTTGCTGATGGCGGACGTGAGTTTGCGCAGCGCCTGCGACATGAGGCGGGCCTGCGTACCCATGGTCGGATCTCCCATCTCGCCTTCGATTTCCGCGCGCGGCACCAGCGCGGCGACGGAATCGATAATGATGATATCGATCGCGTTCGAGCGCACCAGCGTCTCGCAGATCTCGAGTGCCTGCTCGCCATATTCCGGCTGGGAAACGAGAAGGTTGCTGACATCCACGCCGATCTTGCGGGCATAGCCGATATCCAGCGCGTGCTCCGCGTCGATGAAGGCCGCCATGCCGCCACGCTTCTGTGCCTCGGCGACGATGTGGAGGCAGACGGTGGTCTTCCCGGAAGATTCCGGTCCGTAGATTTCCACAATACGTCCCCTGGGAATACCGCCGATACCGAGCGCAGCATCCAGGGAAATGGACCCGGTAGGAATGGTTTCGACCTGCGCGATCACACCGTCTCCCAGGCGCATAATCGATCCCTTCCCGAAATTCTTCTCGATCTGCTGCATCGCGAGATCGAGAGCTTTAAGCTTGCCGTTGTCTTCAGCCATTGTCATTTCCTTCGTTTGGTAAAACGTCCCCGCAGTTATGTCCCGGGTATGAGTGAAATACGGGCGCGTTCTTTATGTATCGCTCCCCTGGGGGTGAGCGTGCTTTCCATTATATGTACAGCGGAAAAATGCACCGTCGCAGGCTGAAAACTACATGCTGCCAGCGCATTTTCCAAACCCCCGGTATCCGCCCCGCGGCGCGCCCTGCCGACGGTAAAATGCGGTGTAAATTTCTTCTTCTCCTGCTCCAGTCCATGCCGTGCACAGAGCTCCTCCGTCCATCGCTGCAGTCCCATCACCCGCGGCACCGCCTCCGCAAACCCGAGCCACACAATCCTCGGCCTGCGCAGATTCGGAAACCCGCCCGTACGATTTATCTCCGCCACAATCTCGCCCTCCCTGCGCACCTCCGCCTCCATCTCCCGCGCAATCGCATCCAGCGTCGCGGACTCGACATCCCCGAGGAATTTGAGGGTTATGTGGACTTTATCCGGCTGCTCCCAGCGAATGGAGCGGTCCTCAGATCCCAGACAGCCGATAAAGTCGCTAATGTGAGTCAGCGCTTCATAGTCGGGGTAGAGAGCAATGAATGAGCGGATATACTTAGACATAAAACTAACTTACTATATTAGGTTATCTAATGCAAGAGAATGTAAGAGGAACGCAGATTATCGCTGATTGGTCGCGGATTATCGCTGGTGTATGAATGTAAGAAGAACGCAGATTATCACTGATTGGTCGCGGATTGTCGCTGGTGTATGAATGTAAGAGGAACGCGGATTATCGCTGATTGGTCGCGGATTGTCGCTGGTGTATGAATGTAAGAGGAACGCGGATTATCGCTGATTGGTCGCAGATTGTCGCTGGTGTATGAATGTAAGAGGAACGCGGATTGTCGCTGGTGGTGGTTAGGATGAGCGTGGGGGGGGATCGGGAAGGAAGTGTTCGCGGAGGCGCTTTCTTTCGTACTCACGCGTGACGCGATGGATTCCTTTCTGCATGTTGTGCTCATTGAAATTGAGGATGAGTCCGATTTCTCTGTCCGTTAAGCGGAGATAGGTAAGCAGTTGCGCTCTGTGCATCGGAATGACTCTATCGACGGTTTTGATTTCGACAATGACCTCATTTGCTATGAGCAGATCAAGCCGGTAGCCGACTTCTAGACGGATTGTTTTGTAAACAAGGGGAATTGGAACCTGCTCCTCAACTTTGAGGCCAGCTTGACGAATTTCCAATGCAAGACAGGCTTCATACGCTGATTCGAGCAGACCTGGGCCCAGCGCTGAATGAATCTTGTACGCACAGCCAATAATAGCTGAGGTCAATTCGTTGATCTTCTCCATTTCCATCAGATACTCCCAATACCGATGTCTCAATGTGGAGACACAATTTGCATTTCCACATCATCTCCAACAAGTCATAAAACCCAACCGGATCGGTACATCCCCTAGATGTGCAGCGCAGATTTTACGCGGTTGGAGGAGCTACACAGATTGTCGCAAATAAATACGTAGCTTTTCGCAGGAAAGGCTTTCTTACCACTTACCTGCGTGAATCTGCGGTCAATCAGCGAAAATCTGTGTTCCTCTTCTCCCCCATTTTACTCCGCGAGAATCTGCGATTAATCCGCGATAATCTGCGTAGCTCTTCCTCCTGCGCTAAATCTGCGTTCCTCTTCTCATCTTGCTTTCGTATTTTTACCACATGCGCTACCAACAAACACCCATATCACGCCTGGCGAAGGCCGGGAAGTTTTTGCAGTCGGATGGTGCGTGGCACCCGTTTGTGGATGAGGAAGGGATGTACTACAGGGTGCGGGAAAAGATGGTGCAGCGGGTGAGGATTGAGAAGGGCGAGGATGACGAAACGCTGCTCAGGTTGTTTGAGGATTTCGAGCCGCTGCCGCTGCGCGTATTGAAGGAAGGTTTCCGGGAGGAATTGCAGTTCGTGGTCGATGACGACCGCTACCTGCTTACCGGCAATCTGCTGCGTGTGTATGATGGATGGGAACAGCTGTCGGCCGCGGGCAAACGGCTCGGCATTCGCCTGTTTTTCCTCGGCGGGAATTCGCTGCAATATTCGATCGAGTTCACGGAATGGCACTCGCAGGAAATCGCGCGCGTGCTGCTGCTCTCGAAGGCGTTTGCGCGTGTGGCGTCCCAGCTGGTGAAGGACGCCCGGGAGGGTATCCCGCATCTCCACACAGAAATCACCGGACTCCTCCGCACCGCCCATGAAATGATGATGGAACAGAACAACATCAACAAGGAAGCGCCCCCCCGCCGCGGAAAAAAAGCCGATGTGCAGGGGAGGCTGTTTGATGAATGAAATTAAGCGGAACGCAGATTTTAACGCAGAGAGAAGAGCTACGCAGATTCTCACAGATTAAACGCAGATTTACGCCGGTTTGGCTTGAAGAATTTTTATACCTGCGAAAATTTGCGATAACTCAGCGAGAATCTGCGTTCATCTTCTTCTCCCCCATTTCACTCAGCGAGAATCTGCGACCAATCAGCGATAATCTGCGTAGCTCTTAAAATCTGCGTAGCTCCTTTACCAGTATGAATACTCATCTCCTCCATACCACCCACACAGATATCACCACGGCGGCGCGGTTGCTGCGGGAGGGGGGATTGGTGGCGTTTCCGACGGAGACGGTGTATGGACTGGGGGCGAATGCGCTGGATGAACAGGCGGTGCGCAAGGTGTATGAGGTGAAGGGGCGTCCCACGGATAATCCGATGATCGTGCATGTCAGCAGCGTGCAGCAGGCAAGGGAGCTGATGCAGGTCGAACCGCCGCTGTTTGCGGAGCTGACCAATGAGTTCTGGCCGGGACCGCTGACCCTTATCGTCCGGCACAATGCGGCGGTACTGGATGTGGTGACGGCCGCGCTCGATACGGTGGCCCTCCGCATGCCGGATCTCGCGGTCACACGCCGACTGCTCGAAGCTGCCGGGGTCCCCGTCGCGGCACCTTCGGCCAATCTTTCGGGACGTCCATCCCCCACCACGGCGCAAACGGTGTTCGAGGAATTGAACGGACGCATCGACGCGGTGCTCGATGGCGGAGATTGTCCCGTCGGCATCGAGAGCACGGTACTCGATCTCACTTCCCCGCAACCGGTCATTCTGCGTCCGGGTACCGTCACGCGCGAGGATATCGAAGAGGTGATCCAGGGAAATGTCTATTTCGCGGATGCGCAATCCGGCGCACCTCGTTCACCGGGAACGAAGTACCGTCACTACGCGCCGCATGCTCCGCTGAAGATCATCCCGTGGGAATCCGATCCCACTGAAATGCAGAATGCCCTGCAACGAAGCATTGCAGGGCATCTTGAAGAGAACGAGCGCGTGGGACTCCTTGCCCCCTCCTCTTACCGCGACTGCGGTGAACATGTCTTCTTCTCTCTCGGCGACGGCAGCGCTCTCTCTTACGCGCGCCTGCTGTATGCCGGACTCCGATCCCTCGACACCGCCAACGTCGACATCATCCTCTGCCCCGCCATCGAAGCCGTGGGAGTGGGGGTGGCAGTGATGAATCGATTGGAGAAGGCCGCAGATTGAACGCAGAGGGAAGAGCTACGCAGATTTTCGCAGATTAATCGCAGATTTTCGCTGAGAGAATTTTGTTAAAATATACCTGCGAGAATCTGCGGATTATCCGCGAAAATCTGCGTAGCTCTTCCCTCTGCGTTTCATCTGCGTAATCTAGAACACCGCGGACACTCCGATACTCGGCAAGATCCCGATACTCCCGCCCTGGGTTTCGACGCGGTTGTTGCGGGGATCCCAGCGGTAGGATTGGACGTTCTTGCGGTTGTAGAGGTTCTGGATGTCGATGTAGGTGATGAGACTCCATCCGCTGAACAGCCAGCGACGCTCGACGCGGAGGTCGAGGGAGTGGAAGTCCGGCAGACGGGCTTCGTTGTAATCTGCCTCGTAATTGCGGCTGCCGTCCGGTTGGAAGGGGGTGTAGGGCGTGCCCGAGCCGTAACGGAATTTCGACGAGACTTCCCACTTCTCCCCGATCTTCCATCCCCCACTCAAATTCAAAATGACGCGCTGGTCGTAGAGTCCGGGACGCGACACGCCGTCGATCGCGGTGTACTCGGTCTCGTTCAGCGACAGACTGAATATCCCGTAAAACGGTAGCTCCGAAAGACGCTTCTGCACGAGCAGTTCGATTCCCCGCGAGGTGCCGTTTCCCACACTCTGCAGGTTGTCGAAACCGAAGGCGTCGAAACCGCTCTCCGCTCCGCCAAAGCCGGCACCGGTGTTGGCGAGCACGAGCCAGGGACGCTCACTGCTGGCGGGATAGTCGTGGTACTCCTTGTAATACCCCTCCACACGCACACGGAGATCGGAGCGCAGCAGGTGCTCGACGCCGAGCACGGTCTGCTGCACTTTCACGAAATCCAGGCTCGTGTTGGCTGGATTGGACATCAGCCAGATGTAGCTGGGGGATTGATAGTACGTGCCTCCGCTCGCAGTGACGGAAGTCACGTCGGTGAAGGAATACCGGACCGATGCCCGGGGGGAAATGGCGACGGGGTTTTCGATGAGATTGAAATAATCCATGCGTCCCCCAACAGTCACCCGCAGCTTCGGCAGCAGATCACGCGCCAGCTGCACGTATGCATTGGCCTTGTACGCAGTGGTATCCCACTGGTTTTCCATGTTGCTGATCATCGGATTTTCGTTGAAACTGTCCGGGGTCGGGGTCCACGCAAATGCGCCGTCAATCTTCGCCCGCTTCCCCTGCACACCGAAACTCAGCTCCAGTGCGCGGTCATCGAGAAGGAACACGCCATCCGCCCGCAGACTCGTCTCCCCTTCCTTCGAGTCGCTGACGAAAACAGGATTGAGCAGGGAATCGGACTGCAGGAAACTGTAATCGACGAACGTCCTCCCAAGCGCAAAGCTCACAAAGCCGTTATCCATCAGATGCCTCCAGCGGATGTTGGAGAAATACTGATCCTGCGCATTCCCTAGCACGCGGCTGTTGGAAAAGCGCTGCTCCTCGTCGTCGTTGAAAAAGCGGACGTTGTCGAGCACGCCGATGGTCAGGAAGGAAATTTCATTCGCGCGGTCGATGTCGTACGTGGCCTTGCCGATGAAATCCCAGTATTCAGGCACGAAGCCGAAGCCCGCGGCCTTGAAGATGAAATCGAGGTAGCTGCGCCGGGCGCTGAAGAGGAAGGAACCGTGTTCGCCGATGGGACCCTCGGAATTGAGTCCGAACTGTGTGGCGGACACGTTGACCTTGCCGCCGAGGCGATCACGTCGACCCTCCTGCAGCGTGATGTTCATGACGGAAGAAAGTTTGTCGCCGTAGCGCGGACCAAATCCCCCGGTCGCGAAAGTCACGTCCTTCACGAAATCCAGGTTGATGAAGCTCAGGGGACCCCCGGTCGCGCCCTGCGTGCCGAAGTGATTGATGTTGGGAATTTCGAGTCCATCAACCACGTAAAGATTTTCCGAAGGCGCGCCGCCGCGCACGATCAGGTCGTTTCGTCCCGCCGACGCCTGCACCACCCCGGGCAGCACCGCAATGGCGCGCACGACATCCTCCTGTCCCCCGGGGAAACGGCGGATTTCCTCATACGACAGCGTCTGCGCACTCACCGGCGCATCCGCATTCTCGCGGAAATAATCCGCCTCGACCACCACTTCGTCCAGATCGATGGCAGTGGAAGCGAGGTCGAAATCCACCTGCGTCTCGCGTCCCGGCTGCACGACCACATCGGTCTCGATCTGCGCCTTGTAGCCAATGACAGAAGCCTGCACCCGGTAGGTGCCCGCATCCACATTGTCGACCACATAGCGTCCCTCCAGATCCGTCGCCGCCCCGAAAGAACTGCCCTTCAAAAACACGTTCGCACCCACCAGCGGCTCTTTCGTCACCGCATCCAGCACCCTGCCCCGCACCGACCCCGTGCCCTGGGCATGCAGCATGGCCGTGGAAACGAGCATGGTAAATGTTAGGATATGTAAAATTTGTCTCATGTCTGTCTAATTAAATGCAACCACAGATTACACGGATTTAAACACAGATTCCTCAGAGGGAATTCCCGGGCGCAGATTGAACGCAGAGGGAAGAGGAACGCAGATTATCGCGGATTACACGCGGATTATCGCTGAGTGAAATGGGAAAAAAGAGTAACGCAGATTTTCGCTGAGTTATCGCTGATTTTCGCAGGTATAACAATTCTTCAAGACTAACCGGCGAAAATCTGCGTTTAATCTATGAGAATCCGCGTAGCTCTTCCCTCCTGCGTTCAATCTGCGAGTTTCTCCGGGGGATGGTAGATTCCTTTTTTGATGGCTTCCTCCATGAGTCGGTTGGCGAATGGAGGAATTCCATGGTAGAGGCCCGTGCCGGTTTGCTTCCATTCGCTTAGTCCGTGTGTGAGTCGGGTTTTCATGATTCGCATGCTGGGCAGGGACATGTGAATGGAGCCGAGATTGAAGAGCAGTGCGAGGGACACAATGACCCAAACGAGGTTTTTCCTTGATCTCAACCAGGGTCCGGCGTACTCGATAAATGCCAGGTACAGCATGATGAGAGCGACAATGGCGAAAATTCTGTACCGTGGAATCAGAGCCTGGTGTTCGCCCCAGCCTGAGCGGCTGAGTCCGATTAGCAGCATGGTCAGGAAGAGGAAAAGCAGAAAGTAATAAGCCACGGGATTTCGCCGCATGTATCCTTTCCAGGTGAGGAAAGCGAAGAACAGCGCCTCAGCCACTCCTACCGCCAGCACGAGCCTGTGGTCCAGAAACTTCAGATACGATCCGGCGAGGATTCCGGCAGTCTTCATCACCAAAACGGGATTGAGTAGTGCTGCGACGAGGTCCGGTGCATGCCCCGGAGTCTGATAGCCATCGAGGTACAGGTACGCTGCACTGGCGGCAGCGATAATGAGAATGCCCAGGTGCAGATTTTCGCGCACGCCCAGTTTCCAGTTCACATAACGGCGGGACTTCAGATTCCCTGCGATTCTGAACAGTTCCCAGATGAGCAACACCACGAAAACCAGTATCCCGTTTCCACCTGTGAACGCAGCCATCACGGCAAATACGGCCGCCACGAGATATGACCACGTCTTTCCCCTGCTCCACAGGAGGAGGGAAAGCAGTACGAACAAAAGGACCCAGAAGTTCTGCAGCGAGGCCATTGCCCAGATCATGTTTCGCCACGATTGCGGCTGGAACAGCAGATACGCTACCGGCACGAAAAACATGATCGGATATTTGAGAGACCTGTACATTTTCAGCAGCAACAGAAACAGCAGCAGCAGCGCGAGATTTCCGAAGTACATCAGATGCTCAAAATTTATCTCACCGAACAGATGATAATACCCCGATGCACTGAGCCGTATCCATGCCACCCGATGCTCATTGAACTGCGCAATCCACCCCGATAAATCTGCCCGATCAGAAACAACGTGTGCCAGTATCGTATCGTAATCATCCAGCGCAGGGATATTCACACCGTAGTGCTGAAGCAGCACCACATACCCGATCATCGGTAGCAGCATCAGAACAGATGCATAAACCCGGGGAGTGATATGTGGGAATTGAAGTTTCAAAGATTAAGAGCTACGCAGATTTTCGCAGGTGAGGTTGAATACAAATTCATACCGGCGAAAATCTGCGTTTAATCTGTGAGAATCTGCGTGGCTCTTTCCTCTGCGCTGAATCCGCGAAATCTTACATGTATTCCGGCAGATTTTCAAGTTCCCTCAACCGCAACCCTTTCCGGTCCTTCTCTGACAGCAGCGGTTCATCCACTGGCCAAGTGATGCCGATGGCGGGGTCGTTCCAGAGGAGGGTGTGTTCGTGTTCGGGGTGGTAGTAGTCGGAGCATTTGTAGAGGAAGTCGGCGCTGTCGGTAAGGACGCAGAAGCCGTGCGCGAAGCCGGGGGGAACCCAGAGCTGCCGCTTGTTTTCGGCGCTGAGTTCGTGTCCTTCCCATTTCCCGAAGGTCGGCGAGCCGTGACGGACGTCGACCAGCACATCATACACCGCTCCAGTGGTGACGCGAATGAGTTTCCCCTGTCCATGCGGATGCTGGAAATGCAGTCCCCGCAGCGTCCCCTTCACCGACCGCGAATGATTATCCTGCACCAGCGCCGGCACCCCCTGCGCCTCAAACGCATCCTTCCGGAAGCTCTCCATAAAAAAGCCCCGCTCATCGCCGAAGACCTTCGGTTCGATGAGGAGAATGCCAGGGAGGGTGGTGGTGATGAAGTTCATAGGTATCAACTGAAGAGGAACGCAGATTCTCGCTGATTTTCCGCAGATTCTCGCAGGTAAAAATTATAAAATCCTTCCCTGCGATAATCTGCGTTTAATTTGCGATAATCTGCGTAGCTCTTACTCCTGCGTTAAATCTGCGTAGCTCTTACTCCTGCGTAATCTATTTCCTTCCGCGTACAGGGGGACGTCCGATCGAGAAATAATCAAACCCGTTCTCTTCCATCTCTTCCATGTCGTAGATGTTGCGGCCATCGAAGACGACGGGGACGTTGAGCATGGAGTGGATTTTCTTCCAGTCGGGCATGCGGAATTCATTCCACTCGGTGACGAGGAGAAGGGCGTCGGCGTTTTCGAGTGCGGCGTAGGCGCCTTCGGCATAAGTGATGCGGTCGCCGAAACGCAGCTCACGCGTGTTTTCCATGGCCTCGGGATCGTAGGCCTGCACTTTTGCACCGGCGTCGAGCAGGTGATCGATGATGATGAAGGCCGGGGCTTCGCGCGTGTCGTCGGTGTTGGGCTTGAACGCGAGTCCCCAGATGGCAAAGGTCTTGCCCGCGAGATCGCCGTCGAAGTACTCATACACTTTCTTGAAAAAGCGCTTGGGCTGATCGGCGTTGACATCCTCCACTGCCTGCACGATGCGCAGGGTGTTCTGCGCGTTGGTGCTGGTCTTGAGCAGTGCCTTGACGTCCTTCGGGAAACAACTGCCACCGTAGCCGGATCCCGCGAAGAGGAATTTCTTGCCGATGCGCGAATCCGTGCCGATGCCGCGGCGCACGTTGTCGATGTTGGCGCCGAGGATTTCGCACAGGTTGGCCAGGTCGTTCATGAAGGAAATGCGCATGGCCAGGTGCGAGTTGGCGGCGTACTTGGTGATTTCCGCGCTGCGTTCGTCCATGACGATGATGGGATTTCCGGAAAGGACGAAAGGCTCGTACAGTTCGGTGAGAATGTCGATGGCGCGCTCGTCGCTGGCGCCGATGACCACGCGATCGGGACGCAGACTGTCCTCCACCGCGAAGCCTTCACGCAGGAATTCCGGGTTCGATGCCACGCTGAATTCGCCGTCATAGTTCGCGCGAATGGTTTCGGTGACTTTCTCCGATGTCCCAATCGGCACGGTGCTCTTGTCGACGATGACTTTGAACGGCTGCGGTGCGTGCTTCGCGAGAATGTTGCCGATGTCCTCGGCCACTTTCAGCACGTACTGCAGGTCGGCGCTGCCGTCTTCCTGCGGAGGCGTAGGGAGACAGAGGAAAATCACATCCGAATTCAGCACCGCGTGCTCGAGGTCGTCAGTGAATTTCAATCGTCCACGCTGATAATTGCGTTCGTACAGGGGATGCAGTCCCGGTTCGTAAATCGGGATCTGTCCATTATTCAGCTTCTGCAGCTTCTTCGGGTCATTATCGACGCAGATCACCTGGTTGCCGTTCTCGGCAAAGCAGGTGCCGGAAACCAGGCCTACGTAGCCTGTTCCTACAACACTGATGTTATACGACATACATACTCACAGAATAAGTCAGGGAGAACATTTCTATGTGGTGGTGGACGAAGCTCATGCGGCGTCTGAATCAGCAGCGCGATCTCCGTCGTTGGACTTCTTCTTTTCTTTCCCGCTGGAAGTGCCATTACCGTTCTTGTGATGACCGTTCCCGTTTTTTCCATTGGCATGGAAACCATTCCCATTCGTATGCAGTCCATTTCCGTTGGAATGCACTCCGTTGCCGTTGCCGTTGCCGTTGACATGGATGCCATTGCCGTTCACATGCACGCCATTCCCGTTGACGTGAATCCCGTTGCCGTTCACGTGCACGCCATTCCCGTTGGCATGAATGCCGTTCGATTTCCCGTTCCCGTTGCGGACGAGGACATCATGCGCGAGGGCTTCGAAATTGGGGATGTGACGGCGCGCGCGTCTGCGAGCCGCGAGCGAGGGCAGCACGAGTTCGGTGTAACCAAGCTTGTGAAGGAAGGCGGCCTTGCCGGCGATGAGAACACCGATGAGTATCCATCCCCCGGTGGGAGGAAGCATGGCCACCGCGATACCGGCGATGCCGTAGAGGGAGGACAGCAGAGCGAGCACACCGACCGAGCGACTGAGCGAGAGGTTGAAGCGCTCTTTCACCATGTGGTGGATGTGCAGCAGGTCGGCCGAGAAGGGGTTGGACCCGCGCATGATGCGCCGGAAAAATGCCAGCAGTGTGTCGGAAACCGGGAGTCCCAGAATGATGATGGGGACGAGGATGGAAATGAAATCGTCGGGTCCCGCGTCGACGATCATCCAGCCGCTGAAGGCGAGGACGAAGCCGATGAACATCGATCCCCCATCACCCATGAAGATGCGCGCGGGATGCGTGTTGAAGGTCAGGAAGCCCAGGATAGCGCCACTCAGCGTAAGCAGCATGAGTCCGATCACCGGATTGCCCCACAGAAAAGCCACCACCGCCAGCGCAATGGCGGAAATCAGCGAGGTCGCGCCCGCGAGTCCATCCATCCCGTCAATCATGTTGATGGCGTTGGTCGTCCCGACCAGCCACAGCAGAGACACCACCATGCCGATGGAATTCACCAGCACGCCGGAATTCTCAATACTGAACACTGAAGGGAAAAGGTTCGATTTCGTGGCCCCGAGAATCATCAGGAAGGCCGCGATGAACTGGAAGAAGAACTTCTGCGAATACGTCAGCTCGCGCAGATCGTCGATGACGCCGAGGACGACAATGATCAGCGTTGCTTCCGCGATGTACAGGTACATCGGCACGAAGTTCGCGTACTCGGCTGCGAAAAAACCCACGCCCTCGATTGCGAGCATCACCCCCATCGCCACGGTGAACGCCGCGATGATCCCGTACCCACCGGTAAACGGCACGCTTTCCGCGTGCATTTTCCGCTGTTCGTCGGGACGATCCAGCAATCCGTACCGCCGGGCGAGACGTATGCACAATGGCATCGCCGTCACGGCAAGCAGCAGGGCGAGTATGGGATATAGCATCATCAGCGCATGCGCTCCAGTTCGGTCAATTATCGAAAAATACGAAGATCGGGGGAGGGAACAAACTTCATTGGTGTTTGTCACCTACGCGGGAATTGACACAATGGGTGCGGGTATGTTACAGGGTTCTTTCCGATTGACCTCAGCTTCGCTGAGTCAATCGGAGGTGTTTCCGCTTCGCGGAGGCGTTTGCCCTCCGCTACGCGGAGCGCAGGTATTGCCCCTCCGGGGCGTACACAGATTACACGGATGCTGCCGAAAACTATCCCCGCGCAGCGGGGATAAAGAACTGGCCTCCGCGCAGCGGAAGACAAACACCTCGACGCGAGCGCAGCGAGCGGCGAAACACCTACTTACCGAGCAGTCTGGAAGCCAGCACAAAAGCCCATTTTCTTTCCCAGTTTGCAGCCGGACCCGACAACGCTGGGACTGCTTTCCAGCTGTCGATGCGGGAGTCCTGCTCGAGCCAGTGGCGGATGGGGACCTGGAAGCCGGTTTTGCGGCGGTCGAGGAGTTTCTGGGGAATGGGACGCGAGGGGGCGTGCGCGAGGTAGCGCTTGCGCTCGGTGAGAACGGTGGGCGGCAGCAGGGGTGCGACGGACTGCAGAAGGACACTGTCCACCAGTGGCACCCTGATCTCGATACTGTGCGCCATGCCGGCCCAGTCGGAATCACGCAGCAGCTGATTGCGCATGTACAGTCCGGCTTCCAGCGCGGCCACACGTCCATAGGCGTTTCCCGGATCCGGCTGCATGGCGGCTTCTATACGCTCCATGAGCTGCAGCTGCTGTATCCCGTCGTGCACCATATCCTGATCGAACAGCTCGGCCAGCTCCCACGGCATGAACAGTCCCCTGCGTAAAAACCACGCGCCGGGATAACTGCCGCCGTACTTGAGCACGCCGGCGATCTTGGGTGAACGGCCGGTTTTCCCCGCAACAAGCGAGGAATACAGCGTGCGGAAAGTATCCCCCAGCAGCGGCATTTTGGATGGAATGCGGAAACGCTGTACCCAGGCAGGGACATCTTCAAAGGTGTTATATCCCGCGAACAGTTCGTCTCCTCCCAATCCGCTCAGCGCGACTTTGAGTCCGTTTTCCTGCGCCGCCTTGCTGACGTAATACGTGTTGATACCGTCGATGGATGGCTGATCCATCACGTGAAGGATATGCTCGAGATCGCCGGAGAATTCCTGCTGCGTGAGCATGCGCGTGCGGTGATCGGTCGCGTAATGCGCGGCCACTTCCGCGGCAAGTGGCGCTTCGTCATCATGCCGCCCGCGAAATTCCTCGAACGCCAGCGTCACCGTGCGCAGGTCTTCAATGCCCGCGTCGCGCACGAGTCCAACCAGTGACCCCGAATCGATTCCCGCGGAAAGGAATGCTCCCACGGGCACGTCGGCGATCATGTGGTGGGAGGTGGAATCCTTCAGGGCCGCGGAGATCACCTCACGTGGAGCAGGGATTGAATCCCCCTGCGACCCTGCATCATCACGTGGAGCAGGGATTGAATCCCCCTGCGACCCTGACATAGAGGATTTTTTCGATGAATGTGCGTTTGAACCCGTGGACGTGTATTTGGAAAGGGATTCAATCCCTTCTCCTAATATCTCGGGTAATGAGAAATATGATACGGGATCCCGGAAGCCCTTTGCGTCTGCCTCGATATACGAGCCCGCAGGTAATGCCTTTATGCCTTCGTAAATCGTGCGGGGTTCGGGGACGGAGCCGAGCATGAGGAAGCCCATGAGGGAGGCGTGGTCGATGGTGGCGGAGACGTTGCCGCCGGCGACGAGGGCTTTGACCTGCGAAGCGAGGCGGATGCTGTGTCCGTCGCTCGCGTAGTACAGCGGTTTGATGCCATAGGGATCGCGGGCCGCGAAAAGGCGCTTCCGCTCGGCATCCCAGATGGCGAACGCGAACATCCCGCGAAGCATCGGCAGCATGTCCACCCCATGCCGCGCATACAGTGCCATGAGGACTTCCGTGTCCGTCTCCGAATGGAACTGCCATCCCTCATCCAGCAGCCGTTGGCGTAGCGGCTGATAGTTATATATCTCGCCGTTGAAGGTGATGGTAAAGCGTTTGTTGACCGAGTGCATCGGCTGCGCGCCGCGTTCGGAGAGATCGATGATGGAGAGGCGCCGGTGGCCGAAGCCCACGCGTCCGTCGTCGGACACCCACTCCCCGTAGCCATCGGGTCCGCGCGCGCTCATGTGATCCCGCGTCTCCCGCAGCTCGGCGAGATCCACACGGGCTTCGGTCTTGAAATGGTATATAGCGTTTATGCCGCACATGGGGGGAGTTGAGCTCCGGGGGTTTGTTACTGAGAATCAGGTCGATGGAAAGATAGAAATATGAAAAGATGGAACAATGGAATAATGCTTCCGTGGAGAATGGATTGATTTCCCTTCGATCGATAAACATCCTGTGGAGCATGGATTGAATTCCCTTGCAGCTTCCGACGCGGGTTTTGTGTTGCGTCGATGGATACGATCCCTCGGTGGTTATCTGCTGGAGAATTCAATCCATTCTCCTGTCGGAGTGGGTTCTCACCCAGATTTCCAGGTTGTAGTCGGACAAATATGCAGTTTCTGCATAATCGGGGGCGATTTGCTCGAAAAAGCCGCGGGATTGCAGCCAGGTGTAGATGGTCATGCCGGGAGGGAAGTTCCAGTAGGAGGCGCCGCGTTCGATGAGGAGGATGGCAGGCGCGTGGGTGCGGATGTCCTCCATCAACTCGCGGTAGTATTTTTCCTCGAACCAGGCGCGGTCGGGCCAGGGCGAGATGGTGTTCCTTCCCGCGTAGCACATGGTGACGGGGAATGCATAGTAATAACGCGAGCCGTAACGTCGTCCCGCATACGTGATGGCGGGGAACTGGGGATCGACTTCGTCGGAAATCGCGACGATGGAATCGTCCTTGTCGGACAGCTGGGTGATGAGGGAGGATACGGCGTTGCCTGCGGGACGCGGGGCGTCGGCGTGCAGCCAGAATGAGGGACGAGGCAGGAAACCGATCTGCAGCAGGAGAAAAACGACGAGGAGCAGCATCGTGGCGCGGGGACGTTTTTCCTCACGCACCTGCCTCCATATCAACAGGTACATCGCGAAGCCGACGATCAGCGCGGCGACGTGGTGAAGAGGGACGTAGTGATAGCTCCACCCCTTCCCCTGCACAATCATGGCGATGGCCATTGCCGCGAAGAGGATGCCGAGAAGCTGAATCAACTGCATCCACCGCGCATGTCCCCTCGCCAGGAATACTGCAAGGACGAAGGAAATGACGGACACGAGGAATTCCCATGACAGCAGCAGTCCACCAAACTCCCCGAGCGGATCGTATCCCATCGCGCGGTGGAAGTCCACAAACAGCGGCCACCAGTTCCCGTAATAATCCCGCAGCGACGGCAGGAGGAGGAAAAGGATGATGACGAGTGCGGCTGCTTCCAGAGGCACGCGCAACCGGCGCAGCTGAAGGTAGGATTTCCAGCGGAGGCGGATGAGCAGCCACAGCTCCACTCCCACCGGCAGGGCGCCGTACATCGGTTTCATCAGCAGCGCCACGGCGAGGAAAAGGGCGATGAGGGATTGCAGCAGAGCGGGACTCCGCTCCCCCTGCAGTCGCAATGCGGCATGCAGCGCGTAGGGCAGAAGCATGAGGAAAATCAGCTGATCGCGCTGACCGTAATCCCCTCGGTACAGCAGCAGCGCCGTGACATTCGCGAGCAGCAGCAGGAACAGCGCCGGCAGCCAGCGCCGCTCCTCAGGCAGCACGCGTGCGAGCAGCCACGCACCCACTCCCCCGCTCGCGGCAATCAATGCGAGGACGCTCAGATGTGTGGCCCGGACGATATCGATTCCGGCAACATCCCGCACCCAGGTCGGTACGACGCTGAGGTACATGATGAGCGGGGGATTCGTGTCGATCATATCCCGCATCGGCACCGCTCCCCCGCGCAGCATTTCCCCCATGCTCACCAGCATCGCCACATCCGCCTCCATCCACCACCGCCATGCAATCACGGCGAGGAGGTGGAGGAAAGCGAGGGTGATAACAATCATCCCTGGAGTATGGATTGATTTCTTTTTCAAACCCTCACTCATGATATGCGGAACATCATTTTCAATAACTTGTCCCGGCGTAGTTCCGCAAAGCCCCGCTAGGCGGAGCGAGCGGGACAAAGCCGGAATCCATGTTCCTTACGTACATCACCATGCCATTTTCGGGGAAATATTGAACCTCGTGATAATGTTTTCCCTCACCTTCAAAAAATCCCTTATGATCGAGCCATGTCTTCAGGTTGAAGCCGGGGGGGAATTTCCAACGGCCTTTCTGAACGTCGATGAGGAGGATGGCGGGTTTGTTTTTGTGGATGTCTTCAAGCATCGCGCGGTAGTATTTCGCTTCATACCACTCACGTCCGGCGATGGGACGAGCGTCGTGCTGACCGGAGTAACACATGGTAACGGGGTAGGACCAGTAGTAGCGGGATCCGTAGCGCCGGCCAGAATACGTGATGTCCGGAAAGTGCGTGGGCACTTCTCTCGAAAACGCAACCACGCAATCGTCCGCCAGCGTATGCGTCCTGATCGCTTCCGAGAGCGCGGTTCTCGGCGGCTCCGGCCAGCCGGCACGAAGCGTACCCGGCAGGTCCGGGTACAATCCCAGCTGCAGCACAAACATGACAGCCAGGCTTGTGTTCAATGCGCTGCGTGAAACCTGCCGCCCTTTTCCCGAAACGACGGCGAGCGCATACAGTACGAAAGGCACGATCAGCCACATGGTCATGCGCATGGGGAGGATATGATAATTCCATCCCTTCCCCTGGCTCAGCATGGCCAGGACAAAGGCCGGATACAGCAGCATGATCGCGTCCAGCAGCAGCGCGAGATTTGATTTTCTGAGCGCGGTCCTCAGCAGCAATGCGAGCGTGAGGACTGCGAGCGCAAATTGAAAGTGTGGCTGCTGCACAAGCTCGAACAGCTCGACCTTGATCCTGAAGCCCAGCGTTCTGTGGAAATCCAGCATCAGGGGAAATATTTCCGTGTAGTAATGCCAGAGAGGCCTGATGGCGAGGAGGAGAGCGACGGACCACAACAGGGTGAGCGCCGGCAACAGCAGTGTCTTACCGTATTTTCGCATGCCCCCGCTCCGCCACAGTATCAGCAGTTCAACGGCGAATGGAGCGAGTCCATACATGGGCTTCATCAGCATCGCCACCGCGAGCAGCAGGGCGCTGACAGTCATCACAGCTCGCGAAATGGGAATGCTACGCAGCGACAGCAGGCGCAGAAAAACGTAGGGAATAATCGCAGTGAATATGAGCTGCTCTCTCTGCCCGAAATCGTTCTCATGCACATTGAGAACAGCCAGGTACATCCACACACCAGAGAAAAGATACAGCGCTGTTGTGCCCGATTCACTTCCAGTGAGTTTTCTCAGCGCGTAGATGGAGAGCAGACCGGTCAATCCCAGGTAGAGGACCGTCGCCGCGTGTGTTGCATGCATTAAGCTCAGGCCCAGCAGATCCCTCAACAGGAGTGGGATATAGCCGAGGTAGACGACCATGGGGGGATTGGTATCGTGAAGCTGTGTGGCGGGAAGAACACCTTGACGCAGCATATCCGACATGGTCATGAGCATGGCCGCATCCGTGCTGAAGACACGAGCGTACACCACCACTATGATAACATGCAGCAGCGCAAGGACGAACAGCGTGCGCGTGATGATGCGGGACTGAAAAACGGTGAGGATTCGATTGGACTGCATTACTCCTCCACCGCCTTTGCATGAACGCCGGAGGTATCCATGTCAGTCCTGCGCTTGAACACAGCCAACCTCCCCGCTACGCCTTCCAGGGGAGCATACGCGATTCCCGGACCGTCCAGAAAAAACCCTTCCGCCTGCAGCCAGGTGAGAGCGGACATCGTATCGGGCAGGAACCAGCGTGCACGCGTGGAATCGACGAGCACGAGTTCGGGCCGTGTGCGTTCGATGTCAGACCAGAGTTCCTGACGATACTTATCCACGAACCACTTCCGTTCTTCACGCACGCGCTGCGCAGGCTGTCCTCCATACCCCATCACCAGCGGAAACGCGAGCAGATACCGCGATCCATATCTCCTGCCGCTCTGGGTAATGGCAGGAAAACCAAATTCGATGCCGGGATTGACCACGACGACGTAGTCGTCGGGATGGGTATTGTGCTCGATCACCTGCTGCAGAGGGGTGGACGGTGCACGGGGAGGAGAGATGCGCAGCCAGCTGGTGATGGTCGGAAACAGGGCGAGCTGAAGGATGGCGAACAGCAGGACAATGCCGAATACTCCCTTCTCCATCGGAAGCTTCCAGTGCTCCACATGCTGAAGAGCCACCAGAAGCACCATCGCCGTCAGTACGCAGAAACCGTAAATGGAGGGGATATAGTGATAGTTCCACCCCTTGCCCTGCAGCAGCATACCGAGAAATGCACCGACCGTAAGAAGCATGACGGCAAGGAGCAGATCACGCAGTCCACGTGCTTTCATCCCCCTGTACAGCAGCAGCGCCGCAGCAAATATCACAAGGCTGAAGTGAAAGACCTGTTCCTGGCAAAGCTCCTTCAATAATTCCCAAATGTCATAACCGTAGGACCGGTGGTAGCGGATGATCAGTCCCCACCAGTCCGTCACGTAGAGCCGCATCGCTTCCGAAAGTGCCACGGCGAGTATTCCGAGGACCGCGGCTATGAGAACGATGCGCAGATGACGCAAATACTTCCGCATCCCCAGCCGCAGCAGCACCGCCATTTCAAACACCAGCGGCAGGGCACCATACATCGGTTTGAGCAGCAGCGCCAGTGCAAGCAGCGCCGCCGCAGCAAATTCCGCGGGAAGTGGCAGTGCGCGTTCGCGCATTGCCACCATTCGGAGAAAGGCGTAGGGAAACATTGCGGCAATGATAAGGTGATCTCGCTGACCGAAGTCGCCCATGTGCAGCACGTATACGGCCAGCAGAATCCAAACCGCAGCAAACACACGCGTCGCCGCAGGCCGATCGGGCAGCTGCAGAAAACGCATTGCATACGCAGTCAACCAGCCGGTGCCTGCCAGGAAGAGCGTCACGGCCACATGCGCACTGCGAACGATATCCAGTCCCGTCCAATTGCCAATCCAAACCGGAATGACGCTCAGGTACATGATGGTCGGGGGATTGGTGTCGAACACATCCCTGAACGGCAGAGCTCCATCGAGAATCATCCGCGCCATGGTGATATACTGGGCGACATCGATGTTGAGCGTTTTCGCATATGCAAGGACGATGAGGAATTGCAGTCCGAGCAACGCGAAGAGCGCATGGGCGAGCCTTGTGTAATTCACCTTCATGGCACAGGCTCGGACTCCTGTGAGGCAGGGACCGCGGTGTCTGCAGGCCTGGCGGAAACCGCGAATATGTATCCCTCCGGTATTGAGAGCACGGTATCCAGGCGATAGTATTGTTGAAGCTCCGTGAGGGGCATTGCGATGCCGAAGCCTCCCCAGTCAAACCATGCCAGGTATACAGGCTGCTTTTCACGGAAACACCGGTTTAGCTTCTCCCGCTGTTTCCGGAATTTGGCAGGATCCCAGGCTGGACTGCCTTCATCGAGCAACGATCGCTCCGCCTGTAATCCACCATACCATGATATCATGATCGGGAGATTCGACAGCAGAAACGCATCCGGAGATTGCAGCATGATTGCTTTTGCCTCAGGGATCAATCTGTTCTCACGCCACTCGACCGCACTCCACCCTTCCGCCCGGTAATCCTTCAACGCCAGCAGCCGGGAAGCTGGAATGATGGATGCCGCGACAAGCAGCAGCAGGAGCACGGTGATACCGAATGCGCGCTGAAAGGGAAACAGCTTCACCGTCCAGTACAACCACATCATGTACATCAACGCCGCGGGAATTGCAAGCGGAGCGAGTAATCGTGGAACGATATGGTCCATACTCACGGTCACGGTCGAAATGATCATGAAGAATGTGTACACGAAAGAAAAGATGACTAGTATCAGCGCCAGTTTCGCACTCGGGTGCGTACGAAATCTGCTGTCGCGAACAATACGTATCCACCCGGCAATGAAGACAAGCGATATGAGCAATACCGGGATCGGATCAGCGGCAATCCTGCCCGGAAGGAACCAGCGAAGGACAAAATGAAGGAGGTCCGCGATCGCCGCATCAATACTGTAGTGCGAAGGCAGGCGTGGGCCTGTCAGCGTAGCGCTGACCATATAGTTTCGCAAAACCCACAGAATGAGTGGCAGCACAGCGGTGACGCTAAAGATCAGCACCTTGCGTATGCGTGAACGCAATGTTTCCTCGAAAAGCAGCAGAAGAATGACCCCGGTCACAAGCAGCGATATACCGGCATAGCGCGTCATCATTGCCGCTGCTGCGGTGATACCCATGAGTGGGACGGAATTCGCTCCTTTCGCGCTGAATCGCAATGCGACGGTGAAAAACAGTATCGTAAATGCTATAAACAGTGGCTCCGACAGAAACCAGAGGGAAATGACAACGAGGGGCGAGGAAAGCAGAAGCAATGGGATGGACATCCAGGACGCATGCACTCTGTCCTCTTCCTGCAGAGCGTTCCACAACAGCCAGCTCCCCAGTCCTGCGCTGACGATATAGCTGATGGAGTTCAGAACAGCAGCGAGCTGATCCGGTTCTGACAGGCCCACGAGGCGGAGGAGTGCGAGGAACAGAGGCAGCAGCGGAGGCCAGACAGTGACGGGAACGCCGAGGTAATCCGTAAAGGAAGCGTCCTCCACCAGGTGCCGGGAGATTGTGAGATATCCGAAGGAATCCGTTGTGAAAGACGCACCCGCCTTCAGTATCAACAGCACAACGAGCACAGCGGCAGCAAGAACGGGCAGAAGCGCGAGAGCGGAAACACTGTTCAACCATTGTTTCTGGTAGTTCCGCATCATCGAACAGGCTCCGTCTGTGCGAAGCGTAGATAATCGTCCATGCGCTCATACCTGTAGTCGCGCTCCACGAGATATCGAGCACCGTCGACGGGGACTCTCTGCAGCAGACACACTCGCAGGTAATTCCCCGGCTTCACCTCCTGCTCCCATCCGATCGTGAAATCCTCAGGCAGGGTAAAGGTACTCTCCTGGAAAAAGGTCGTGCGCGGGTCAGCGGACGCGAAAACAAGCGTATCACCGCGGCGGAAGATGTCATACTGAAATCCCGTCCTGCTTCCGTATTGCAGATCGACAAGTACGGGAAACTTGACGAACGTGCTGTCTTTGCCGAATGCATGATGGCGGTGGAAATACATTGCGTACGAATCGAAATACTGTCGGGAGACCATGAGACGATATTGCTCTGGATGACCCTGTTCATCAGCGAGGAGCTGACGATATCGATGATTGCTCACCTGATCATAAAACCGGGGAAGCTCGACGGCAGCAGTTGCGGCGAGATGCAAACCCAGAAAAACACCGGCCAGCGCCATCCCATACCGGCGCGGCAGCTGCAGCGCAAACCAGCAGAGGAAAAGAAGTATGAGAACGACCTGTATCGAATTCACACGCGGTGCGGAAAAGTGCAGAATTCGTGGATAGAGTGAGATGGCATAGAGCAGCGCAAACCCCAGAAGGGTGCGTCGCTGAAGAGAAGAAAAACGCTGAAGCAGCCAGACAGCAAGCGCGACAAGCAGCACTGCCACCACCATCGCCGCTGCCTTGTGGTACACGAAATAGGTATACACCGGTTCTGCCAGGGTGGGATGGAAGGCAATCAGGGAAATGCCTATTGCGGACATCATTTTCTCAGGGAGCCACTGAAACGGCAGGCTCGACAGTCTCGGATCATGCAGAATGGTTACCCAGGCATAGGCTGCCGTCAGGAGAAACAGAGGCACCGAGGCAGAGAAGATGCTCCTGACACGCAGCGGGGTCCGGTCCGTCCGATGCAGCAGGTATCCAACGAAAAGGAATAACAGCGGGAAATGCGCTGGCTGCGCTTTTGTGGCGAGCATGAGAACAAACAGTAGATACACCGCAAGCAGTTGCATACGCCTGCCCGTACTGAAATACTGCAGCATGGTCAGTACACCAAGCAGGTAGAGCAGAATCATGAGTACTTCCGTCCGATTCGAGATCCAGACGGCAGCGTAAAACATATCGGCATGGAGAATAAACGCACTGGCAAACAGCAGGGGAAGGATGCTGTCCCCATACGGAGAAAACTGCACGATCAATCTGCGCATGAGCATGTACAGGGCCAGCGAAGCCAACCATACCATGAGCAGGTTGCTCACGTAGTACCAGCCACTGTGCGTGTCGAACAACAGGTAATCCAGTCCCAGCGACAGCATGGCCAGTGGACGCATCGCTGCGTGGTACGGCCCTGCCGTCCCGGAAAACGGAGATGGTATGCCCCTCTCACGCAGCAGTGTCAGGAGGTAATAGTCATCGGTATAAAACTCAGCATGCGAAAGGACGTTGGGGAGGTAAAATGCAAGCAGCACGAGCAGAAGGATTGCCGGAGCAAACCACTTTTTCGCGGATGCATTGAATCCGAACGTTCTGCGCGCTGTCGCCCCGGACGCAATGTGGTCGCGGTCAGTGCTCAAGACTGTACCCCTGTCTCGCTTTCTCAGTGACGTCATAAAGGCGCAATGGCTGCTTCCAGGTGGAGAGAAACGCACGGTCTGGAACTGTGCTGCTGTCCGTATCGAACAAATATGAAAACAGACGTCGAAACGTATTTACGGGCGTGATATCCGGGTAGAACAATCCTGCAGGAGCACCGGGTACCCTGTACGCACTGAGAACAGGGAATCGCTCACGCACATTTGTGCGGCCTGCATTGTCGAAATCGAACATCGAACCGGGACCATGGTCGGACATAAGTATGATACAGGCATCGCTGTTCGCCTTGATCAATTGATCAAGTGCGTCCATCACCAGTTCATCCAGCTTCACAACCTGCGATGCATATCGTCTGCGGTATTCCGCAGGCGCGACACCTGCCTCCTGCAGATGATGCGATGCATCGGCGCCGACATACGGACGATTCTTTATATCAGCGGTATTCACCCTGCCGAGAACAAAGGGCGGATGCGGAGAAATGATATGACAGAAAACAAATACCGGTTCATCGAAATCCATGTATGCCGGCAGATCCGACAACTGGGATTTTACGAGCAGTCCGAATCGCTCCAATTCATTTGGTGTTGTGAGAATCCCGATCCAGCGCAGCACTTTCTCGAAGAAGAAACGGCTACTGTATTCCCACACAGCTGTTTCATACAGCACAAGATGATCACGGGGAATGACCTCTCCGACAGATTCGTCGAAATGATAGGTGTTCTGCCAGGAAAGATCTATGAGACTGTGATATCCCTCCGCTTTCAGCTTCCTGTGTGCTGCTTCTCGCAGGATCATGTGGCTCATCCTTCGGCGCACTTCCTCACCGTCCATACTGGCGTAATCCGACGGATCAATGTACTCCATGCTGAACATTGCCGTCATGGAGAGCTGTGTCTGTGGATAGTTGGCGAACGCCCTGTCTGCCACGTAGAAGTTCCTGGAACGCAAAAATTCAATCAGCCGGCCATTGTCGACGCCGTACAGTTCCTTGAGTACATCCTGCCTCGCATGTCCATCGAGAACTATCATTACGATGTCAGGCGGACGATCGGTACTATCCGCTGCTGCATACTGCTGCGTGAACCCTTCTGATCGTACTGGCGTATGGTTGTCGGGAAATGCAATGCGCCCAACATCAAAAAGCAGGAACAGCGCAACCGCAAGTGTCCCACCAAGCAGCAGCTTTCCTGGCTCTTTCACGCGTGTAACAATCCAGAGCAGGAGCAAAAACCAGAACACATGAAGGGCACCCTGAAACAGTAGATTCCTCGTCAGCTCCATGCTGAATCCGATCCACTGCAGAAAGAGACGAAAACCGATGTTCACGCCGAGCAGCAGCAGCATTCCTGCGGCAAAGACACCTGCTTTGGGGATGTCCCTCCACAAAGCATATCCAAGTGCGAGCATGCAGACAGCAGCCGCCAGGAAGCAGCAGCTGACAAAGAGAACATCCTCCACGAATGCCGTCCCTGGATTCTCGGCCAGAACGTGCATCGGTACCATCAGGGCAATCAGCAACGGTAGAAACAGGGCATTCCACTGTTTCATATCGCGCCCTTCCGCATACATACCATCAATTCCCGCCCACTGCTCTCCAACATCTCTGTGTATGAAACGTCAAAGTACTCTGCCAGCGAGATCATGAGTAGTTCCCGGGAATAGGCGAATCCACTCCGGCTGCCGCGGGCGAGGAGTTTGACGTTGGGATCGTCGGGGGGAATCCACTCGAGGATTACATTGCGGGCGATGCGGGCGAGGTAGGCGGCCTGCTGCTCGAGCGGGATCATGTGCGTGTAGCGGAGGTGGTGGATGAGTCCGAGATACAGCACGAGGTCGGCGGGACCGCGCTGTTCGAGTGAAAGGCGCTCCTCATGTGCCCAGCCGAGGGCGGGGGAGGGATTGGCCAGGTTCATCACCAGTGGCGTGCAGTGTTCGCGCTTCTCTTTCTTCCACTCCCTGTACATGGCATCAACCACGGCATCATCCGCATCCATGGCGATGACCGTCGCTCCTTCCTCCGCGGCGATACGGGCATATCGTCCGGTATTGCTGCCGAGATCCCATACCATGGCCGGCGCGAGCTTTCGAACGCTGTCGCGAATGAAATTCTCTTTCGCGGTGGTTTCGGCTTCGTCGTAGACGGTGTCGGCATAGTAGCCGGACCAGTGACTTTCGGGCGCCGGCGCCGTCATTTTTTGAATGGTGCGTTCGAGGCTGTCGAGCAATGCGAGTGTCTGCTGCCTGCTCTGATGGGTGGGACGCCCGGAATTATGCACTTTCTGCATATTTTTCCGGATGCTGCGGGCGTGGAGGTGCACGTGCAGCAGTTCAGCGGGACTGAATCGCCGCAACCCACGCAGCATGCGTGCGGCCAGCGTGAGCGGAATGCCATCGATATGGGCACGCAGGAGGCTGGATACAGAGCGTCCCGCCCTGCGGGACAGCAGAAGCGGGACGAAAAACTGCTCACAAAACTGCAGATACGCCTGCCAGGGGGCTCCTTCTTCATAGCGGGTGAAGGAGAGGATATCCGCAAACAGCGGCTGCGTACCGCGGAAGCTCACATTAAACGCGGAGGCATCTTTCAGTGTGAGTCCATGCTTCAGTGCCATACGCTGCACACGAAGCGTCAGCAGCGCGGCATCCCTGAGCTGCGTAAAGCTCCATTCATACGGATAGGAGAAGAAAGGCAGCTGCTCCGGCCGCAGCACGCGAACGATATCTGATGGAAGTGCGGAGAGTCCGATAATCTCCTCATGCGCGGGCAGCAGTCCCTTCCCCGTCAGCTCATCATACAGCCCCGACTCCTGCAGCAGACGATAGTCCGCATCCCCTTCCGCGCGCAACGCCCGGAAGACTACTCCTTCGCGTTCAAATACATACCCGGCAGGATCACGAAACGACCCACCCAGCAGTCCCTCATTCCTCACCCTCTTCCCCTTTTATCCCGCGCAGCCTCCTCCACATATCCCTCAGCCACTTCCGAATCACAAACAAAAATCCCAGCACACCCGCAATAACCGCCTGCGCAATAAAACTCCCAGTACCTGGGTCTACATAAAGCGTCAGATGATTGAACGCAAGCATATTCAAATCCTAGATGATTGGTTTAAGATTGCGAATGAAATCTGCGTAAGATGTTTCAGCAAGCAGTGGTTTTCCTACTCGGGCCTTTGGGACAGCTGGATTGCCGGCTGCGAATGTGTATTCCGGAATTGAAGTAGACACCACACTCCCAGTAGCAATCACCGAACCTTTGCCAATTTTGACATCCGGAAGTATCACAACATTAATGCCAATGAACACATCATCGTCTATATAGACCGAATACTCCTTGTTGACATTCTGGCCAAGTTCACGAAAATGAGCCACAACGACTACGTTCATACTCAACTGAGTATTTTTGCCAATATGTATCCGATGCGGCGCAGCACTATCGAGATGCACATGCTGCCCTATAAAGACATCATCTCCAATGCTAACACCGCGTAGTCTGTGAATGCGGACTCGAAGTGATTTTGCACCTGGTATATTGTATGCAAGCAGCTGACCCAGTCTCAGTAACACCTTCCGTATCATCTGCGACTCCCTTTGCGAATATCGAGATACTCCTTCATATACTTCGCGGCATACATAGTATCGTAATACATATTCAGCGTATAATATTTCATTGCTGATTCCGCCCAGTGTATTGGGTGTGTCAGCACTATCACCCTTGCGGCCTCCTCCCATGCGCCCACATTGGCATCACTAAACTTCCAACGCTTGCCACCAATAAATGACGCATCACTGAAATAGAGGTCACGATCGACACTATAGGCCTCGTACTTCAACTGTAAATAATCCAGCCTCAGTTTACGGTGCGAATCGATAAACACATTCTCCGATCCGCTAGATTGCGACTGAGGAGTGCCTTTTCTATACACATTTCGCAGCATATTTCCATGAGGTGATACGCCGACAATATGTACTCCTTGGGACCGCAATACCTGCACTTGATCCTTGAGATAAACTTCTGGGTCTGCTTCGTGAAAGAACTGTATGTGCATCAGGTCTAGATGCAGACCAATCTCATGTCCTAGTTCATTTTGCATATAGAGGACCTTTTCAAGTGTCCTTGGCTCTAAGCCACCATCACTTCGTGTTTTAAAATAGTTCGCTGTATGCAAAATAAAATATGTCGCAGAAACACCTATGTCATGCTCCAGCTGCGCCATCCTCAATGCTTGCATCAACGATGAATCCACATCATGCCGCATTGAGACGACACCAGTCATACGTTCGCTTGGACTTGCCATTTGCTCTAACTTTACGAACGAGAAACCAGCGAGCTGCACTTCCTGCATAAAACCTCGGTAGGACTCAAAAGTCCTCGAGTCAAATGACAGTGCCTTCCGTATTTTTCGCACTGGGCTCATATGGCGATAGAGAAATCAGGGACTGTAGGGAGGTATTGGCACATTTATGACTCATATTGTCCCTGAATCAACGAAGATATTCTGACCTGTTATCGATTTCGATTTCTCAGATAGCAAGAACCATATTGTTTCCGCCACCGACTGCTCATCCACTGCACTTTTCAGAGATGTTCGCCGGTATATTCTATCCTTCTGCCCATCAGAAAGCGAGGAAGTCATTTCGGTATTCATAAAACCAGCCACGATACAATTCGATCGGATTCCCAACTCACCCCATTCCCGAGCAATGTTCTTCGAATAGGCTTCCAATGCACCCTTCGTTGAAGCATACATAGACAAACCTTTATATCCAGTATGAACACTTATTGATGATATGTGGACCATCGAACCAGCAACTCTGTTGAGAAGCATATTACGAAGTATATATTTCGTCATTATGATTGGAGTAATAACGTTGATTCTGTGCATTTCCAGCAGCCGATCACTATTTGCGTTCGATGCAATATCATCGTATGCATAGGCAGCATTGTTGACAAAACCATGGATCGGCGTCGTAAGGCCTATCCACTCTTTCATGATCTTGTCGCGCACAAGCACATCATCACTCAAGTCATAACTCAGCCATCTCATTTGATCCGGGTAGTGCTCAATAAGACCGACAAGCTGTTCTGTCTCTTTTCTGCTAATTCCATAGACAGTGTGTCCTGCATCAAGCAACAATTCAGCTGTTACGAAACCCAAGCCTCTGGATACACCTGTCAGCAGAATGTTCATGTCATCCTCTTTTCGTTTTCCCTGATCTCGTCGTTTCTACTCGGTCAACAAATTTAATAATTCTTGGTATTTTGTACTCCTGCAACCTCTCGGCCAGATAGGTTCGAATGGCGGATTCACATATCGCGCTTTCTTCGGACACAATATCACAACACACTATGTTTCCAAGTACGCTGTTGCGTTTCCCATATACATGCACATCCACAATTCCAGGATACTGGCGCAGCGCATCCTCAACATCCTTGGGATTGACCTTGTTTCCACCAACATTTATCATTTCCTCCTTCCTGCCTACAAATCTGAATCGTGTAGGATCTTCCGAAAGAATCTCAACAGAATCACCTGTCCGATACCATTCTTCATCCTGAACCACACCATCTCCAAGTGCATCACGATGTATCCACAGTTCATTCTCAACCACCTTTACGAGCAATTTAAACGACTCCTTTACCACAAACTCCTCACCAGTACTTGCAAGCAGTGCCCCAGCTTCTGTTGATGCATACACATTCCTGAGTCTTGCGTTGGGGAAGCCTTTGCGAAGCGTGTCGAGCAACGTCTTTTCGTACCCTTCACCACCAATGGTCAACTGCCTCACATTGTCGCAAATCCCAAAGTAAGGCATATTCACTCGGTAAAACGTTGGTGTGGCGGAGATACTCGTAACGCCATATTTTCGAATGATATCTCCAAGATCTAATGCATTCCCACCCGATAGATCTACCAACGGGTTTCCATTCAGTACAGCCTGGAAAAACACCTGCACCCCTGCCATGTGGGTCGGGATATACGTATATCCCCATACATCATCCTGATGTGCGGGCGACTGTTTAATTGAACGGGTAATGGACTTAAAACTGTGCACCACACTCTTTGGTTTCCCTGTCGTGCCAGATGTAAACAAGGTGATACACCAACTATCCTCGACATCTTGAATCAGGGACGTCAACGTCTCCTTGCTAATATCGGCATCCAAAACTGGCTGTTTAATTACTTGCTTCTCAATCCTCGACTCAGAATCATCCAGTATTATGCCTCGTTCATACTCACTAATATCATGATCTATCAACGTTATTGGCCGCCCGATCAATAGCGATAGAATAATATTGACAAATATCCTGTAGGAATCCGAACTACTGTAGATTGGCTGGTATATCTTTATCGCGCGAACATCTTCAATAAGATTTTGCCATGTCTTGGTGGATTCATGAGCTGGATCAATGTAAAAGAGATCTTTCATTTACTACTAATCTTGTCGTATACTTCTTGGATGGTCGATACAATACCGTTTTCAAAAATGTCGACATCATACTCTGCTTCTATCCGAACCGTCAGTTCTGCCAGGTCCAGCGAATCGAAACCAATGTCATCTCGCAAACGCGTGGGCCCTTCAATTCCAGACAAAGTCTTTCTCTGTCTGTTTTGCAATATCAGATTGACAATCTCAAGAATCTTGTCTTCTGTATTCATAAATCAAGCCATGCAATTAAGGAAATAATCAATATTTGTAGGAATAATCTGTTACCACGGCTAGTCCACCTATTAGTGGTAGTAGACCAACCATCAATGGTACAATATACGTCGGTGTTAATCCAGCTGAAAACCCCAGCCATATTATCAAGGCTCCCATACCCAGAAATCGCCACTCACCTCGCAACTTCCAAACAACCCAGATTGTGCGGCCCAACCATAATAGATACAGCAGCAGCCCGACTGCTCCAGACATTAACAATATGCGCAGAAAATCATTGTGCGCACCGAAACCGGTACCTATTGTAGACTCATCGACAGCAAACGGCACTCCAAGAAGCTTAGCATGTAACGGAAGCCCTGCGTATTGCTTCAAAAATGCCTCCCAAATATACCCTCGTGAGTTTCCCAGGTGTTCGATGGGCGCATCACCACGCAAAATAGCGAAATCCGGACCGAGCACCTTTTCGTAGTTCGGGTCCGGCCGAAGCAGGAAAGCAGCAATGGGTGCACAAACAGCAATCAGCAGCAGAATGGCGGACTTCAGCCACAGCCGCTGCCAGAGCATCCCGATCAGCAAGGCTACTGTGAGCGATGCCAACACCACCCAGGTTGTGACATGAACCACCCAGGGTGTCGAGATACCAAAAACCAGAACGAATATACAAACGATGGTAAACCATCGCCAGGATCCGCGCTTCAATACTAGGTATCCAGCTCCAAGGTAGCCCATGCTGAAATAGAAACCATAGACGGACACCTGCGCGTATGGCCCCACAAAGCGCACTACACCACTGCGGACGGAGGTCGAGATCGGCTGGACGAAAATCTCAAAGCAAACGAACATCAGCGGGAACAAGGCTGCCAGAACGAACATGAGCGCGATATGATCAAACATCTCGCGCTCACGCAAAAGCAGAAATCCGAAAAACAGCAGTAAACCGGGTAGGATAAACTTGATCAGTATGCCCAGACTCTCTGTGCCGGGACTGTCCACAAGCATGGCCAGTCCAGAAAACAGACAGAGTATCAACCAGGCAACAACCTCAGCATGACGCTTAGCGATACCATCGAGCAGTCCGCGCCTCGTCCACATCGCAACCAGAAGAAACAACGGCAGTAGCACACCGACAACCTGCAGGGGAGAAACACCGATTGCGTAGTTTTTCCACTTCCAGGTCATGTCGATAACGGGTCTCAGAAGAATGAGCAGCAGCAGCACCCCCACTGGCCATTCAAAACGCGACCAGAGGTGGATAAGCCTGCTCCCATTTTGCGCTTCAGCGCACGGCATCAGGCTTTTCCGGCTGTTACATACGCAATTGCCTGGCGGAAGCCATCCACCATGCGCTCGATATTTGCTTCGCTCTCCTCAGTGTCCAGTGCATTTGCCTTCATCGCAAGCAACAACTCTCTGTCTTCTATCAGCATCGCGATGGTGTTGGAAAGTGCTTCAGGACCGGGGTTGGACAGCAACCCGTTTTCACCATGTCTCAGATATTCGAGTTCTGGTCCATGAAATGGGCCTGTTTCGGTTGATGCATAGGTGATTACGGGAAGTCCAAATGCATACGCATGCACGAGGGCGAGTCCCACCGCGCCGGGCAATACGAGCACATCCATTGCTTCAAGAATTGGCGCCGTTGCTTCGACGTCATGAATTTCGCCGAGATAGCGAAAGCCCTCGCTCTCAGCTCGCTCTCTTACCATACTTTCAAGTTCACCCCCGCCAATTACTGTCAGAGTTACATTACTATGTTTTGCGCGAAGCAATGTAAACGCATCAAGCAGGTCGAGGATACGCTTGCTTTTAACAAGCTTACCAAAGTACAGAAGATGTAAAGCAGCGCCCTTCTCAACACCGGATTCAATTTTGCCGTCACGCGTCAATTGCGAACGCACTTCGGCCAGCTTTTTGGTGTCCATACTATTTACAGCTACGAAGGCACGAGTGGACAATGCTGTATGACGCTGAACCACACTTTCCCTTCTTGCATGGGAGTAGAACAGCACAGCGTCCATCATGCGAAACAAATACGGAGAGATATAGTAGTGTCTGCTCTTTGACTGACAGACCACATCCTTGTTACGAATGCCATGCGACCAGCTGATAAGTTTGTACCTGAAGACTGGACGCAGGAGGAGAAGTTTCCAGAATGTCGTGAAACCAAAAGAGAATTGAGTGATTACGACTTCAGGACTGTGTTTTCGAAGCACTGGCAGAATTTGCTGCCGATAGTAGCTGCTTTTCCCGACTATTCTTTTTCCAGGAAGAATTTCGTTTGGATAGTCAATGTCCTCGGAAGCCGATCTTGCATCCACGCTATGACAGACAATTATCCCCAGCTTCTCAAACAGGTGCCGAAATACATCTACCCTGTACGAGGGTACAATTCGCTGGAAGAGCAATGTCCCTGATCGATCAGGCAGAAGTCGACTCACAGTAGAAATCGTACACGCGTTTTATACCCTCCTCCAGCGAAATAGCTGGCGCCCATCCCAGGTTCTTCAACCGACTCACATCCATGAGCTTTCGCGGTGTGCCATCCGGATACTCATCGTTGAAACGAATCTCCCCTTCAAATCCCACGATATCCTTCACCAGCTCAGCCAGCTCACGAATGGAAATATCCTCTCCAGTCCCGACATTCAAATGCTGTTCACCATTGTAATTCTGCATCATATACACCAACGCCGACGCACAATCATCCACATGCAGAAACTCCCTCCTCGGCGCCCCCGTCCCCCACACCTCAACGGAATCCGCTGTCACACCGAAAGAAGCCAATAATCTTTCCAGATCTTCGTCCGAAGCGCCCTCCACCTCCCTCCGCGTAGATCCGCATTCCAAATCCGTGCGAATCCGTGTTCCCCCTCCCTGCTGCAGCAGCTTTGCCAAGTGAAATTTGCGAATAAGTGCCGGCAGCACATGACTATTCTTCAAATCGAAGTTGTCATTCATCCCGTACATATTCGTCGGCATGGCGGAGATGAAGTCATCCCCATACTGACGCTTGTACGACTCGCACATCTTGAGTCCCGCAATCTTCGCGATCGCGTACGGCTCATTCGTCGGTTCCAGCTCACCGGTAAGCAGATGTTCTTCCTGCATGGGCTGAGGGGCGTGCTTCGGGTAAATGCAGGACGAGCCCAGGAAAAGCAGCTTCTTTACACCGTGCTCATGCGCTGTGTGAATGACGTTATTCTGTATTGCCAGGTTCTGGTAAATGAACTCGCCGCGATACACGTTGTTCGCGTAAATGCCACCCACACGGGCGGCGGCCAGGAAGACATAGTATGGTTTTTCCTCATCGAAGAATTTCTGCACGGCGGACTGCTTCGTCAAATCGAGTTCATCAATGGATTTCCCGACAAGGTTGGAAAATCCATCCAATTCCAGCTTCCGCCAGATGGCAGAACCAACCATGCCGGTGTGTCCGGCAACGTAAATTTTTGCGTTTTTGTCCATCTTTTTCTCAGTATCCGCGACGCAGGACCTTCTCGTGATCCGATTGCGCCATGATTTTAACCAGTTCCTCGAATTTCACCTGCGGCTCCCAGTTGAGCTTTTCCTTCGCCTTGGCCGGATCACCGATCAGGATTTCGACCTCGGTAGGACGATAGTAACGGGGACTGACTTCCACCAACACCTTGCCATCACCCCGGTTGCGTCCGATTTCCTTATCTTCCTTACCTTCCCAGTCCAATTCAATCCCCAACTCACGAAATGCGATCATCGTGAATTCGCGCACGGTATGCGTCTCACCGGTCGCTACCACAAAATCATCCGGAACATCCTGCTGCAGCATGCGCCACATTGCATCGACATACTCGGGAGCGTAACCCCAGTCGCGCTTGGCATCCAGGTTGCCGAGCACCAGCTTGTCCTGCAGTCCCTCCTTAATCCTCGCCGCTGCGCGTGTGATTTTACGTGTGACGAAGGTCTCGCCACGACGCGGTGACTCATGGTTGAACAGGATACCGTTACATGCATAAAGGTTGTATGCTTCCCGGTAGTTCACGACGATCCAGTAACCGTAAATCTTTGCAACGGCATAGGGTGAACGCGGATAAAACGGTGTGGTCTCTGTCTGCGGTATTTCGCGCACCTTTCCGTACAACTCGCTGGTAGACGCCTGGTAGAAACGCGTTTTCACGCCGGTTTCCTTGATCGCATCCAGGAAGCGCAGCGTCCCAACCGCATCCACTTCCGCCGTATACTCCGGCACCTCGAAGGAGACTTTCACATGACTCTGCGCTGCGAGATTATACACCTCATCCGGATCGATCTTCTCGAGCAACCGATTCAGATTACTTGAATCCGTCATATCACCATAGTGCAGAAACAGCTTTTCATTATACACCGACGGATCATTGTACAGATGGTCAATACGGCCGGTGTTAAAAGATGAACTGCGACGCATGATGCCATGAACCGTGTAGCCTTTCTCGAGCAGGAGCTCTGCGAGGTAAGAGCCATCCTGGCCGGTTATGCCGGTGATTAGAGCGGTCTTCATGTTGATCTAAGTCTCGTTTGGTAAAGATTTCGGAAGGAACTGAAGAGCAACGCAGATTTTCGCGGGTTCACCGCAGAGAACGCAGATGAAAAATGTAAAAGCCTGATCAGCGAAAATCTGCGTAAAATCTGTGACAATCTGCGTTCCTCTTTTCTTAGAACCCGATGTTGAACCCACCTGAAATAGTGGTGGTTTTTCCAAGATACGCCGCGGGGACGTAAAGTGCCGCATCGGGGCCGGTGATGTCGCGGAGGGTGAGGGAGGCGAAGAGGCGGCCGTTGTGGGTGAGTTCGTAGCCGGCTTCGAGGTTGATGGTCTGGTTTTCGTAGCGCACGGATTCCATGAAGGGGACTTTAATAGCTTGTCGTCCAGTCACATAGACAACGTCGGGACCTTTACGTGCCTTGCTGAATTCGGCCTTGAGTCGGAGTCCTCGCAGGGGCTTCACGATGACGGAGGCGTAGAGTTCGTCCGCATTGTCGCGCAGGTAATGCCCTAACACGTAACGGTTTGTCTCGAATGTGGTGGTCGCGAGGTTGTGCTTGTACACCATGGGATTTGTGTGCGTGAATTCACCGGTGAGGATGACGTCTTTAACCGGCCAGTTGCTCAACCGTGCACCTGTCTTGAGGCTGTAGAAGTTGTTGTCCTCGCCCTCTGTGAAGCGGCGCGTGTTCAGCTCATCGAAAAACACCGTGGCATAGAGATGAAGGTGACGGATCTGACGGGAACTGATGTCGAGAAACATCTGCGCATTCTGCCCTGTCTTGTTCGCTGCACCGTTGAGTGTGTGGTCGACGGACTTGTAAAACAGAAAGGGTACAAAGTATGCGGCCTGCAGTCCGACGTCACTGTAGATGATGGAATTCCCGAAAGACACATGCAGTTGTTGCAACGGTTTGAAGGTGAACAGGTTCGTGGCCAGGTATTTTTCGCGGAATATCTCGCGGTACACTCCTTCCTGTGTGTTGAATGAGCGTGTACTGTCGAGTACTTCCGACACCAGCCAGGCATGAATGTAGTTGAATTCGAACCAGTCCACCGGAGCCAGATGCAGCCGCAGCTGTCCCGGCGAAGGGAAGCGGCCGGAATAGATATTCGTCCCTGCATACCCGCTCCCCCACTGGAAATAATCCTTCACCAAACCAACAGAACCCCAGTCCCACCCCACGGTAATTCCACCCCGTGCTTCGCTGTAATCGCGTCCCCCTGTCGCCGCACCCTTGCTCGGCGTTCCATACCGGTCATTCAGAAACTCCGCACGCGTAATCTGATAGCTCTCGTGATTATCGCGGAGGCTCGTGTAGATGCCAACATGTTCACCGATATACCCGTATGCGGAAATCCCCTGCCAGCGGTGGTAGAAAAACTCATTCTCAGTACTGAAATACTGCAATCCGAGTATCGGCGTCACGTCCAGACGAAACAGGCTGTCCGCATAGAATATCCCTGTTGGGTAAAGGGAAACTGACGCTCGGCTGCCGTTGCGCAGGAGATCGATATCCCCTCCTTGGCGGATATTGTTTCCCTCTTCAAGCATATAGCTGCGCAGGTAGAAACGCAGTTCTGCACGCTGACGCGCGCTGAGCCGCAACTCCTGCTGCTGCGCTTCATGAAGTTTCTGCCTAATCAGCTTTTTGCTGTACGGTTTCACACTGGTATTCAGATCGATGATCTGCTCAGCAGAAAGCTCATCGAGAAACTCATACAGCGTTTCCCAGCGGATGTCCTCAGGCAGATGCTGGGCCTGGATGGACATTGCGCAGAGGAAAAGTAGGGCAATCAGCAGAATTTTATGCAGTTTCTGCATATTTATTTCCAGAATGTATTGTACTTGACAATGCAATAGAGTGCTCGGAAGCCATCGACCCAGCCGATTTTCTTTCCTTCCTCATATGTACGACCATAATAGGAGATCCCAACCTCATAAATCCGTAAACCCTTTATCTTGCTAATTTTTGCGGTAACCTCAGGCTCAAATCCGAAACGCTGCTCCTTCAAGTCGATATTTTTGATCACATCTACTCTAAAGACTTTGTAGCACGTCTCCATATCCGTAAGATTAAGATTTGTAAACATATTTGAGATCGCTGTTAGAATCTGATTCCCAATCGTGTGCCAGAAAAACAGGACACGGTGTGGTCTCCCCCCTTTGAATCGCGACCCGTAAACAACATCGGCGTGGCCATCAATCACGGGGGCTAATAATACATTGTATTCTTCCGGGTCATACTCGTAGTCTGCGTCCTGAATAACAAGAACATCGCCGTTTGCCTCCTTTATCCCTGTATGCAGGGCGGCTCCCTTTCCTAAATTACGTTCATGTCTTAGCAGCTGTACACTATCACTACAACCTTTATTAAAATGACTCTGCATACGCTCATATGTCCCATCGTTAGAACAATCATCTACTATTATCATCTCCATCCTCATCCCTTCGGGCAATACGACAGATCGTACTTTTTCAACAACACCCAATATGGTATCTCGCTCATTGTAAACAGGTATTACTACTGACAGCACTTTCATTATGTTTCCTTCGAATGCACATTGTTTTGATTGTCGTGGCTATGAGCAATGCCACTATTCATCATTGATTGCAACAACGATTCTAGACAACCCCACCTTCTTTAAGGTCGCGGCGTCCAGCAATTTGGCCACCCACACCACTTTCTCGAAAACTGACATGCTCGACGTAGAGATTTGGTGCTTCTGTCTGAACTTCCCAGAATACAGCCAGCCAAGTACGCCGAGCGAGTTGAAAGCATATTCTGTTGACACTTGCAAGCCACCCTTCTCAACTACTCCGGCCAATTGCGAACGTGAATATCTGCGATAATGACCAAGCTCTCTATCAAGGTCACAGTATAGCGATTGAAAGGCGGGGACGAGGATGATAGCAGTGCCACCAGGCTTCAACACGGACTTTATATTTCTCACTACATTCACATCATCTCGGATATGCTCCATTACATTTAGGATTACAACAGTATCATATCTGTCGACATGCTCCGGCTCATCGCGTTCTAAATGTTGTTGAGCGACATCAAAGTAACACACGCCACGCAAGTTATGGAGGCCAGCAAACCTCCTAGACAGGTGCTCAACATATCGCATACTATAATCTGTCAACACTGCATCATGGCCATCATCTATAATGCACTGAGAGATATTTCCAATCCCACTACCTATTTCTAAAACTAGCCCGGTGCAATATTGGCGTATTGAGGAATACATCCACGAATTGAATCTGGTAGCTATTGATATCGCTTCTAGAGTCTCTCTTCCAACATGATCTTCATCAAACATTTCCATATCTAACATAACCATAATTTGCATCACACATGGATTGAAATACTATTCTCATCTATGCCGCTACAGATCTCGCATCCTGATGCGTAGTGCCACCTGTATCCATAGCATGCATCCTCCTATTAATTTGGATTCATAGGCCTAACCCCATCGGGAAATGATCCTCCTCTCCATTCAACTTTGTCAATTTCCTTTGGAATGCATGGCTGCTCACAACCCCAACAAAGTCCTTCCATTGGCACCACATATTGTATACCATTGTATACCATATGTTTGACAGCTGGATGAGCAATTCGCCTGACTGAAAAAACATGTTTCGATCCATCCACTATTGATCTGCCATGGAACCGAAGCACTCCAGCGGCATAAAGTACTATTATAAGTGGAGCTACCAATTTCCAATTAGCTCGACATTTGAACAACACAAAGGCAAAGGGGAGAGACACGAATACGACTAGTACACCATAGGCAAAACGAATATTAGGGGCAGTGATAAACCAGGCTATCAAGACAACGATTAGCGGAGTCAATGCCACCGCACTTCGAAAACGATCCGTGTAATAATTCAATATCAGCTTCAAACCAAATGGTACTCCCAGAAATGACATAACCGCGACAACCCGATTGGGTACAACCATATGCTGCCACCACATGATATACCTGTCCACTATATTGCTAGGCACATCAGTCCAATCTGAGGCTGCTATCGCCCATTTGTAAACAAAGTCTCTAACTTGCACCACGGTATCTATCGACATCATCCAGTCCGGGTGGATCCAAGTGCCATATACCATCGGGTACAGAGGATACCCGGTAGTAATCAGATTTTTGGCCAGATGAGTGGCAACTGAAATGGCGCCTATACCTGCAATCCAATATACCCTTGTGTCCTTCTCTAGGATCATTGCTGATCCAATAAATAAAATATACAGTAACGCTGAAGCCTTAATTGGTATAACAAGCGATGCAACAAGGGCGAGTAATAGTACGTAGCCGACCTTATCACTTTCATTAACAGCATCAAAATAGTTCAACAGTATCGAATAAAGGAACACTGTATACAATCCGAGAGCCACATCCGCCATCGGTGTCGACAAATACGACGTAACATACCCATACAACATTATCGCTGAGAGGCCAAGTGAGTAAGAGAAAACCTTGGCCTTAAGTCTTCGCACTGTTATGAATACATGTAGAGATAACAGGATAGACACAAGGCCATTCAGTGAATACGTAGCTGAGTAGTCACCAAAGATAGCCCTACCAACTGCATGTAAGCTGAACATGCTCGAGTGCAGCCCATACCTTACATTTAAATTCCCTATGCCTGGCACAGACGCGTATTGATTGGTTAATGCGATTTGCGGTATATAATACCCGCCAGCATCACCTAACCTGGGTAAAGCGAGGGACGCTACGACAATACCTATAGCGATCGGCGCTAAAAACAAATATTGGTTCTTGCCAATACCATAAGAAAATTCATTACATACCCTTTGACGGACAATTTGTCTTACCCCAAATAATATACCAAAAGTAAAGATAGATAGAGCGTACCAAGAATTCACTGGGAAAAAACATGACCAACCATGACTGACAACCCCTATAAACAACAATCCTAGCAAACTAATGCCAAATGGGTCATTCGTCAACCTCACGCTCTTCACGCCCAATATATCATGCATTAGCAGTGATCCATAACCGAATGCAGCAAAGGAATGCAGCACCCATGACAGCAGCAATAAATGCATTTACAACCTACAGTTATTTTGACGTGATATCAATTGCTACGTGCTTGACGAAGCAAAATATTGTACATTGCGCTTAAAAAGTACCTAACATCTGTCCTGATTGGCGCTTCATCGTACGCATCGAGATAGCGGCGCTCGGACTCCATGACCTCATCGAGTGTCTTTGGCATGTCCGCGTAAAAAGGCGGCACCAAGCCTGGCTTGTGCTGCACCCTGCGTTTCTGCAGGTCCTCTGCATACAGACTGAAAAAATGCCGGCTGAGGGGACGCACACCCACGAGCTTGAGTTCCCCCTTGAGAACATTCAGGAACATTGGAAATTCATCCAGCCAGAGCTTGCGCATGAAGCGTCCGAGTCCTGTCACGCGGAAGTCATCCTTGAACTTCCCACCCTCCGCGAGTCCATCCTGCCTGTAGACATACTCCTGAAGATACTCCGCGAATGGATACATGGTGCGCATTTTGTAAACGCCGATGATCTTGCCATCCTTCCCGTGACGACGCAGTTTGACGAGTGGACCGTAGGTGGGACTCATATCGAATGCGGGGGCCTTGATTTTGCGAGCGGCGAAATACAGTCGATTCTTGGAATCCACCTCTCCCAGCACCTCGAATCCACATGAATAGAGGCGTCCCAGAGATTCCGCCCTCGATAGCACACGGTTATTACCGCGTGTCAGCAGGAAATAAATCTGCTTCGTCACAGGCAGCTTTGGAAAGACACGCTTGAACACGTAGTCCAAGGGGTAGTATATCCAGTTAAGCAACGGTGGATACTTCTCCAGCAAGCGGTTCTTGCGCTGCATCTGTGTTTCCACGCAGCCCACGAATACGCCTCCGGCGGGGAGGCGTTCATTAACTGCTTCGAGGAACTTGTTGATATACTGGAAATCGTTGATGCGATGCAGGTTGACGATATTCCGGTAATACCCTTCAGGCTGCGCCTGGATGCTGAATTGCTCGGTCGTGGAGATGAAGAGGGTCTCACCCGGATGCTCGCCGAGATGACGACGAATAAATGCAAAGGCGGTCGTGCCCGCCTGCTCGATAATCGTATCGTGGAGAGCGGTATCCATCCGCCACTCTTCCACCGCACGCTCCAACTCCTTATCAAACTCCAGTCGAGGAAGCTCTTCCAGCTTCTCGCGCTGTTTGCTGGCACGGCCGAGTTCGAGATCCAAAGTATAGACGTAAGTCGCCAGCAGCTCGAATGCCGTAGTGAAGACCATGGCGCCGAGCAGAACCCCACGTGAATGGTCAAACTGTCCGTACAGCACCACCGCCGTGATAACAAGCAGGAGGATGACATTCGTGCGAAATACGATCTTCGTCGCGTCATTCATGCTCAGATCGCGGCGAATCCCATACTTCTGCCCCACCAGCGACCCGAAAATCCACACCGACGCAAAGGTCAGGAGCGGAGCTTCATAGCTGAGGAAGAAGCGATAAATCCCATGTCCCTTGAACAGGGAGGTACAATAGAACGCCAGGAGGACAAACACCACATCCATACCGACAAACAGTATATAGCGGCGAAGTTTTGTCACCTTTCCTTGCCATTGAATTCCAGAAGGTAGTGCAGCATCCAGTCGGATACATCAATTTTATCGTGCAGCATCCCGTTTCTCCTCTGCGACCAGACATCCCGGCGATTCTGTACGCTCAACAACTCCTCCAACCTGCGAAGGAGGAGTCCCGGCTGACTCCCGGGCACACCGTATCCGAGTTGATAGTGATTCTCTATGTCGTCAAGATAACTGATACGTCCCACAAAGTCATTGTAGCGCAGAAAAGGCGTACCCAGTACCCCCGCTTCCGCTGCCATTGTCTGACTGTCGCCAATATAGATCTCGGCGCAGGCGAGCACATGGTGCATATCCGAAGGATCGATAGGCATGCGCATGGACTCAAACCGTTCGGACAACAACCGCTCCGAAGTAATCCACACATCCATGTGCGGCTCGAGGCGTTCGATGAGTTGCGCCGCGAGATTGTCTGTAATCCCTCTAATCCCCTCATCGTGATGCGCGTTCAGGCTGGAGAAGCGCAACACGGCATACGGTCTGTCAGACTGAAAATACTGACGCATCACCGACTGATCAGGTATAAAACGGTTCGGATGCAGGTATGCCAGTTCATGGTAGCCACGATAGAACACCGTTTTCGATTCCCAACGTCCCATACGGCATCCGACAGGAGCCAGAATACTGCTCGCCCAGGGATATGCAAGTTTTGCATAAAGTGGGACAACATCCCAGTCATCTTCATTTACATTCACGCTCGGGATACCGAAAAACTTCCCGACATGCGAGATCTCGACACTGGTGCCGACCAGCAAATCCGGCCGCGTCTTCGCCACCAGTCCCCACATGCGATAGTCCCTTTTCAGCATCCCCATCGCCAGCCCTACCTTCGAATCCCCGCGTCCTTCAGGCAGAATATTATGGTACTCCCACCCCGTCGCCCGCAGCAATTCTTCAAGCACATCCTTCTTTTTGATCAGGATAACGGTCTCATGCCCCAATCCCTTCAAGTCAGCAATGACATGCTTGAACAAATGAAAGTGGGCCGGGTGGCCCATGTAGAAGAGCAATTTCAAATTACAAATATCAAATTGCAGATTTCAAACAAACCAGGAGCAGGGATTGCTTTCCATGATGTGTACTCGGAAATTTGTGTTCAACGAGAAAGCAATCTCTGATTACAGATGCCCACATTTTGCGGATACCTCAGACCAACGAGCTCAACGCTACAGTCATCCAAGCGTTGGACCAGCGCATGTAGGAGATTTTGTTGGTGTAGAGGGGGAATTTCTGGTAGTAGAAGTAGCCCTTACGGTCTTGCATGTTCTTGATGGTATAGTCGGCGATGGTGTGGGCGAAGTCGCGGTACTCGTCGAACATGTTGAACGTAATGATGCCCTGGGACTGATTATGAATCTCTACAGGCCATTCAGTCGGCAGGCGCCACCATGACCGTCCTTCATCAGTGAACTGCTGATTGCGATAGTACTGCAGTCCTTTCTGCACCGCCTGCTCCCACGCCGGCTTTCGCAGTCCACTCAGACGCATGATCTCTTCGATGGACTCAATCACGTAGCCTTGATGAAAATCGATCTGTCGACTTTCCTGCCCTGTATCTATATCAATGAGATAATTCCAGCAACCACTATCCAATTGCTTATTGACAACGAAATCGACACTACGTTCCACCAAGTCCAATAATTTAGGGTCACTTCCTGAAATTGCGAGGTGCCTTGCAATGACCTCAGCCCCAAGCAGTGAAGCATTATAGCACGCGTCTCTCATCACAGGAGTATAGGAGAAGCAAAGGCCACTTTCATCGACCGTCCGTTCAATATGATGCAGGATAAACTCAACCGCACCGCCAATCATATCTCCGACCATCAATTCATTCTTTGGAACCTCCAATTCATTGGATCTACCCAGCAATAAGAAATACTCATACAATCCCTTGCAAACGAATCCGGTGACAACAGTAGAAGGGATATAGGGTGCCATATGTTTCATTGGTGAAGCCCATGGGAAGTCATATCCCCAGCAGTAGCTGCTGTAGCTGCTGGATGGATGCGATTTCAACCACTGAAAATGCTCTTGCGCCAATTCCAGATACCGCACATCTCCAGTCTTCGCATACAGCTGACTGTATGCACGCAGAAAAAGTCCGATCGCCTTCGGATTCCTCCCCTTCCTCACCCCAATCAGAGGCCTTATGTTGAACGGATTCCGTTTCTGCACCTGAATCGCCAACACCGGCCCCCACTTCCCCAACCACTGGAATGGCAGCCACGACTTCAACGTATCATACGGATCATACCCCTCAAAATTCTCCGCTTCCACATATTCGAGCAGTTTTCCGAGGGCATCGTCAACCTGTGTATTTGAAGATCTTCTGTGCAATCTGTGCAATAATCTGTGAAATCCGTGGTTGCCTTTGGTTATAGGTGAACCATTTTTCGATCTCTAATAGACTCGAGCACCGCGAACGTCGCCCTCGACGACAAATAGATCTCCTCAAACGGAATAGGCGCCGGCTTCCCCTCCTTGATCGCATCGATGAACGCCTTCACCCCAGCCGCATGCCCCTTATCCTGCTTCTTCAACTTCACCTTCCGTTCTTTCTCACCATACACCATCATCACACTGAAATCATCCACCACAGCCGACACCCCATTGCAGAACACCTCCAGATATTCTTTCGACAGTTTCTTGCTGCCATTCGAGAAATATGAGATTGTCGCCGAGCTGCCATTTGCAAAACCCAGCGACACCGATACCGTATCCCTCAGCTTGCTTCCTGAGGCAGTCTCATGGGCTGAAACGGAGGTGATCGGCGCACCAGCGATGAACATGGCCAAATCGATGAAATGGCAGGCTTCTCCTACAATGCGCCCCCCACCAACGTTGGGATCATGCACCCAGTGGTCCGGAGGCAAGATCCCTGCATTTACACGATACTGTATCGCTTTGGGCTGTGCATCGTCGAACATGCGCTTGAGCTCAGCAATATGCGGCGCAAAGCGGCGATTGAAGCCCAGCATGACCCGAGATAAATATGCAGTTTCTGCATATTTTTGTGCGATTGACTCCAATTCCTCCGGGAAAAGTGCCAACGGCTTCTCCACGAACACATCCTTCCCTGCCTCTATTGCCTGCAACACATACTGCGCGTGCGTATCGTGACGCGTCATGACGAAAAGTGCATCCACTTTATCATCAGTCATGATTTTTGACGCGTCATCCGTCGCATAGCTGAAACCATACTTGTCCATCACATATCGTGACGTATTGCCATGCCTGGTCGAGATTCCGACGAAGTCTACCTGATCTCTCAGATTCGGTAGAATCATGTTCTGCGCGAAAGAACCAGCACCGATGAATGCGACGCCTGGCTGAGCACTCCCTGGCTTCGGCGCTATGGCATTTGCTTTCGCAGGATTCCACACCGTGTGTTCAATTTCTTTTTCTGTATCGTATTTCAGTAGGACGGCGCAGAAATGCTCCTGCTTCGCCAGTATCATATCATACGCCTCTTTCGCACGTTCGATCGGAAACTCGTGCGTGATCAGCGGTTCGATATTCAGCTTTCCATCTGCAAGCAAATCCAGGTAAGCCTGCATGTTCCGCTGTTCCGTCCAGCGCACATAACCGATCGGATAATCGATCCCCTGTTCCTCGTACTGCGCATCATAGCGTCCGGGACCGTAAGATGACGACATCCGCAGATCCAACTCTTTGCGATAAAAGTTCTTGCGCTCAAACCCCGTCGGAACGGCACCAACAACAACAACTTTGCCCTTCTTCCGGCAGATTTCTCCAGCGAAATTCACTGGTTGCAGAGATGACGTTCCAGCAGTTATGATCACTGCATCAACTCCAATACCATCAGTCAAAAGAGCAATCTGCTGCGCTGCACTATCTGAATCAGAACTAAAAGAATGCCGGAAGCCACAGATTTTTGCCAGTTTAATTGCACGAGAATCGATATCGAACCCGATCGGAGTCGCGCCAGCAGCGGAAATCAATTGCATTGTAAGCTGACCAATGAGGCCGAGACCAATAACAGCACAGCGCTCACCCAGATTCAGATCCGCCTGACGCACTCCCTGCATTGCAATGGATGCGATAGTCGCCAGTGCGGCATGTCGCATATCCGTTCCGTCATGAACCTTGGCACATAGATTCTTCCCAACAGACAACACTTCGGCATGTGCTGCATCAGCCCCACCGCAAACAACACGGTCTCCAATACTAAATCCCCTCACATCATTTGCCACGCCTAGGACAGACCCTGCAGCTGCATAGCCGAGGGCAGAGTAGGCCTCAAGCTTGTTCATGACAAGGTTGTAGGTATCCCTTACACCGTTGGAGCGAGCAAGTTCAATAACTTGCCGTACTTCCCTCTGACGCGATTTAGCCTTGCCAATGTAACTTTTACGAGCATCCAAGACAGTTTTGCCCTCAGTCCCACCGGAAATAACAGTAGCCGTGGACTTGACCAATATCTTACCATATGTTTTCTGTGGCGCAGACACGCTATGTATCTGCATCATGCCGTCTTTTAAATTTTGAATAAGTTGTTTCATGTCTTAATTAAATGATTGTTCTGCTTATACTCAACTACTCAATGCAGACTCAAAACCATTGATAATACTGTTAACCATGTTTACTTCAGTATATCTATCATCATATATCTTTTTTGAATTTCGTCCCATCTCTTCTCTAAGCTCCCTATCACGAATCAACTTCGCCAACGCGATTGCGATTTCATCTGGAGAGACAATATCTAATACTATTCCATTGTAGCCATCCTTGACCATGTCAGGAATCGCACCCATGTTTGACGACACGACAGGGAGGGAACATGCCATTGCTTCGATAATAGACCATGGCTGGCCCTCTGGAGCCTTCGGGGTAAAAGTAAATATATCTGCCTGCATTAGCAGTTTGCATTTATCCTCCCATTCGCTAACTACACCGAAAAATCGTACAGATAGTCCGTTCTCGCGTACAACCTTCTTACATATTCGCTCCGTCTTTTCATCCCTCCATGCGCCTACCACATTAAGCAAGCAATCTATCCCCATATTCTTTAGCACCCTCACACCATTAATCGTCTCTATGATTCCTTTAGATGGCTGTAAATTAGATAGGTACAATACAGTGACAACACGACCTCTGGTCCGGTGATCCGGGATATCATAGTCAGCACCATTTGTTACGACACTAATTCGATTCATTGGCAATACGTTCTCTAATTGCCCCGTTAATCTTTTTGAAAGGACCAGCCCCGTCGCTACTCTTTTCATGGTCATTCTGTAATACACTCTTGTAGCTACAGATGCATTATTCTGCCACTGTAGCAGAGCGCTACCGCGCAAGACAACTACCACCCTCCGACCGAACAATGAGGATAACCATATATAGACACTGTCCTTTAAGAATCCAATTGTAGACTGACTGATTGGTATCTGCACCAAGCTAGGGCGCTGCGTAGACAAGGCAACAACAAATCGCACATATAAATTAATGTTCTTGAATACCGCACCATACTGATGCCTGGTCGATTCACGAAACGCTTTATGGATACCCGTATTAAAATGCACCATATAATATCTATCAGACAACATTCGAGACCCCATTATTATCTTTGTTGCAATAGCAGGGCCCATATACGGTGGCGGAAGCTTCCCGAGAATCAACACTTTATCTTTTACTCGATCACTATCTTTTCTCATTTATACAACCTGGCTGTAATTGCATAGGAGATCATAACATAGCCCGGATATATAGTCGGGACCGTGGATATACTATACACAATAGTCACGATCACCGTTGAAACATAAATGAACCGAAGGCCTGCCCCTGACTCCTCAAACGACTTTGCGAGAGAGGTGATCATAAATATTATATAAGCAAATAGGCCTATCACTCCCGCGCTAACCATAATGCGCAAATAATCATTGTGTGCGACTACGGTAAATAATCCTGGAGATGCACTAACATTTTCGTCAAAAGAACCACCAAACAGTTGCGCAATAATATTCGCGTCTGCCCACCGATCATATATATATAGCCAACGAGTCATACGACCGTGGAATGCTTGACTCTCACTCCTCGTACCCTCAAGTATTTCTATTTCATTTGATACAAGCGCTTCTTCAGAAAGCCGGTCAATAATTGCTTGATCATCTGCCAGTACGACGACAACAAGTAGACCTACAATTCCAACGACCAACACAAGCGGAGAATGTTTTTTAAAGAACAAGTACAGCACCACGATAGAGAACACTGCTGCATAAGTTGCTATGTGGTTAATACTTATTAAAGTCAGCACTGCATAGATACAATACGCAACAAAAGCAATATTTCGCCAACGCTTAGACTTAAATGATGAAGATATAAGCCGATAGAAGAGTGCGATCCCGACGAACACAAGATACATAGAATAATTCAATGAATCAGCGTAAAAGCCAGTATATCGTTGCAATCCCCTTGACATTTCCACATTTATTGGGCCAACAACAACTTCCCACAACAACATTAAAGCTGGAACGGATGCAGATATCAATATCGTCATTATAATTCCATCCAGCATCCTCTCATTTGTTAAATGCCTTCTGGCGTAATACATAACATATACAGGCAATGATATCTTCAATGCAGACTGTAACGCATCAAAAGATATATTGTTCTGAAGCAAGAGTATCGTTGCGTTGGCTAACACCAGAATGGAGAACACCCTAAAGGCCGCACTCGGTACACGCACACCTCGCATTATTGGTCTACTCGTCAATGACACCTTGAGAATTAAGAGCGGCAAACCTATTCCAACTACGTATAGTGGGGATAATAGCGGTGATACTTCTTTTAGAGAATAGAAAGCATCGATGACTGGTTTGTATAACAGTAAATAGACAAACCATTTTGCTTCACTTGGAAGGTCACTTAGCCATCTTTTATATTCACTTAGATTCAATAGTTATCCTATGACTCGTTGATAACGTCTGGGTAGAACTGTAACCTTTATAGTACTCCCATGATGGACCTAAGAGATCTCTGGGGACCTCAGCATGAGCACGAAATACCGTATAGAACTATGTATCCTCCAGCAACTTCTCTACGGGTAGTTGCCTGTCGAAGAGGTCGCAGAGGTATTGATATCAGTGAGCGACAGATGTATCGCAATAGAAGCCGAGTTCTCGAGGATGGAGTTATGGGATTGGCGACATGCCCACGTTAGTTCGACCAATTACACATGTTCCTTAATAATAAGAAACGATGTACTTGCGATCCATCGAAGGAGGAATGGCGATAACAAGCAGGAGTTAGTATCAAATCTAACAACTGATATAATCGCCCACTTACATTTAACACAGAATGTCAGATGACCACAACAGAGACAATCATCAAGAGCAAGCTCAGGCTCCTTGAGCTGGCCAACACATCTGGGAGCGTCATGAAGGCGTGTAAGATCATGGGCTACTCCTGTGACCGTTTCTACCGTTTCAAGAAGATCTACGAGACCGGCGGCGCGATGGCGTTGCAGGACCTGTCTCGCCGGAAGCCCAATCTGAAAAATCGAGTAATTGAGGGGATCGAAAACGCTGTCGTGAACTGCGCGTTTGTGATACCGACCTATGGGCAGCTCCGCGTCTCAAATGAACTGCGCAGGAATGTAATCAATGTTTCCCCGCCTCGGCACGAAACATCTAGCTGCGCCACGATCTCGAAACCTTCACTAAACGGCTGAAGGCATTGGAAGCCAGGGTCGCCCAAGAGGGACTGATTTTAACCGAGGACCAGGTTCGTGCTCTCGAACGAAAGCGGGAAGAACTAAAAGCCCATGGTGAGATCAAAACTGAGCACCCCGGTAACCTTGGTGCACTGGGCACGTACTACGTCGGCACCGCTAAAGGTGTCGGGCGCATCTATCAGTAGACGTCTATCGATAACTATTCTAAGGTCACCAAGGCGAAAGTCTACGACCGCAAAAACTCACTTGTTGCTGACGTGCTGCTCAATGACCTGGTCGTCCCGTTCTACGAAGAGCATGAGCTCCGGTTACTTCGGATTTTGACGGATCGCGGGACGGAATACAACGGCAATCGGGAAACCCACGACTATCAGCTCTATCTGGCCCTAGAAGAAATCAATCATTCCAAGACCAAGGCACGTCGGCCACAGACGAATAAAATCTGCGACTGATTCCATAAAACGGTCGAAGACGGGTCTTACACAGTGGCATTCCGGGAAACTGTGTACACCTCGCTTGAGCCGCTGCAAGAGGATCTCGACGCCTGGCTCGCTGAATACAACAGAGAACGGACTCACGCAGGAAAGTACTGCTTCGGGAGAACACCCATACAGACCTTTGTTGACGCTGCGCCGATCGCAAAACACAAACACCTTGACTAACTAAAGACCTATTCTGACGATATGGCAGAGGAGCAGATCAACACTGTCTGTCAGAACTTAGGTCTTAGAAAGCACACCAAATCCGTCTGTTCTACGCAATATTCTTATGCAATTCGATTTGTTGTTTACAGTAGAACCTCTGCACAAACTCGTAGAATTGCTATTCGAACAGAATCTTTCGTTTGCCAGCGCAATGTTTAAATGCACAAGACAGATTTGTCACCGTTTCAGTTTTCTCATTGCAATTCGCTTCTTTATGATGTTTATCTGACCCATAGCTTCCGGCATTATATGGTATAGTCTGTCCTTCCATGTACTCTTTTCTGCTTCATACTCTAGAGCTCTTTCTACTAACGCTTGATCATAATCTATTTTTTCAATGCCGCCCAGCGTATCATTCAGACTGGTTGCACGATCATCCCAATTTAGGAACCGTACAGCATATTCTCTAGCACTACGCTTCATTGATACGATTTTATCCTTGTCATTAATTAATTCTTGCAGTACAGACGTGAGGATCTCCTGCTTAACCTCCACCATTTGCCAATAGTATCCATCTCCCCTTCTAAACGACCTTTCCACAGGAATCGATACGCCATACTCAGAACGCACAAATTCACTCATAGGAGGGTGACCTGTTGCGACAACAGCCAAGCCACTGGATATGGCCTCTGGTAATGTTAAGCCCAAACCATCCAATCTGCTTGGATACACATATATATCTGCAGACGAATATAATCCAGGGGCCGGTATTGTTTTTCTTATCACTTGCAACCTACCTGCCTTAGATAGCTTCGATATCGCTGAACGCGCCATGTTACTAATTTTCGACAGCGATACCTGTGTATGTACCACTAGTTTAAAATCTCCACTAATTCGGGAGGCCGCGTTCAATAGCATATCAGTTCCTTTTCTATAAGGACTCACTCCACATGAATGAAACAGTACCGGGATCTCATGATCTGCCTCTTTGGCTGGCGCAAAGAGGTTAGTATCCACGCCCCATGGTATGTGATACGATTGCGGATGCTCCTTAAACACCGAATAATGCCTCTTTGTATTGCATAGTAAAAAATCATAAAGCCAAAACAACGGAACTGTATCATGAGTATAGTAATCAATATAGGAGCCAGTAATGACACCCTCTTCCTTGCACCACACAACAGGCTCCCACCAAGATTGCTCATTGAATAACACTATGTCTATTTTATTTAGAGATATCCATTTTATAAAATCCGCTTTATCTATAGCAGTCCGGATCGGTCTTCCGGTAACCTTACCCCACCAGACATTCTCTTTATTGTATGCACGACTACGCTTATCCTGGTAGCCCCCACGTGCATAAATATACACCTTGTTCTCAATCGCTATTAATCTTTCATACTGGCGCGATACATAAGCAGCGCCTCTTTCAAACCACGTTGTTACGATTCCGACATTAGCCATGATAAGTCCTAAATGCAATAGCGTAAACCATTACGACTACAACACAATTGCTATTGAAAGAGCGAGCTATCGTCATTTCTGTCCCTATAATATCGCACTGTTTTTTCAATACCAGTCTCGAACTCTACAATCGGCGAATAACCAGTGCATCTCTTCAGCAATTCAATATCAGCATAACTGTGCTTGATATCTCCTGGACGCGACTCTGCGTACTCAGGCACTATCGTGGTCCCTAGTATTCGATTCAGCAACATCACAAGCTGATTTAATGTCACTTGCCCGTGTGTCGCGCAATTTATTGCTTTCCCAACAACAGCTTCTTTAGTTGCTGCAAGAATATTCGCAGAGACTACGTTTTTCACAAAAGTAAAATCTCTGCTTTGCTCACCATCACCATATATTTTTGGAGCAACCTCTTTCATCATAAGGTTTATGAATTTCGGTATGACCGCAGAATATTGAGACGATGGATCCTGCCGGGGTCCAAACACGTTAAAATACCTCAGCGCCACAGTCTCCAATCCGTACAGTTCCGCATATACACGGCAATAATTCTCCCCAGTCAGCTTCGAGACAGCATAGGGAGAAAGAGGAACCGGCACCATTGTCTCGACCTTTGGCAGTGTTGGATTGTCACCATATACAGATGATGAAGACGCGTACACAATACGACGAACTCCGTGACTCCTAGCTGCTTCCAAGATATTCAGTGTCCCTACAACGTTAACTTCATTGGTTGTGATTGGATCATTAATTGATCGTGGTACAGATGGAAGTGCAGCTTGGTGCAATATGACTTCCATTCCTTCAACAGCACGGTTGACAACATGAAAGCTTCGTATATCCCCTTCAATCAGTTCAATATGGTCTTCATACTCTGTCAAATTCTCTCTTTTCCCAGTAGAGAAGTTGTCCAACACACTGACATCATGCCCGCGATTCACAAATTCCTCAACGAGGTTCGAACCAATAAAACCGCCTCCGCCAGTTATCAACACTTTCATACTACAAATATATCCTTCACTTGTGTATACTAATGTAAGTTTCGCATAGACTTCCTAGTCTACCAATAAAAGCAAATCACGTCATTCTCAAAATGAGGCTCTTCGCTGTATTGTGCGGGTAGGTATCGTAGATTGCGCTCGATTTGAGTAGGTTCCGGTTATGTACTACAGCACCCGAACGCCGATGACTTCTCCGACTGATGCCCTTTTCACTGCCGCTCTTGGCCTCATGCCCCCCTGGGAATGCAAGAAAACCGAATTCTCCTCTGATGCTTCGCGCCTCGATCTCTGGATCGATTTCGTCCCTGGAAGCAGGTTCGACTGCCCGGAGTTGTGCGGTGGCAGGACAGCCGGTTCATGACACGGTGGACAAAGAATGGCGTCATATGGACTTTTTTCAGCACACGTGTTATCTGCACGCTCGTGTTCCGCGGGTGCGCTGTGATGCATGCGGGGTTCAGCAGGTCACCGTCCCCTGGGCGCGTCCGGGAAGTGGCTTTACGCTGCTGTTTGAAGCTCTTGCGATGAGCATGGCCCCGCACATGCCCGTGGCCGACATTGCCCGCCAGTTCCGCATTCACGATACGCGGCTCTGGCGCATTCTCCGGTTTCATATCGCGCGTGCACGGGAGCATGAAGACTACTCTACGGTAGAGTGCATCGCACTTGATGAGACCTCTCGCCGTCGGAGGCACCGGTATGTGAGTATCGTTACTGATGCGGATGCGCGTCGCGTTCTGTTTGCCTGTGAGGGACGCGGGCAGGATGTGTTAGGCCGCTTTGCCGATGATTTTCATGCGCACGGGAGTGATCCGGACGAAATCCGGGTCATCAGCATGGTCATGTCGCCCGCGTTCATTGCAGGTGTGCGCGAGGTTCTGCCCAATGCCCATATGACGTTTGATCGTTTTCATATCATGAAGCTACCCAACGAAGCCCTCGACCGTGTTCGCAGAGAAGAAGCGCAGGAGAACCCGCATTTGAAGGGCAGGCGGTTTCTGTGGCTCCGTCGTCCACGGCAGCTGAGCGTATCACAGGAGCGTAAACTCTCAGATCTGCGGTATTGCGCGCACAAGACAAACAATGCATACGCTCTCGTCCTGGGACTACGCGCATTCTTTGATATTGAAGCACATCAGTCGGTCGCATATCTGAAGCGATGGTATCACTGGACCCGATGCAGTAGGATCGAGCAGATGAAGGAGTTTGCGCTTACGATCAAGCGACACTGGGATGGCGTCCTTCGTTTTCACCAGTCACACATGACTGCAGGCTTTCTCGAAGGTATCAACAGCTTGGTTCAGGCATCCAAACTAAAGGCACGAGGGTATCGATCCACAGACAACTGGATCACGATGATCTATCTGATTGCCGGGAAGCTCGATTATCAGCTTACCTACAAGTAGTAGCGAGGAACCCCATGTTTTCTATCAATATCAACGTTTTTCAGGGCCTCTTTCCGATCATTTTCACAGGTTGACCAATATAGATTCCATTTGCAATCGTCTTCGTCCTACTTGTCACGACTGAACCAGCACCAACGATTACACCATCATCTATTCTGCTACCACTCGTGACCAAACAGCCGCGACTTATTTGAACATCGCTTCCAATTATTATTGGGTCATGGGTTGTGACCTGGTCGTGTATTCGACTATGTGAACTATAACCATGATCACCATCCCGAATACTCGAGTACTCCCCGATACCTGAGTAATCTCCAATTACAACCTGCACACCACTGCTGATAAGCAAATCTTGCACAAGATTCACATGATTGCCGATTTCAAGTATGGCCTCTCTCCCCACATCCAATGAAATCCTGTATCCAATCGTTACCGACGATCCTAGCCTGATATTACCATTTGGCACTTGCCGAAACGTGGGCCATTGCTTACACTTCAGCTTGTTACCAACCCGGCAGCCGTGCAGCCGTAGATAGCAGCGCAGCAACCAGCCGCGCATCATCCACAACGCTTTGCGCAGCTGGTGCTCGGTGGCTGCCATATTGTTCAGAATGGCGCTCATGGCCGTAACTGCTTTCTCATCTGGTACAGTTCGCGTTTGAAACCGAGACTTTCCCAGAGTTTCCAGGCATGCTCGTTATCGGTCAGAACCTGCAACTCAAGAGAATCCACATCTCGCTCGCGAAACCACATCTGTAGTTCGCGAATCATTCTCAGGACGAGAGGGCCAGTGCGATGCTGTTCCTCCAGGTAAAGCCCGTCCACATATCCGACCTTCTTGCTTCCGAGGTACGGTGGTGTGATCCGGATATACCCGAAAACGAACCCGACGATACGGTCATCTTCGACAGTCGCGACCATCTGGTAGAAGCGCCCAAGACTTTTACGCAGGCCGTCGAGCCATAGATGCTCACCGTTCTCTACAAGCGGCATCTGCAGTCCCTTGTCGCTCATGCTCTCGTAGTAATCACGAAAAAGTGGCGGCAACTGGTCCAAACGCTCATCATCACGCCCCAGTATTTCTATGCGAATATCGCTCATCCGTTACTCGCCGAGCTTAGGACACACTGCATGAAGCCGCCGAGCGTCGTGAACACATCCGGATCATGCTCTGTAAAGTCGATCTCCGTTTGAAACTCTTCCTCGACATCGGTAATGAGGCCAAAGAAATCCATTGAATCGAAGACGCCGGATCCAGTAAGATGGTAATCATCAGTCAATTCCGGTCGCTCTAGTCCAAGCATTTCGACCTTCTCATCGATTTTCTGTTCGATAAAAGATTTCAGGTTCTCTCGATCCATCGTCATTTCTCCATGACCAACAATTGTTTTCTATCGATTTTCCCACTGGGTGTTATCGGGAACTGAGCAAGGACCGTAAAGCGGGTCGGAACCATGTACTCCGGCAGATGCTCACGGCAGAGATGCAACGCTTCTCCCTGCAGCGTCGTTCCCGCCGAAGAGAGGAGGAACGCATGTAGTCCGTGCACCATTCCTGTCGAATCCTGAAGGGGTAAGACGACCGTCTCCGTCACAGCATCCATCGAGCGGAGGAAGGATTCCACCTCCGCGATTTCCACGCGATAACCCCGGATCTGCACCTGATGGTCTATCCTCCCTAAGTATTGCAGCGTTCCGTCTTCCAGTTCGTTGACCAAGTCACCCGTTCGATACCAGATTCCCACCTCACCCTCGATTTTCACGAAACTATGCTTAGTGCGGTCGGCATCTTTCAAATATCCATTCGTAACCTGAGGACCGGAAACAAGCAATTCACCTCTTGCACCCCACTTCAGGGGGTGTAAATGCTCGTCGACGATACGAAAGCGATGGGTCGAAAAAATCTTCCCGATGGGGACGATCCCGTTCACGGCAAGAGCCGGAGAACTGGACGCCTTCCATTCATGTCTGGAAATATTGATGGTGATCTCCGTTGGACCATACCCATTGACAATGACGGAATTCGGAGCGGCCTGACTCCAAGATTCTGCCACGTGATCCGGCAATCCTTCACCGGTAAACAGTGTATAACGCAGTGTAGGAAGACTGTTCGGCTTCAGCATCCTGACCTGCTTCATGCGCAGGGCAATCGAAGGCACCGAACTCCAGACGGTCAACTTCTTCCGGTTAATAAAGCGGTTCGGGAGAAGAAGATCATTCGGTGAAAGTGGACATAGGCAGGCACCCGCGGACCAGCAGACAAACATGTCATGAACGCTGGGGTCGAAGGTCGTGTCAAACGCCTGCGAGATACGGTCATCGGGGCCTAAATCATATTCCCCCCGGATGAACTCGATGTAAGCTTCCAGGTTCGCATGCGTTACAGGAATTCCCTTTGGCTCCCCGGTGGTCCCCGATGTGAACAAGAAGTAGGCTTCAGTGGAATGCTCTTCGAACAGCATACTTCGCTCCATGCTGTCTGAAGCTTCGTCTCCTGCTCCCGCCTCCTCGCACAGCGGGGCAAGTATTTCAACGTCGATAAGGGACAACTGTGTTGCATGGTCATCCAGCATCTTCCTTACATACTCTTCGAACTCCTCACTCACGATCGCGGTACCACTCTGCGCCAGGTCAAGCATCCGCGACGTACGGGAAACTGGGAACTTCAGGTTGATCGGAAGGTAGGGACGACCGGATCGTAGAATACCGAGTATCCCTACGTACGTGACAAAGGAACGCGAGGCGAATATCGCGACGGGGGTGCGTCGCGTTCCTTCACGACTCTCGATTACGCGCGCGATTTCTCCTGCTGCCCGCCAGAGTTCCCGGTAGGACCATTGCGTGGAATCGATCTCCAGCGCAGGCCGATCCGGATACTGCAGTACAATTGCCGCGACTCGATGAATAATAGTCACAGTGTCCAAGTATCCTCCTTCTCGCCGCCATAAACCTGGAAGTCCTTTCCTTCATCGGCGACGAGTTCGATCAGCAGTCCGCCCGTCTGTACCGGTGAGAGAAAGACAACCCTGTGATACGGTTTGGGAGCAAGCAGTACCCTGCCATCGATAGGATGATACCCCAGGTCGCGGAAATATGCGACTCCTTCTTCCAGAGATCGCACTTCGAAGGCGATGTGATGAATCGGATTGAAGGGCAGTTTCTGCTGGTGGGCAGACACGATGCTGTTTTCTCTGATCGGCGACACGATCTCCACGTCGACGTTCTCGTATACATGGTACTGGCAGTTCACACCGATGGCTTCGACAACACCCTCGTACGCAATACGCGCTCCGAGCAGTCCGAGCAGTTTCCTGATCTTCATTTCATACTTGGATACAATCCCAATATGGTCGAGCCGCAAGATAGGATGGTCAGCTGACGCGGAATCTTCGTCCGGCTTTTCCAGGAAGTAGTCAGGAGTAGCGGCCAGGACACTATGAACATTTTCTCGCAGACCTGCGAGTGGTCCCACGGCGACCGAGAGGCCAGCGAGGTTCCTCAGGCTCCACGAATCACCTGCGATGCCTGCTAGAGCTTCCATCGAAAACTTCACACGCTTCCCTTCTAGCAATTCAAATCTGAAGCCAACCGCTCTTCCTGCGCATTCAGAGTCCTCACCGCCCACCTCATACTTCTTCCAGAAACGATGGGGTACCTCCGCCTCTTCCTCGAACCATGGAATTAATGCTGCCGCCGAATCATCGCCGATGAGAACAAGTGAGGCCTCCCTACCGGCGGCACGCGACAGCGGGGATCGCTCATCATAGCCGGTGACGCTATCTGCATTGAGCAGGTAATCGGCCAGAGGGCCGCATGCGGTCCAGACGACATGCGCTCCACATCTCGGCTGCAGTTTCACCCACGAAGCAGTTGCCAAGACGCTCGCGATCCCCTCGTTGTCACCGTCGTTGGCAGAACAGTCGATAGTGAGCACCGTTGTCCATTCTAGCGACCGGAGAAGAGCCTCCCGAGCATCCTCGTTGGTGCGAAGATATGACAACAGCGCGCGATCCGTAATAATCAGGACGAGGATTTCTGATTCTTGAATTCCGGTATGCAGATAGTTGATCAAAGATGTATAATCAATCTTGCTCATCGGCTCCCGATCTTCTGCTGAAGAATTTCCATCGCCATTGCCGGACTCACACAGTCAACAACTTCCGTATCTGTAAACTCGACCTCGAATTCTTCTTCCAGAGCTGCGACAAGGTTCAGATGTTTGAGGCTGTCCCAGCCTGATGTGTTCTCTGGTCCGGTCGTACTGCTGATGGCAGCTGGGTCCAGGCCGAGTACCTGTGAAAACACACGATATATTTGTTCACGCATGAATAACCTCGATATATGACAATTCGTTGGGCTGGTACCTGCTGACCTGAAGCGTGAAGCCACTCGCCCCGTCTTCACCCGTATCGGACGGAGTGAATCCGCAGCGCGGATAGTACTCAGCAACCTGCATGTTCTTCTCGGTAGGGATATACATCCCGTTCAGCGTTTCCACCCCACGCGAAGCGCAATGCGCCACAATACTTTGCATCACTGCGTACTCGATGTTGCGTCCGATGATGCGGCAGCTCATGAGAAGCGTATCGATGTCGCAGCACGCTTCCGTATGATGCAGGATGCATGCCGCGGTGATTCCGCTGTCCCCGTAATTATCCTGCACCGCAAACGCGAATACATCCGTGTTGTCAGACTCCGTGAACGCGGTGATGTCGGCCTCAGTGTAGCGCCGGGTGGTCAGGTTAAACTGATTCGTTTTCTGTGTCATTTGCGCGATACGAGGGATGGTGTCAGGATCGTTACAAGAAACCATCATCTTGATACCAAGACCCTGCAGATAACTCTCAAAGTCCGAATGGCGCTCACGCTCCTCAGTGCGCATACGTTCTTCGTGGTACTGTCGCTTCCGCTGAAGATCTTCGGAGGACAGTGACAGCTGCGTGAAACGTGTTTCGAGTTCCCGAAACAGTGCCGGGTAACGATAGAGTTTCGCCGGTACCTGGAAGGTCGTGACCTCGGGCAGCTGGGCGCGGACAAGGCCAATCTCGAAATCCGAATCATCAAGGAAAACGAAGGAATCCAGGCCCAGATTGAGTTCTGCGGCTGCGTCCCTTATGCTATCCGTTTTCGGGTACCAGGAAACCCGTTTTACCGTCAGGTCATCGTCTCTCAACACCATCCACGGGTGATCACGCAGCATGGCATCCACATCCTCGGCATTGTTTTTACTACACAGACCGAGCAGGACACCGCGCTTCCCGAGTGCCTTGGCTCGCTGCTGAATCTCATCGAAGACGGAGCCCGGGTACTGATGCGGATCGAGTTGCACACCGGAAGGTGTGTCTTCTCCGAGGATGCCTCCCCAGAGTGTGTTGTCGCAGTCCATCAGAAGCAACTTCGCCGTACGTCCGGCGAGTGAATCGAACCAGGGCTTCACAGAAGTCGCTAGCTCTTTATAAAACGGAACGGCATACAACGCGCTAGCATTATACCAGCCGCGCCAGTCCAGTGCTGATTCGAGCGACGCGCGCGCATAGATCTTGTCGACGTTGATAAGACGGCCATTCTGAGGGAGAGCATCCCGGAGATGCGCATTGCATCGATCAACGAAGTCATCATACGCAGTAGCATTCGCATATCCGGCAGTAAACGGAAAGGCAGAGAACTCCGTCCAGAGAAGCAGCGGCACCTGAGAGAGGTTTCTAGCCACGAGCGTGATTTCCGAAGCGACGTGCCGGAATAGTGCTTCTCGCTCCGCAGTCTCCATCAACTCCAGTCGGTGTGGCAGTCCTTCGGCAGCATTGGCCGCCTCCCAGATCACCATCACCACGCGCGCGTTGACGCCGGCACTCTCCTGAACGATTTGATCATAGTCTCCAAGCGTGACATTCACGAAAACACCTGTGGAGCGCAGCGCATACTCGAGAACGTCCTTCACCGGTTGCACGATGACATTAGAGAGCACCTTCACTCCCATCGGCTCCCCATGCATGGATCCTCCCAAGTCCCGGTTTGCCGCGATGATCTCCGCGAATTTCATATCCTTCATCGCATTACCTGCCCACCGTTGACACGAATCGTCTCGCCCGTACAGTAGCTGCTGTCCCGCGAAAGCAAGAAGGCGATAACTCCGGCAATATCCTTAGGGTCAGCTAGCCGCTTCATTGGAGCGGTTGCCTGGATACGCGTTTTTACAATTGAAGGGAGTCCGGCGATAAGCTTTGTGTCCGTCATACCGGGCGCTACGATATTCACGCGGATGGAGTACGGAGCGAGCGCCACTGCGAGTGATCGCGCGAGTCCTTCAAGCGCGGACTTCGCCGTGATATAGGGCATCCACTCAGCGCTCGGTGTATCGACGGCCTGCGTCGAAAGAAACACGATGCTGCCTTCACCTCTCTCTTTCATGTGCGGCAATACGGACTGCACGGCATTCCACGCGCCGCGCAGTTCAATATCGAGGGCCTCCTCGAAATCCTGCCACGAAAGTTCCTCGTAGGTACTGTCGTCTAGCGGACTTGTCACACAATAGACGAGACCGTCCAGTCCGCCCAGACGATACGCGGCCTGCCTCGCTGCGTCCTCCATCTCCTCCGACTTTCTCACATCAGCCTCGACGACTAACGCTTCTCCGCTGCCGGCACGGATCGTTTCCACGACACTGCTCGCGGCGTTCCTGTCGCTGTGACAGTGTACGGCAACCGGTCGGGCACGATGTCCCAACTCCTGTGCGACAGCGGTGCCGATCCCGCCGCTACCTCCAACAACGAGCACGGCGGCATAGGAAGCAGAATTTCGCGAGTCCTGAACTTTCTCCGGTTGCGGGCTGAGCACTTTGACGTGCGCTTCTCCGCGTGTGACGACCTGTCTACGGTGGTTCCGAATGATCACATCCAGGACGATGGTTTTCGTGCGCTTCTTTTTGCTGGTGACCGTTGCCGTGACCGTGATGGCGTCTCCTTCATAGACCGGTCGCACGAACTCCAGTGTCTGCCGATGCCAGAGAGCACCATCACCGGGCAGCTTCGTACCGATCAGCGTTGAAATAAACGCGGCGCCAAGCATCCCGTGCGCAATAGGCTTCATGAATTGCGTCGCCGCGGCAAACTGTTTGTCGATGTGCAATTTGTTGTCATCACCAGTCAATGCGGCAAACCGGGTAATGTCGTCTGTTGTAATCCGGTGCCGTACTTTCTCTTTATCTCCAATCTGTATGTCTGCAAATGCTCTCATGATTTAGATTCCTGAAGTCGTTTCTTCTCCACTCGCCTGTCTATATCCACGACGAATGCAATCGCCTTCCTCAGCAAGCATCGTAGCAGCTTAACCGTATTAGAGGTATATCGTGGTATCCCATATTCCTTCAGAATTCTATATCCCTCACTGAACCTCGTGCATCCTCCGCTCACACCACCCGTTTGGAATCCTGTCAGTGTTTGCGGAACATATGCGAACCTTGCACCCTCGCGCTTTGCGCGCAGCAGAAATTCGTAATCAGCATCGACGCGATAGCTTTCGTCGAACAGCCCAATGCGCTCATATAGTGCTTTTTTAACGAAGCAGGTAGGATGGAAAATCGATGGTTTGTTCTCCAGATCCTCGCTGTTGCTTGATGGCTGCTTATGCCTGAAATACGAGAATGAAGGATATTCTGTGAAAACCATCTGGTTTCCGTGGAGTATATCTGCGTCGGAGGATTCTGCAAACTGCAGCACAGTATTGATCGTCCAGGGGAAATAGAAGTCACCGGCATTGACGATACCAATCCACTCGCCAGTAGCTACGCGAATTCCCTTGTTCATGGCATCATAAATACCCTCGTCGGGTTCACTGCTGTAAGTCGTGATGACATCTGGGTATCGAGCGACGATATCTGTTGTTCCATCCTCTGATCCTCCATCCATGACGATGTACTGGTCTGGATGTCGCAATTGATCGCGAATGGATCTAATCGTCCTCTCGATTCTCTTGACATCGTTGAAGGCTATCGTAACAATCGACACAGTAGCCATTGTCATCTACCTATCAGAACGACACGCATGACAACACCATAGTTCCTTTTCTCAAGTGGTGATTCCAGGCATGCTTTTAGGGCGTACCGCAGGGCACGCAACCTGGTTTCGCGCAGCAATCGCATCGCGATCGCGCGGTAGAGTTTTGCTCTGTACCGATTGCTCATGCTCTTCCTGTGTTTCGCGATGAAACGCTCCCTGCCATGTACATAGTTCGCACTGTTGCCGGTGATACTGTCTCCGTACTCGTATCTGTTTGTCTCCGGGCTGCGGACGGCTTTGAAGAATACGCGCGTTCTCAAGCGGTAATACAGGTCTACTTCCTGCATGCTCTGCATGTTCGGATCGAAACCGTCTACAAGTGCGAATGTATCCTTTTTCATCAGAACCGACGAAGTGAGCGGTCCATACCAACCCATCTCCAGGACAGTTTGCAGAGATCCTTCATGCTCGTTGCTACCATCATCATCCCGTTTCCCACTCCCGCTGTGTACCGCCACGCGCGTATAAATGAGAGGGTGGTCACGCTCGACAGACAGTAGCGCCTCGACCTGCTTCTCAAGCTTTTGCTGCTCCCATGTATCATCCGAGTCCAGGAATGCAATCAAGTCACTCGATGCGGCCTCGACACCGTCATTGCGCGCCTGAGCCGCACCATGTGATCTGTCCTTCCGGATCACTCGTACGATACCATCGTAGCGATTCGTCAGGATATCCTCAACCGGCCGATCCGATCCGTCGTCGACGATGATGATCTCTTTCGGCTTCAGCGTTTGGCGAGCAGCGCTATCTATGGCGGCCTGCAAAGGTTTGAATCGATTCTTCACCGGGATAATGACCGCAATTCGGGCTTCCTCCACGTTTCCCGGTCGATACGCTTCGGTGCTCACAGCCTCCCTCGCAATGCACGTATAACGATCGTTTTTCCTGCATGCAACATGATCAGTGCCAGCTGTTTTGCTCCGGCCAGTGCGTACCACTCCTTCATGATCTGCCGGAACCCACAATCACCAGTGAGAACTAGAGCATTTACGATCAGAAAGGAAAATTTGTCAGATGCACCAATTGCGATCGCTTTGCGCTGTGATCGTTTCTCAAACACCTCGTACATTACCCGGTATGTTTGCAGTGCTTTTTGTGCTCTGAAGACCTCGTTTTGCATGGAGAACAGGCCGCCCGCGTGTACCCTGTAGGCCGCATGGGGACCCTCCACAGATCTGGCTATTCCAAATCTCGTAACCAAAGCGAGCAGAAGGCGATCGCCGTACTGCACCCTGTTGAGTATTTCGAGATCCTTTTCCTTTATACAATCTCTGCGAAATAGCACTGTCGCCGTCGGTGGAATTACGCCGCGCAACACATCCGTTTGTCGTAACTCCCTCTTCCTGATGTTCCGCGTACCTACTTCTCTTCCTTCCCTATCAACGATGGTAACAGACGAATACGAAGCAGCGACACCCGGCTCTCTAGCCATCACTGCCATTTGCTTTAAAAGCTTGTTCGGATCGATCCAGAAATCATCTCCTTCACACAAAGCGATGTACCTGCCCCTGCACTTCCGAAGACCATTCGTGAGATTCCGCATAGGACCTTCGTTTTTCGCATTCACGAACAGTCGTAGTGTCTGGTTTTCGACGTCCATTGACCGGACAAATCCCGCGGTATTATCCGTGGAGCAATCATCGGTAACCACAATTTCGACGGATAAATCGCCGAGGTTCTGCTGACAGATTCCCGTGAGAGCATCTGTGATGAACTCCTCGTGATTATAGGTTATGACCAGAATACTTACATCAAAACTCATCGTCCCTCCTCGCGAAGCGTGTGCCGTGTGCCGGATTAAGCAACCGAGCGCTCACCCAATGCCATGGTACACCTTGTGCAGGATCAGAGCTGCTCACTTCATGATCCGTTTTCTGAGTGTCAGTAGCTCCTGAAGACCGTTCATCCTCAGCAGCCAGCTCGTCAATCCATACACCGTCAGCACACCGAATGTTTTTATCGCAAATCCCAATGCCATGGACATCTGCGCATTATCATATTGCCAGAGCAAATGGTACAGTGTTGTTATGATCGCCCCAGCCGCCAACGCGATGAACGCATAACTGTAGATCCAGTTTACGATCCTCTTGAACGGTATACGAACAATGCCTCCAGCCGTCCAGAAGTTGAGCATGACGCCGATCGCTTGCCCCACGGTGAGCGCCACCAGGTACCCAGTAATACCGAAATAGAATCCGACGGGCATGCAGATCGTCAACACTGCTTTCTTGTAGAGTTCCAGACGCAAAAAGCTCTTCCCGTGCCGCGTTCCACTGACGACGTTAACAAGAATAGCCGACATGGGATACGCGTAGGCGAACAGCATGGCAAGGCGCAGGTACGGTGCGGATGCGAGCCACTTATCCGTGAAGAGCAATACGATAATTTCATCTGCGGATACGTACAGCACCGCTGACATAGCGAAAACGACTAAGCTCAACACGTTCAGGCTTCTCGATACCGCTTTTCTGATTGCAGCATGGTCGTCCTGCATCTTGCTAATGAGGGGGAAGAATACTCGTACGAGGCTGTTTCCGGCATACCGGATGATCATCGTGTTGAAGGAAACCGCACGATAGTATAGTCCCAGATCGGCAGCCGAGAACAGCTTCCCTATAATGAGGATGTCCACCCGCTGGTATACCGTGTTAATCGCCCCGGCAAGAAACATCCTCCCGCTGAACGGCAGATGCTTCCGCAGTATCCGCGTGTTGAAATGCAGTCTCGGGATCCATTCTTCTACCGACCAGATGATGACGGTCTGAACTGCCATACCCATTATGGCCTGAATAACCAGGGCCCAGACCCCGTAACCCAAATATGCCATGGTTATCGCCACGGAGCCCGCCACGATCGACGATACGAAGCTAGCATAGGTTTGAACACGGAAACGCATTTCCCGTGTCAAAATCGCAATATGCACCACATTCAACGAACCAATTATTGGATTGATCGCAAGCAGACGCATAATGTCTGCAATCCTCGGTTCGTCGTAGAACCGGGCTATCACCTCACTGCCAGTGTATAGCACGATCGCGATCAAAGCGCCGATGGTAATATTCAAATAAAATATTGTTGAGTACTCTTCGTTTGATACCTCTTTTGCCTGAATAAGGGAGGAACTCAGTCCGAGGTCGATCAGTATCGTAGATATCGATACGAAGAACATCGACATGGCGACAAGACCAAATTCTTCGGGACCGAGGATTCGCGCGAGCAATACTGTCACGAAAAACGTAACACCCTGCTTCAGTAACTTACCTGATACATCCCATGCATATGCGGAAACGCCCTTCCGCTGGATATCTTTCCTGTCAACGTCTGACACTGAAAGTCCTCTTCACCCGTTGACCTGCCACTGCAGGGAGCCAGCTGCTCATCCCATCTTCCACAGCACATCTTGGATATGCTCGACGACGTCATGCCCGAGATCGCCATACATTGGCAGGCACAGTACAGATTCCGAAATCCCCTTCGCGACAGGTGTGTAACTATCCCTATACGACGCATAACTTTCAACCTGTGTGATCAGGGGATAGAAATACTTTCGCGTGTAGATTCCCTGCGCACGGAGCGCATCATACGCCGCATCGCGTGCCGCCTGGCCTGCTTTACCAAACAGCACCGGAAAATAGGCGTAGTTCCACTCCACATCCGGATCAATCTCCGGAATGGAAATGAACTCGAAACCACTCAGCGAGTTCCGGTACAGCGTGTCCAGTTCGCGTCGTCTCGCCAGCTCATCATCGATCTCATCGAGTACCAGCAATCCCCATAGCGATTGGATTTCATTCAGCTTCGCATTCATTCCGATTTCTTCTACAGTCGTCTCGCTGGTGATACCGAAGTTACGCAGAAGATTGATCTTCTTCTGCGCTTCCTCGGATTTCGAGAAGACCGCTCCACCCTCCATAGTATTAAACAGTTTCGTCGCGTGGAAACTTAGGACGGAGGCATCGCCCCATTCCGTAATGGGACGACCTTTGTAGCGGACGCCGAATACATGTGCGGCGTCGTAAATCACGCTTAGTCCGTACTTCTCGGCGATAAAGTCAACCTTCTCAACATCACACGGATAGCCGTAGACATGTACAGGAAGAATTGCGCTCGTGCGTGAAGTGATATGCGATTCAATCTGAGCGGGATCTATTCCGAATCCCTCAGGTTCAATATCACAGAAGACAGGGATGAGACCGCACCATAAAATGGCATGTGCCGTAGCGATAAATGAAAATGGTGTCGTGATAACCTCGCTGCCGGGAGGGCAGAAAGCCTTCAGGGCGAGCATCAATCCGAGCGTTCCGTTTGACACCAGGGAGGGATACGGTGCCCCGAGATACGAGGATAGACGTTCTTCAAGCCGCTGATGAAACTTCCCGTTGTTCGTCAACCACCGGCTTGACCAGATATCCTCTAATTCCTTCGTAAAAACTTCCTTGCCGGGAAGCAATGGAGACGTCACATGGACCGGTGATTTTTCGTTATTCTTTGATTCGTTCACTGTGCTCGAACTCAAGATTAAGATTCAAGAACCCTGCCATCCACAAGTGTATACTGCATGCCTGACACTGAACAACGGGTTGTTTCCGATTGCGAGAAATCGAGACGCTCACCCGCTTCACTGACCCACCCAACTACCCTAGCGGGTGTGCCTAAAACGAGCGCGTAGTCAGGGACATCTCTGGTAACCACCGCTCCAGCTCCCACAATGGCGTGCTTCCCAATTCTGGTGCCGCATACGATGGTGCAGTTGGCTCCAAGCGAAGCGCCTTCTTTGACTCGGGTTTCCACGTAGTGCTCAGACCCTCGCTGTGGATATTTGCATCTAGGCTTCAGCACGTTGGTGAACACCATGGACGGACCACAGAAGACATAGTCTTCGAGAATGACGCCTTCGTAAATCGAAACATTATTCTGCACCTTGCAGAAATCTCCGATCAAAACGTTGTTCCCCACATTCACGTTTTGACCGAACACGCAGCTTCTGCCGATTCGAGCACCGCTTTGTACGTGAGTGAAGTGCCAGATCTTGGTCCCTACTCCGATAAGAACATCTTCATCGACGAAGGCAGATTGGTGAACAAAGCATGATTCCATCTATCAGTACCTTTGTATCGATTGGTACAACATCTACGCGAGATTCCTGCCTCGAAGCAGGGCATGGATTCGTTCATCGTCGGGGACGTTGATCGGACTGTCATGGCGTAAATTATGAACGAGTTGGATTGAAGGATACGCATCCTCCAGCCCAAAGCCATTTCCATCAAGAGTCGCCTTATATACTTCTGTATGCAGGTCGGCGAATCCCCCGGTAAATTCTACTTCCTTCCCATCCACGGTGATCGACCGAAACGTGCTTCCGCCGCTCTCGACGACGTCGGCGGGGAGATCATCTCTCTCGAGAGACAAATACCAGCGAACATCGGCATTCCTGAGATTGAGATAGCCGCTCATCCTGCGTGTCTGGGAAAGATGCATCTCGCTTGAACGCACATAGCCAAATAGCCAAAGGAGGAGATCGAAAAAATGGACACCGATATTCGTTGCTATTCCGCCTGATTTCTCTACCTGGCCTTTCCAAGAATAATCATACCAAACTCCCCGTGTGGTGATATAAGTAAGATCAACCTGGCACCGATTGTCTCCCTTATTCTGTTCTGTACTCTTGAACTGCCGATCCAGTTTCGCCTTCAGCTCCAAGATGGAAGGGTGGACACGCAGTTGCAGGACCGTCCAGATTCGCTGGCCGTACTCCTGTTCGAGTTCTGCCAATGCATCCAGGTTCCATGGATTGAGCACAACGGGTTTTTCACAAACGGCATCAGCGCCAACACGCAGAGCTTGCCGAATATGTGCGTCATGTAGATGATTTGGTGTACATATACTAACATAATTCACACGTCCTTCGCTAGGCCCTCTACGCAACTTCTCAATATGTCTGTCAAATCGCTCATACTCGGTGAAGAAACTCGCCTTTGGAAAATAGCTATCCAAAATACCAACAGAATCATGTGGATCGCAAGCAGCGAGTAAGTTGCTACCAGTATTCTGTATCGCTTTGAGATGCCGTGGTGCTATGTAGCCGGCAACGCCGATTAGTGCAAAATTTTTCATATTAAGCGACAAGTAGATATAAGATCTGAATACAATAATCTAACCAAGCAACTCCTTTAGATATACGCCATATGGATTCTTATTGTACAGATTCGCAAGTTCACCAAGTTGAGAATCAGAAATGTGGCCCTGTCTCCATGCAACCTCTTCAGGACACCCTATCTTCAAACCTTGCCGCTGCTCGATCGTTTCGATGAAACTCGCCGCCTGCAACAAGGATTCATGTGTCCCTGTGTCGAGCCACGCGGTACCACGCCCGAAAACACTCACATTCAGAGTACCTTCTTCGAGATACATGTTGTTGAGATCAGTAATTTCCAATTCACCTCTTGGAGACGGAGTCAAGTCTCTTGCAATTTTGCTTGCTCTGCCATCAAAAAAATACAGTCCTGGCACAGCATAGTTCGACCTTGGAACTGCTGGCTTCTCCTCTATGGACAAAGCGCGGAACGACTCGTCAAACTCAACAACACCGTATCTTTTAGGATCTCTGACATAGTACGCGAAAATCGTACCCCCATGGCCAAGCTCAGCAGCATCCTTTACCGTTCGCTCCAGGTTTGCGCCATAGAAGAGATTGTCGCCCAGGATAAGGCAACTCGGTTCGCCTCCAATAAACTCCTCCCCGATGATAAATGCCTGTGCTAGGCCTTCAGGTTTTGGCTGCTCAGCATACTCAAGTGTCAGCCCCCATTGCGAGCCATTACCCAGCAACCTTTTAAATAAAGGGAGGTCATGGGGAGTGGAGATTATAAGAATCTCCCGTATCCCTGCGAGCATAAGCGTCGTCAGGGGATAATAGATCATTGGCTTGTCGTAAATCGGTAGCAATTGCTTGGATACGACCAGCGTCGATGGATACAATCTGGTTCCTGAACCACCTGCGAGAATAATGCCTTTCATGTGAGCCTACCGAACTGCTTCAATGATTGTATTTGCGACAAATTTCTGCATTTCATCAGTGAGTTCCGGATAGACCGGCAGTGACAGCACTTCAGCTGAGATTTGGTCCGCCACCGGGAAAGAGTTTGAAGCACTTGGAAGGTGTCCGAAGCATTTCTGTGCATGGAAGGGCACAGGGTAATACACTGCGTTTCCAATCCCATTCTCGTTCAGTTTATCCATGACGGTCTCTCTGTTGCGAAGCCGTATGGCGTACTGGTTATAGATGTGAGGGTAAGCAATATCCCTGTGAATTCCATCTGCCTCATACACAGACCTGGGCGTGAGTACGGTCTCCACATCCTTGAAGAGATTGTTGTAGTTGGCAGCGTTTGCCCTGCGACCTTCATGCCACGCATCCAGATACTTCAGTTTGACGTTCAGTACCGCGGCCTGCATGGCATCGAGACGGAAATTTCCACCGATCACTTCATGGTAATAGCGCTTTTCAGCACCATGGACACGCATAAGTTCAATGCGCCGCGCCAGTACCTCATCGTTCGTAGTAATGATGCCACCATCACCGAAAGCCCCCAGATTCTTGCTCGGGAAGAAGGAGAAACAGCCAACAGTGCCAATACTGCCCACGCGGCGGCCATCCCGGAATGCTGTACCGATAGCCTGGGCGGCATCCTCGATGACAAACAGTCCCTTCTCGTTCGCGAATGCCATGATGGGGTCCATGTCCGCAGACTGACCGAAAAGGTGCACCGGCACGACAGCTTTGATGTTGAGGTCATCCTTGTACTTCTCGTACGCAGTCTCGATTCCCTTTGGATCGATATTGAACGTGATCGGGTCGATATCAATAAAGATAGGCGTAGCATTCAGTCGCGAAACGACACCTGCCGTAGCGAAGAAGGAGAATGTTGGTACGATGACTCCATCACCGGGGCCGATATTCAGCGCCATCATGGCCAAGAGCAATGCGTCCGTGCCGGAGGAAACACCGATGGCATGCTTAGCACCAACATACGCTGCGATGTTGTCTTCCAGCTTTTTGACTTCGGCACCGAGAATGAACGCCTGGTCTTCAGCTACTTTGAGAAGTACGGGTTCAACTTCGTTATTGATCTGCTGGTACTGGGCTTTAAGGTCTAAGAGGGGGACTTGCATGATATATTCGATAGTTGAGAATGAGAAATCTATATACTTTTGCCAAAGCCTATTTGTCTTTTTCCAGGTTGATGGATACAAATACCTTGTTACCTGCTGAGTCAATAAAATAGGCGTTTTTGTATGGTGGATGCGTAAGAGCCCTTAGTTTATTAATTAGATCATGGTATGTACCAACTTCCTCAAGATTAATCTCAAGCAACTGACGGTAATCCCTAAAATAGTTAACGTTTCCTTCCTCTGGGATGAACGTATCGTAACCGCGATTGAGGATGCGCTCAAAATTTTCAAGAAGTAAGTCTCGCTCGATCCTCATGAGAGCTTCGTACACACTAGCAGATGTATCCCAATCCTTAATATTGTATTCCAGTTGAACGATAATTGGTCCGTGGTCCAATTTCGCATCAATCTCATGAATTGTCACACCCGCTTTCTGCCCGTCCATGATTGAGAAGACATGCGGGAACCAACCTCGATGAATTGGATTGAAACCGGGATGTACATTTATACATCGAACGCATTCTACCATTTCAACTGGGAATAATTGCTTACAATGAATTGAAAAAACAACATCGTATTTATGGGCGATCACAGTAGAGCGTTCCTTTACATTCAAACGCTTGACCCCAGATAGAGGTCCATTTGGCGATTGATAAATATCTATGCAATCGTATTTATCCTTCAATTCTGAAGCCGTTGTATAGCCAAATGGATTGTCAGTAAGTATTAAAACTTTTTTCAACGTTAGAAAGCCTCTATCGCATCTATATCCGAATCCACCATCAACTCAACCAGCTGTTTGAAAAGTGTATTGTGCTCCCATCCCAGTTCGGCTTTTGCACGCGAGGGATCACCGAGAAGCAATTCAACTTCAGCTGGGCGATAAAACGCAGGATCTACCACAACATGATCTTCCCAGTTCAATCCAACATGATCAAAGGCCACCTTCACAAATTCACGTACGCTGTGTGTTTTTCCGGTTGCGATGACATAATCCTTCGGCTCATCCTGCTGCAGAATCAGCCACATCGCCTCAACGTATTCTTTCGCGTAGCCCCAGTCCCGTTTTGCATCCAGGTTTCCGAGCCGTAACTCCTTCGCCTTTCCTTGCTTGATGCGGGCGACGGTTGATGTAATTTTCCTGGTTACGAATTCGAAGCCACGACGCGGTGATTCATGATTGTAAAGAATACCGCTCGCCGCTTTGATTCCGTATGCCTCGCGATAGTTTCTGGTCAGATCGAATCCTGCAACTTTTGTGATGCCGTAAGCACTGCGGGGATGGAAGGGCGTATCTTCATTCTGCGGGGTCTCACGCACCTTCCCGAACATCTCGCTGGAACCTGCGAAGTAGAAACGGCAATCTGGTGCGTTTTCCTTGATAGAGGAGAGCAGATAATGCGTACCGTTGATATTCGTGTTGAAGGTGGAGAATTCGTCCTCGAATGAGTAGCTCACGAAACTCTGTGCCGCAAGGTGATAGCACTCATTAGGCTGCACGTCACGCACTACCTTGAACAGGCTCGGGTAGCTTTCAAGGGATGCGGGGTGCAGATGAATATCGTCAATCAAATGCTGTATGCGTCCCAATCGCTGCGTCGGTGCTTCTATAGCTACGCGGCGCACAATGCCATGTACTTCGTAGCCCTTCGCAAGGAGTAATTCCGCGAGATAGCTGCCGTCCTGTCCAGTGATACCTGTGATAAGTGCTTTCTTCATCTGATCTCACTATCTATCTGCCAGAGTTTCAATTTCTCCAAGTGCAACCTCAGCGATCAGCGTCTGCTGTATCGATTCGATTGACACCGCAACGCGCTTCTCGCCCCGGTATTCGACCATGCTTCCACGCATTCCCATGAGGGGTCCGTGCTTGACCCTCACTGCTGTACCTGCGGCAAGCCGTTCAGAAGTCACAGTCAGCTCATCCGCACTGCTGACCGCGAGGCGAACACTTTCTATTATTTCCGGACGAACTTCCGCCAGCTCTCCCGAAAAATGCACGTATTTGAGCGCTCCCGCAACGTCAAAAGCGGCCATGCGTTCGCGCTCGTTGACATGGACGAAGATGTAGCCAGGGAAGAGCGGGACGATGACTTTCTTCTTCCGGTCTGACCAGATGCGGATTTCTTCGCGGAGGGGGAGGAAATTCTCTATGTCCTTTTCGGAGAGCTGCATTTCGACTTTTTTTTCCCAGCGAGGGCGGACGTAGAGGACACGCCATTTCCGCTTAGTGACAGGCATTTGATCTTGGGGGCACGATGACACAAAGTCACAAAGACACGAAGGGGATGGTATAGCTCCGCCAATTCAGTCCCATTTTTTAGGATGAAGAGGCGGTTGAAAATCGCTTCTATGTAGAAAAAGAACACCTACTTGGGCCTGGGTTGGGCCTGTGGGGTGTTCTTCTAGCTGTGGGCTCTCCGGTGAAGGTATAGCTGACATTGGCAGAAGGATTCCCCTTCCACCAACACATTCAGCTCCTTTCTTCCTCCACTTCCCTTCCCGTTCCGCGGAGAACCTTTATCCATCAAGCGTCCAGATATCTGTAATTCAAAACTGCTTCGAACAACGTCAACCAGGCATTTATGTTGTTGCGGCCACCCTGATGTGACGCTTGCCTCGGCGTAGTTCCGCATCGCGGAACGAAGCCGGGACTAAACTCAGTCTCCTGATTCCAATCGGAGGATCTCATCCCGCAGGCGAGCGGCATCTTCGTAATCCTCCTTCGATATCGCCTCGTCCAGCTTTTCTTTCAGCTCAGTGAGCTTCTTTTCCCGCGGTTCCATGTAGGAGTCTGCGTCCATGCTGTCGCTGATGTCCTCACCCTCGGGGGTGAATCCGGCTTCGGCGAGCACTTCTTCACTGACAAAAATCGGGATGTTGTAGCGAACGGCAAGGGCAATTGCGTCGGAGGGACGAGAATCTACCTCATCTCCCACCGCGGTGTCTATGCTCAGGCGTGCATAGAACGTGCCTTCTTTCAGTTCGGTAATCGTGACTTCGGTGATGGTATAGCCCAGGGTGTCGACCACGTTCTTGAAGAGATCGTGCGTCATGGGTCGCGGTGGCTTGATGCCTTCAATCTCCAGGGCAATGGCCTGCGCCTCGAATGCCCCGATGATGATCGGCAGCCGCCGTGCTCCATCCACCTCGCGAAGGATCAGAGCATACGCCCCGCCGGAGGAGGTGGAGGTGGAGAGACCTAGTATGTCGACACGGGATTTCGCCATTTACCTATCTGTAATCATCTTCTGGGTCTTGCTGGGCGGATTCATGAATCCGCCCGGTAATCATCGAAGGTCTCTGACGGCGGATTCGTGAATCCGCCTCGTAACCTTCTGGGGGTCTGTCTGGGCGGGTTCATGAATCCGCCCTGCAAGACCCCGGGGTCTACGATCTACGCGAGGAAGGTTTTCAATTCCTCTGTCAGCGCCGGAACTACGTCGAACACGTCCCCCACGATGCCGTAGTCGGCGACCTGGAAGATGGGGGCATCTTTGTCTTTGTTGACGGCTACGATGCACTTGCTGGAGGACATGCCGGCGAGGTGCTGGATGGCGCCGCTGATGCCGAGGGCGACGTAGAGATTCGGGGAGACGGTCTTGCCCGTCTGTCCCACCTGCTCGGCATGGGGACGCCAACCGGCATCAACCACGGCGCGGGATGCGCCTGTGGCTGCACCAAGCACGCTGGCCAGGTCCTCGACGAGATTCCAGTTCTCGGCACCCTGCAGTCCGCGTCCACCAGACACAATATTCACGGCTTCCGTCACATCCAGCTTGCCGCTGGCGATGGACGTACCGGTGCTCTTCGTGGCGAAATCATCATCGGTCAGCTCGGGAGCGAACGCTTCCACAGCTGCTTCGTCTCCACTCGCCGTTCCGGCGGAGAAAACGTTGGGACGCAGGGTGAAGATTTTCTTCACGCTGTTGATTTTGATCTTGATGAGGGCCTTGCCGGCATACACGGGACGCACGGCGTGGATGTCACCGCTCTCGACAACGAGATCGGTGACATCGGGTGCAATCGCGCCGTCCATTTGCACCGCAAGACGCGGAGCAAGGTCCTTGCCCAGCGCCGTTGCCGGCATCATGACGACGTCGGCGCCTTCTTTTTCGGCAATCTGCCTGATGGTTTTGGCATATGCAGAATTTGCATAAAGCGCGAGACGGTCATCGGTTACGTGCACGGTTTTCGCGGCACCATAGCCGCCCATACCCTTCGCTGCCGCATCATCGGCACCGAACAGCACAGCCGTCACCTCCGTCCCCATCTCACCGGCGACCTTCGCAGCCGCCCGAATCGCTTCGTACCCGGCCTTCTTGACCTGTCCGTCGCGGGTTTCCGTAATTACGAGTATACTCATGATTCTATACTAAATATCTTGTGGGACACTAAGACACGGAGACACTAAGACACGAAGGGGTTTTAGAAGCGCTACCTGAAAAATTCATCTTGGTGGCTTCGTGTTTTCGTGTCTTTGTGCTCCTCCAGATTAAATGACTTTTGCTTCCTCATGCAGCAAACGCACAAGCTCTTTCACTGCGTCGGGGCCTTCGCCAACGATTTTGCCGGCTTCCTTGATGGGCGGCTTGCTCATTTCGATGACTTCGACGCGATTTTCGTAGGGTGCGGGTTCGACGTCTTCGATGGGCTTGCGCTTGGCCTGCATGATACCCTGGAGCTTCGGATAGCGGGGGTCGTTGAGTCCCTTCTGCGCCGAAATCACGGCAGGGAGCTTGCTGGTGATCGTTTCTGAACCACCCTCGATGTCGCGTTCGGCGGCGAAACTGCCATCATCGGCGATTTCCAGCTTTGCGGCGACGGAGACGGAAGGGATTTCCAGCATTTCACCGAGCAGACCGCTCATCTGCCAGCCGTCGTAGTCGATGGACTGCCGTCCGCAGAACACCACATCCGGCGCTTTGTCCTTCAGCGCATCCGCGATCGCACGGGCGGTGCCGAAACCGTCGCGGGGCTCGGAGACGATATGGAGGCCCTTGTCGGCGCCCATCGCCAGTCCCTTGCGGATCGTTTCCTTGACCGCATCCGGTCCCACGCACACAATCGTCACTTCCCCTTCACCGCGCGCCTCTTTCAGCTGCAGTCCGGCCTCGACGGCGTATTCGTCATAAGGGTTCAGAATGTACGTAACACCTGACGGATCAATCGTCTTCCCGTCACCCCCTACCTGCACTTTCGTGGTCGTGTCAGGCACATGGCTGACGCACACAAAAATATTCATCGATCGTCCTTAGCTGCGTTAAACGTATGGTTCACATTGATGTAAATATATCAGGGGCGGGGGTGTATTCCAAGCCGGAATGCAACCATAAACTTCCGCTATGCCGCGATCGTCATCTTGCCCATGCCCAGATCATTCCGCACAGTTTCGCGCGAGGCTAAGCATGGTAAATCTGACAATGCGAAGGAAAGCTAACGTAAATCGAGATTCACACGAGCCATTGCGCTTCTACTCATCTCTTACTGTATAAATACAGGTCATTTGACGAATGCACAAGTGGCCTATCCGGAAGAACCTTGTCTGTTAAAAAGTAATCAACATCTTCAAGGGAGTCGAGTAAAGCGGTCTGTCCATTCATAATTCGTGTCTTAAGCTGGATTCGTCTGTACCACCAGTGAACATTGCTAGGTGTCGCTGGGATCATTTTGTTCAGTATGTATCGCCTTCTACCCGCTTTCCGGCTAAAGCTAAGTGGCATATCTATCACCCTCTCATTCAGAACGAAAATCTGGCTTTGTTTAGGCGTATTTCGATGAACATACTCCAACATATTTCGATACTTGTTGTCAACAAGGTGAAGAGATCTCTGGAAAACCAATTGTCTTGTACTAGTTCCAACCAACACAAGTGCAACAAACAGATATCCCCATGAGAGGATTCTGCCAGAGCCGAAACGGACCTTTGTCACGTGCATAACGCCTAGTATTGTCAGCAATAAATGCACAGAGGCTAAACGGAACAGATAGTATTTTGAAAAAGTGAACCTGAAGTCAACAGCTGAAATGAACAAGGTCACCACAAGAAGTGAGGACAACACCAGCATCAAGTATCCATATTCCCGACTCCCACCATTTGTGCTGCGAAGGGCATGGCGACCAAGTACAAATCCAACAACTACAGACAAAACATAGAAAACAAATGACTCGAAACGGTTTTGTATGAAACGCCCTGCTGGCCAAAAAAGTGTAAGGTGGTGAGGATTTCTAATTCGCACATATATTTCATTTGCTATGCCATCATTGCCGCCGGTAAGCAACTCTGGATGGTATAACAACATAATTCCAACCACAAAAAAAGGTATCACGGTACCGCTCAGAATTATACCAATGCACCTACGCCAACTCCCTATATCCCTATTGATGATAATAAACAATCCAAGAGCTAGCATCCACCAGCCACCGACAAGAACGTGGAATAAGGTGGCCGCACTACCGAAAACAGCCGCATAATAGTACCGTCGATTGAGCAAATACCGGAGCGAAGTAAACACGCAAACATAGGCTATGGATTTTGGCTCAACATCTAGAAAGATCCATTCTCCTCCCACAATGGACTGACCGAGTAGTATAAAAAGCATCACGGAGATCAAGAGATCGAGCTTTGCAGCGTTAATGTGGCTGCGTTCAATATGGTTGACTATAAAAACGAGATTGTATACAAGCAGTACTCCAATAATCATCAAAAGCATCAACCGTCCCAGCCCAATTCCAACAAGCTTGAGGAGGTATCCAACTAAGTAGTTGAATACAAAACTTTCTCCGTAATGCATACCCTCGGATAGAATCTCTCCCGCTTCAAAACTCCCGACCTTCTCCATAGCAAGAGTGAGGTATACCTCTTCGTTCGGATTAGGATACCAGCCCCCGTACATCAACATCAGCATTGCAAACAGAATCAGAACCACAACCCAACGTGGAGCGAACTGCCATTTTGATAATCTACCCCACACTTCAGATAATACCATGTTAGAATCACGCATAGAACGATTTGACACTAGCCACAATTGTCTCAACCTCGATATCTGAGAGAGGATAGTACAGCGGCAAACGCACAAGTGTTTGTTCGTATCGCTCCGCATTTAGTAACACACGCCCATCATGGTTACCTCGAAAGTACCGCGACAAGTGCAAAACTTGGTAATGGAATACTGCATGGACACCTGCCTTATTAAGGTGCTGGAGAAGCGCATCCCGCTCGTTTTCGTTTCTGGTCAGCACGTAGAAAATATGTCCATTGTTCGTCGACTTCTCGGGAACGCGCGGTAGGGTGACCAGTTCGTCTTGTTCCAACACACTCAGGGTTCTCGAATAGTACTCCCAAATCTGTACGCGCCTATCGATCACAGTATTGAGATGCAGAAGCTGTGCATACAGAAAGGCAGCGTTCAGTTCCGAAGGCAGAAAGCTCGACCCAATGTCTACCCAGCCATATTTATCAACCTCACCCCGCCAGAAGGCCGCACGGTTCGTTCCTTTTTCCCAAATAATCTCAGCACGTTTACGTAAATCAGGATTATTCACCACCAACATGCCACCTTCACCACAGTTGATATTCTTCGTTTCATGGAAGGAGAAGGTGCCCAGATCACCTATGCCACCGAGCGGCTGGTCGCCATAGCAAGCGTCGATGGCCTGTGCAGCATCCTCAACCACAGCGACACCCTGACTGGTGGCCAGTGCACAGACTGCATCCATGTCACAGGCCATTCCTGCATAGTGCACCACGACTATGGCTTTCGTCCTTGGACTGATCAATTGGGCGATGCTTTCAACATCCACGTTCGGATGATCGGTACAGCTGTCGGCAAATTTCAATGCAGCGCCACGCAGCACAAAGGCATTTGCCGAAGAAACGAATGTGTAGGCTGGAAGAATGACCTCGTCGCCAGGACCAATATCCAACAGTATGGCCGCCATTTCCAGAGCATCTGTGCAGCTCGTTGTGAGCAGGCATTTGCCAAAATCGTAGCGCTCCTCAAAGAACCTCTGACAAAGTCCAGTATAATATCCGTTACCCGATATCTTTCCACGCTTCACAGCATCAGCAATGAGTTCAAGCTCGGTTCCGATTAACGCTGGTTTATTAAACGGGATCATTTTTATGCATTGCTCCAGAAATGTAGGACGTACCGTCTGCGTAGCTCGGTGAATCCTAGGCGTTCATAAAAACGGCACGCACCGATATTATCCAGTTGAGTGGCGACCTGCAACGCTGTGCATTTATTATTGGCGGCATATTCAAAAACACCCCCGATGAGCTGAGCACCTATGCCTCTACCCTGAGTGGCTGGGTCGACGGCAATGAGACCGATCACTGCAATATCGGCCTGAAGCGCAATTGTCACGAACCCGGTGATGCTTCTATCCTCTTCGGAAACAAGAACTTCGTCCGCTATCTCGCGTGAAAGTGAACGTTTAAGCCAAAGGTTGTAAAGTCGTTCATAGGTCCCCTCCGGCATCTGAGGATCCGTGAGGAAGCGGGAATGCTGTCCACTAACGAGGGCGATATCCCGCAGGCGATGGGGAAGTTCATCATTCACAGAAAAACTATGGATTGGTCCACCCGAAATATTGGATCTATCATCAACGTTGGATTGAAAAACGACCTTTGTATCCACCAATCTTGCACCAGCATTCTCCCAATCTTTGACCAGACTTTCTTTCCCATGAGGTATGAAAATGTAGGTCAATACCGCGTTCGCTTTTCGGAGTGCTGAGATAAAATCGTTGACAGGTAACTGTTCGCTTCCATCAAAATCGATCCGGTAGGTGTTGAAACCGAGAAAATCACTGTCCCATTGAAGTCGCATCAGTTTATGCCGCATCAGTATCCTCCGCGACAATGTATGGCGGACGCATCTTCACCCTTTCAAATATCTGTCCAATGTAAAGTCCGACGATGCCGAGAACCAGGATGACATTACCGGTTAGGAACCAAATCGAGATAATCATGCTCGCCCAACCGCTCACAGTGATCCCGCCAACGAAGTATCGATACAAGATCACAACAGCAAAAACCATAGCCATGGCAGAAAGAATGAGGCCGTAGCGTACCGCCAATTTCAGAGGTTTATCCGAAAAACCGAGCATTACGTTTAAGGCTAGCCCCACCAATCGCCGAAGCGAATAAGAAGTCTTTCCTTCCTTTCGCTCGTCATGTCGGACGGGAACACTTGTCCTTTTGAAGCCAACCCACTGAATGGTAGAGGGGAAGTAGCGCATCCCGTCTCCCATTTCTGTGATAGCATTAATGGTTCGCGAGTTATAGATACCAAAATTCCCTATGGCGGGCTCCTGCCGGGTCTGAGTCAGGTAACCGAGTACAGCATAAAATGCCTTCGAGGACAAGCGTTTCAGTAGTCCATCACGTCTGAATTCCCGTCGTCCTTGGACGATTTCCCAACCCTCGAGCGCCTTACGATAAAGTGGGGCAATTTCTTCTGGACGGTCCTGCAGATCGCAGTCCATGATTACGACCCACTCACCCCGAAATAGATGCATACCTGCGAAGATGGCAGCGTGCTGACCAAAATTTCGCGATAAGCGAAACCCTCGAATTCGAGAGTCACGATTAGCGAGATCCTGAATCACCTCCCACGCCCTATCGGGGCTATCATCATTTACGAGGAGCACCTCTGCTGTCACCCCTATACTCTCTGTGGTTGCAAAGATGCGCGCAACCAATTCTCGTAAGCACACCTCGCAGCCGTAGACGGGAGAGATGACAGAAATCGTTGGTCGGTCCACTCTTCAGCCTCAAATTAGAATCGCAATGGAAGTAATATACGGGAAATCGGAAAGGCAACCACGAATTGCACAGATTATTCCACAGATCCCACAAATCGGTTCTGTATTCCCGTCTGTGAATCCTGCTTGCCACGCCGTAGCCCTTGGGCGAAGGCGGGTGGCTGCCTTTCTCCATTCAGATCACTTCAGCACGGTCATCAACCTCGACTGTGTGACTTCTCCGATGTCCATGCGGCAGATATAGGTCCCGTTTTGGAGCGTCGATACGTCGAAGTCCTGCACGTGATGGCCAGGCTCGTATGTCCGCTCCCTGACCTGCTGTACGGCACGACCCAGCATGTCGTAGATGGTAAAACGAACATTGCCTCGTTTTGCGACCTGAAATGAGACATTTGTCTTACCTGCGGCTGGATTTGGGTAGAGGCTCTGCAGCATGCTCCGTTGAGGAACTGGTGTGATGATATCACTTGTGATCGGCGGCGAGCTGCAGGTGTCTACACTCACGTAGTCGATCTCATAGCGGACAGGAAACTGTGATGTGTCTATGTCAAATCCCGGCCAATTTCCGCCGATTGCAAGGTTCAGGATGACGAAAAACGGCCTGTGGAACTCTGCGGTACCGTTTATTCCATCCTTGATATTGGCTATGTGATATTGGACACCATCAAGGATCCAGATGATTGATTCCTGATCCCAGAACACGGTGTATACATGCCATTCACCCGGATCAAACCCTGTCGTTCCGCCGTAGTCAGCCTGGCAGGTATCCCACCAGTGCATCGCACCGTGTACGTTGTCTGAAGTATTTATGTGTTCCATGATGTCAATCTCACCACAGGCCGGCCAGGCAACGAAAGGAAACGATGTTCCAAGCATCCATGCAGCGGACCAGGCCCCCTGCACCTGAGGGACCCTGGCACGAACTGAAACACAGCCATATTTCATGCACTTGAGTCCCTGTGTCTTCAGGCGTGCAGAGGTGAACGCACGGCCATTGTAATCTTCATGGTGTGCTTCAATGACAAGTACAGTGTCCTCAATACGTGCATTCGTGTTCCTGTCCGTATAGTACTGCTGCTCGTTGTTTCCCCATCCATTGACACCCGTTCCAATGTCGAAAGTCCAGATGTTGCTGTCAATTTCAGGGCCATTGAAATCATCCCTCCATGTAGTTTCCTCACAGGCTGAATCCGGCGGAATCGAACTTGAGCGATACACTCCTTTCGTTCTCGTGCCTGCATAGAGGTAGCCGTTTCCATCTGAGCAAAGTGCAGTGATATCGGGGTCGCAGAGGCCGTCGTTGATCTCTGTCCAGCTGTCAGCATGATTGAGGGACATGAACACCCCTCCTCCATTCGTCCCTGCATACACCGTGTCATGGTCAACACACAGGGCACGCACATCCATGTTGAGGAGTCCCTCATTGACTGCTGTCCAATCCGCATTGTCCTGCTGTGAGCGGAAAATGCCGGAGGAGCCGCCGAGGTAGATGAAATCAGGTTCATGGACGGCCAGAATCGGCATCCCTGTCTGAGCCACCTTGCCAAAACTGTTCCTCAGGGCTCCATTCTCCAGGTGTATGGTGTCGACATAAACGGAGTCATTCAATTCGTAGGCAGCATAGAGCAACTTGTCCATCGAAATCGCAATGGCACGGATATTTCCCAAGGTATGCCCCGTGTATTCAGCAGTATCAGCAAGACCGTCGAATCTGTACAGGCTCGTCCAAGCTGCCATGTAGGTCGTATCCGCATCGAAGGCGAACCCCCAGACCATGCTTGAATCCTCCCAGACCCTTGTCCAGCTCTGTCCATCATCTGTCGATCGGTGTGCCTGACCAAGCCCTCCGATGAAGACCCAGTCCCTGTCATTGATGCCGATACAGGTGACATTTGTTCCGATCAGGCTGGAATCCGTTATATCCCAGGTGTAGCCATGGTCGGTAGACCGATACACGCCATCATATGCAGTTCCTGCATAAACGTGTCCCTTGGAATTCACGGCCAGGCAGGTGATCTCACGATACTCACCTGCCGGAGGATTCAAGTCCGGTCCATACGTGGGCACCCATCCTCGCTGTGCTGAGAGCTGCTGGACATTCACACACAGAACGATAAGCAGTGTCGTTGTCAATGTTTGTCGAATCAGGCAATTCATGTATCCTCCAAATTCACAGTCTGACTTTGTTGCAGTGATCGGTACAGGAACCCGGAAGTTCGACCTCCACTGTGATCACTCCTTCTCCGTCACCCTTCTCCTTTTTGACTTCCTGTCTGACATGGTTGATGTACTCCGCCGGTGCGTGCTGAAGCTGTGTCTCCCGGCAACAGGACAACAGTCTCTCCACATATGTTTCCAGGACTTCTTCATTCTCTGAGCAGAGAGCTCCATACACGATCTCATCTTTTGTGCTGAGTGTGAGAGGGGCACGAAACTGTTTCTTCACTGGATCCGTCTCGAGCTGTTCCAGTGGACCAATCGTGATATCAACACCACCCTCAAATACAGCGGCCTGCATCGCAGACGGAAACTGTGAGCGCAGATAGGGCACTGTTGGCACATCTGCACACACAATTTTCTGGGCTTCCCTGGCTTTCTCTTCCATCTCGCGTGCACGCTCGGGTGTAAACCGGCTCAGGTCCAGATACAGCGTTCCACCGGCAGAATCCATCGGGAATAGGTTTTTAACGGTGTGCATGAGATCAATCATCGAAGGACCACGATAGATTCCTTCTTCCTTTCCCAGATAGGCAATGAACTCACCAAACCTTCCCTCAGGCACTTCTTCAAGTACGATATATGTATAGTGAGGTGAATCCTGATTGAACCTGCTGACGATGCGCTGTTCCTCTGCCGCATGGTAGAGTGCGTTCTCCGTTTGACGATCCAACTTTCCCGATACCTCAATTGCCATCTCTTTCTGAAATTCACTGACAAGTGCTTTCATTTCCTCGATTCTTGAGGCAATCCAGGGTACTGCACCTGCATAACCGGCATCCCTGAACTGTTCAAGATGCCTGCGATTGACCTTCTCCCATACATCATCCTGGCTTTGTGTATCCTCCAGGTCCACTGCTTTGATGAGTCCGAGTCCTTCATCTTCTTCGCCAAACACAGCGGATGAAAGCAGAACGAGTTCTATTGTATCATCCGTGAGGTTCTCTATCACCAGGTGTTTATGATCTCCGAATGCTTCCAGCTGATCTGCATATTGCAGTTCCATCCTTTGCCGCTTAACACGTGAGGCAGTGTAATAGTCCTTGACCATTTCCCTGGCCTCGCTGATAAATTCGGATTTGACACCATCGTTTTCGAGCGCCTCAGACACCCTCTTGATGAAGCGCTTCAGGGAAATTGACCGGCCCCGTATTCTGAGAATTCCCTGATCCATCGCTGTCTGCAGTGGCATCACCCGATCATCTTCATCTCCTTCAATGCGCACGAATGCCTTAGATCTGTCGGTAAGGAGATAGTGGTACCGTGTTTTGACATTCGGGGCATCTCGTGTGTGGTCCATGCAGAATGCGTCCGCATCTTTTTTCATGCGTGGAGAGAGACGATAGCTCCCTTTGAGCAATCCCATACGTTGAGCCGCCTCCACAGCCACCGTGGAGAAAAGGAGGAGCAGCAATACATTGAGTATGATCAGCAGCGCATATCGATGCAATGCCGTTTTTCCCTTCCTGTTCTGCATGCTCAGGGGGTATCCTGGAGTGGCACGTTGCCCCAGCAAATTATTTGCAGAAATTTCGGAGAGTACAGGTGTTGTGGCATGCAAATCTCCAGCCCGTGTCCGTGACATAATCATTCTCCTGCACATTGGAACAGTTGATGAAAATGGACAACCCGCCGTCGGCGAAAACACCGTACAACATGATCGGGAAATCTTTTGTCGCTGAGTCGGCATAATGTGAAAAAATTCACCGAGAAAAAAATTGGTCCATCGATAACATTACATGCAGTGGACCGGGAAGCCTCCAGGGTGAAACCTGGAAGCCTCCCGGACCACCACATCACCTAGTCTACCGGAAGCATCACTGTCGGAGTACGAATGATGTGGCCGGAGTCGGCATACCTGATTTGTCTCAGAAAAGACTGCCAGGAAGCTGGATGATGCTTTTTCACCCAGCGGTAGAATGCTGCAATGCGCATGAAACTGGTTGTGGCATCGTAGACCTGGGGACAGATATTGCGGATCAGCTCGGGACGTGCCGCCAGTGCCTGACTGTACTCATCAAGATGAACGACAGAATCTCCGTGCGCCCTTGTTTCCGCATCTATCAGTAGTTTTTCCAGTTCATACTGATCAAGGCTGATGGCCAGCGAAAGCGGAGACGGGACTCTGTCATCATGCTCACCGGCTATCACGTGAAGATGGCGAGTGAGACGGACAGCACGATTGCGATGAAATGGAGTGAGCTGTGTTTGCCTGCCTTCATTCTGTGTCAGCCTCTCATCTCTGAGTACTCGTCGGATGGAGTCCTCTATGTGACGTTCATCATACGAATCATAATCCCTCAGCGCCTTCCAGAAACGCCAGTAGGGCAAGCCCGTCAGATTGAGTTGACCATCTCCAGCTGAAAAGGTGATCGTCTGCTCATAATCAGAGATGATGTAGCTTCTGAAAGCATTATCTCCCCAGAATTGTTCGTTGAACAATTCGAGAGCGAGCCAACCTCGAAAACCTGAAGCCAGATCCGGTTCATGCTCTCCAGCGCAGAGAAGGTAATCACCCCTGTATCTGGGAAGATACCGTGAATTCGATCCCATCAGCAGCTTATCCACCTGCCAGAGTCTCCAGCCAATGCACCTGTCCCGGACGCTCTCATGCAGTCCGATGACCTTTCCACCCTGCCGATACACGTTACGTGTACGTGTCCCGTCATCATCCGCCAACCTGTGGAACAGCGTCATGCAGGTTTTCACTTCCGAATCGACAAAGCGGGCTGCGGGAATGGCTATCCACAACGGGATAGGTATGGCAACCTCATTCCCGTCGAGGGAAACCGTGATTCTCTGATCCCGTGAGCCAGCATCATAGCGCAGCTTCACATCAGCCGGTTTTACTCCATCTGCCGGCTGAGCCACTGCATCGAATGCTACTCCCCCGGTACGATAGTGATACCATTGACTGAGAAAGCCCGGGTACACCCCGGTGGTGTCGGACAACACCTCCACCGCATCATATTCAAATACGACACCGGGAAAGCTCACCTGCGCATGAAGCACTGGTATAGCTGGCTGAAACAGCAGAACAGCAAGCAGAAAGCCCGTAAAACTGAAAAAATGGAAAAATCTGATCATCATAACCTCCTGTGAGTAATTATGGGTACCATTATTGCGGCAAGATCCGGGCCAAAGAGCTTACCCCTTGTAATTCATGCACTTACTCACACAACATTTGTACGGCAACTTGGGAGAATCTCCCATGGAGCAGAATTTTTCCCATATTCTCACATTGTCAGATTGCTTTGCATGTCGGTATCACCTTCCTGTGTGCGCAATCCCCACCTTGCGACTTTCACGGTAAACGGCTAGTTTTCTCCTGAATCACGATATCCCGAGGTTTCTTCTCCCCATCACAGCGGATTCATCCTGCTGTTCATGATACTGGGGTCAAGCCTGCATTCCATCACCCTGCGAGGCGGCCATGATCACTTCACACATCCTCTACCTCTCCGATTTTACACAGGATAACGAGACGCTTGAGCTCTGCGGGTCGGGTCAATCCCCCAAAAACGAGCAAGCCTTCCTTTCTCTAAGCTGCACCGGCAGGGGCTGGTTAACCAAAGCAGAGGACGGTCTATCTCTCAAGCTTACGGGAGACTTTTCACACGTGGTCATTACCCATGAACACAATGAATACCCGTGGGAAGGCTCTTGTACCTCTCTTGAAGTCGGTGATGTGCTGACACTGGATGAAAAAGAGAAAATATTCCTGCTTGATGAGAGCAGTACACTTCAGGCAGATGTGGAAAATGCACATCAGATGCTCGGAACCTTGCTCAGCATCCTTCGCACATTTCCCGCAGACAGGCACGGACGCAATACGCTGGACCCCTTCACCATTGTCAAACGGTTCAGTTCACAGTTGCAAAAGGCACTGGGTGCAACAGGAAGATATGTCTCGTACTCAAGGCCGGGTGAGTCAGATGAAAATTGGAATGTTGAAGCAGACACAGCAGGAAAACGAATCCATGCTTCCGAACTCATCCAGAAGGCCCTGGTCAAGGTCAACAGGACCCTGATGATTGATACATCAACAGAGCTTCACAACGAATACAAAGGTGAACTGGATTATGATAAAGTGCTCGTTGCTCCGTTGTACCGCGATAATAAACGGAACGGCTACATGATGTTCACCTGGGATACCCCAGAGATTGCAGAAGATACCACTCTTATGCTCTCAACTGTAGCTGTGAATGCGCTCGATATGGTTCTGTTCCAGAATGAACTGTTCTCAACGCTGAATGTTTCAACCACACGCACAGCAAACGCTGCAAATGGTATTGGAACGGAAGCTCAGCTGAGTAAGAGCTTCGATACCATAATTGAGACTCGCATGAAGCCCCTGGCAAAACACACAGTGGGAAAGGAGAAATCCATACTGCTGCTCGGTGAATCGGGATCAGGGAAAGGCTACATGGCAAAGAAGTTTCATGAAAAGTTCTATGGTGACAAAAAGTGGAAAGAAATCAATCTCATGGAATTTTCCTCGGACCTGCGCATATCAAAACTTACGGGATGGAAGAAAGGAAGCTTCACAGGAGCACATGAAAACTACAAGGGTGTCTTCCATGAAGTGGGGGATGGTGTTCTCTTCATTGATGAGTTCGGCGATCTCAGCACTGACCAACAGGTTGCACTGCTTACCATGCTGGGTTCAAAAAAATACTCTCGAGTCGGGGAGGAAACTGTACAAGACATTAAGTGCAAGATAGTTGCAGCAACAAACCGCCATCTCCCCACACTCATCCGGGAAGGAAAGTTCCGTGAAGACCTACTCCATCGCTTCTTCGCAGTCAGGATTCCACCGTTGAATGAACGTCGCTATGACATTGCGAAAATTATCCGCGAGTATCTTAAGGATAACGAATTGAATATGTCAAAAGATGCCTTCAACTACCTTATCAAACAAGACTATACAGAAGCAAACAACTGGCTCATCAGGAAAATCCTGGATCATCTCCACATTTATTATACAACCGAGGGCAAACAAGGGAAGTGGAATGTGCAGGTGGTCAGGACTGCATGGGAAGAAGTGATGGACCTCTACGGGGGAGAAGTTTCAGGTCAGGCCCCCTATTTCCAGACCTTCTCTTTTATGGAATTTGATCAGCTCAAGCATGAATATGTTGTCGCAGTTGAAAGCATAGAAGGGAACAAAGGTCTCAAACCTCGTCAAATAGCCAAGAAACTTCATATTGAGTTTACAACCTATGTTCATTGGTTAGGCTGGACACCTAGTGACAGGGAGGATACATGACCTGGCACCGGAAAACAGAGGGCGGTGGCAACGTACACATCGTGCGGAATGATCTTGGTGTGGAAGGGATAAAAAAAACACACCAACTACGGAAGGGGGAAACAATCGAACAATGCCAGAAACTGCTCTCAGCCCTGAGAACGGCACACAGTGAGGGCGCTGCCATACCGAATATCTTCGACGGCGATGTGGAGAAAGACGGATACTGGATGGTGATGGAGAGAATTCCTCTGCAGCATGCCGGTCTTGTATTCAAGCCTTCAAGTCATGGAGCAAACTCAGCAGAATTGTACGGAAGTATAAGGCATCTTCTTGTACAGATACTTCGCACACTTGAAATTCTTCACAGATATGAGATTATTCATCAGGACATCAAGCCTGAGAATATCCTCTGTGATCCGGTCAGTCAGGAATATTTTCTGATTGATTTTGGTGAGTCGAAAACAAAAGAATACTATCTGGATCCACCCGATACCATTCCTGGCCGCAACAGCATATATGCTCCCACAGAGTACAGAACCCCGGAATCCTGGGACCTCTACTCCCTGGGGCTTACGGCAGCTGTATTGCTTACACATACGAAATTCAGCAGAGTTGTCAACCCAGCTGAAGTATCTACGAAACGTCTTTCCATATTTCAAAAACTCAAGCAAATGCCAGGGCTCCCGACTGATATCCGGCAGGTCCTTGACCGAACACTTGCAGTTGATGTACGTGAGCAACCCGTATCCGCAAGGGAGCTTCTGGATATACTTGAGCCACCACCTCCAGAAAGGACATTGTCATTCCTGCAAAAACTGACTCTGGTTGTCCTGCTGCTTGTAGCAATGACCTCGCTTACATACTTCAGCTTTTTCAACAATGCATCCGGAGTAGACAACATCCCTGCACAACCATTGGATAAAGTTGTGACAGATACAAATGTGCAAGTGCAACCGGGTGAACAAAGGTCAGGACAGGATAATACCCAAGCGGAAAAGCCGGGAAACATTGCTGGGAAGCGGACCCCGGTTCTGCACATAGAACATCCGACAGCAGGACAATTCTGTGCTGAAATTAACACTGTCCGGGGGAAGGCCATGCCAGGCAGTCGTGTTGAGGTATTTGTTTCTGAGAAAAAAGATGGTGGCCGCACATGGTATGCTCAGAAGGCAGCAATCTCCCGGCAGGACAGCACCTGGGAAACCGCTGTACATATAGGCGGCAACAAAACCGAGCACGGGACGGAGTTTGAGATCGTTGTGATTACCGGTCTGTCAGACACAATTGCCTATGGTACCCAGGTTGAAAATCTGCCTGAAAAGGGCATTCGCAATACCGTTGTCGTGAAATGCAGGAACATTGACCGACAATGAGTCCTTTCTAACAAACCAAGGAGTACAATATGAAACACCTGCTTCTCATTCTTCTCAGCATTTCCATGTTTTCCGTTTCCTGTGCACAGGATGTCGAGAAGGGCAGCGACATGGAGTCCCTTGAAATCAGCATCCTTGACCCGGAGGCAGATGGTACTGTTTCGACAAAATATCGTGTAAAGGGCACTGTCTCTGATCCAGAAGTAGAGGTCTGGGTTATTGTCCTTGCTGAGGAAGTCGGTGAATACTGGGTGCAGGGACGTGCAACGGTAAAAAGTGATGGAAGCTGGTCCATCATCTGTCACTTCGGTGAAGCCGGGACACCGAGTGGGACACCGTTTGTCATTCAGGCAGTCGTCAATCCGGAAGAGGACATTGATACGGGTGATAAACTGGACTACTGGCCGGAAGCAGAAGGAGCTTCCGACCCGGTGTCCGTGCAGAGGTAGTTTTCACTTCAATGGCTCATAGCTGAAGCTCTTGAAAACAATCTCCACCCTGTCTCCATGTTCAGGGGGAATGTTGTCAAGCAGCCAAATATTCATCCTGGGTCTGAGGTCTCCACCGACAGTGGGGACCTCAGGTCCGTTATAAGTCCAGCGGTGTGGTTTCTCTCCCGGAAAGATGGATGAGAATTCCACCCTGTCGGGAAACCACGCTATCTGATGTGTTCCCGGTCCGATGGGACCATCGAAACGGTGACGGTTTCCATCGATTTCCCACCATTGTTTCACGAACTGGTACGGCAGTCCATCCATCTCACCGAAATATCCAATTTCAACGTCCAATTCCTGATCGTACTGTAACGAGTCGGACCAGGTGAACATACCGCAGATTACTGTGGGCTCCAGGTCCACTCCTCCTGCCCTGGTGAATGGACTCCGAATTTCTTCGATTTCCCACGTGTATCGTCCATACCCGAAAGTCCTGTCCTTCGGCATACCTATCACCTCTGCACAGGACCACTGTCCTTCATCGCTTTTCACAAGACTCAGGATCAACCTTCCATTCTCAATCCGTACATTCTTCTCTTTGAAAAGACAGGGCCCCGGGCCCACCAGGTCTTCTCCATGGTCCTTCACTTCCCACATCCACGACGAAAACTCCACAATCGTGGGATACCCCGTGGGGGTGGCAGAGCCACCCCCGTCCGTATCGGAACCGTTGTCAACATGCGCTCCACTGCCCTCACCACTGAGCTGATACCCGTGCTGCTGTAGCCACTTGCTCCAATCGGTTTCAGAGGATTCAGTCAGCTCGATTGCCTGCTCAAGCAGCGTCTCACCGATTCGTTGCTGTACGGCATATCCCGCATCCGTTGTTCCACTGTTATCGATGCGGTGATTCATCGCCCATGTCGGCCAGATTGGCTTTGCGAGGTCTTCACTCCACTCATCCTCATCGATCCCGCGCAGGGAAGCAACAGCAGTGACGAAAGACGCGCTTCCTTCCGCGTCTGCGATGAGCTGCTCAAACGCTCCACTCGAGAGAAACCTCGCACGATGGGCATCAGTGTAGCAGCCGTAGGAAGGACTCCCGCCGGGAAATACTTCTTCCCTCATCGCGTTCTCGATGACTTCGCGCAGCAGCACACGTGCCCGCTGAACATCCACAGTCTCGATGCTCTCAATCGAGGGTGATTCACTCCCACTCACATCTCCATCGCTGCATCCGGTGCCGAGTAACACCAGAAGCAAAATCTGCAGCATTACAAAATGTCTCATGACATCCTCCAGTTTTTTGAAAATGGGTGCGATGGAAATGAGGACCATAATCGTGCCAGAACTGTCCGAGCGGTGATTGGGCTCAAATTACGGGTTTTCTCCTCTTTTTCACTGGCCACACGGCGGCGAATCCTGAAAAAAGACGGGAATTATTCCCGTGTTTCAGGAAATATTCCCGGATCCCCTGAATTTCGTCCCTGCCGTCTTGCCCATTCTGTTGTCCTTTCGGCAATCTGAGTACATGGCACAGTCTTTGTCCTCTGTATCGCAGGAAAGCACGACAATCATGCGCAGATACAGGAGACAGGATGAGAGAGTCCAGACAGCAAACGACTTCTGAAACACGGCACATTCTGCAGCAGGCCTGTGAGCTCATGGGGAGTATCGGACTGCAGTCACGGGTGGATGCCGGTGGTGAGGGACTCCATTCCATCGAGGAGCGAAGGGATGGAATCATTTCCCTTCGAGGCACGGTCAACGATGAGATACTCGATCTCAGTTTCTGTCTGGCGAAGGTCACAACGGAAAACCGAATGAATGTCGGTGTCCTCTTTCAACATCTCGAGAAGATCGGACACTTCGGCATCAATGTTTCCTTCATTCACAATCGCGATACCTCGGACGCTGGCACAGCAAAACTGTATGCCAGCTTCGGGGTGAAGCTGCAGCACTTCAGTCTTCCGCGTCTGAGTCTTCTCTCCGAGATCACAAAATCTCTCAACGAGTTTGCAAAGGCCATCCAGCTGCAGCTGCCACGCACACCGCGCGACACGGAGCTCAGGGAGCGCTACAACAGAGCCGGTGTCAGCGAGCACCTGGTTCCAGTATTTCCTCTGGACGAAGACCTCATGCAATTGCTTCCACCGGAGTTGCCTCCCCTGCTGCACTGTCTGATGGATTATCTGAGAGCGGGGATATCATTTGCACTTCATTCCCGTCACCAGGTCCATGAGCACTTCCTGCTCTCCTGTCTTGCTTCAGCCGGCACTTCATCCAGTGGATTTACCATTGGAAGGACACAGGATGTGATGCTTCCGCCCAATTCTGTTGCACAGTTGGTAGCGAAATCACCTGGCATCGTGGCATTGCCTTTCACGACCGTGGTACCGACTGCCGAACACCGTCCTGCCCTCCCTGCAGTACTGCATGCCTTACATGCCAGGGGCACTGCAGTGATTTTCTGTCAGTACAGGACCGCTTCCGGCTGGCTGCAGCAGCTGCGGGAGGAGGGACATGAGGTTCAACTGCCTGTCATCCAGGTACCCGTCATTCCTTTCGATGTGCTGCAGGAATATGTGCTCCGCACAGAGGCCGCCGGTATCGGTGGACTCTCGGAGGAACAGCTGCGTTCGGCAAGGGAGCATGTATCGGAGATGATGCATCTCTGTGGACCTGAAAACAGGGAAGGACTGCTCCCAGCCGTTATCCGCCGTGAACTCACTCTGCAGAAGAGCGGCGGCAGGGATGGTGCCCTCTCACCCAATGCCTTCATCATCTCGCTTGAACACGCATTCATGAAAGACAATAAGGAGCTGCCATGAAAAACCTCCCCCCGATTTACAACATCACGGATGACATCCTCGACCTCGGGGACTATGATCTGATTGCGATTGATGGTCCCCCCGGGAAACACCCCGTCATCGTGTACAAGCGCCTGCTGCGACAGCTTGCACAGTCACTCTATGGGGTCCATGGACATAATGTACACGTCTCCTCGGATACAGCCCTGGGCAAGACGGCCGTTCTCGAAGCGCTACTCGTGCCCGAAACAGCAAAAGTAATCATGAAAGCCTTCTCACTCCCCGTCCGTGAAGTTCGCAGTTTCTCCTACCCTGTCGCTGCCGTCGAATCCGCAGCGGAATGGTACAGAACCCTGCAGCTCAAGGGCGGGGAAACAACGTACGTGTACTCTCCACTCTTCTCATGGCTGGCGGAGCTGGAGGACGAACTGGAACGTGATCCCGAGGCAGCGATTGTCCCTGTATGCTGGCTGCTCGAGATGGGACGTGCGATCTCACCGTCAATCCAATCAGGACTTCTGGGCATCATTACCCGGGGAATTATCCAGCATCCTGACGGGCGGGAATTTTGTCATGTCGGAAGAGCAACAAGATTTGTATCCGACAGCAACTATTTAGGACTCGAAGGACAGGGCCGGAGCAGAGGTGGTGGCCCGATGGAGAGTTTTCAAATGTGTGCTCCAGACAGAAGTCTTTTCCGTCGTTTCCCCGTCGTGGTCCGGCCGCGTCCCTTCCAGCTCGAAGAGGAAACAGCCATTCTCATGCACCTGCTCCACTGGGAAGGCATCAGGGATTACGATGAGGCACTGCTGCATACTGTCGTAAGGATCTCGCACCGCGTACGCGAGTTCCAAAGGAGCGGTGTTTTTTTATCGGCCAACCCCGGGATCGCGATTTGCATGGAAATGCTGCGGATGTCGCTGGAGAGAGGCCGTGATGACGATCTTATCACGGATGACCTGCTTACAACGACACTGCTGGGAAACTGCAGTGAGGAAGAGCAGAGAGAACACATCCCGGTCCTGCTCGAGCAGGTCACAGGAAGCAAGCGCGGGAAACTCTCGCGGCTGTCCGCACTGGAAAACATGCTGTGATGCATCATGAATCACTTTGAATACACCAGGCGCCTGCCATTTCCCTACCGCTCTCACCTTCAACGGTATGGCATTGCCATGGCCGATGCATTTCGGATGGAATTGCCAACCGCAATCCGCAAACATGCGCGTGAAAAATTCGACCGTGCTGCTGCAGATGCACGTGCGGCAGCCAATCGCACGCTGTTCGATGGGGACAGGTTGCCGCACCCTACGGACACGGAAGTGCAGCTCGCTCCCTGCTATGTCCAATCCTGGCCGCTGGAAATCGCGGTACAAAGTGCGATCGGACTGACCTGCTTTCTCGATGCGAGGCGGTATACACAGTATCTGCCGGAGGCCTGCAGAAACAGCGACAAACTGCTTGAATCGCTGGTCGATAAAGCGGCGGATGAGAACGTCCCCGTCGAAGGACTCCTCAACCTCTGCGCAAAGGCTGTGGAAGGACGCATGCTGTCTGAGCTGATTCGGCGACATGCTGACCTCGATGTCCCCATAGAGAGCTACCGCCTCTTCCTGGCGGCGCAGCAGAGCATGCAGTTCTCCAGTATCGCCGAAATAATCGATGCCGCTGTTCTGTTTTCCGATGTCCTGCCCCAGGGACAGCAGCTGCGCATGCATCCCATTTCGCGCAAACTGTTCCGTCTGTTGTCTGATGCCTCAGAAACCTATCTCGAGGCACTGCCCGGACTCCGTTCCGAGATCCTCTTGTACAAAGGCATCCAGTGGGCTTTCGATCTGGCCCTCATTCTTGTCAAACACGTCAGCCGTCAACAGCGGGATGAGAACAGACGAAACAGGAATGTTCAACGAAAACAGATCGAACCACTTGCCGCGCTTCGTCCCCCCCGCATGTTGAATCGTCCATCAAACCCGGGGTGGAGACTGCAGGAGCAGTTGATTCCACAGGAGGACGAGGATGAAACTGATGACGGCGATTCCGGTAACAATGAGAAGAAGCAAAGCAATGCGGATGACAGCAGGGATGAAGCTGCTGCCCGTGCTGCCCGGGCACTCCAGGATCTGTCAACGACGATTCAGCAGACCCTGCCACCCCGCGAGGCTGTGGATTCCTCCCATACAGAGCTTGCCGCACAGCTCAGGGATCATGCATTCGAGGAAGGTCCCACGGAATTCGAGCTCGAGCGCATGGAAATACGGCTGCGGCAATCGCATCTGGATTTCACTGTCGGCGGAATCATCGAAACCGTGGTCAAGGCGGACTGCGATAATGAGATACTCGAACGCCTGCGCTATGATGCCAATCCCCTCGCAAACGCAATCGACGGATTGTTTTTCCACGGCAAAGTAAACCCTGAGGTTCACATCGAACATCGGCACACACGGGGTGCAATCGATCCGGCACGCCTGGCTGTCATCAGTTTCTCGGAAACGGTGTATCGCCGCATGTACCCTGTGCGAAAAGAAGGGAAAGATCATTCCGCGCTGCTCGCCATTGCCGCGGATGTTTCCTCCTCGCTTTCTCGCAGGCAGCTGGCCATGGTGAAGTTGCTTTGTTCCGGATTTCTCCTCTCCAAGGCACATCGGATGGAAATGCTGATGGCCATGTACACCGGCATTCAAACAACCAGGCGCAGGCAGCTTGAAGCGCTGGTGGATTGGATTATTCATCCCGTAAAGACCGCAAAGCGTTCGCCGGAGGAAGCAATGCACGCACTCGCCGGGTATTCCTCATCCAGAGGTCAACAGCTCGATGCCCTCACCCTGAAGCATCTCATCGACACATGCATGGATTGCAGAGTAGATCCGGAGCAGACCCTGTACTACTGCTGGATAACGGATGCGGTGTGGAAGCCAAGCGGAATGATGCAGGGAACGCCGCATCAAGAAGTAAAGGCAGTACTCTCAGGACTGAAGCACATGTATGGTCAATCGCTTCATCTCACACTCATCATCCTCGGTGATAATGAGCATGGCCTCGCGGACCTTCCAGATGCCGTCGTGCGGGTGAAAAATGAGGAACTCAGCGATGTCGGTGCCACAGCCCAACGGCTTGCGGATTACGTTGCCGGCATGGTCATAAAGCAGGGAAGGAGTGTGACATGAAACACTACAATATGAAAGGTGTGGAAATACTGAATTCCGGTCTGGAGATCAGGGCACCCCGGATTGCAACTTCGCTGTATTACCGCACCACGCTCAGTATCCTCATCATCCATTTGCGCACCCTCGACAACCTGCGCATGAAGCTTGAGCGAATTGGCGGAACTGTGCGTACACTCGAAGAATTCCATGAACTGTTGCGGCTGCCTGTGCAGATTGCATCTTCAAGGGGATCGGTACAATGCTCCCTCGCAGACCGCGATCGCCTCAGGCACCTGTTGTATGAGATCGGGGGTGGAAGTGTGCATTTGGACATCAGGCAGAGCAATGACTCCGGACTACCGATTTTCTTTCTCTGCAGAACAACGCCCACGCACATAACCTGTCCTGTCATTCTCGAAGAATTTCATGCATCTCCCGGATACCATTTCACAGACGCACGATTCAAGACACTCAGGATACTCGGTGAGAAACAGGTCTGTCTGCGTGTGGCGCGCTTCCGGGAAAAAACAGGGGATTTCTTCGGGTATGAGTTCGACAGGGCCAACGATGTGCTTCTCCAGGACCTGGGGGTTTATCTCCTCTCCGCAATGTGGGATGAGCTTCAGCGCCCCGCGTTTATTCTCTGCGATGCCCTCAATCCGGCCCTGAGCCATTTCCAGGAGGCAACGGAATTGACGTCCCTTGCCTGGACGGCCGATCCTACGACATTAAGCTCCCGGGTAACCCCGCACATCCTGCGTTTTTTCCGCGACGTCTATCCGCGGGAAGCAATAGCGCGCTTCCTGGAAACACTCGAAACTCTCAGCGGAGCTCACCGCAGGAAAATACCGGCTCGAGCGGAAAAACTGCATTTTGCACTTGAAGAATCCTACACCACGTTTCTCGAAACCCCGGTGCCCTGGAGCAGCGTGCGCAGCAGCGTGCCCATCTGGAAGATTCTTTACGCCAACCTCAACCGCATGACAACATTGCACGGCGTACTTCAGGAGAACCAGCCGCTGATGGAAGCAGCTGCAGAGCTGGACAGCATCGCAGAGGAGATCATCGGCGAGTTCCTCGATTCCATCGGAAGTCCCAGACCAGGAAGCACTACTTAGAACACTACTTAGAAGGAGACACGATCATGCGCGACGACAGGATTACGCTACTCGGAGGAAGTGGGAGTCCTTCACTGACCCGCAACATCTGCGACTACCTGGAGATCGTCCCCGCTCAAAGCAGCGTGCGGAAATTTTCTGAAGGCAATATTTTCGTGAAAATCGAAGAGAATGTCCGGGGACGGGATGTCTATCTGCTTCAGTCCACCGCAGCCCCAGTCAACGATAATTTCATGGAGCTGCTGTTCTGGATAGACGCCTGCAAACGCGCGAGCGCCGCGAGTGTGACAGCCATCATCCCGTGGTTCAGCTACTCAAAGGGGGACAAGAAAGACGAACCCAGAGTATCGATCAGGGCGCGCGTCTGTGCCGATGCAATCGAAACCGCCGGCGCTGACCGTGTGGTTACCGTGGATCTCCACGCTGCGCAGATCCAGGGTTTCTTTCGCATCCCCGTCGACGACCTGCGTGCCGCTCCCCTGCTCTGTTCGGCTCTCGAAGCGGAAGTCCGCGGTCCCGCCGTCATCGTCTCGCCCGATGCCGGATTTGCAAAACGCGCCCGAATCTTTGCCGACCGCCTTGGTCTTCCCCTGGCAATCGCGGAGAAACAGCGTGCTGCACATGACGAAAAGGCGTCAGTAGGTGGTATCATCGGGGATGTTGCCGGGAAGACGGCCATTCTGGTCGACGATTTCACCATCAGTGCCGGCACACTGATTTCAGCAGCAGACCGGCTGCTCGAACATGGAGCCAGCCGCGTGCTCGCTGCAGTCACCCATGGCGTATTCGCATCAGATACCATTCGCCGCATCGACGAAAGCCGCATCGAGAAGCTCTTCATCACCGACACCGTCGAGCCAGCGCAGTCCCACCAAAGCGGAAAAATCACCATCTGCAGCATCGCCCCGCTCATCGGCGAAGCCATACGCAGAATCCACACCCGCCAGAGCATCAGTGTGCTGTTTGAGAGTTAAGGCTGATGGAAAACGCAACCAGAGATAAAGGCAACCACAGATTCCACAGATTATTCCACAGATTCCACAGAAGAAATTTTCATGTCCGTTTGTGGAATCTGCTTGCCACGCCGTAGTCCCGCATTGGCGGGACGAAGGCGGGTGTACGAATCTGTGGAATCTGTGGTTGCCTTTTCCTGTGGCTGCCTTTCAGTAAATCCCGGGATTTTTCCTTAAGTTACAGGATTGAATCCGTCACTAATGCCTGAACGCAACTTGAGCCCAAACACTTTCACCCCGACTTCCCTCCTCATTACCGGCGGAGCGGGATTTATCGGCAGTAATTTTGTCCGCACCTATATAGAGAGCCATCCGGATGTGAAGGTTACGGTGCTGGATGCGCTGACATATGCGGGGAACCTGGAGAATCTGGCGGACCTTGAGGGACGCTTCTCTTTCGTGAAGGCGGATATAACGGATGCGGAGGCGGTGCGGAAAGCGCTGGCGGAGCATGCGGTGGATGCAGTGGTGCACTTTGCGGCGGAGTCGCATGTGGATCGCAGCATTCTGGGTCCCATGGTCTTCACGCAGACGAACGTGCTGGGCACGCATGTAATGCTCGAGGAGAGCCGACGCCACGGAATTATGCGCTTTCTGCATATTTCCACGGATGAGGTGTATGGTTCGCTCGGACCCGAGGGCAGTTTCACCGAAGCGTCGCCCATCGATCCCACCTCCCCCTATGCGGCGTCGAAGGCGGCGTCGGACCTGGTGGTGCAGTCGTACATCAAGACCTTCGACTTCCCGGCACTCATCACGCGCTGCTCGAACAACTACGGTCCCTGGCAGTTCCCCGAAAAGCTCATTCCCCTCATGCTCATCAATGCGATGAACGACAAGCCGCTGCCGGTGTATGGCGACGGGATGAATGTGCGGGACTGGATTCACACGCGCGACCACTCGCTGGCGGCTATGCAGGTTCTGCATAATGGCACGCCGGGCGAGGTCTACAATGTGGGCTCGAGCAACGAGTGGCCCAACATCGACATCGTGAAGCTGATTTTGAAGACGCTCGGCAAGCCCGAGTCGCTCATCACCTTCGTGAAAGATCGTCCCGCCCACGACCGCCGCTACGCCATCGACTCCTCCAAAATCGCCCGCGACCTGAACTGGAAAGCCTCCGTGCCCTTCGATGAAGGCATCGCTGAAACCATCGCATGGTACCAGCAGAATGAGCAGTGGTGGAAGCGTGTGATGAGTGGGGAATACGTGAAATACTACGAACAACAATATGCATCCCGATAGATACATAAGAGTAACGCAGATTATCGCTGATTTTACGCAGATTATCGCAGAGGAAAATTTTTCATTCTCTCCCTGCGAAAATCAGCGTGTACTCTGCGAAAATCTGCGTTCCTCTTCATTTTGCCTGATAATCACTTAATCTTAGACTAGCTATGACACTCGAACAAAAAATCACCTCGAAAGACATCACCATTGGTGTGGTGGGGCTTGGTTATGTGGGTTTGCCGCTGGCGGTGGAGTATGCCGCGCAGGGGTTCAAGACCGTTGGTATTGACGTCGATCAGAAGAAGGTCGATGCCCTGAACAAGGGGAAGAACTACATCGATGATGTGGATTCGAAGCTGCTGGCGTCGGTGGTGAAGGAAGGCTGGTTCAAGGCCGAGAATCACTACCGCAGCGTCAAGAAGCTGGATGTGATTTTCATCTGTGTCCCGACGCCCTTCACGGAAACGAAGGATCCGGATATTACCTACATCATCGACAGCGCCGAGGGCGTGGCGACGGGACTGCGGAAGGACCATATCGTCATCCTCAAAAGCACGACCTTCCCCGGTACCACCGAGTATCACGTGCAGCCTATTCTCGAGCGCACGAAACTCAAGGCCGGGAAGGATTTCTGGCTGGCGTTCTCCCCCGAGCGCATCGACCCGGGCAACAAGACCTGGAATACGTCCAACACCCCAACCGTCGTCGGTGGCGTGACCAAGCAGTGCACGAAGTATGCCGCACTTGTCACACAGCAGGTGATTGCGACTGTCGTGCCCGTGAGCAATCCGAAGATCGCCGAGATGGAAAAGCTGCTCGAGAACATCTTCCGCTCCGTCAACATCGCCCTGGTCAATGAACTCGCGCAGCTCTGCGACCGCATGGAAGGCATTGACATGTGGGAAGTCATCGACGCCGCAAAAACCAAACCGTTCGGCTTCATGCCGTTTTATCCGGGTCCCGGCATTGGTGGACACTGTATTCTCATCGATCCCTACTACCTGAGCTGGATCGCGCGCAAATATGATTTCCAGACGAACTTTATCGGACTCGCGGCCGAGACCAATGAGAGCATGCCGTTTTACGTGAAGAACATGATCTTCCGGGAAATCAGCATGCTGCCCGTGGCGATGAAGGATGCCAACATCCTCATGCTCGGCGTGGCCTTCAAGAAGGATGTTGACGACACCCGTCACTCCCCCGCCCTCCGCGTCATGGAGCTGCTGCTCGAAGACAACGTCCGCAAGCTGCATTACAACGACCCGTGGGTCCCGCAGGTCCGCGTCAACGGCTCGACGCTCAAGTCCAAAAAACTCACGCCCGCACTCATCGAGAAAATGGACGTCGTCGTCATCACCACCGACCACAGCGCCTACGACTACGACATGATCTGCAAACACGCCAAAGTCGTCGTCGACACGCGGAATGCGACGCGCGATGTGCGCGGCAAAAAGAAGCACGTGACCGTCCTCGGAGACGGGCGGAAATAGCAGATTGCAAATTGCAAATTGCAGATAACAGATAACATCGTCCCCACGCTCTGCGTGGGGACGGATATCCCGAACGCTCTGCGTTCATTCAATCCGTGAAATCGCCGCAGAGCGGCGCATAAAGACGTCCCCACGCAGAGCGTGGGGACGATGAGGACTCGATGTTAACATTCCTCTCGGTCGTTGGAGCCAGACCCAATTTCATGAAAGTCGCGCCGTTGCACAGGGCGTTTGCGAAGTATGCAGGCGATGTGCGGCATATGATCTGTCATACCGGACAGCATTACGACGAGAAGATGTCGAAGATTTTCTTTGATGACCTGGAACTGCCGCAGCCGGATATTTACCTGGGCGTGGGCTCGGGGTCGCATGCTGAGCAGACGGCACGTGTGATGGTGGAATTCGAGAAGGTGCTGCTGGAGCATAAGCCGGACTGCGTGATCGTGGTCGGCGATGTGAATTCCACTCTCGCCTGTTCTGTGACCGCCGCCAAGCTGCATATCCCCGTGGCGCATGTGGAAGCAGGACTCCGCAGCTTCGACCGCGACATGCCCGAGGAAATCAATCGCCTGGTGACGGACGTCATTGCCGATCATCTCTTCGTCACCGAAAAAGCCGGTATGCAGAATCTGCATAATGAAGGCGTGGCGGACGCCAAAGTGCATTTTACGGGGCATGTGATGATCGACTCGCTGGCCCATTACCGCGAAAAATCGGCGACCAGCAGTGTGCTGGCAGATTTCGACCTCCTGCCGAAGGCGTATACGCTGGTCACCCTGCATCGTCCCTCCAATGTGGATTCCCGCGAAAACCTCGAGCGCATTCTCACGCTGTTCGAAGCGCTGCAGACGGAAACGCGTTTCCTCTTCCCCGTCCACCCCCGCACGCGCACGCGCATCGCGGAGTTCGGACTCGAGGAGCGCGTCCGTGCCATCACCTCGCTCACGCTCTGCGACCCCATCGGCTACCTGGATTTCCTGAAGCTGATGGACAATGCCGCGCTCATCCTCACTGACTCCGGCGGCATTCAGGAGGAAAGCACCTGGCTGCAGATTCCCTGCATCACCCTGCGGGAAAACACCGAGCGTCCCATCACCGCCGAAATCGGTACCAATGAAGTGGTCGGACTCAATATCCCCCTCGCAGTGGAAAAATCCCGCGCTGCATTGAATGGAAAGGCAAAAGAAGGTACTATTCCCGAGTTATGGGATGGACATGCTGCCGAGAGAATCGTTGCCATCCTTGTGGACGCATATACCATCAAGGAGAACACGGATTGAACGGATCGGACGGATTTTCACGGAGGTTTTTCTTCACGCGTCCCGTGAAGTCCCTCATGCGGGACGAACGGGACTCAAGCGTCCCACGAAGTCCCGCCTGCGGGACGAGTGGGACTCACGCCTGCGCGCCGGAGTCCGAGCAGAGCGATGGACGAAGGCGGGCGTGCCGCGCAGCGGTACTCACGCTTTTCCTGATCTTCCTGGCTGTTCCAAGCTTCGCCCAGATCGATGGAGGCAGCAATCCACTCGATAAACTCCTTGGCGGAGAGAAGTCGACAGATAAGGCAAGTGCGATGCTCAGCAAAGAACCAGTTCCTGTTGCGCGTACGGTGAAGGCTGATGAGTACGTCTGCGGGGCGGGGGATGTGCTGAGTTTGATTACGACGATGCCGGTGAATTCGGAGGCGGTGCTGCCGGTGACGGCGGATGGCGCTCTGCTGCTGCCGCGTGTGGGCGCCGTGCAGATCGCCGGGAAGACGCTGGCGGAGACGCGGGAGTCCGTCTATGCCGCGCTGCGCGCGAAGTATCCGGCTTTTGAAGGGACACTGTCGCTCCTCCAGCCGCGTCCCATACTCGTGACCGTGCAGGGCGAAGTGAAGACGCCCGGACTCCTGAAACTTACTGCCGCCACACCGGTTTCGGTGGCCCTGCGCATGGCGGATGTGAAGCAGGATGACAATCAGAAATCCCCCATGCAGATTCTGCAGGGAGGGGAACCGTCGAACAATCCCGGCTATCGCGAACGCCTCGGCAGCCGCTTTTTCGGCGCGAATGAAATGGATGCGCGGGCGCTGCGTCGTGTGCTCGTGCAGCATGCGGACGGAACGACCAACCGCGCTGATATCCCGATGTACGAAGCGACGCGTGATGGACGCTACGATCCGCTCCTTCGCGAAGGCGATATCATCGTCGTACCGCATCGCGATGCCGGTGCTCCCACCATCGCCGTGCTCGGCGCAGTACAGCGTCCGGGAGTCTTTGACTTTGTCGAAGGCGACCGGCTGTCGGACCTCCTCCGCATGGGCTTCGGCGTCGATCGTTCGCGCATGCTCACAGGAGCCGAACTCACGCGCGCCAGTGGCGAGAACATTGAACTGGATATCTCTGAACTGAAAACCGGCGTCCCTTCACAGGATATCGCACTGCAGCCGGGCGATCGCGTGCTCGTGTATGCCGTGCCGCACCGCGCCAGCAACGGCAGTGCCGTGGTGGATGGCGAAGTACTGAATCCCGGTGCCTATCCCGTCACCCCGGGCAAGACCACCATTGCGGAACTCGTGCGCATGGCCGGCGGCTTCACTGCCGATGCGTATCCCGGACAGGCAGAACTCTATCGCCGGCAGACCGGAGCCGACGGTTTCGCCATCGATCGCGATCGCGAGAAATACCGCAACTTCGCCAAGAGTACACTGGTGACGGAAGACACGCTGTACTGGCGCATCAACTCCAAGGTGCGGGAAGGACAGGTGGCCGTGGATTTCCATCGGCTCTTTGTGAAAGACGACCGCACGGCGGACGTCCCGCTGCAGGATGGCGACATTCTCCTCATTCCCCGCAATTCGGGCACGGTTTATGTGTATGGTTCCGTTCGCAACAGCGGCTTCGTGCCCTGGAAAGAGGGAATGGATTTCGACGACTTTATCGCCGGAGCCGGTGGCTATACCGAAAGTGCGGATGAATCGCGCGTGGCCGTCATCAAAGGCAACTCCGGCGCCTGGATCGAACCCGACGACGCCGTCATTGAACCCGGTGACCTGATCTACGCCACGCCCGAAGCCCTCGTGCCCCTCGCGCGAACGACCGACATCCTCGCCGTCGCCGCCGCCATCGTCGGTGGACTCGCCGGTGTCGCGGGACTTGTTATCTCGGTCACCCGGTAGATCGAACCACGATGTCGAGAATGTGAACCACGATGTCGCGATGGTACGAAGGAAAATAGGCGTCCCCACGCAGAGCGTGGGGACGATGAACCCCAGCTTACCCATCTTCCCCACGCTCCGCATGGGGACGGAAATCCCGAACGCTCTGCGTTCATTGAATCCGTCGAATCGCCGCAGAGCGGCGCATGAAGACGTCCCCACGCAGAGCGTGGGGACGATGAACATCTCCAACACCAGCGCTGAGCACTATGAGCGAAAACACTGAGAATGTAACTGAGAACAGGCCGTTTGTGCGGTCGGTGTTTGTGCTGTTGCGGCACTGGCGCTTCCTGGCGCTGAGTTTTGTGGTGGCCGCGGTAGTGGCGGTGGTGTTCGCGCTGATGATGCCTAACTGGTTCAAATCCACCGCAACCTTCCTTCCGCCCGCGGGCGGGAGTGGATTGCTGGATAAGGTGTCCGGCGGACTCTCTACCACCCTGCGCACGTTCGGGATATCCGGCATCGGCGGAGAAAGCGGCGGGTACAGCTACCTGTCCATTCTCGAAAGCCGGCGCATGGGCGAACGCATCGTCAACGAGTTCGACCTGATCAAGGTCTACGACATCGGCGACGGCTCGATGGAAAAGGCGCTGGGCAATCTCGAAGACAATACGAACTTCGAATTCGATGAAGATGGACGCGTGGTGATTTCGGTGTGGGACACCGATCCGAAACGCGCGGCCGAAATGGCCAACACGTACTTTACGAATCTCAATGATATCAGCACGGAACTCAACAGCGCCGAGGCGCGTGGCAACCGCGAGTTCGTCGAACTGCAGTACACCACCGTGCGCGACAGTCTGCACCGGCTTGAAGAACGCATGGCCGCGTTTCAGCGAAGGACGAAAATCCTCTCCCTCGAAGAGCAAACCAAGGCCACGATCAAGGCCGCCGGGGAAATGTACGCGCAGCTCGAATCGTACCGCGTGATGCTCGGTGTGCTCGAACGCAACCTGGGGAAGGACGATGCAGAAGTGCGTTCGCTGCGCATCGCCATCAGCGAAATGGAGAAGCGCGTGCCCGGACTCGGAGACAACGAGCTCACCGGGATGCTGGGTGACAACGTGGGTGACATTTCCGAAGAAGGCATCACCTACCTGCGCCTGTACCGTGACATTGAAATCCTCAGCAAGCTGCAGGCGTTTCTTCTGCCGATGTATCAGCAGTCCCTCATCGACGAACAGAAAAAAATGCATGTGCTCGTGCCGCTGGATGTCGCCGTTCCCGCCGAGCGCAAAAGCCGTCCCCGCCGATCCATCATCGTGCTCGCGGCCGGACTCTCGGTGCTGTTTCTCGCCGCCGCTTTTCTCCTCATTCGCGAGCGCCTGCGTTATTACAGCGCGCAGCACGCGGATGAATGGTCCAGCGTCCGTCGCAGCATAGGATTCAAACGCAGCAAGGAATGACCCGCTTCCTGCAATACATGCATGCCGACACGGCATTTGAAACCGACACGCCTGTTTCCTGGAAAGAGGCTGTCGGTTTCCTTCTTGGCGTCGTCGCCTTCATGGTCGTTGCTTTCCTCATGCATCTCGAATTTTTCGCCGCCATCGCCGTCGTGGGCGTCATCGGCGGCGTGCTGGTGCTGCAGAGTCCCATGACCTGGATGACGCTCTCCATCCTCGGCTTCCTCGGCGTGTTCTGGGCGCCCGAGGCCGGGATGACCCCGATCGAGCTCCTGCATTCCATGCTGATATTCGGCGGGATGCTGTGGTGGACCTTCCACCGCCTCGTCATCGCGAAAAAGCCTATAGAGTGGACCGTGGGCGGACTGCTTTTCTTCGCGCTGTTCCTCCAAATGGTGCTGATGGTGCCACTCTCCCTCGGCTATGACGCGGACGGCTATATCCTGCTGCGCGAGCTGGCCATCCTTTCCACCATCCTGCTCTTCATTCCCATTGCACATGAAGCCGACACCTTCTTCAAGCAGAAAGTGCTGTTCGGCGCCATGGTTGTCGTCCTCTCCCTGCTTGCGGTGCGGAATATCTACACGTACAAGACGCGCGTGATCGAAGCCGTGTACGCCTGGCAGGTCGGCGCCAGCCGTTCCGCCGAAACCTTTTTCCTCATCTTCATCGCCACCGTCATTGGTGCGGCGCTGCTGATTTCCGCCTGGCGCTTCCGCAGCTGGATATTCTGGGCCGCGTTTTTCGTCCTCGGTGCCGCCGCGACCATCCTCTCCTTCTACCGCACGCTGTGGGTGGCATTCTTCGTGAGCGTCGCCACGATGGGCGTGGTGCTCGGCGCGCAGTACTGGAAGCGCGGGCTGGCCTATTTCGCCGTGAGCATTGTACTGCTCGGGGCCATGTACCCGGTGTTTCTCGAGGACGTTATTCCCTTCGACGTCATGTGGCGCTCGATATCCGCCCGCTTTGAATCCATCGGCGAGTACGGGCAGGATGTCTCCGTACGCAACCGCGACGCCGAAGCCTGGGCCAGCATTGACGACATCGACGGGAACTGGTTTCTGGGGAAAGGACTCTCCACTCCCGTCCAGCATTACAAGCTCACCACCGAAAGCACCATTTTCACGACGTGGACGCACAACGGCTACGCCTGGATACTCAACCATTACGGCATACTCGGCACGCTGCTGCTGTTCTCATCGTACTTCGCGTACATCTTTCTCGGACTGCGCATGGAGCGGCAGCTGCGACGGCTGCCCGACATTCCCCCGCACATCCGCTTCCGATGGCGCACGGCCATTGCCTGCGGTATCGCCATCATCGTGGCGAATTTCTTTGTGTCCATCACCGTGAATCAGTTCCTGAGTCATGAGGGGGGGTTGGTGTTCGCCATGGTGTATGGGTTGTTTGAGGCGTGGAGGAGGAAGATAAACGACCTCGAGAAAGCGAAAATCACAGCTTCTGAGGCGAACGCGTGAGTCCCGATAAATCGGGACGCTGGAGCTCCGCTGACGCGGAGCGCGGGAGCGCCTCTGACGAGGCGCGCGTGAAGACGGAAGGGGCGGGGGTGCTGTCGCATGGGATTATTTCGATGCTGGCGTATGGGGTGAATTTCGGGGCGAGTTTTTTTGCTGTGATCGGGATAATGCGGTTGATGGACAAGGGGTCGTACGGACTCTTTTCCCTCGCGATTACGATAGTCGCGAGTACGTCGATGATTGCGGATTTCGGGATTAGTCCCGTCATCATGCGCCGGCTCGCCATCAATCCCGGCCGGTCGGGGAGCATTTTGCTCGAGGCGACGTCGCTGCGCTTTCTGCTGCTGCTGCCGACATGGATTGTCACCGTGGCGGTGGGCTGGTGGCAGGAGCCGACATGGGATTTCATGTGGCTGCTCAACATCATGCTGCTCAATGCCGTGGTGAGTTCAAAAGTGCCCGTCATCCGCGGCACGCTCGAAGCGTTCTACCGGTCGCAGTCCCGCATGGGACTCCCCACCCTGACCATGGCCATCGACAGCCTCGTACTGCTTACCTCCGTGCTGCTCTTCCCCCTGCTCTTCACTGCACCCTACACCGCCATGCTGCTGTACACGGCCAGCAATCTCCTGGGCGCCGTGCTGCTGACCGTGTTGAGCGTTCGTTTTGCGCGCAAGCTCAACACCGAGCCCGTGCGGATTACGCGGGCGGGCATGCGCGATCTGCTGGTCGCCAGCGCTCCCCTCGCCGTGTACCTGCTGCTGCATGCCGTGCATCTCGGTGCGGATGCCGTTCTGCTCAAGCGTTTCCACGGCGCCGTGCAGGTCAGTGATTTTACCGCCGCGATGCGGATCATGAGTCCCCTCGCCGTCTTCCCCACCATCATCGCCATTTCCGTCGCGCCATATTTCGCCCGCGCCAGCGTGGCGGAGGATGAAGAGCAGCGGCAGCGCATGTCCCGTCTCTTCTCCCTCAGCGTCAAGACGCTGCTGGTGGGCGCCGTGCTGCTGGCGGGACTCGGCATCACCAATGCCGGCGTGATCATTGATCTGCTGGTAAAAGGGAAATTCGCCGATTCCATCATCCCGATGAGCATACTGTTCATCGCCTTCGTCCCGATGTCCCTCAACATGTTCCTCGTCGAAATCAACAATGCCCGGGGACACCTCAGCCTCAACACCCGCTTCGCCGGCATCCTCGCCGTGTTCACCGTTGCGGCCGGACTGCTGCTGATCGGCCCCTATTCCGCCACCGGCGCGGCCGTGGGACGACTCATCGCCATCATCGCCGGCATGATTTACCTCCTCCTCCGCTCCCGCACCGGCATCACCGTCGCCATGAAACCCGTCATCTGGAAATCCGCCCTCCTGGGGTTTGTTCTCGTCGCGTCCAACGAGTTGCTGTCTTCTCTCCACTGGGTGGTCGCCAACAGCCTGTCCGTTGGTATCGTCGCAGTGCTCTTCATTGTGCTACGCGTGTACTCACCTGCCGAGATTGAGCAATGGCGCATGCAAATCTCGTCGCTGTTGCGACGAGATGCTTGAGCGGCGCTACGCGCCGCGCGGGGGCACCGCTACGCGGTGCGCGTGAGTTCCGCTGCGCGGAACGCGTGAGCGACACTTCGTGTCGCGTTTTTTCGCGCCGTCTCCGTCCGCCGAAGCTTGAGCGAAGCTTGAGCGAAGCTTGAGCGAAGGAGGAAGGCACTCAAGCGTGCCGCAAGGCACTCAAGCGTGCCGCAAGGCACTCAAGCGCGGAGCGAAGCGACGCTCTCGCGCGTCGAAGTACTGCTTCGATTGGCGCATACCGCTAAATGCCTTACTTTTGTAGAATGACAAAGAAACGCACCATAATAGACTACTTCGACTCCCAGGCGGGGATGCGGGGGAAGGGCCGGCGGCGCTTTGGGTACTTTTACCGCATGCTGGAGAACTACCTGCGCTTTTATGTGCCGGAAGGCAGCCGCGTGCTGCTGGTGGGGTGTGGAACGGGGGAATTGCTCGCCGCATTGAATCCCGGCGAGGGTGTGGGAGTGGATATTAGTCCCGCCATGATCGCCGAAGCGCGGACCAATTATCCCCACTACGAATTCATCGAAGGCGACATCGAAACGCTGGAAATGGACCGCCAGTTCGACGTGGTAATTTTTTCGGATGTGATCGGCTATCTCGACGACATTCAGGCGACCTTCGACCGGGTGCGCCAGTGGTGTACCCCCGAGACGCGGGTGATGATCACGTACTTCAACATTTTCTGGCAGATGCCGCTGCGGCTGGCCGAGCGCATGCGCATGAAACTGCGCACGCCATTTTTCGCCTGGCTGGATCCGGACGACATCGCCAATCTGCTCGACCTCGCGGAATTCGACATCATCCGCAAGAACCGCAAGGTGCTGTTTCCCGTCTGGCTCCCGCTTATCAGCTGGCTGTTCAACTACGTTTTCGCCAACCTGCCGCTGCTGCGCAACCTCTGTCTGCTCGAAGTCGTCTCGGCGCGACTCAAACCGGTGAAATCCGCCCGCGAGGAGAAATCCGTCACCGTGCTGATTCCCACACGCAACGAACGCGGCAACATCGCCGCGGCGCTGGATCGTCTGCCGCAGTTCGGATCCCATGTCGAAGTGCTGTTTGTGGATGGACACAGTACGGACGGGACGCTCGACGAGATCGAGGCGCAGGCGAAGGCGCGACCTGAAATGGACATCCGCTGGTTCTCGCAGGATGGCAAGGGAAAAGGCGACGCCGTGCGCAAGGGTTTTGCGAACGCGAAATGTGATATCCTCATGATTCTCGATGCCGACCTGACCGTTCCCCCCGAAGAGCTGCCGAAGTTTTACGAGGCCATCGTCGAAGGCAAAGGCGAGTTCATCAACGGCTCGCGCCTGGTGTATCCGATGGAAGACCGTGCCATGCGTTTCCTCAATGTGCTGGGAAACAAGTTCTTCAGTGTCATCTTCACCTGGCTGCTGGATCAGCGCTTCAAGGACACGCTCTGTGGCACCAAGGTACTGACGCGCGAGAATTACAATCGCGTGGCGGCGGGACGACATTATTTCGGCGACTTCGATCCCTTCGGGGATTTTGACCTCATCTTCGGCGCGGCCAAGCTGAACCTGAAGATTACGGAAGTACCGATTCGCTACCGCGAGCGCACCTACGGCAGCACGAACATCAGCCGCTTTTCGCATGGATGGATTCTGCTGAAAATGTGCGTGTACGCATACAAGAAGATCAAGATGATTTAGACACCATCGGACTGCCCGCGTATGCTCAACCGCACTGCATTCCTCGGGACGCTCATTCTCGCCCTTGCGCTGGGAACGGCGTCCTTCTTCATCCATCAATCCAACTACCCCCTGACCTACGACGAAGGCGATTACTACGTCGCCGTGCAGCAGGGACTGTGGACGAACTGGACGGATAACGACGACATCTCCATCATCACCTTCGCGCAGATGGGCATCGACGCCATCAGCGATCCCGGCGCGCGGGCGCGACTGTCGGATTACATCCGCTCGTCCGGCAGCACCATGTTCCACCGTCACTACCATCCCCCCCTGGCGTTTTATCCCGCCATTGCGCTGCAGCCGATGCTCGACGCACTGCCCCTGCATGAGCAGCTGCGCTACGCAAACCTGTTCTGGCTTTTCCTCTGGATAGCCGTGCTCGCCGTGCTGGGATGGCTGTACGAGGATGTGCGGAGTCCCGTCTTCCTCATCCTCCCCGCCTCCGCCGCCTGGGGAATGGCCGTGGTGGGATTCAACATGCATCTGCCCTTCGGCATGCTCGCTTCGCTGTTTCTTCTCTGCTGGTACCTTTACGACAGACTGGGACACCGCGCACTGCGTCACGCCGCGCAGTTCTTTTTCGCGGCCTCCTGCGCCACGGTGGAATACGGCATGTTCCTGCTGTTCTTCATCGTCCTCTGGGGCGTGATCGCCTGGTGGCGCAGCGATGAAAAGCGCGCGTTCCTGCGTTCGGCACTTGCCGCGGCGGGATGGACACTGCTCTTTCTCGCGCTGCTCTGGCCCGCGGGCGTTATCAATGCGAACCTGGCCAAAAGCTGGACCTTCGTGATGTACATCTCGCTGTTCCGACTCGGCAGTGAGCCCGTGGCCTTTGCCGGGTGGGGGACGCTGCTGCTCGAGAAGTGGAATTCCAATCCCGTAGAACTTCTGATCATGCTGGGATTGCTGGTGAGCGTGCTCGTGCGCTGGCGCCGGATGCTCAAGTACGGCAGCCTGTTCACGACGGCGGGCTTCATGCTCGCGCTGCTGTACCTGCAGACAAATCCCACGCTCGTGTATCGCTGGTACCTGTTTCCCGCGGCGGCCGTGGCCTTTGTGCTTCCCGCCTTTGTGCTCAGCTGGCGCATGCACAGCGCAGCGGGACGCATTGATTTGACGGACCGTCGTCCCTCACGCCGCGGCTGGATGCTCGCCGCCTGGCCCGTGCTGGCCATCGCGCTGTTCATCTCCTCCGTCCTTCTCGTGCCGGAGCCCGACTACACCGATCTGAAAGCGATGAATTCCTATGTCCGCGCCGCGCAGCCCACGCACATCACGCTGCCCCGCAGTCTCTATTCCTCCCTTCGTCCCTACCTCCCCGCCACCACCATCGTCAGCTACCACGACGTCGCGTACCCCGACATGGCGATTGACGATAGCGTCGCAGTATGGCGCGCGCAGGGTATGACGATTCTGCCAGCCAGCACCGGCATCGCCGGGGATACGCTCATCGGGGAGTATGTGGTGATTGCGCGCAATGGAAAAATGGAATGATGGAAATATTGAAATATCACATCGATGCATCGTCCCCACGCTCCGCGTGGGGACGGGGATCCCGAACGCTCTGCGTTCATTCGATCACACAAATCGCCGCAGAGCGGCGCTTCAAGACGTCCCCACGCAGAGCGTGGGGACGATGAGTTTTCTTCATATTCCCGATAACGGGTAACATGTGCAGAGAGTAACCGCAGGCATATTGAGCTACAACCGGAAGGCGGCGTTGAAGGTGACGCTGGATGCGGTGCTGGCGATACCGGGATTACGCGTCGTGGTGATCGACAATGCATCGAAGGACGGCAGTGCGGAAATGCTGCGTGCGGAATACGGGCGCGAGCAATGGCCACAGCTGCGCTGCATCTTTCTGGAAGAGAACCAGGGGATTGCCGCGCGCAACATTTTCATGCAGGAAGTAGTGACCGACTTTTTCCTGACGCTGGACGATGACAGCTGGCCGCGGTCGGCAAAGGATCTCGTGCGCATGCTGGAGCTGATGGAACGGGATGCGCGCGTCGCCTCGATATGCGCATCCTGCATACACCCCGACACCGGCGTGGCGGAGACCGCGGGCATCGAGCGCTTCGCTTCAGGCGGCGATGCCGCACGGGGATACGACGTTGTCAACATTGCGGCGGGCGGATCGCTGCTGCGGATGGAAGCGCTCAGGCAGACCCATGGCTACGGGGAAGAATTTTTCTGGGGACGTGAGGAAAACGACCTCGCCTTTCAGCTGCTGCAGAAAGGATGGCGCGTGGTGTATTTCCCTGACGCCGTCGTCTGGCATGCCATGAGTGCCACGGGACGCAATGTGTACCGCCGCTTGCAGTACGTAACGCGCAACAGCATCTGGCTGCTGTGGAAATACTTCCCGCTCGTCATCGCTTTTCCCCTCGCCACGCTTTTCACATTGCGCCGGCTTCTTGCTATAATAGTTGATCCACGCCGCCTGGCGCCCGTGCTCAAGGGCGCAGCGAGCGGGTTTGCCGCACTCCCCGCGCGCCGCCGAAGCGGCCGGCGTTTCACGATGAAGCAGAGCTGGCAGCTGCGCGGCTGGTTCCTCAAAACGCTCTACGAATAAATACCACCGATGCCGTCCCCCCTCAACATCCTTCAAATCGCACCGCGTTTGCCCTGGCCTCCGACCGACGGCGGCGCCATCGGCATTTACAACATCACGCGTTTCCTGGCGAAGAGGGGACACCGCATCACCATGCTCACCTTTGCCGATGCGGATGCTGATCGCGGGGATCTCGAAGAATTCTGTGACGTGCTCACCGTGGAGAAGGACCTGCGGAATCGTCCCCTCCCCGCCCTGCTGAATCTCTTTTCCCCGCAGCCCTACACCATGACGAAGTATCAGAGCGCGGAGATGATGTCCCTCATGCGCACCGAGTTGCGCGAGCGGAAATTCGATGTCCTTCACATCGACCACATCCACATGATGCCTTATGGACGCCGGGCGAAGGAGGAATTCGGTATCCCCGTCCTTCTCCGCGAACACAACTTTGAAACCACCATCCACCGCCGTTTCGCCGCGCAGGTGCGCTGGCCCATCGCCTCCCACTGGCTCCGCTCCCAGGCCGAACGCCTCTTCCGCTTCGAATCGCTCATGCTCCGCCACCCCGACATCATCGCCGCGATAACTCCTCAGGACGCAGCGGAGGTGCAGGCTGTGTTGCCAGACGATCATCATGATCGCGTGAAAGTTATCCCTGCCGGCGTGGACACGGAGCGCGTGAGTCCCGATAAATCGGGACGCGGGGGTTCCCCCGCGGAGCGGGGGAACGCGGGAGTCCCCGCTGGCGCGGGGACGCAGGAGACCCCGACTCCATCGGGGTCGCGGGAAGACGCTCCGCTGACGCGGAGCGAAGAGGGGCATGTAGTGTTATTAGGTCCGTTGAACTGGTCACCCAACAGGGATGCGGCGGAGTGGTTTGTGGAGGAGATATGGCCGTTGCTCGTGGAGGAAGTGCCGGAGGTGCGTTGTACGATTGCGGGCTCACATCCCCCGAAAAATATGCAGAAAGTGCATATTCCCGGAGTGACGGTTGCGGGCTTCGTTGAAGATCTCGATGCGCTGCTGGATTCCGCCGATGTCATGGCGGTGCCACTTCGCGTCGGAGGCGGCATGCGCATCAAGCTGCTTGAATTTTTCGCGCGCGGCAAGGCCGTGGTTTCCACGCGCATCGGTGCGGAAGGAAATGCCGCCGTGCACCGCGAACATATCCTGCTCGCGGACACCGCGCAGGAATTCGCTTCCGCCATCGCAGAACTGCTCCGCAATCCGGAGCTCACCCGCAGCATCGCCCGCAACGCCCGCCAGCTCTCCATCCGGCGCTACGCCTGGCCGCATGTGGCGGAGATGTTCGAGTTGGCATACTTGGAGGTTGTCGCCCCTTCGGGGCGTTCTTTCGTCCCGTAATACGGGACGAGGCATTTTCCCGCTCCGCGGGAAGTATTTTGCTTCGCAGTCTGTATCTACGAACCGCGAAGCGAACAACGCGCCGCAGGCGCAAAAACTCCCCGCACAGCGGGGAAAAAACTGTATGCAAGCACTCTATTACACCATAGCAATCCTGTCAACCACTGCCCTGCTGGCGGCGTATGTGCTGTATCCGCTGGCGATGGCGCTGCTGGCGAAGTACAGGAATAGGCCGTGGCGGGTGGATGAGGAGACGCTGCCGGCGGTGACGATGGTGGTGGCGGTGTACAATGAGGAAAAGGTACTCGAAGAAAAACTGCGGAATTTCCGGGAGCTGGATTATCCGAAGGATAAACTGTTCCTGCTGTTCGGCTCGGATGGTTCGAACGACAGTTCGCATGAAATTCTGGCGAGGGAAGAGGATGAGCGGGTTTCCTGGCATGCATTCGAACGGGGAGGAAAACTGCGCACCATCAACCGTCTTATGCAGTTTGTGCATACGCCCATCGTGGTGTACTCGGATGCGAATACCATGTATCGGAAGGACTCCATCCGCAAGCTCGTCCGGCATTTCGTGGACGAGGAAGTGGGAGCGGTATGCGGCAATCTGCATCTGCAGACGCCGACGGAAAGTGTGGGCGGGAAGGGAGAGCGTACGTACTGGACATACGAGAATTATATCAAACACTGGGAAGCGCAGTATCAGACCGCGCTCGGCGCGACGGGTGGGATTTACGCCATCCGCAGTTCGCTGTTCCACGAGCAGCCCGAGCATGCACAGGTCGCGGATGATCTGCTGCTGCCGCTGCGCATCACGGCGGACAACAGGCGCGTGCTCTATGAAAGCGAGGCCGTTGCCACGGAAGCAACGTCGCCTACCATGCACGACGAATTCCGTCGGAAAGTCCGCATTGCCCGCACGAGCTTCAACTGTCTGCCTCCGCTCATGCGCGTCTTCAACCGCTATCCCGCGCGCGTAAAGTGGATGATCGTTTTCCACAAATTCCTCCGCTGGATGGCCCCGTTCTTTTTCCTCCTCCTCGCACTGAGCATCGTGCTGCTCGCGGGGGAGAACTGGATACGCCTCACGCTCTTCTACCCCCTGCTGGCCTTCCTCGCACTCGGCATCCTTGGCTGGATCGTCGACCTCGCGGGCAAGCGCATGGGACCCCTTTCCCTGCCCTTCTATTTCCTCGCCATCAACGCCGCCTTCCTCGTCGCATGGCTGACCCTGCCCTTCCATCGTGGACAGGCTACCTGGGAACCGACGAAACGGTGATTGCGCAGAGAATAAAAGAGTAACGCAGATTCTCGCAAATTAAACGCAGATTTTCGCGGACTAGAATTTCACAAGGCCTATCCCGCGAAAATCTGCGACTAATCGGCGAAAATCTGCGTAGCTCTTCTATTCTCTGCGCAATCTCTAAAGGCGGAAGATCTTCTTGATATACCGCCGGATGAGGAAGCTGCGGCGGGCGGAGTTGGTTTTTTGGTAGATGGAGGCGACGAGGTCGGCGCGATCGGTGGCGGTGTTGGCGTCCGGTTTTTTACGGGCCCAGGCCCAGGTACCGTCGTACTCGAAGCTGTCGTAGGAGGGAGTGGGGACGACCAGGAGGTTGAAGATTTTCTCGACGTGTGCGACATCCTGTTCTTCCTGCGGCATATCGTCTACCCAGCTTTCCCCGGCGCATTCGGATGGGGTCCATGTCACATCATCGAACAGCACCCAGCCGCCCGGACGCAGCAGGCGATCGGCCAGCAGAAACGCGAAGCCATCAGAATCCCACGTGTGTCCCCCATCGATAAACACGAAATCAAACAGCGGTTCCGTCTTTCCATCCTTCGTCTGCTCTTCGATGAGCTTCATCAGTTCCCAGGTGTAGGAACGCTCTGCGTGCACAGGCTGGATACGGTTGCCGAGTCCCGTCTTCTCCATCAGCGTCGTAATATCCGGCTGCCGCTTTTTCGCCTCATGACTGTCCATCGTCAGCACCTGTCCTTCACCCAGCTCATCCATCGCCGCCGCCATGTAGCAGCTCGACGTTCCATGCGCGAATCCCAGCTCCAGCACGCGCTGCGGCTTCTGCTTCATCACGAATTCATACACGAGCTTCCCGCGCTCCGGCGGCATGTGCGGCACATTCTCAAGATGCGGAAGGACTTGTTCGAAGGTCATAGCGGCGTAGGTTGTCTCTGTTGCAGTCAGTTCAATTTTTCAATATAGCGGAAATTGCGGGGATTTGGAAAACGGCTTTGCCGCGCGGGAGTGCCTGCGGCACGCGGGAGCGCCTGACGGCGCGCGGGAGCCTCGTCCCGCTTCGCGTGGACTCGGCGCGGGAGTGCTTCGCACGCTTAAGCGCCGCTTTCGCGGCGCGCTCTTCACGCGCTCCGCGCAGCGGAGCTCTGGCGTCCCGACTTGTCGGGACTCACGCGTGACCCCGCGAAGCGGGGAAACTCAAGCGCGCCGAGCGCAGCGAAGGCGCTGACGCAGTCGGCAGACATCAGAGAAGGTGGCGTAGCGTACATTTTTCGTTAAATATGCATAATTTGAGGAATTACGCACGAACCACGACGTCCTTTGCTGAACCGGAAGACTGAGACCATACTGCTGCTGCTGATTGACCTGATCATGGTGAATGTGGCGTGGACGCTGTATTTCGAGTTTCGGGTGCGGTCGCAGCTGTTTGCGACGCCGACGGAACCGGCGTTCTTCGCGCCGATGATCGCGATCGGACTGTTCTGGCTGCTGCTCTTTCTGTTTTTCGGATTGTATCGTCCATGGTACGCGGAGTCGCGCTTTGATGAGATCGTGACCATTTTCAAAACGGTCACGGCGGGCGTGGTGCTGCTGTTCTTCCTCATTTTCGTGGATGATACGCTGACGCAGGATCCGAGCGTCTCACGCCTGCTCATCCTGGCGTACTGGGCGGTGCTCATTTTCTCCCTGAGTTTCGGACGGCTCGCATACCGCACGGTGCTCAAACGCCTGACACTGTCGGGCGTGGTCACGCGAGATGCCTTGATCATCGGGAGTTTCCAGCAGAGTCGTGAGCTGTATGACCAGGTGCTGCAATTCCCCATGCTGGGCTTTCGCATCGTCGGGTATGTCAGCACCGAACCTATCGAGGAGAAAACGCGCGTGCCGCATCTGGGCAGTGCCGACGACCTGGAACACATACTCGCACAGAGCAGTGTGCAGGAAGTGCTCGTCGCCCTGCCATCGTCGGAGCACGACAGGCTGCTCGACATCATCGGACGCTGCAGCGCCTTCAATGTGAAAATCAAGATTCGTCCCGACATGTACGACATTATCTCCGGGCAGGCAAGGACGAATCAGATATACGGCTTCCCGCTCATCGAGATCACTCCTACCCTGATGCAGCCGTGGGAGCGCGTGGTCAAACGTCTGCTCGACATTGTCGTGTCGCTGGTGGTGATTGTGCTGGGACTCCCGTTCTGGCTGCTGATCGCAATGATGATCAAGCTGAGCAGCAAGGGACCGGTGTTTTACATGCAGGAGCGTGTCGGGAAAAACGGCCGCGTGTTTCGCATGGTGAAATTCCGTTCCATGGCGGCTGACGCCGAAAAGCACTCGGGTCCCCGCTGGGCGGACAAAGACGACCCCCGTGTTACGACCATCGGACGCATCCTGCGACGCATGCATCTCGACGAAGTGCCACAGTTCCTGAACATCCTCGAAGGCAGCATGAGTCTGGTGGGTCCTCGTCCCGAACGCCCCTTTTTCGTTGAAAAATTCATCCAGGAAATCCCCCTCTACCGCCGTCGCCTCAACGTACGTCCCGGACTCACAGGCTGGGCCCAGGTCAAGCACCGCTACGACGCCAGCATGGAGGATGTCCGCCAGAAACTCCGCTTCGATCTCTTCTACATCGAAAACATGTCTATTCGCATGGATATAAAAATTCTCATCCACACGTTTTTCCGCATGATCACCGCGAAGGGGCAGGCATGAGGTGTTCGCTCGGACTTCGTCCTCGCTCACGCGGCTGTTCCGTCACGCTTCGCGTTCCGGAACGCGGGAGTCTCGCTACGCTCGACGCGGGAGTGCTTCGCACGCTTGAGCTCCGCTGCGCGGAGCGCTCTTCACGCGCGCCGAAGGCGGACACGCGTTCCGACGCCGAAGGCGGAGGAACTCACGCGGCTCCCCGCATTGCGGGGAGGCTCACGCACCTTCTGATTCTGGCGTTGCTCGCACTTGCGGTCATGCTGCCGCAGACCGCGAGGGCTCAGGCCGAACACGTCGACATCACGCATCCCGTGTATCATTTTCTGCAGAGGATGGAGCTGAGGGGAGCGATTGAGGGGTATTCGCGGGCGATGCTGCCGCTGGAGCGGAAACAGGTGACGGCGTTTGTGCGGGAACTGCAGGGGAGTACGGTGCGAATGAGCGGGGCGGAGCGAGCGCTGCTCGCACGCTTTGTGGATGAGTTCGTGGCCGAGGATGACGGGACGCAGGATGCGTACGTGCTGTTTGAAACGTCCCCCGGTGACGTTGTTCCGGACTTTTTCGATGACCGGGAGAAATTCCTCTACCGCTGGCGCTGCGAGGATGGGACTTCCCGCTTTTTCGCGGAATTCCTGGGTTCACTCGAATACCGCACGCTGCACGGGGACGATCAGGCTTCCAATGTCACACTCGGGACGATTGGTGGACGTTTCCGCGGCACGATGGGCGGCACAGTGGGCTTCAGCCTGATGGCGACCAACGGCACGGCGGCGGGAAATCGCTCGCTTGCGCTGAACGACGCTTCGCTCAAGCGGAATTTCAATTTTGCGGACCTGGACAAGGATTTCTTCGACTTCGCGGAGGCCTATATCACGGCGAGTTGGGACTGGGGGGCTGTTTCCCTCGGACGCGAAAAGCGTCTCGTCGGCAATGGCATATCCAACCAGCTGCTGCTTTCCACCAACGCCCAGCCTTTCGACGCGCTGCAGTTTACCGCGCATGCGGGCAACCTGCGCTTTCTCTTCCTCCACGGCTTTCTGCTTTCCGAGAAGCAGCTGATCGAGGGCGGCTCGCGTCCTTTCTTCGACAGCAAGTACGTGGCCATGCATCGCGTGGAAGCCGACATCGCCTCGGCCGTGCGCCTTGGCGTCTTCGAAGCCGTCGTGTATTCGCAGCGCGAAGTGGATCCCGCGTATCTGAATCCCATCAATTTTTACAAGTCCGCCGAACACGCGGGCGGGGATCGCGACAATCCCATGCTGGGTTTCGACCTCGCCACGCTGTTCATTCCCGGATCGCAGCTTTACGGCAGCTGGCTGATCGACGATATCGACTTCACCCTCTGGGGCAGTGAATGGTGGGGAAACAAGTTCATCTGGCAGGGCGGCGTACTCAATTCCTCCCTCCTCCCCAACACCGATATCGGTGTGGAATACACGCGTATCGAGCCTTACGTGTACACACATCGCCTGGCGGGAAATCAGTACACGCACAATGGCGACGCACTCGGACTCGAACTCGCGCCAAACAGCGACGAGTGGTATCTGTCATTGCGGCACTGGCTGAGCGCGGAGCTCTGGCTGCAGCTTGAGCTGCATCGCCGGCGTCATGGACGCAATGAGGTCGACGCCGACGGCGCGATACTCGTCAATCACGGCGGTGACATTTACGAATCGCTGGATTACGCCCGCGACTCACAGACCGCGCCTTTCCTCGACGGTCCCCTCGACCAGTCGACCATCCTATCCCTCACCCTCCGCTACGAACCCGTCCGCAACCTCATCCTCCGCAGCACCCTCCGCTACCGGGACATCACCTCCGAGCTGGATGGAGATAAAAGTGATGTTTATGGGGCGTTGTTGCTGGCAGTGGAGTTGTAGAAGAGAAGAGCAACGCAGAGAGAAGAGTAACGCAGATTTTCGCTGAGTAATCGCAGATTTTCGCAGAATGGAAATTATTAATGTCTAATCAGCGAGAATCTGCGATTAATCTGTGAGAATCTGCGTTGCTCTTCCCTCTGCGTTAAATCCGCGTACCGGGTTTTTACCCTATTCGTACCGTCCGATTTTCATGGTAATCATCTGAAAAATGTGATAATTTAAGGATCCGAAGAAATCCATTAATACGGATGAATTTACCATAGTTATTTGTTGAGGATTGAACATGCAGAGGATTGTAAAGACGCACCTTCCCAGGATAGCCGTGATGGGTCTTGCAGCAGTGGTTGTGTACCTGCTGGTACCGTCAGCTCCGACATGGTGGGATTCCTACTACTCGGGGATGGAAACGCAGCGGGCAGAGCGTATCCAGGGCAAACATGGAGCGGAAAAGCATGCGGTAGGACTCGAATATTTCCGCATGACGCGCCAGTACGGCAATGAAGGTGTGAACATCGACCGCGCGCTTTATGATGCGCAGCTGGAAGTGAACACGCGTTTCAACAAAGGACTTGGGAAAAGCAGCCTGGCCAGCGAATGGGAGCCGATTGGTCCCGCAAACACCGCCGGCCGCGTCCGTGCAATCGCATTTCGTCCGGGAGACTACAACACTGTGTACGCAGGTGGCGCCTCGGGCGGCGTCTTTCGTTCGACCAACGGCGGCATGAGCGGCTCCTGGGAGCCCGTGATGGATTTCGCGGAAGCCATTCCCTGCGCCGCAATCGCCATCGATCCTGTCACTCCCGACATCGTGTATGCCGGTACCGGCGAACCCACAATGGATCTTTCCAAGGCTTACGGCGCCCCTTCGTACGGCGGCGTGGGCGTGATGAAATCCACCGATGCCGGCGACACCTGGCGTCTTCTCGACTGGCCTGACAACAGCAGTGCCATTCATCATATCGTGATTGATCCGACCAACACCGACATTCTTTTCGCGGCATCGCGCAACGGACTCTACAAGAGTGACGACGCCGGTGAAAGCTGGTCGCGTTCGCAGTCGGGCATCATTACCGACGTAGAACTGAAGCCCAACAATCCCAGCACCGTGTTCATCGCAATCGGCGTCGACGGTGGCGCCAGCGCGAACGGCGTGTACCGCTCCACCACCGGAGGCGGACGTTTCTCGTTCAGCAAGATGAATAACAACTGGCCTGCATCCGACAGTATCGGCCGTATCGAGCTCGCCATCACGCCGGCCAATCCCGATCTTCTGCTTGCTTTCGTCCTTCGCAGCCGCGACACGCAGTCCGGCGACACCGATTTCCTCGCCCTCATGAAATCCACGGATGACGGAGAGACCTGGGAACGCACGGTCAGCAACCTCCCGACCGATTACACGCAGGGACAGGGATTCTACAATCTCTGTGCGGCGATTTCCCCGACCGATGCCGATCTCATGCTCACGGGCGGATACGAAGTGTATCAATCCAAGAACGGCGGTGGCACGTGGGAGCGCGTGACGCGCGGTAATTCCCCGGTGCACGTCGATCAGCATGTGCTGGAATTCACTCCTGACGCCAAATACCTGTATCTCGGAAATGACGGCGGTGTGTATCGCAGTGCCACGGGTGGCAGTTCTTGGACGCCGCTCGGTGAAAATCTCGAGACCATTCAGTTCTACACCTGTACGTACGATCCCAACGACCCTGAGCGCTTCTACGGCGGCGCCCAGGATCACGGCATTTTCCAGACCTTCGATTTCGGTGAGAAAGCCTGGCGTCTGCGCCGCGGCGGAGACGGCGGCTACGTCATCGTTGATCCGGAAAATTCGGATATCATCTACTCGCGCGTTGCCGTTGAAGGCGGCGTGTCCGCACCTTCCCGCAGTATCAACAGCGGACGCACCTGGGAAAAACTTTCCAACGGACTCGGTTCCGTCGAAGCGGACCGCTTCAACTGGCTCCCGCCGATGATACTCGCCCCGAACGACAACAGCCGTCTCTACACCGCATCCCAATTCGTCTATACCACACGTCCCGCGAACTCCGGTTCGCCCACATGGAAAACCGTTGGGGACAATGACCTCACGAAGCGGCAATCGCAGTTCAGTATCATTTCCACCATGGATATCTGCCAGGACGACGCAGACTTCATGCTGATTGGCTGCGGTGACGGACGCGTGCAGTACAGTGACAACATCACCGCACTCGATCCCGAGTGGAATGACATCACCGACGGACTCCCCAACCGCTGGGTCAGCGAAGTGCGTCTGCACCCGACCAACCCTGACATCATGTTTGCCGTGATGTCCGGTTACGCAACCGGTCACGTATGGCGCAGCACCGATCGCGGTGCCAACTGGGAAGACATCAGCGGCGATCTGCCTGATATTCCGGTCAACGGTATCGTCCTCGATCCGACCAAGCCCGAGAGCGTGTATTTCATTGGAACGGACATCGGCCTGTGGTACACGCAGAACGGTGGTGAAAACTGGTACCGTTATGGTACGGGACTCCCGAACGTCGTGGTATACGACCTCGTGATCGACGACAACGACCGTCTGATTGCAGGTACGCATGGACGCGGCATGTGGATTACCGACATCACCCTCGACGCCAGCGAAGTCAACACACCGGTCGATTTTGCCGTAACGCAGAACTACCCGAATCCCTTCACGGCCACCGACGGTACGACGATCACCTTCAGTCTCCAGCAGAACAGCGACATCAGCGTCCGTCTCTACGACGCCACCGGCCGCATGCTGCAGACCGTCGCTGAGGGAAGCTACGCTCCCGGCAGTCATCGTCTCCGCGTCGCCACCTCCCAGCTTCGTCCGGGAGTCTACTTCTACACCATCACCAACGGCAGCGAAAAACTCACCCGGAAGATGATGGTCATGTAATTCCTCCGTTCCTGCGGAACGTCGTCATGCGACAGTCCCCGATTGCATCGGGGACGCAGGAGTCCCGCCCCGCAGAATGGGGCGGACGCGAGAGTCCCTCCGGGACGCAGGACCTCAAGCAAAACCCCGGCGCTTCAGCGTCGGGGTTTTTCATGCGCGGCATCGCCAACGGCGTTGCCGCTCCCGCGTTTCACAACCGGTGGTTGTGAAACTCAATGTAACCTTTCCCGCCCCTTCTCTGTCATTCCCCCGCATCTGACTGCAGCCCCCATTGAAAATTTGTATGTGCCCTTAAACCCCAGATGCGATCAGTGTGTCCTACTCCCAGACGTCTCAAGGGCACAACGCTAATTCACTTCGACAACAACTTTATTTTCGATAGGTACAGTTATGAGAAATATCCTTTTGTCCGCCCTCCTTGTTGCCGCATTGGCCCTGAGTGCCTGCGAGAGCAACGACAGTGTTACCGATCCCGTTTCGACGACCGGTGAAACCTCGACGTTGCTGCGTGCCGTGGAAAATCTCGACCTCAGTGATGCGCAGCTCGCGCAGATCGACGAGATGTATCTGCTCGGCGAAGACCTCTCCATCCTTCTCGACGACAATCAGCTCAATGAACTGAACACGCTCATCAGTGCCATGGACGGCACCTTCGATGCGCGTGGACACCGTGGGCACTTCGGCTTCGACATGGGCGCGCTTGTGTATCTCCGCCTGATTATTCAGGCCAATCCCGACCTCGACGACGCCACCCGCGAAGCCCTGCTCGAGCTGATCAAGAACTCAAACGCGACGCGTCTGCAGATTATTTCCGATTACAAAGACGATCCTGAAACGATGAAAACCATGCTGCAGGCGGAGCATGACGCACTGATTGCCGCGATGACCGCTCTTCTCACCACCGAACAGATTGACAACGTTGAAACCCTGAAAGCCGAGCTGGAGCAATTGCGTGAAGAGCGCCGCGCCCTGTGGGTCGCCCAGCGCGTCGAACGCCTGGTGCTGTTCTACACTGAGAAGCTCGGACTCACGCAGGAGCAGGCCGACTCGATCAAAGTCATCCTCGAAAACCAGTACGCGAAAATTGAAGAGCTGCGTGCCCAGTATGCAGGTGATCCCGAAGCGCTGCGCACCGCACTCGAATCCCTCGCCGAGGATACCAACGCAGCCATCGAAGCCCTGCTGACCACCGAGCAGCTGACCATCTGGGAAGAGATGCGCAAAGCGCCTATCCGCTGGAGGCCCGGGCATCACCACCGGCGGTAGAGATTACGCAGATTCAACGCGGCGGTAAAGAGTAACGCAGATTATCGCAAATGAAACGCAGATTATCGCGGAGTAGAATTTTTCAATTTTGCTCTGCGATAATCTGCGTATAATCAGCGAAAATCTGCGTTTCTCTAAAGCCTGCGCGTAATCCGCGTGGTTGCCTTTTACAATCTCCGCCTACGGCGGCCACCACCACCGCTGCCATTTCCCGAGAACGCGCTTTCCATTTTCATGTCCCCGATGGTATCGAGGAGTTCGCGGTTGGTAGGGAAACGCTTGACGTATTGGAGGAGTCCCTGCATCGCTTCACGGTTACTGCCTTCCACGAGTGCGCGGCGCAGTTTGAAGTGCAGTTCGGTGTCCGCCCCGAGCAACAGTTCTTCGCGGCGGGTGCCGGAGAGCTGTACATTGATGGCGGGGAAAATGCGGAGGTCGGCGAGTTCGCGATCGAGCACGATTTCAGAATTACCCGTGCCTTTGAACTCCTGGAAAATCAGTTCATCCATCTGCGACCCCGTATCAACGAGAATGGTCGCGATGATAGTGAGCGAACCACCATGTTCGATATTGCGGGATGCGCCAAAAATCTTCTTGGGAATTTCCAGCGCGCGGGCATCCACACCGCCGGACATAATGCGTCCACTCCCCTTCATCCCTGCATTGAACGCGCGTCCCAGTCGCGTCAGCGAATCGAGAAGAATCACAATGTCCTTCCCCGTTTCCGCCTGGCGCTTGGCGTACTCGAGCGTCAGCTTGGCAACACGGGCATGCGAAGCGAAGTCGCGGTCGTTCGAGGAAGCGAACACCTTGCCTTTCACCGCGCGTTCCATCTCCGTCACCTCTTCGGGACGCTCATCAACGAGCAGCACGAGAAGTTCGAGGTCTTTATGATTCCGCGTAATAGCCGCGGCCAGTTTCTGCATCAGGATGGTTTTTCCCGAGCGCGGCGGCGAAACGATCAGCGCCCGCTGTCCCCTGCCGATCGGTGAAATCAGATCCACCACCCGCGTCGTAGGATCGGGCGTTTCCAGTTTCAGCCGCTGATCAGGCGCAATCGCCACCTGCCGGGTAAGCTCCGGCACGGCCTTGTACTGATTGGGCGGTACGCCATTAATGTCATGAATGGAAAATACATGCCACTGGCGATTCTTGTCCCTCGCCACACCCGTGACCAGGCAACCATCCCGCAGGCCAAGATCGCGCACCATGCCCGTAGGCACGTACACATCACTTTGGTCGCGGTAAAACTCTCGCGTGATTTTGCGAACGAAACCGTAGCCTTTCGGCTCCAGCTCGAATATTCCGCTGAATTCGATCTCTTTCATATTCCCCTGGGAATAAAACTCTCAGGCAGGCGCGTGTGCAGGAACGCACATAGCTAATTACGCTCCTGTAATATACAATAATTGGCGTTTCCTCGCTAACGCTCGGAGGCGTTTCCTCGCTGACGCTCGGAGGCGTTTCCTCGCTGACGCTCGGAGGTGTTTCCTCGCTGACGCTCGGAGGTGTTTCCTCGCTGACGCTCGAAGGTGTTTCCTCGCTGACGCTCGGAGGCGTTTCCTCGCTGACGCTCGGAGGCGTTTCCTCGCTGACGCTCGGAAAGAGCTCTTCGCGACAGCTGAGAAACACCCATTTACTCTTCTATTCTGTACGAGTGCGTGACTTCCATGGCTTTTTCGAACATGGCGGTGACGCCGCAGTATTTGGTCTGGGAAAGATCGATGGCGCGTTCGACATCTTTTTCCTGGATGTCGCTGCCGTATAAGACGTACTCGATGTGCAGTTTGGTGAAGACGATGGGATGTTCTTCGGACTCTTCGGCGGAGACGTTGATTTCGAAGTCGCGCAGATTGACGCGCTTCTTTGCGAGAATGGATGCCACGTCGCTGCCGGTGCATCCTGCGATCGAGAGCAGCAGCAATTCTTTCGGACGCACACCTGCATCACTGCCGCCAAATTTCTCGGGTCCATCCATCACTACCCAGTGATTACTGTTCGTGCGTCCCGCAAAGGTCACACCGTTGTTTGCAATCTGCTTTACATACGCTGTTTTGGTCATGGTACTGCTGTCGTTGGTTCAAGTTGCTATGTTTCAGGTATGATGCGCAGGATAGCGGACAGTTGCAAACAGGTGTTTCCTCGCTGGCGCTTGGAGGTGTTTCCTCGCTGGCGCTCGGAGGTGTTTCTCCGCTGACGCGGAGAGTATTTGTCAGTCAGGTTGCGAAAGTACCGATGATCTCAATTTGAAAATCCGAAACTTCAGCCCTCTTGTTTCATATGCCAGGGGTCGGCTTTGTTCTTGATTGAGGAAACCGAGATCAACTGAGATGTCAAGCAGAAACTCTACTTCACTGGCGGAACCAATTGCCTGTGTGAGAAAATGCGCTTTGTCCTTCGCCGTAGTTCTTCCAGCACCCTCAGCGATGTTGTTGCCAATTGAAACGCATGCACGTCGAAGCTGCTGACATAATGCATAACGCTCATCCGGTGGGAACAATGGCATGAGCTTGTAAATCTTCACAGCCAACGCTCTGGCTTGACTGGTGACATCCCATTTTCTGTAATCCTGCATCTCCGCTCTCCCTTTAGAATTGAACTGAAAACAGAACTTATAGCTGATTGCCAAAGCAAGAAAGTCAGCTAGTTGTCCCGGATAAATTACTCCTCCGCGCAGCGGAGGAAAGTCCGCGCGAGCCGAAGACGAGCGCAAATCCTGGCCCGCAAGGGCCAAACACCTGGCCCGTAAGGGCCAAACACCTGGCCCGCAAGGGCCAAACACCTGACCCGCAAGGGCCAAACACCTGGCCCGTAAGGGCCAAACACCTGGCCCGTAAGGGCCAAACACCGCGAGTCCCACGAAGTGGGACGAGCCCAAAAAGTGGACCGCCGCAAGGGGGGTCAACTTGCGGCGGCTTGAGGTTCAAATCCTCATGTGATAAGTCGGGGTATGTAGCTATACCACTGAGGGTGCGGTATAGAAGGGGATCGCGAGGTAATTGCCCGTCGAAACGGACATGCGATAAGCTTTTGAGCCCCCTGTGTCAACGCAGGTGGGGTAAGAATAAGAGAGAGGAGGTGAAATTATATTCATGATATTAACATACAATCTTTGCAAAAAAAATACAAAATGATTATACGCGAGAACAGGGGAAAATGTCGGTATTCTCTGTATGTCTTTGTCATACAAACGGGAATTCATTACCTATTCCGGGTATTTAAGCCTAAAAAATCAGACCGAGACGAAATAGGAAGCGCTTCCATAAATTCGATCTTTTTCCTGAAAAAATACAACAATCTCAGGCAGGGAGAGTGGACTCAATGACTCAGATGGTAGATATTCCCTGTAATTACACTGATTATCTCCCACCTGCCGGCGTATTCTGCCTGAATATAGCTCTCTACTCCCAATAACACTTCCCCGTGGGAGAGGATGAGCGGATGCGGCGATCTGATGGCGTCACTGCTGAAGATGACGGGATTTCCAGTCTTCAGAAGCGCTTCCACGCGATCGTGGATGCGTTTCCATGCCCTGGCGGAATTATTTCTCTCGGATTGCAGGACTTCCGTGATGGAAAGAATGTTTTCGCGGCCACGCAACGCAAGCATATCACCCAGAATCCACTGATCGGCGACGATGATGAGTCCGTCGGAACCAGCGGCTTCGCTGAGTGCATGCGCGCGAACGGCATACATGTCGTTCTCCGCGCTGCGCAGCCAGTAAATGCTGCCCGCGAAATTCACGATGAACAACAATACCGCCGCCGCGACAAGTACTCCCGTGCGCACAGCAGTCCGCTGCACGGGGACGCTTTGCGCGGGGACGTTGTGGGTTGATTTCCTGGGCCACATGCGGAGGCTGGCGAACCGTTTCGGCTGAATCGCATCTGATGCGCTGCCTGCATGGGCGCTGCCTGCATGGGCGCTGCCTGCATGGGTGTTGCCTGCATGGGCGCTGCCGAATGCGGCGGCGATGAGGATGAGGAAAAACACGGCGCTTTGAGGAATCCAGAATTCCGGGTTGGAGGGTTCCCACACGAGAAAGAACAGTGTGTAGGTGCCGAGAAAGGTCGTCAATGCGATGAGGATGCCGGGGGTGTGGCGGAAGGCCGCGCGCCAGCGGGCGCGCAGCAGCATCCAGGCGATGAGCAGCACAATCGCGATGGAGAGAAGGACCAGCAGCAGCGCCGCCCATTCCGGAAGCGCGCGGACCAGGAAGTATTCATCGTCCAGCCATTTGGTCGGCAGCAGGCGCTGCATGAGTTCGCGCATGCGGGGGATGGCGAAGAGGAATTCTCCGCCGATGATGCTTTTCCCGAAGCCGATCAGCGCTTTCACCAGGGAGGCGGGACCCGGGATCTCATAGAAGCCGCTGTTTCCCGCGTAGCGGAAAAACCAGTGGAAATAACTTTGCGGCGTGCGATGACCGAGCGCGAATATCCCGATGCCGAGATATGGCAGCGCGGCTCCGAGTCCCGCGGTGAGCGTGTAGGCGGCCAGGGGACGACCGGGACGCTGCTGCCAGGGGGGACCCGGCTGCCTGCGGAAACGCAGCCATATCATGACCACGGCCGGCACAATGAACAGCGCGTGCACCTGGTGAAAAAGCATGGCGAGGGCATGCGCGCAACCCGCCGCCACGACCAGGCGCATGTTCACCCGCTCAGCCGACAATATGTACAGCGCCAGAAGAAGGAAGAACAGCGGAATGACATACACTTCGACGGTGACGGAGTAGAACCAGAGTCCGAAAGAAAATCCGGGCAGCAGCGCGCCGAAGAGCGCGGGAACAGGAGGAACAGACAGCCGCTCACGCAGCAGCAGGTGCAGCATGGCCACGCATCCCGCGCCGAACAGTGCGTTCAGCCAGGCGACCAGTGTCACCGCCTGCAGCGAAGGCAGCACCGTCTGCCATAGCATCGTCCACAGTGCCGCAGCACCGTTGTAGAGAAGATGATGTGGATGAAAATACTCCCCATTGCGCATCATCAGCAGGTAATCTGCTGCGTCATGCGCGGAACTGAGATTGCTGGATTGGGTCAGGATATAGAGCAGCAGCAGGGCGAGGCCCAGCAGCAGTGTCGTTCGCCGTGTGGGGTTCAAAATGCGGTGCCGAAATTCAACGCTATGTAGAATCCGTTTGCATTGGCCAGTTGTACGGGACGCCGGCCATCGGGGGCGTTCTCATCACCGACGACGACACTGGACACACCGTCCGGTACGGGGATGATGTAGTAGCGGACGTTGACGCCGAGCACGCTGGAGCGGTCGAAACCGAACTGCGCGCCGGCTCCCAGGAATCCGCCGAAGGTGTAATGCGTGGTCCCACCTCCGAGACTCGAGAGGAAATCGCCCTCGGGATCCGCAGGGGAAACGTAGAGCATGACCGGACCCGCGCCGCCATTGATGAAGGGACGGAAATTGTCAACGATTTCCTCCTTGAACAGGCGGTACTGCAGTCCCAGGAAGAGCGGAATGCGGAACACGTAATGCGTCTTGTTCGGCGAATACTGTCCCGTCCAGGGATTGTAGAAATCCTTCTGCCGCTCATCCTTGGCTTCGGAAAGACTCAGATTCGCGAAACTCGACAGCACATCGCTGAACGCGTACCCGTAGAAAAAGCCCAGTCCGAAGCCGTCATTTCCTATCATGAGGTCCGCACCCCAGGAATGACGCCGTGGACGAAGGTCTTCCTCGCTCAGCACCTCATCACCCTCTGTCTTGGGATCGGTGAAGATGATGCGTCCGCCATCCTGCGCAAAAGCTGCGCCCTGGAGGAAGAAAAAGACTCCGAAGAGAAAAACGATATGTTTCGTCGTGAACTTCATACGCAAGACCAGTTAGATGTACCCGGTAAAATAGAAATGCCGGGATCGATGCACAAGCCCGAATTGCGTCCCCAGGGGAAAACTCCCCTATCGGAAACTCCCGCGAGGGAAACTCCCGATATGAGGATTCCCTAAGGAAGAACGGTCACGGGAAGCATGCGCGTGCTGCTGCCCGCCGCAACTGCGATAAAGTAATTTCCCGCCGTCAGGCGATGCAGCGGGAGCTGCAGCTGATGGTGTCCCGCCGTCAAACCGCCCAGCTGCCAGCTGCGGACTTCCTGTCCCAGCACATTCAACAGGCGCACATCCACCGCCGAAGACGGCCGCGTGAGCGTGAGCACCAGCTGCGCACTTCCCGTCGCCGAAAGCGACAGGGGCTGCGGATAGAGCTGCAGGGCAATTCCGGGATCGGGAAGCACGGAAACAGCATTGACGTCGGTAGAAAGTGCCAGCGTTGCAATAACTTCCACCTTGTTCTCGAGCTGCTGGTGGTATGCAAGGAAGCTGTTCGCTTCCGCCGTATTCTGCCTTGTGAGGTTGTCGATGAACAGCGGTTTGACCGACTGATAGCACATTTCCACGTCCACGGTGAAAGGACCTCCATCGCCCACGCTCAGTGCATAGCGCAGTGCGTCGCCACCGCTGTTGCCGCTGCCGTCAAAATCATTGAAGCTGGCATCCGACAACGGGACGCCGACCGCACCGAAGTCCGGATCCAGCATACCTTCGTTGGTGAAGCCTGCGGGCGGCAGACGGTTATCCTTCAGATACTGCGAAGCACGCAGCAGCCGCGCGGTCACTTCCCCGTCGGTATTCCCGAGCACCGCTTCCCAGATCTGCACATCCCCGGCATCGGAGATGACATCGTGATGCGCCTCGAAGCCCGCTTCATCCACACCTGTGATCCTGCCATCGGCATCCCAGGCGCCGGATTCAAACACCGTGCGCTGCTGCGCATCCCTGACGACGACATGCAGCCAGGCACGCCGACTCGGGAAGCCGCTGGGGACCTTGTGTCCCGCCAGGTTTTCCACCTGCACGTCGACGGAAAGCTGCGACCCCTGCACTGTGGCGCTGCCGGTCAGCCGTACGGTGCCGGACTGCAGCTGCGTCCTGGTCCTTGCGATACTGCGGTCGAAATCCGCGTCATACGCAGTGACACCGAGATCGTCGCCATGCGCCTTGATCAGCGTGAGCATGCTTGCATTACCGCCCACGAAATGATGCTGGAAATACGGCGTACGCGCGGGCGAGGTACCCGGCATGCTCGAGATGGGAATGGCTTCCTGCAGCGCAGGCATGTGACAGCTCTGGCAGCTGCGGTTCTGCGAGGGATACACCGAGGCCTTCCATTCCAGGAACGGCGTCTGTTCGGGGAATTCACCGACGATGTTGCCGCTTGCATCGACATACGGCGTGTACAGCGTATGACAGGTGGCGCAGTGCTCGGACTGCTCCATGTGCGGCGCATGCTGCGGCTCGAATCCCGTGAGGTTGCGCATGGGATTGATGAGCGGATTCGAATACGGTCCGAACGCGACGCGCGTTTCGGAGATGTCATATCCCCCGGAAAAGCTCTCTTCCTCACCGAAATCCTCGTCCGTCACCTGATGGCACAGGGTACAGCTGACGCCATCCATCGAAAGCGGATCCAGTTCAGCCTCCGCCAGGGTGAACTCTGTGTCGCCCCCGACCTGCGCCTCTTCATGTCCCATCGGCGTGTGACAGTTCGTGCACTTGTCCTGCACCACACCGGCAATCGCAGGCAGATCCCCCGCCTCATTCATCACCTGCGCCTGCCAGAACGGATCCCTCGCACTGTTGGCCATCATCGCCGAACGCCAGCTCGATGGCGGGGATACATCCTTCCCGTCCTTGTCGATATTCGCCTTCGTTCCCGCCGCGTGACACAGCTGACAGTTGCCGGAACCGCTGAACATGTCCGACTTGTCCGTCGGCAGCTCGCGCTGCGCAAGAACGTCAGCCGGTGCCATCAGGAAGGCTGCCAGCAGGATGATGCAGGAAGCCGTGGTGCGTAATGATTTCGGGGGAATAATTGTGGAAGCGAAAAGAGCTGTGAGATGAGTTCGCATGAGGAGCCTCTGAGAAAAAAGGTGCGTGTTTATTTTGCGGGAATATGGCTTGTACGGCATTCCCGATTGCCGACTGTGTTTATCTTAAATAAAAAGAGGAAAATTATCCACTCCGCGGAGAACTTTTTTCACCCCGTCAACTGTTGTGAGGCACAACGTTTTTCACATCCACCGTCCCATTTCTGCCATGGTCGACCGCTGCGTCTGTTTTTCCCGCACATTTGATGAGCTCAAGCGCATCGCTGAGAGCGAAGACGTCCGTGATCTTCCCACACTTCAGTCCCGCGTCGACTTCGGCCAGAAATGCGGCCTCTGCAAACCCTACGTCGAACGCATGCTCGACACCGGCAACACCCGTTTCCCCATCATGGCCCGGCGGCGGCCAGAAGAATAACCCGCCTGGCCGGAAGATCGTCCGGTCTCACTTCAAATCGTTTCAGGAAATGTGTTTCACGCCTCGGTGGCGAAGCTCCGGAAAGCGGTGAGCATGCGTGAGCCGTACCAGGAGTAGAGTTCGCCGTCGACGACACGGATTGAGAGCTGCTCGGCGTATTCAGCATCCTGCACGTGCAGGGAGGCGCGGAGTTCGGCGATGTGTTCGCTGCGGAAACGGAAGGGTTCGCTGGAGAGGAGGATGTGCGAGGGACGCAGTTCGGCGATGTCGCGGGGAGTGAGTTCGGGGTAGCGGCGGGACGATCCGCTTCGTTCTTTTTCATCGAGCCACGCGTCTGTGATCACGTGCTCGTAACCTGCCTCGGCGAGCATGGAGTGAATGAAGGTCGTGGGACCGATGGTCATGTACGGGCGGCGCCAGATAAGGTACAGCGCGCGCTGCGGTTCTCGTCCCTTGAGTACGTCCCGTGCAGCGGTGATATCGGCGAGCAGGGCATCGGCTTTTTCCCCGGCACCGAGCAGCTTCCCCATATCGTGAATCATGACCAGGGCATTGTCCACCGAGAGCGGATGGGTAACGTACACCCATGGCTGCGGTTTCCAGGCATCGAGCGCCTCCACGACATCCCGCGGATTTTCATCCACGTTCGCGATGACGAGGTCGGGGTCGGCTTCACGGATACGGTCGGCATGCACGGTTTTTGTGCCGCCCATGTCGGGGATGTCTTCGACCTGGGGCGCAGGGTGCACGCAGAATTTCGTGCGTCCCACCACCTCGTCGCTGCCCAGTCCGAGGGCGAACAGCAACTCGGTGATGCTCGGTACGAGCGAAACAATGCGTGCGGGACGCTCGATCGGCACGAAGGTTTTGCCGCGGGCGTCCACGATCTGCTCAGAAGGTGACAACATGCTCATCCTGCTTTCTCGGGTCGTCCATGTCGATCCCGTACATGTGGCGATGGAGGAAGGCGCGGATATCCCGTGTTTCCTGGCTGGATACGCGGTGGGCGGTATCGTATTCATGGTACTCAACGTCGTAGCCCATGTCCTCAAGCACGCGCTGGTTTTCCCTGCCGGTTTCGACGGAAAGGATCTGGTCGCGCGTTCCATGCGCGAGAAAGATCGGGACGCGTGTGTTGGCCTTGTGCCGCTCCTCACGCAGAAAGTCGGGGTGAATGACATAGCCCGAAAGCGAAACGATGCCGCCGAGGCGCTGGGGATAGCGCAGCGCGGTGTCGACGCTCATCACCGCTCCCTGGGAAAAGCCGACGAGAAAGATGTTCTCAGCCGCAATGCCATCGGTCAGCTGGCTGTCGATAAGCGCGTTGATTTCCTCCCTGCTCTGCTGCACTTCCACCGGATCGCGGCGGTCATTGTCATACCACCAGCGAACGTCGGGTGCATCATCGCTCGCAAAAGTCGCGGAAGGCAGCAGCCAGCGTGTATGCAGAAATCCCATCTGACGCACGAAGGGGAAGAACGCATACTTGTTGGCGTTGCGTCCATGCAGACCGATCATTGCATAATCGGCCCGATCGAGGTCGTCGGGGAATGTGATGTAATCAAGTGCCATGGAATAAAAATACGATTTCGGGTGCGAGATGGAAATTCAGGGCCGTTGCTCCAACAGGTCGGAGTAGGACAGCGCGATGAAATCCTCCTCATGGATGTCGAAAAGTGATACGTAGGCATTGCACTGCTCGCGCAATGTATCCTCGCTGTGCTCCGGGGTCCGCTGGATCGCCTCCACTTCAAGAAAATCACCGAGTCCTTCCACCTGATCGATATGGATTTTCACGTTGTCTTCGAAATAGATATCCCTTTGCTTGACCACCACGACACGCACTCCGAGCGCGGCGACGAGAATTTCTTTCAGCGTGGGATCAGGATCCGGCCGGTACAGCTGCACGTGGGACGTTTTACTTCCCGCGAGGTTTTTTCTCAGATAGTGGATCAGGGCATGTTCGATATTCCCTTCACGCAGCTTCAGGCGTCCATGCTCGACAGGGAAATACGTATCTACCTGCACATCTCTCCCGACAAACTCTGCGTTGCGTTTTTCAAGCAGCGCGCGGATCCGGTCGGGATCCGCGCAGCGTGCCTTGAACTCATGATTGATGAAGCCCATCAGTCGTTCCAGCCCTTGGCGCGCGCCCAGGCGCGAAACTCCGAATCGAGCTGCTCGAAACTCTCGATGGCAAAAAGGATGGGCTGCAGATGCCACACTTCGTAATCCTGGGCACCGAGGCGCTCGGGTTCGAATTCGATCACTTTCACGTCATCAGACAGCGCATGCACCACTTCCTTGGGTGAGGAAAGGATACCAGCGCCATAAATGCGGCGTCCTTCAGGCGTGTTGATGAGGCCGAATTCCACCGTAAACCAGTAGAAGCGTTCGAGTTTGCGGATTTCCTCATCATCCTTCACGTTGAGGAACGTCTGCGCGAAATACTGGAAAAAATCCGAGAAAAAGGGATTGGTAAGTGTGGGCATGTGCCCGAAGATATCGTGGAAACAGTCCGGCGCGGGAGTGTATTCCAGTTCATCCGGCTGACGAATGTAATCGGTTGAAGGGAAACGCGCCTTTGCCATCAGTCCCAAAAAATCGTTGGTCGTGAGCAGACCGGGAATACGCGCGATCTTCCAGCCCACGCTGTCATAGAGGCGCAGACTGATGTCTTTCAGACTGGGAATGCGGTCCGGCGTCAGTCCCAGTTCCTTCACCCCCTGCAGATACTCGTCACAGGCGCGTCCGGGCAACTCCCGCGCCTGCCGCTCATACAGCGTTTTCCATGTTTCATGATCATGCGCGGGATAATCCGGGTACACGAGTTCATCATGTTCCGGGGGACGACCGTCCAGCGGCTGCGGTATGCAGCGCGGATCGACATCTTCCTGTTCCGCATATCTATCATAAGCCGACTTCGAAAAATCTTCTTCCTTTTCCGTATCAGGATGCAATTCTTCTGCCATAGCGTGCTCCTGCCTGGTGATACCTGTATTATTCCGTGTTATGTCTGAAATATAGTAAATTACATGGTGTCACCGCTAGCGCCCGCGCCGAAGTCCAGAAGGGCCGAAGGCGGGTGCAGTGGTTTTTCCTCCCCGCTCGCGCGGGAAGGAGTTCTTTCCACGGCTTCGCGGTGGAGGCGTTTCCCCGCTGTCGCGGGGGAGTTTTTCGCTTCGCGGTATGTAAATACGAGCTGCGAAGCAAAAAACGCACCGCGACTCTGTCCGCCGAAGTTTGAGCAGAACGAAAACGAAGGCGGAAGCGGTGCGAAAACTCCGCGAAGCGGAAAAGACGTCCCCGCGCCAGCGGGGGCAAAAACCGTCTCTGTGTTTATCAAGATAATTCTGGTCCATCGTGTCTCCCATCAATCTGAATTCTGAAATCGGCCGCATACGGCGGGTGCTGCTGCATCAGCCGGGACAGGAAATCGAACGTATGACGCCTTCGAATGCGGAGGAAGTGCTGTACGACGACATCCTGCATCTGCCGCGTGCGCTGCGCGAACACAATCAGCTCGAATTTGTGCTCAGCCGCGTGGCGGAGACCTGCGAGCTGATGGATCTTCTGCGTGAGGTACTCGAAGTGCAGGAGGCTCGGGAGAGCCTGGTGCACCGGCTGTGCGATGCGGTGGCGTGGCCGGATGTGGCCGAGGAACTGCTTGAGCTGAGTGCGACGGATCTCGCGTTCCGTCTCATTCACGGCACCGTCAAGCGCAACGACACGCTCGAGCGTTTTTTGAGCACGGACATGTACGCGCTCCCTCCCCTGCCGAACTTTTTCTTCATGCGGGATGCCGCCATGTGCGTCAACGACCGTGTGATCACCGGTTCGATGGCGAACCGCGTGCGCGTGGCAGAGGCGATGATCATGGAACACGTTTTCCGCTGGCATCCCGACTACCAGGCGGAAGGATTTTATTTCGACGGCACACGCGATGAGATTTCCGGACTCACCATCGAGGGTGGGGATGTTCTGATCCTGCGAGAGGACCTCGTACTGATCGGCAACAGCGAACGCACGTCCATCAGCGGCATCGACCGTCTCATCAAATCCTTCGCTGCAGCCGACCGCATCAAGCATGTGATCGTGGTGGAAATGCCCAAGGCGCGCGCCACCATACATCTCGACATGATTTTCACCATGGTGGATCGCGATAAATGCGTGGTGTATCCCCCGCTCATCACGGGACATCAAGCCTGCCGCGCCCTGCATGTGGAAATCAGCGGACGCAAGGTGCGCTCCATCCGCGATGCGGGGAATCTGCTCGAAGCGCTGGGGACGGTCGGACTCGATCTCCAGCCCATTGCCTGCGGCGGATCGGATCCGGTATATCAGGAACGTGAGCAGTGGACGTCAGGCGCCAACTTTTTCACCATTGCGCCGGGGAAAATCATTGGTTACGGACGCAACAAGCATACCTTCGAAGAACTGGACCACCACGGGTTCGAAATCGTGCGTTTCGAAGACCTGAGGAGTGGACAGGTGGATCTCGATTCCCTCTCCTCCTATGCCATTTCCATCGAGGGGGCGGAACTCTCGCGCGGCGGCGGCGGCTGCAGGTGTATGACGCTTCCCGTTCAGCGCGACGACGTCGCCTGGTAAGAGCGGCCTCGCCCTGTCTGGTGGCCGGAACGGACGAATTTCCGAATCGCACGGACGGGGAAAGACATCCCATACGAATACGAAGCTTCTTTTTTCACGAAACAGGACAATTATATGAATCGCATCACGCAATGGTTCAGCCATGCCATGCTCCTCACCGCGACACTGCTGCTTGTCAATGCCTGCAGTTCCAACGGACAGGAAGCGTCCAAGTCGCTCGATTCGCCGGAGTGGCAGCAGTTTACCACGCTCGCGGCGCGCTACGACTCGATGGCAACGGTGTTCCAGAAAATGGAAAAGGAAAACCCGGAATTCGCCGCCAATCCCATGGCCGTCGCAGGCGAGGATATACAGAAATTCTATGCCCTGATGGATGAGATGCAGAAAGCCCTCCCCGAATCCTTCGCCGGAATGGAAGAAGTGGAAGGCTACGGACTCGAGGATCTCCGCGCTCTCAAGCTGGCCGCGCTGATGTCGGAAAACATGAAGCTCTTCCCGAAAATCAACGAGCAGCTCATCGGCGTGGTGAAGGACGAGGATTCTCTCCGCACGCTCAAGCTCGAAACCCTGCAGGTCGCCGCAGGCATGGGCAACATGGAGCTCGCGCAGAAGTACGCGACCGAAGATGTGCTCGCGGAAGCGGAACCCCTCGCGCGCGCCAATATCTTCAGCAGTTTTTCCTCCAGTTTCCTCGATCATAAAGACATCGACAAGGCGAAGGAATACGCGCTCAAGGCCATCGGTGCATACGCAGAAGGCGCACGCGCAAACGCCGCCAGTGAGAATTCCGATCCCCGCATGCAGCAGTTTATCGACTCCCGCTACGGTGCCGTACTCGCCCCTGTGATGTTCGAAATCAAGGATCAGGGCGACGCCGCGGCAGTGGACGCCTTTTCGAACGAAGCCAAAGCGCTGCTCCCCGAGAGCGCAAGCTGGGACGCCGTCAAGGCCGTCATGAACCAGGAAATGGCCAAGATCTCCGAGGAGCGCGAAGCCATCAACAAGCCCGCCAAGGAATGGGCACCGCATACATGGATCGGCAGCGAGCCGCTTTCGGTCGAAGGACTGAAGGGCAAGGTCGTTCTCGTCGACTTCTTCGCCACCTGGTGCAACCCCTGTATCCGCGCATTCGAGCACCTGCGAAAATGGGAAAAGGAATACGCGGATGACGGACTCGTCATCGTCGGACTCACCACCTACCAGGGACGCTATGAAGGGAAAAGTGTCGAGAAGGAAGCCGAACTGGCCAAGCTGAAAGACGACTTCATTCCGAAACATGACATCACCTGGCCGATCGGTGTGGAAAAAGACGGACGCCAGACCATGCTCGACTACAAAGTCTCCGGCATCCCCCATGTCGTCCTGCTCGACCGCGAAGGCAAAGTGCAGTACGTCAAAGTCGGCGCCACCGACTATGACAAGACTGAGAAGAAAATCAAGGAGCTGCTGGCGCAGTAGTTTCGTCCCCGCGCCGCAACTCTTGCTTATCGTCCCCACGCTCCGCGTGGGGACGTCTGTTTTACGCCGCTCTGCGGCGATGCACTGGGAAAATGAACGCAGAGCGTTCGGCTTATGCGTCCCCACGCAGAGCGTGGGGACGATGGGTGCGTGGGGATGTTGGGCATGCGGTGATTTTTCCATTTTTCAATTTTTCCATTTTTTTATACTGAGCCATCAGCCTCGATGCGTGAACCTTTCTCGAAACTCCGCATGTTGCTATACTAGACCTGTTACGGTACATCTCACAGGGACGCCAATGCTTCGAATCCTCCCCGCCGCTCTGCTTATAATTACCAGTTTGATGGTTTTTCCTGCACAGGCCCAGACGTCACTGCCGGATTCGCTGAGAGTTGTGGTGCTGGGGTCGTCGACGGCGGCGGGCGCGGGCGCTTCTCCGCGTGACAGCGCGTGGGTGTGGAAATACCGCGCATACCTGGAGAGTATCAATCCGGCGTACGAAGTGATCAATCTCGCCGTCGGAGGCTACACGACGTATCAGATACAGCCCGACGACTTCGTTTCTCCCGAGGGGCGTCCCTACCCGGACACGCTGAAGAATATCACCGAAGCGCTGGCCCGGCATGCTGACGCCATTATCATCAATCTGCCCAGCAACGATGCGGCAAGCGGTTTCAGCATACTCGAGCAGGCAAAGAATTTCGAACGCGTGACCGCCCTGGCCGACAGTGCTGGCGTCCCGATCTGGGTTTGCACCACGCAGCCCCGCAATCTCAGCGAGACAGGACGGCAGAATCTGATTGTGACGAGGGACTGGATTCTCGAGCGGTATGGTGAACGCGCGCTGGATTTCTGGACCACCATCGGGGAAGAAGAAGGTCGAATCGTTTCGACCTACAACTCGGGCGACGGCGTGCATCTTAACAATGCCGGACACCACGTGCTCTTCACCCGCGTACGTGACGCCGGCATCCCCGCAGCGCTGGGCGGAACCTCCTTCATCGCCGAAGCCGCGGCTCCCCTGTCCCCCGAACTCTCCGTGTATCCACAGCCCGCGCGTCATACGCTGTCCGTGCGCTACCGGCTGCATACACCCGCCGCCTGCAGCCTGCACCTGACTGATATTCAGGGACGAGAGTTGCTGCGAAAAGATCTCCATCCCCTCTCCACATCTGAACACCACGTGTATCTGCCCATGTCTGACCTCCCCCGGGGCATATACCACCTCATTCTCCGCACTGGAACGCACGTCACCGCCACCGCTGTACTGCACATGTAAAAGGTAGTTTTTCCGCATCCGCTGTCGCGAATGCGAAAAGTTCTTGCTCACTTCGTTCGCGTTTTTTCGTGCCGCTGTGCGGCACGAGGTCTTTGGACAATTGCTCGCCGAGCAACGCGAGGCGAAACTACTCCGCACTGCGGAAAAAACTCGTCTCCGTAACGCGGAGACGAAAAGACTTCCCAAGCGAAGCGAGGGAAAACTACCTATACGAGGAGCCAGACGCCTACTGCGATGAGGATGAGGCGGAGGATGGTGTCGCCCATGGTGCCGGTGGTGATGGTGAGGGGACGCGGGAGGATGCGGATGGAGCGGTGCGACAGCGGCCAGGTCAGGGGGAGTCCCGAAGGTGTCATCATATCGAGGATGAGATGGCTCAGATAGCCTGCGGTGAACCAGATCCATAGCGAGGGGAAACCGATGGCACCGCCGAGGAAATACGCACCGACACCGAGTGCGGCTGCGATGAGCAGCATATGCGTCGCGCCGCGATGTCCACCGGCAAGCACACGGATCAGCATGGCGAGTCCCGTCGTAATCCACTGCAGCACGGTGAGCAATGCACCCGCAGATTGCCGGGCACCGCGGTCTACTCCTTTTCGTCCTTTCCCGAGCCGCTGCTGCACAGCCCGCGGAGAATTGGCGATGAGGGATTGAGGTTCATCAATATCCGGGAGAAGTGACGCGATCAGCGCTGCGGCCATTCCGGGCACGATGACGGGAACGGCAATTCCGGCGACATCGATTGATTGTGGAAGCCTCGCGGCCAGTGCGGGCACGGCGCTGACGGACCAGCTGAGCAATGCTCCCGCCGCGAATCCCCCGGTAAGATGCGTCTTTCCTGTCATGCGGCCGCGTGCAGGCTGAGGATGCGTGCTTTCCAGCGAAACATCTGTTCCCGGAAATTCTGCTGCATGCGCGATACCTCCGTTATTTCACCACGATGTTGACGAGGCGATCCGGAACCGCGATCACCTTGACGATGGTCTTGCCTTCGATGTTCGCCTTGATCTTCTCGTTTTCTTTCGCCGCGGCTTCCAGTTCGTCTTTCCCGGTGCCCTTGGCGATCATCATCTTGTCGCGCAGCTTGCCGTTGACCTGGAGCACGACCTCGACCTCGTCTTCGACCGTGTAGCGGTCGTCGAATTCCGGCCAGGCCTCGTATGCGAGGGTGCTCTCGTTGCCCAGCAGCTGCCACAGCTCTTCGGCGAGATGCGGCGCGAACGGAGCGAGAAGCAGCACGAACTGCTGCATGACGGATTTTGGCCGCAGATCCTTCTTGTTCATTTCGTTGACGAAAATCATCATCTGCGAAATAGCCGTGTTGAAACGGAGTCCCTCGATATCCTCGCCCACCTTCTTGATGCTCTTGTGGAGAATCTTCAGCGACTCTTCATCCGCTTCGACATCCTGTATGCTCTCGTCGAGCTGCGCCGTGGTCGCGTCAGTATCATCCTGCGCGTCCGGATCATCCTTGATGAACAGGCGCCAGACGCGGTTGAGAAAACGATGCACGCCTTCGACGCCCTTGGTGTTCCAGGGCTTGACCTGCTCGAGGGGACCCATGAACATTTCAAACAGGCGCAGGGTGTCGGCGCCGTAATCACGAATCACGTCGTCGGGATTGATGACGTTTCCGAAGGACTTTGACATCTTTCTGCCGTCCTCACCGAGAATCATGCCCTGGTTGACAAGACGCATGAACGGTTCTTTGGTGGACACATGTCCCAGATCGTACAGCACCTTGTGCCAGAAACGCGCATACAGCAGATGCAGCACGGCATGCTCGGTACCGCCCACGTAGAGATCGACCGGACCCCAGTATTCTTCCTTCTTCTTGTCGACGAATTTCTCGTCGTTGTGCGGATCCATGTAGCGCAGGTAATACCAGCACGAACCCGCCCACTGCGGCATGGTGTTGGTCTCGCGCTGCGCCGGGAGTCCGCTCTCAGGATCCATCGTCTGCACCCAGTCCTCTATCGTCGCCAGCGGCGACTCGCCGGTGCCCGAAGGCTTGTACGATTCAACCTCCGGAAGCGTCACAGGCAGTGCGTCATCCGGCAACAGCTTGATTTCTTCCGTACCGTCCTCCTTCTGCACATGGATCACGGGGAAGGGCTCGCCCCAGTAGCGCTGACGGGAAAAGAGCCAGTCGCGCAGTTTGTAATTCACCTTGCGCCTACCGAGCTGTTTTTCTTCCAGCCAGTCCGCCACCTTGTCGAACGCCTCGCGGTAGCCGAGTCCGTTGATGAAATCGGAATTCACCGCCACGCCGTTATCCGTATCGGTGTATGCCGCTTCCTCGACATTACCACCGCTGATCACTTCCACGATGGGCAGGTCAAAGGTGCGCGCGAATTCCCAGTCCCTCTCGTCATGCGCGGGCACGGCCATGATGGCGCCTGTGCCATACGTCATCAGCACGTAGTCGGCGATCCAGATCGGGATGCGCTCGCCGTTGACCGGATTGATGGCATACGCCCCGGTGAACACGCCGGTCTTTTCCTTCGCAAGCTCGGTCCGCTCGAGATCATTCTTGCGGGAAGCGGCATCGATGTAGGTGCTGACTGCATCGCGCTGCTCCGACGTGGTGATTTCATCCACCAGCGGATGCTCCGGTGCAAGCACCATGTACGTCGCGCCCCAGAGCGTGTCGGGACGCGTGGTGAACACGGTGATATCCTGCCCGGACTCGTCGACGGTAAAGCGCACCTCGGCACCGACGCTGCGGCCGATCCAGTTGCGCTGCATTTCCTTGAGACTTTCCGGCCAGGCAAGATCATCGAGATCGTTGAGGAGGCGTTCGGCGTACGCGGTGATTTTCAGCATCCATTGGCGCATGGGACGACGCACCACGGTGAAGCCTTTTTCCACCTGCTCGGGCACTTCCTCGTTCGCGAGTACGGTGCCGAGTTCGGGACACCAGTTCACCGGTACTTCGGCCATGTACGCGAGTCCCTGTTTGTAGAGCTGCGTAAAAATCCACTGCGTCCATTTCACGTACTTCTCATCCGTCGTGTTGACCTCACGGTCCCAGTCGTACGAGAAGCCGATCATCTTCAGCTGACGGCGGAAGGTTTCCACATTCTGCTTGGTGGTGATGGCAGGGTGCACGCCGGTTTTCACCGCATACTGCTCGGCTGGCAGTCCGAACGCGTCCCACCCCATCGGGTGCAGCACGTTGAAGCCGCGCATGCGTTTGTAGCGCGAAATGATATCCGTCGCGGTATAGCCCTCGGGATGTCCCACATGCAATCCCGCCCCGGAGGGATACGGGAACATGTCCAGCACATAATATTTCGGTTTGTCATACTCCTCCGTGGCATGGAAGGTCTTGTTCTCTTCCCAGAATTTCTGCCACTTCGGTTCGATCTCGCTGAAAGGGTAACGCATGTCTACTATTAACTAACTGATTGCAAATGAACTGAATCTCAAAAATACCATCATCGTGGGGAAACAACAATCATCCAGCAGCGGGAACGCGGATCTTCACGGGTCTCACGGATCCGCACGGAGATTTTGGCGGGCGCTTTCCCCAGTCTCCGTGGGGATCCGTAGAATCCGTGCGGATCCGTGTTCTCATTGATTGATGCTAATCATTCGCACATTGGTCAGGCCATGGGCACGCAGCAGGAGCATGTAGGTGCCTGCGGGAATGTTCATGGACTGCAGGGGTGCGGTGTGCGTGCCGGCAGGGTAATGACCGGTGGCGGGGAGGGCGATGAGCCTTCCGAGGAGGTCGCGCAGTTCGAGACGTACGTCCGCCGCCCGCGGCAGCGTGAAGCGCAGTGTGCTTCCTATGCGGGCGTCGAAGGGATTCGGATAGTTCGCGTGCAGCTGTGGAACGGACGGCGTTGCAAGGGCGCCCGCCGCGGTGGTGGTTAGCAGTTTGTTGCGGCGGCTTTCGGACCAGGGACCCCAGCCTGCGGCATTCCCTGCGCGCACGCGCCACCAGAATTCGCTTCCCTCTGCGAGTGGCAAAGCAAGCGTGGCGACAGTGTCGGTCAGTGTGCTGTCAGAGAGCAGAGTGGATGAAAACTGCTCGTCCTCTGCCAGCTGATGCCAGTAATGCGTAACCTCGGGGGTTGTGGTGGTCCATCGAAAAAGAACCGGACTGACCAGCTCGAAGTCATCGGCCGCGGCTTCCAGCAGCGTCACGGCACCTGGCAGGGCGAGCGGGATTTCCTCTGTGCTGAATTCCCAGGTATCGCTCCATTCCCCTTCCCCGCTTTCATTTTCCGCGCGCACGCGCCAGAAATATGACTGCAACTCGAAAAGCGAATCCGTCACACTGTGCTGCCAAGCAGCAAGTCCGTCTTCTGCAATCAATGGCGCGGTGAACGTGGTGTCCTCCGCCAGCTCAAAGCGATAGCTTTCGGCATACTGCACTTCCTCCCAGGTGAACTGCGGAAGCAGACTGATGTTCATACTGCCATCAGCCGGGGTGCGCAGCTGTACGCGTCCGGGTGAGGGACGAAGCGTCAGGAAACGTCGCGGGGCGGACCATGGGCCATTCCCTGCCGAATTGCTTGCACGCACACGCCAGTAATACCACGTCGCCTGCTGGAGGTTGGATGCCGCATAACTGGTGAAGGGGATGTTCTTCACATCCAGCAGCGGCGCGGTGAACGCGCTGTCATCCGCCAGCTGCATGGCGTACGTCTCCGCACTTTCCACGCTCTCCCAGCGGAACTGCGGCGTGAGCGCAACACCATACTCATCCACATCAGGCACGATAAGTACCGGGGCTTCCGGTTCCGCCGGCAGTGTGGTGAAGCTCCATGTGTCGGACCACTCGCTGCTGCCGCCGAAATTCATCGCACGCACGCGCCAGAAGTACTTCTGGAAATTCCCAAGATCCCGGGCGTCGACGCTGGGGGAAATGAGGTCTTCAGCATTGAGCACGAAACTCTGATCGAACAGCGAGTCGGTGGACACCTGTACGTGATAGCGCAGGGCGCGTGCGGGAGCGTTCCACAACAGCGTTGTCTGCACCGCGAGATTCTGTGCGCCGTTAGCCGGGGATACGAGCTGCGGTTTGTCTGGTGGAGCAATGGCGGTGGTGAACTTATGGGGAGTGGACCAGTCGCTGCTGCCAATGCCATTCGTTGCGTTGGCCCGCCACCAGTATTCACGTTCCGCATCGAGCGTACCGCCACCGGTCTGCGTGCCTGTTACATTCTTGCTGTCCAGCACCAGGTCGCTGAAGTCGGGTGTCCGAGACACCTGCACGCGGTAATGCATGGCGGAAGTGGATGCCTGCCAGCGCAGTGTGGGGACGACAGGGACATTGATGCCGTTCTGCCCGGGATACAGCAGTACGGGAACGGGCGGGGGTGTCATGGGAACGGACGATACGAGCCAGACGGGACCCATCTGGAGTTCAGCTTCTTCCGATCCCGGCGGGGCCTTGCTCTGCAGACCGCGCGCATCGTCGCAGTTCATCACCATGGCGAGTCCTGCCTGCGTGCCGTCGAGCACATTGAACATGTCGGCGTTAATCTCCGCCTCGCTGCGCGCGACAGACCAGATGCGGACTTCGTCGAGAATGCCGTGTCCGAAGGTATCGCTTCCCGACTTGCTGCCGCCGACATACAGAAAACCGTCGGAGGTGTTCGCTATCGCTTCATCGTAATTGACTTCACATCGACGCGAACCATCGACGTACATGCGCAGCTTTCCTTCCGTCCGGTCATAACTGACGGCAACATGATGCCAGCTGTCCGTCGTCGGCGTGAAGCTGCAGGTTTCCGGATTCGTCGCGGTAAACTCCATGCGGCCATTACTGCGCAGTTGCAGTGACCAGCCCTCACCCGTCGTGCTGTTGTACTTTTCGACGATGGGGAAGCGGCCGTTCTGCCAGCTTCGCACATTCACCCAAGCTTCTATCGTCACTGCGTGCTGCTGCTCGATGTCGGCGAAGGCCGCGCGATGTGGCAGCACGACGACGTCATCATATCCATCGAAATACAGCGCATGTCCCGCGTCGGAAGGAACGCTGCCGGTTTCAAAACTCCAGATGTCCGACCATTCACTCGTACCCTGCGCATCGCGTGCGCGCACGTGCCAGTAATAGCGGTCGAGTCGGGGAAGGGAGTTCGGCGTGACCCAGGTCGACTGCACATCGGTTACGTCGTAAAGCGGCGACTTGAAGTCGGGCGTTGCCGCAACCTGCACGTCGTAGCCCGTGGCTCCCAGCGCGGGATACCACTGCAGTGCGGGCGTGGTGGAAAGCTCGGTGAGTCCGTCAGGCGGCGACATCAGCGCAGGCGCATTACTCACGCTCGCGATAATGGATACCCACTGCGACCCGCCCTGCAATGCGCCCTTGTGCGTCACGCGCACGGTGTAATATCCCTCAGCAGGGGATGCGATAAACACCTGCTCGATGTTGTCGACGATGTTGTCGCCATGCGCTGCAGGGGCGCCCGGCTGTGCGGGATTGAGCACCCAGGGGAGATGCTCCACGCGAGACGGATCCTCAATGCGCAGGTCGAGATCGTTGACGAGCACGGGATTGGTGGGATCCACGCGCGAGGGTTGTACGGGTCCCGCCGGATCGGTCCAGCATATCGTGATCTTCAGAGGACCACGGCCCGGACTGTACACCTGGAATTCGACACTGCCGTCCTGCCACAGCTCATCCTCACGAATGATGGAGGAGGTGCTGCCGTCGGCATCCAGCTGCATGAGCTTGGCCGCGGCACCGGTATTCATCAGTCCCCACCCGAAACGGTAGTCCGGTCCGGGAGCCGAACCCGCCTCATCGGCGGTGTGTAGGATGAGTCCTTTAATGGTTGAGGCACGCAGGCGCGTCGATCCATGCAGGTTGCGCTGATGTTCGATTAGCAGCCCGATACTGCCGGCCACCGAGGGTGACGACATCGACGTTCCGCTGGATGTTGCGTACGCAGCGTTGGAGGATTTTACACAGGAATACAGTGACGTGCCGTTGGCGACGATATCCGGTTTGATGCGTCCGTCGTCAGCGGGCCCCCAGCCGCTGAAGCTGGTCATGCGTACGTCACCCGCAGTGCTGTATCCCCCCGGGATATCCTCCACTGCTCCCACGGTCATGATGTTTTTCGCGTTGCCGTAGCTCGGGATGCAGTCGTAACCCTCCGTACCGCCGTCGCGATCGCGGACGTTGTTGACGAGCTTCCATCCCGCCTGGTATTCCCAGTGCTGCGTGGGCTGAGTTGAGGGACCGTCACCTCTGTCATTCCCTGCGGATTTGACGGGGAGGTAATACTGGGCGGTGTACACCACCTGATCCCAGTCCTGCGCCCTGCCTTCATACAGTCCGAAATTCCTGTCCTCCGGCGAATTATCATTGTAATCACCGAACCACACCCAGCGGCCGTCGCGTCGGTAATTATATATCCACCCTGACACGCTGCTGTAGGAGTGATTGGAAACCTGTACTCCCTCCGCCGCACGTGAAGCCATCTCACTGAGATCGTTGTTCCAGTCATGCGCCTGCAGCTGCGCGGCGGGTGACATCCCGCGCGCCTGTGCCTTGACGCCGGAAGCGATCATCGTGCCGCTGACATGCGTCGCGTGATCACTGAGAGAGGATGTCGCATCCATCTGCGTCACGCGTCCCCCGAATTCCTGATGCGTCGTGCGCACCGACCCGCCATCCCACACCGCCATTGTCACACCCGCGCCGGAAAGCGCAAAACCCAGCGTTCCACCCGCATACACGCGGTCGGAGGAAATGCTTTCGGCGGAGGTGGCATTGTCGGTGATGTAATAGACCGGACGTCCCTCTTCGAAACGCTGCAGCTCGGCCACGCGTCCATCGGGCAGCACCTGCCGCAGCTGCAGTCCCTGCTGCCGGGCCAGCACTTCCGCCTCGCTGCGCTCGCGCGTCCACTTTGCCGACAGCGATGCAGCCTCCCCGCGCAGCGCATCCGCCCGCTGCACATCATCCCGCGGCACATCCTGCGCCATCAGCGACATCGAAACAAACATGAAAAGAACGGTGAGAAGGCAGGAGGTACAACGTATGTTCATAGCGGTAGGATTGAGTGAGGTACGTGGATACCCACAAGATAACGATTCACTACAATCTATGGGAACGCGGATCTTCACGGGTTGTACGGATTTCCACGGAGACTATGGCGAGTGCTTTCTCTGTCCTCCGTGGAGATCCGTAAGACCCGTGAGAATCCGTGTTCCCATTGATGGGACTCTACGTGTTCCCGTTGCCAGGCTTATAGCGGAGGAGCAAGAGGGAGATGTCGTCGTGCTGGCGGGCGTCGCCGGTGTAGCGGCGGATGCGTTCGATGATGTGATTGCCGACATGTTCGGCGTCGAGTTCGCCGATGCGCGAGAGCAGGCGGCGGAAGCGTTCGTCGCCGAAGAATTCGCCGCGTTCGTTGCGCGCCTCGGTGAGTCCATCGGAATACACGCAGAGCAGATCGCCGGGCTGGAGGGTAACGGACTGCGTGCGATAGGTAGCGCTGGCGAGGATGCCGAGGGCGGCGCTTCCGCGTTCGAGTTCAACGGGTTCACCGTCGCGGAGAAGGATGGGCGGCATGTGTCCCGCATTCACAAATTCCATTGCCCCGCTCTCCCGCGTGATTTCCAGGTAGAGCAGGGAGGCGAAGCGATTGGGAATGCCGTCGCGTGCAAAGATCGCGTTGATCTGTCCCGCGAGATCGGCGACGGAACTGCGCTGCGGCGCGAGCGCGCGCATGGTGGCCTGCAGCTTCGCCATGAACAGTGCGGCACCGAGTCCCTTTCCCGCGACATCCCCGAGACAGAGTCCAAGCTTGTCGTCGCAGACCGTGATGTAATCCACGAGATCCCCGCCCACATCATTCGCAGGAATGGTGTGGATATAGATATCCCAGTTTTCAAACGTCGGATGCGTATCCGGCATGAGCGCATCCTGCACCACGCGTCCCGCTTCGAGTTCATCGCGGGCCATGATCTTATCCTTCAGTTCCAGCAGGAGGATGAAGAGAATCAGGAAGCCCCCGACGATGTGCCAGTTCGTCGTTGTGGACACATCCCCGGAGCTGACCGTGGTCTGCATGAACAGCAGCATGATGACGCCGATGAGGAGAAGGACGCGGCGGGCAGGCGTCAGATGCATGTACATGGCCTTGAACAGCCAGTAGGGCACGACGAACACTTTCTTGAACATGCTCATATGCTTGAGCCGCTCCTTGCGTTCATCGCTCAGGAAGAACTCGAGCACTTCCTGCCAGTCCTGCCGCACGCTTTTCCGAAAATCCTGCTGCTTGAAATCCGACCGCAGGGTTTCGCGGAAGCCCGCTTCTTTCTTCTCGTATGTATTCTGCTGGCTCACAGGCCTCGCTGTATGATAGAGCGCATGATCCGATATACGGGGAAAGCAGGCAATTGTTACCTGCTGATCATATCATGTTTTCCCGAACTCCAGAGCATGGCCGGGAGCACCCAGTCCGCCGTCGCCCTGTAGAAAAATCCCTTCGCCGCATTTTCCGGCATCTGGATTTCGTAATAGCGCCGCACCCCGTGCTTGAGGCAGAGTTCGAGATAATCGCGACAGGATGTACGGTCCGTCCCGGGGTGATAAATGGAAAGCACATTGCCGCTGAGATACTCTTCGTGCTCCTTCCAGTACGCGGTGAACACCTCGGTACACGTCGCCAGCAGCACGACCTGGATTTCCGGATTGCGCAGCTTGCTGGTGATGATTACGGCAATGCCGCCGCCGACCCGGGCGCCGACAATACTGATATGCGATGCGGGGACACCGGCATCGAGAAGCTTCTGTATCTCCTTCACCGTCTCATCGGCGAACAGGTACGGATGCGTATCCTTCTCGCGCGGATAACTGATGACCGTGAAGCCCTCAGCGGCGAAGCGATTGACGATCCCGGCATAATCATATTTCCCGTACTGCGGGTCCACCGGCTGCATGTCCTCGCCGGTCACCACATCGTCAGGGATGTAGAACATGTAGAATTTCTTCGGGTTGATGTCGTCAGGCACGTGGGCAAAAATGCTCTGCGCCTGCGCGGCGGTCGTCAGCAGAAGCAGCAATGGCAGGATAAAAACGCGATGCATGAGGAGTCGTTTTCTGTGAAAAAGGGACGAAAAGCGGTCGAATACCGGAAAAATATGCAGAAAGTGCATAAAACCGGCGTCACCTTTATGCAGTTTCTGCATAATGTACGAAGGAAGAGCCTGCGTTACCACCTGCGCATCAGTTCGCAGGACTTCTTTCCCAGTGCGTCTCCAGCGCGCACGCCGCCACGTCTCCGTTGCGAATTTCGTGCCGGGCGACGAGCAGGGTGGAGTTATCATCGGGCGGAAGCAGCTGCGTGGAAACGAGTATGTCGACGCCATAACGTACTTCCTTGCGGTAATGCACGATCAGTCGGCGGAGTGCGGCGTCACGCGGAATCTCCACGGGCATGGTTTCCAACGCCCATTCGACATAGCGGATATTGTTGACATGTCCGTTGCTGTCGATGTCGCTCATGCGAACGGAGAAATCCCGCTGTTCATCGACCCGCTCCACCGGCTGCGGCGATTGCGGGGTAGACAGCTCCTCGACATCCCCTTCGATGCCGTAGCGGGAAAATATCTCCATCGGGATGCGGGCGGGACGCTTGCGCGCGGTATCCACGTACACCCACTGTGAGTCCGCCTCCACAATAGGCTTTCCTTCCGCATCCTGCACCGCGTAGCGGCGATTGGCGAGGAAGCGGCGCATGGCCATGGGCTGCGTGAGAATATGTGCGACGTCGCGATGACGCAGCGTACCGTGGATGCGAATATCCCAGCGGCTCAGCAGCCAGGCAACCTGTTCCTTTTCATAGAACGCAATGCCCACGTCATAGTCTTCACTCTGCAGCAGCGCGAGATCTTCGAACCAGCGCAGCATGGCGAGCACGGTCGCCCGCAGCTGCGCATCACAGTCGTAATAATGTACCGGGTAATCGTGCCGGTACTCATGTCCCCCATTCATCATGCAGGTTCCTCCGTCTGCTGTGTTTCCTGCGCTGTCCGTTCCGCATCCTCGTCACCCCGTCCTGTTTCCCCTCCGGGACTCAGCGCCCCATCTTCCCCGGGAAGCAGCACATAGCAGCCGGCGCGTGTCGGATGATCTTCGATCAGTGCGGTGGAATCGATATCGCGCAGCAGCCAGAGGATAAGCATGTCGCCACCGGCGGCGAAAGTGAAGAACAGTCCGAAAGCCGCCCAGGACGCACTGCCGAAAGCGACCGCGTACAGCGCGGGCAGAATGCCGAGCAGGATGAGGGGCATGACAGCGCCGATGCGATAGGGACGCGCCTCCATCGGCTCGCTGCAATGCGCGTAGGGCGTAACGGTTTTCCAGTCGAAGCCGAAACGGATCACGCCGAACGGTTTTCCCGTCAGCCATTTCCATGTCAGTCCATGAATTCCCTCATGCACCACGATGCCCACCGCAACCGCCACAAGCAGCGGCAGCAATCCCCCATCAACGAAAATCGACCGAATCCCATCTGTCCCCCACAACAGCAAATACGGCACGCCAAGCACCAGTACCGCCGGCAGCGCAAAATACACCATCAGAAAATTCGCCTGCAGCAGGGAGACCGATCGGTCCTCTCTTTGAAATTCTGCTCCGGAATACTGTTCCGCCATCATCGCATGCGCTTGTGATACATTGACGCAAGATCGGTGCTTGAGAGTTGCTTCGCAACTCGCTTGAGACTCCGCGTTCCGCGGAGTCGCATGAGTTCCGCTTCCACCTACGCTTTCGCTTTGCTCAAGCTTCGGCGGACGGAGACGCGGAACGCAGGAGTGACACTTCGTGTCACGCGTGAGTCCCCCGATTTCATCGGGGGACGAACTCAAGCGCGCCGATAGGCGCTCCAGCGTGAGTCCCCAGATGGAATCGGGGACGAACTCCCGCGTGCCGGTAGGCGCTCCAGCGCGGCGCAGCCGCTATTCGCTATTCACACCTGAAGGTCGTATTTTCCTGTACTTTACATTGCCTGAGTAAGTGATATATGACATCATCCCCACAGCAAGCCCGACGCATCTGGTTCTGGAGTGTCGTTGCGGCTGTGCTGTTTATCACACTGCATATTGTGGAGGATCTGCTCGGAACGGTGCATCTCAGTACATGGGCGTTCGCGCTGCTGATACTGACGTACAGCATGTGGATATGGATCAGGCAGCATGCTTTGCTGCGCATGACCATTGGTGTGATGGCGGCGACGCTGGGCATGCACTATGAGCTGGCGATGCATATGCAGACGATGCTTTCGCGGCAGAGCTGGACGCTGCACCTGATCGGCTTCGCGGTGCTGCTGCTGTTCAGTCTGCCCGCTTCCCTGCTGCAGCGCAAGCGCACGCGCACCTGGTATCGCTGGCTGTTCGATCGCGCGTGTGAGGGAAGCAGGAAGGATCCTGCCGAACCCGGGAAGGACAGTACCAACGACTCCGCCGGGCAGCAAGGGGATGATTATTCAGCAACCCCTGTCATGGTTCGTCACACGCAGTACTCCATGAAAGAGCTGCGCCGCTTCGCGAGCTTCCTCAGTAAACGGCATATCGCTGTCTCGCAGTGGAACAACTCAACCCTCACACTGTTTCTGCCCGGGGAGCAGTATCTGTATCGGCGCAGGGGATTTGATCCCTCCGATGTCACGAAGGTGACGTTTGAGGAAAACGGAGACATGTACGTGCACATCTCCAGGATGGATTGTCAGCCGTACCTGCATGCCTGTCCCTACTCGAAACTGTGCGGTGGCATCGGTAATGTAATGTTCGACCTCCTGCAGCGGCAGCGTCAGGGCGAAGAGGATCTCATCCTTCGCGAGGTACATGACGATACGCGCCAGGCACAATCGGTGTTGATTATCATCGGGGGACTCGTGTTCATCTTCGCTGCGATGCTTTATCTCGATGTGATCTGATCCCTGTACCTACTTCATTCCCCTCTTTCCCTTCTCCCCCCCCCAAAAAAACACCCCGCCGAATTGGCGGGGTGAAGAGAGCTGTAATCCTGCGGAAGCGTTGTTCCGCTGTTACTCGGGTCGTGCGACGGCGGTCAGAATTACAATGGCCAGTCGCGCAGGATGCGTTCGGTTTCCTCTGCGTGACCGCTTTCATCGCGCACCATGTCTTCGAGCTGCACGGCGAGTCCTTTATCGCCAAACTCTTCGGCCTGCTTTGCGCGCTCGGTGTAGCCGGCGATGGCTTTGCGCTCGGCTTCCACCACGGCTTCAAGCATTTCACGGTTGCTGCCGGCAGCCTTGATCGGAGCCGGTTCCGTCGTCGGTTCGCCGCCGAGTGCGACAATTTTGTTGGCTAGGAATTCTGCGTGCAACTGCTCGTCGGGCACTTCCGCCATGTAAAAGTCTTTCAACTGGGGACGGTAGGGACCCGTGGCCTTGGCCGCGTATGTGATGTACTGAATGATTGCGCTGAGTTCGTTCGAGAGATCTTCGTTGAGTTTTTCAATCAATGCTTTCTTGTCCATGTACTCCTCTACATCATATATCATGAAACATCGTTCATGTAAATAGAACCCGAAATCGGCGAAAAGAGTTCAGGATTGCCGTTATCGGGATGCATGGAGAGAAGGGATTTCGCTCAGGTGTTCATGGACGCGAGATAGCGCGAAGTTATCACATTGAGATGATGCCGTTCGTGCCCGGCGATCATCCACGGTATCGCGCGCACACTCATTTCCTTGCCATCCGCCCTGCCCCTTCGGCGCTGCACATCCTCGCCCCAGGTTTCAAAGAGAAAAAGATTGGATGTGCGCAGTTGACGGTATTCGCCCGCAAGACTGTCGCGCGAACGCGCGTCAAAGTAACCTTCGCTGACATAGAGGTCCTGATCGTATCCCGGCAGGTCGGCGGACTCACCCCGCGCAAAGCATAGCGCCCGCGTGGCGAAAATGCGTTCGGTATCGACGATGTGGCCGATGACCTCACGTATACTCCATTTCCCCTCGGCATAGCGGTATCCCGCCTGCTCATCCGTCAGTCCTCGAAGCAGATCCACCACTTCCTTCATCTGCGCCTGCAGAATATCGAGCAGATCTCCCCGCTGCAGCGTATCGAGATACGCCTGATAATACGGCGCGTATTCATCGGGATTTGGAAAAAGATACTGCTGTGTCGACATGGTGTTTCCTTCCTTTATAATTCCACTTGGTGTCTTTGCGTCTTTGTGACTTTGTGCTCCCAGGATACTATTCCTGCTTTTCAGACTGCACCTCCCGGATAACATTACTGCGCTTCGCCGGGGGATCGTTCGGACGGCCTTCACGCCTGCGCCGGTTATAACTGTAGCGCATCTGCAGCAGCTCGACCACGAGGGCGAATCCCATTGGCAGGTAGATGTAGGCCTTGGGAATATCGCTGTGCAATCCTTCGAGGAAAATGGTAACACCGATGGTGACCAGAAAGGCGAGGGCGAGAATTTTCAGTGCCGGGTGTTTGAGGATGAAGTCGCCGATGGTTTTCGCGAAAGCGAGGATGACGGCGAAGGATGCCACGACAGCGGTGATGATAACCCAGACTTCCGAGGTGAGTCCCACCGCCGTAATCACCGAGTCGATGGAAAAGACCACGTCGAGCAGCACGATCTGCGTGATCACGGCAGCGAAACCGGACGCTGTGCGCGCATGCACTTCCTCCTCATGCAGCTCCACCGTCTCGTGGATTTCTCTAACGGCCTTGTAGATGAGGAAGAGTCCGCCAAGCAACAGCAGCAGATCCCGCGCCGAGAGCGAGGCGACCAGCGGCTCGGTCAGATGTGCAAGCACGAGCACAAGCCCCAGCATCAGGATGCGCGCCACGAGGGCGAGGGCGAGTCCGATCACCCGCGCCCTGTTGCGCCTCGCTTCCTCGAGACGGGAGACGAAAATGGAGATGACGAGAATGTTGTCGATGCCCAGGACCAGTTCGAGTCCTACGAGCAATGCAAGGGTAGCGAGTGAATCGAGCATACGTCAGGCAGATGGGAAAAAAAGTGGCGTCACGGCAACATACGCGCATGACGCCAGCAAGACAACAGTCTCAAAGTGACCCGGTCGCGAATCAGCCGTTCTGACTCTTGAGAATGTCGCGAATTTCCGTGAGCAGCACTTCGTCAGCGGGAGGTGCCGGGGGTTCGGCCGCGGCCTCTTCCTCTTTCTTCCTCTTCATGTTGTTCATGCCCTTGACCACCATGAAAATCGCGAAAGCGATGATGATGAAGTCGATGATAGTCATGAAGAACGTGCCGTAATTGACCGTAACGGCCGGAGTCTCACCGACAGCTTCCTGTACGACAATGACGAGCTGCGTAAAATCCACTCCCCCGAGCAGCACACCTATCGGCGGCATCACAACATCGGCGACGAAGGATTTGACAATGGTTCCAAACGCTGCACCGATGACAATACCGATCGCCATATCGATGACATTCCCGCGCACGGCGAATTCCTTGAATTCTTTCATCATGCTCATGGGCAATTCTCCTCTGTTTTTATAAGGATGCAAGATGTCTGAAAAGGGGACATCCAACAATACTGAACCAGTGGCATTTTGGCAAGCGCGCCGGGAAATGCGGCCATGAAACGAGTCCTATTTCGCGGGCTCGTACAGTGCGGCGACGGCTCCGCCGGGATCGCGAATCACGCAGAAGCGTCCGCTGCCGCCGAGGGAGCGCACTTCCGTCACTGCTTCGCCCCCGTGCTCGGCACAGGCCTTCAGGCTCGCATCCAGATCGTCAACGGTGATGTAAAGCAGCCACTGGGCGGGGAGCCCCGTATTCCCGCCCCGCGCATGACACACGCCCGCGGTAGCACGCCCGCTGTCGGGATCGTTCATGCTGTAATCTTCATAGTCCCCCATCGGCACGCCCTCGGGTTTCCAGCCCACGACGGCAGCATAAAAATCGCGGACCTCCTCGGCATTCTCCACGGTGAGATCCGTCCATGTAATACTCCCCGTTTTCGCGGCTTCGCTCATAGTATTCCTCTGTGATGTGACCGTGACTGAAATAATACAAAACCCGGGCTGCGCGGACAATATGCGGGACGGCAGATTCGGCATGGTGATACACCGTACATGTGCCCCAATGCAGCCAACGCGCTGCCTTTCTTCCGGCAGCCGCCCGACGTATTTTTATCCATCATGCCGCGCTTGCCCGCATATCATCCCCTGTCCGCGTATTTCTGCATCCTGCTGTGCGCACTGCTCCTCTCGCTGCTGAATCCTGCGCTTCATGCGCAAAGCACGGCAGACAGCGCCGAAGTTCTTATGCCCGTGCAGGATGCTGCGATGCGCATGCAGGAAATCCCCATTGGCAGCCTGCGCATTGAAGGAAGCGCGTCCGCCACTGAAGCCGAGCTGCGCGAGCTGTGCGACAGTGCCCCGGGATCGGTGTTTTCCGAGCAGGCGCTGCAGCAGGATATCGCGCGCATGCTTGATTTCTACGACCGCAGGGGATATCCCTTCGCCGCGATACGCATCGCGGATGTGGAACTGCGCAGCGCGGCCGATTCCACCTGCATGGATATTCGTCTCGAGGTTCACGAGGGCAGGGTTTTCCGCATCGAGGAAATCACGGTCGAGGGCAATACGCTCACCGACGCCGATGTCATCATCCGTGAAACGCGCATCGACGAGGGGGAAATCTACGATGGCGACAAAATCGGTGATATTCGCCGCCGCCTCGAGCGATTGCAGTATTTCGCTTCCGTCCGTGAGCCGCAGCTGTATGTGCGGGACGACAGTGTCGGGGGACTGCTGATCTCGGTGGAAGAGGGAAGCACAAATCGCTTCGACGGCGTGGTGGGATATCAGCCTGCCGCGGGGGAGGAAGGGTCAGGATACTTTACCGGACTGGTTGACGTACAGTTCGGGAATCTCTTCGGCACGGGACGACAGCTCTCCGCTCGCTGGGAAAAAGCGACGCAGGAATCGTCGGAACTCGAGCTGCACTACCTTGAACCCTGGATCATGGGATTCCCGGTAAATATCGCGGCCGGTTTTTTCCAGCGGCAGCAGGACAGTGCGTATGTGCGCCGCGCGGCGGATGGAGAAATCCGCCTCCTGGCTTCCAGCGATATCAGCATTTCCGCCACCCTGCAGGCGACGGAAGTCATTCCCTCGGTCAACAGCGCGATTGCGGGACTGTACCGCTCGAGCATACTGGCGGCGGGACTGCAGCTGCGCATCGACACGCGTGATGATGTGTACAATCCTCGCAGCGGCATCGTACTGCGCAACGCATACAGCGGCGGGAATAAGCGTTTCACTGCGGGCGACGGCAGCGGAGTGACGGATTTCCTGCAGCACATCGAAATCGATGCCGGGTATTACCAGGAAATCCTCCCACGCGTGGTGGCGGCCATTGCCCTTCATGGACGAGAACTGACCGGTGATGAACTCGATGTGAGCGACCTGTATCGCATCGGCGGCGCCAACACCCTGCGCGGCTACCGGGAGGAGCAGTTCAGCGGTACCCGCTTTGTCTGGATCAACAACGAGCTGCGCTACAGTCTCGGACGGCGCACCTTCGCCTTCGCGTTCTTCGATTTTGGCTATATTTACCAGTCCCCCGACATCGCGCGTGGACGAGAGGAAATGACCGCATTCCGGAATGGCTACGGACTCGGCGCGCGCATCGAGACCGGCCTCGGCATAGTGGGCGTGAGTTATGCACTCGGCCACGGTGACGGACTCTCGGAGGGAAAAATTCATTTCGGTCTCATCAACGCGTTCTGACCCCTACGCATGTCCGACACCCCCACAGCAACCCGCACTCCCCTCGCAGCGACGATCTCCCTGGCGCGTCCCGCCAACGGCGCCATCGCCTTCGCCGGCACCGCCGCCGCCTGCGTGATTGCGGGAGCGCGGATGGCGGACTGGCTCCCAATCCTTCTTGCAGCCTGCGCGGCATTCATGGCTGGTGCTGCGGGCAACATGATCAATGACGTGTACGACATCGCAATCGACCGCGTGAACAAACCCTGGAGAGCGCTCGCGGCGCAGCAGCTGCGTCCCGCAACCGCTGCCCTGTTGTCTGCCCTGAGCGGCTGCGCCGCACTCGCACTCAGCATTCCCCTCGGCAGCACGGCGCTGCTCATCATGGGCTGCAGCCTCGTCGCCATGTTCATGTACAGTGCCTGGCTCAAACGCATTCCGCTGCTCGGCAATGCGCTTGTCGCTGTTCTGACCGGCGCCGCGTTTCTGTACGGCGCGGCCGCTTTCGACAATCCTGCGGCGGGGCTTGTTCCGGCCGGCTTCGCGCTGCTGTTCAACTTTGCACGCGAAGTGCTCAAGGATGTGGAGGACATGCGCGGCGACAGCGCCGCTGCCGTGATGACCTTTCCCCTGCGTGCCGGAGAAAGCGCCGCGCTGCGCCTGGTCACCGTCATCCTCGTCCTGCTCATCGCGTCGACACTGCTCCCAATCTATTTCCATCTTTACGGCGCTGTATACGGCTGGGTCGTGATTTTTGGTGTTGATAGCGTGCTGTGTTTTGTGCTTTATGCGATGTGGAAGGATCGGTCGACGGCCAACATCCGGCGTCTGAACATCCTTCTCAAAATCGACATGCCGGCGGGAATCGCCGCGATATTGCTGGGGAGTTTGTATCCATGAACGAACTGACGAAACGGGAACGCGCGTTGCTGTCGCCGACGGTACGGTATATCGCCGGAGTGGACGAAGCGGGACGGGGTCCGCTCGCTGGTCCCGTTGTCGCCGCTGCCGTCATCTTCGCCCCGGACACGGGCATCGATGGCGTGGAGGATTCCAAGAAACTTCGTCCCGCACGCCGCGACCAACTCGCCGATGAGATCTGTTCCGTCGCGCTGGCCTGGGCGACAGCCAGCTGCAGCGCTGCCGAGATCGACGAACACAACATCCTTCAGGCCAGCATTCTGGCGATGCAGCGCGCCATTGCCGCACTGGACCCGCAGCCGGATTTCCTGCTGGTGGACGGCAATCGTTTCCACCATCCGTCCCTGCCGTTCGAAACCGTTGTCAAGGGAGATGCGCATTGTTTCAGCATTGCGGCGGCATCCATACTTGCGAAAGTGGAGCGTGACCGCGTCATGGCGGAAATGGATCTCGCGTATCCCGGCTACGGCTTTGCGCAGCACAAGGGATATCCCACGCACGCGCATGTCGACGCCCTGCGGCGGCTGGGTCCATCGCCCGTACACCGCCGTTCATTTACCGTCAAAGCACTCGTCACTCAGGGGGAGATTTTCAATGATCGACAAACAGAAACTGGCCCGGGAGGGTGAGGAAGCGGCCGCGGAGTATTTGCGCGGGCTGGACTGGCACATCATCGAGAAGAATTTTCATTACGGGAAGGCCGGGGAAATCGACATCATCGCGCGGGACGGCGAATGGACCGTATTCGTGGAAGTGAAATCCCGCCGTTCTGTCAGCTACGGTCCCCCCGAATACTCCATCACCCCTTCCAAGCAGCGTCAGCTCATGCGTATTGCGCGCGGGTGGATGTATTTGCAGGGAGCGGGTGAACTTCTTTGCCGCTTTGATGTTATTATCGTGGAGTATTCCATCGGCGGCGAGCGCCGCATCAAACACTATCGCAACGCATTTACGTCCATGACCTGACCATGCTCGAAACCCTCGCCACATGGCATCACTTCCTCGTGCACTTCGCCGTGGCCTTCGCCATCGGCAGTGTCGCCTTCGACGTCCTCGATTTCTTCCTGAACAAGGAGAAATTCGAGCAAACCGGCTTTCACCTGATGATCGCCGCGATCCCCTTCCTCCTTCTCGCGGTGCTCACCGGCAACCTGGCCGAGACCTATCTGACCGGACTCGCTTCGCACGCAGCGGATCTCGAAAAGCACAAAACCTACGCAAACATCGCCGTCTGGGTATTTTCCGCCGCCGGTCTCTGGCGCCTCTTCCTCCATTTCCGCCGCGAATACAACGGCATCCGCAAAGTCATCTACATTTTCATCATTACCACCGCGGCCATGAGCGTCTACCTCGCCGGCCTGCACGGGGGTATGTTGCGCCACTAGAGCTCCCGCTCCGCGGTCGCGCGTGAGCGGCTTCGCCGCGCTTGAGCGCCGCTGCGCGGCGCGCAGGAGTTCTCCCGACTTCGTCGGCGGAACGCTGGAGATCCCGCTTCGCGGGATCGCGTGAGCGTAGCGAACTCAAGCGTGAGCGTAGCGAACTCAAGCGTGAGCCCCGCCTCGGCGGGGCGAACTCCCGCGCGGCGAGTCCCAGAGGGACGAGCCGCTTTTTTCCATTGCAACACTCCCGGGCATTTCCGATACTGCATTGATTTTACACATAGAGTCCATTCAAACGGAATGCCCATGCGAGTTGCTGCTGTTGTTATTGCCTGCGTTGTGATGTGTGCTGTGCCTGGACGGGCGCAGCAGGGTTGGGAGTGGCAGAATCCGCTTCCCCATGGACAGTCGGTGAATGATATCGTCATGCTGGATGACATTCGGGGCGTGGCGGTGTGTGAAAATGGATATTACATGCACACGGCCGACGGCGGGAAAACGTGGAGTACCTGGCGGCTCGGACGCATGAACCTCGAGAAGGTGATTGCACTCCATGATGGCAGTCTTATCACGATAGCCGACCAACAGCGCATTTACCGCAGCACGGACTTTGCCTATTCGTGGGACCTGGTGTACGAGGGCGGAACCTCCAATTCCGGGCTGCCGTCGGATATGGTGCTGGCGGATGAGAACACGCTGGTGGGCTTCCTCAACGGTGCGCATGTCGTGATCTCGGAGGATGGCGGCAAAACCTGGAGACAGTTCACGAATTTCAATGTCTTCGGACAGACACTCTACAGCATCAGCGCACAGTCGTCGACCACCTGGTATATCGTCACTTCCACCAATCTGTATAAAACCACCGATCGCGGGAAAAGCTGGTTCAACAATAATGGCAGTTTTGATGTGCGCGGGCTCACCCGTTTCGTGTACGTCGACTCATTGTATGGCTACCAGTTGCGGGAGGGACAGCTGCTCCGCACACACGATGGGGGACTGGGCTGGGAGGAGATGGATATTTTCGGTTTCGATACCGTCACCGATCTCGAAGCAGGACCGAAACTCGGCAGTACAGTATTCTGCATGAGTGCGGGCCGCTATATCATCAATAAATCGAGTGACGCCGGTGGGAGCTGGAATATCAGCCTCACCGGATCCGCCTTCCCCGACGCCAATCCAAAGACCATCGCCTTTGCCAACAGTCAGCTCGGATTTGTCGCCGGTGATGGGGGACGCATTCTCCGTACGGAAGATGGCGGACTCTCCTGGGCTATCGTGCATGGTATCGGATACATTTCCACAATTTCAGACCTCGTCTTTTCAACTCCCGATTTCGGTATGGCGGCCACGTTCTCCTCCACCCTGTTGATCACAACGAATGGCGGACGACGATGGGATGAAGTGCTACCCTCCTCGGAACATACACTGAGAAATGTCGCCGTGGCACCTGACGGGACATGGTACCTGACCGGGTTGACCAGTGCGAATGTGTATGACCTTCTTCGCAGTACCAATAATGGACTCACCTGGGAAGTGCTGAGCAGAATGCCGCTTGATTATGAAAGCAATCGTCCCGAACAGCCGTTGTCGCTTTACGCGCGTGCCAACGGTGAACTCTGGGTCGGCGCAACGTACAGCCTCCTCCTCCACTCCACCGATGGCGGTGTAACATGGGACCGGCAGGTCGTGGGCAATACGACACGCAATCCTTACAGCACCGGAGAGGACATCTTTTTCTTCGACCCGTCCATCATCATCTACGTGCGCGGCTCATCCATTGAGTATTCCACGGACAACGGGCAGACCTGGGACAGCAGATACACAAACAATGGGCGCTCCCTGCGCGAGGTGCAGTTTGTGACGCCGGATGTGGGGTATGCGCTCACACCTTCGGATTTCGGTCGCACCTCCGATGGCGGGGTGACCTGGGATGTCACATGGGGATTCATGCCCCAGCTGCTGCACTATTTCGATGAGTGGAACGGTGTTATGCTGTGGACAAATGCGGACCAGGACGATCTGGGTTATCTGCTGCGCAGCAGCGATGGCGGACAGACGTATGAAAAGCTCTCCCTGAACGAAAATGTCAACTGGTCCGACTGGTACTGGCATTCCCGTGACCTCGCATGGGCATACGGGTATGGCGGACTCATCAGGCGCAATGACAGCGGCGGACTCGTGTCAGCTGATCCACTCGCTGCACTGCCCTCCCTCCTGCAGCTCCAGCCCGGCTATCCCAATCCCTGGTCCCGCACAAGGCACAGCACGGTTACCGTGCCCTTCACCCTCAGCAGCTCCGCCCCGGTACAGCTCACACTGTACGACATGCTCGGGCGTCCCGCAACCGTGATGGATCAGGGACTGCTGTCCCCCGGATTCCATCAGGTCACCATCGACCGCTCCCGGCTCGTCACCCTGGCACCCGGACTCTATCTCTACCGCCTCAGCGCCGGCGATGCCTCCCGCACCGGACGACTGGTCGTCAAGTAGGTGTTTGCGCTGACGCGCAGTTGTTTGCGCAGATGCGCAGGTGTTTCCCGCTGCGTTCGTCCCACTTCGCGGGAGAACTTCGCGGGAGGTGTTTGCGCTGATGCGCAGGTCTTGCCGAATACGTCCCGCGAAGCGGGACGACAACTCCCCCGCAACGCGGGGGAAACGACACAGCGACCTGTCCGCCGAAGTTCGAGCGGAGCGAGAACGAAGGGGGAGCTGTGATAACAGCCTCGCAAGCAAAAAAAAACCGCCAATCCTAGAAGATTGGCGGTTTATTTTTGCTTGCGAGGTATTACTTACCGTTGCCTTCGATTTCCCAGGTGGCGCCGTTGTGGAGGAGGGCGTTGAGGTCGCCCGCGCCCTCCTTTTCGATGGCGAGCTGGACATGTTTATCCAGTTCTTCTTCGTAGGTGGGACGTTCGATGTCGAGGAAGACGCCCAGCGGCATGGGGAAGTCAGGCTGGTCGTTCATGTGGCCGAGGATGAAGGCCAGTTCCTTCGACTTTTCGTCATGCACGAGCAGGTCGCTTTCGCTGTAGTCGTCGAGCGACACAATCTGGGGACGGAAGCCGTCGAGGCGGATACCCTTGTCGCGGTTGTTGCCGAACACCAGCGGTTTGCCATGTTCGAGCAGGACGGTGTTGTCGCCGCGGGTTTCCTTGTTTGTATAGATATCGTAGGCTTTGTCGTTGAAAATGACACAGTTCTGCAGCAGGTCAATGAACGACGTACCCTTGTGCTGGGCCATGCGCAGCAGCATTTCCTTCAGGTGCTTCGGATCGCGGTCCATCGAACGCGCGACGAATGTGCCTTCGGCGCCGAGCGCGATGAGCACGGGATTGAAGGGATGATCGATCACGCCCTGGGGCGAGGTTTTCGTCTTCTGGCCATGCTGTGAGGTCGGGGAATACTGTCCCTTCGTCAGCGCGTAGATGCGGTTGTTGAACATCATGACATTGATGTCAACGTTGCGGCGCAGGGCATGGATGAAGTGATTGCCGCCGATGGAGAGGCAGTCGCCGTCACCGGTGGAAACCCAGACCGACAGCTTGGGATGTCCCGCTTTGAGTCCGGAGGCGATGGCGAGCGCGCGTCCATGGATGCCGTGGAAGCCGTACGTGCTCATGTAATACGGGAAACGGCTGGAGCAGCCGATACCCGCGATCACGGCGATGTCTTCCTTTTTCACCCCGATTTCGGGGAGGGTGCGCTGCAGCTGTGAGAGCATGGAATAGTCACCGCAACCCGGACACCAGCGAACATCCTGATCGGAAGCGAGGTCCTTCGGGGTAAGTTTCTTTACCTGGTCGTCGAGCTGTTCTTTTGTTGCTTCTTCGTTACTCATGTATTCCTCGCACGCTTAAATACTTTTCAGGATTTCGTTCGCCTTGTCCTCAATCTCGCCCGGAGTGAAGGGCAGACCCTGCACCTTGGAATAGGTGATGGTGTCAATGCGGTACTGTGCGCGCAGCAGGAAGGCCAGCTGTCCGAGATTCAGCTCGGGGATGAGCACTTTCTTGTAGCGGCGCAGCATGTCGCCCAGGTTTTTCGGGAAGGGATTGAGATGCTTGACGTGGATGTGCGCGACGGACTTGCCGTCACTCTGCAAACGTTCGACGGCGGAACGAATGGCACCGTAGGTACCGCCCCAGCCGACAATGGCGAGCTCGCCTTCGTCCGCACCGAAGACGGTCTGGTCGGGGATATCGTTGGCGATATTCGCGACCTTGCGATCACGCATTTCCACCATGAACTGGTGATTCGCCGGATCGTGACTCACGTTGCCGGTGATGTGCTGCTTCTCGAGTCCACCAATACGATGTTCGAAGCCTTCCATGCCGGGCACCGCCCAGGGACGGGAAAGATGCTCGTCGCGGACGTACGGCTTGAAATTCTCGGGATCGGTCGCGAAAGGCACGGAGATGTCGGGCAGGTCTTCGGCGTTCGGGATGAGCCATGGCTCGGAGCCGTTGGCGATGTAGCCGTCGGTGAGGAGAATGACCGGCGTCATGTACTTGATCGCGAGGCGTGCGGCCTCAAAGGCGCCGTAGAAGCAGCCGGCCGGAGAGCAGGCCGCGATCACGGGAACAGGGGCTTCGCCGTTGCGTCCAAGTATGGCCTGGTACAGGTCTGACTGCTCGGTCTTCGTGGGAAGTCCTGTCGAGGGTCCGCCACGCTGCACGTTGATGATGACCAGCGGCAGCTCGACCATGAGGGCGAGTCCGATGGCTTCGGTTTTCAGCGCCATACCCGGACCCGAGGTGGTCGTGAATGCCAGTGAGCCGCCGTAGGACGCGCCGATCGCGGTACAGATACCGGCGATTTCATCTTCCGCCTGGAACGTGCGGAAGTTGAAGCGTTTCTGATGCGAAAGCTCCTGCAGGATTTCACTTGCGGGGGTAATGGGATAGGAACCGAGGAAGCCCGGCAGACCGGCCTTCTGCGTTGCGGCCACCATGCCGAGTGCCGTGGCTTCGTTGCCCGTCACATTGCGGTAGGTGCCTGCCGGCAGTTCCGCGGGACGCACTTCGTACTGCACGGTAAAAGTCTCGGTAATGTTGCCAAAGTTGTATCCGGCCTTAAGCGCCTTCGTATTGGCATCCGCCACTGCGGGCAGCTTACCGAATTTCTGCTGTATCCATTCAAGCGTCTGATCCATGGGACGATTGTACATCCAGTACAGCAATCCCAGGGCGAAGAAATTCTTCGAACGCATCATATCTTTCTTTGAAAGACCGGTGTCTTCGAGCGCCGCCGTCGTCAAGGTGGTAATGGGCACGGGGAAGACTTTGTAACCCTTCAGCGAGTTGTCTTCCAGAGGGCTCGTATCATACTTGGCGAGTTTCAGGTTCTTGGCATCGAAGGCATCGGTATTGACGATGATATTCCCTCCTTCGTGCAGCAGCTTCAGGTTCACTTTCAGCGCGGCGGGATTCATCGCGACGAGCGTATCGAAACGATCGCCCGGAGTATGAATGGCCTTGCTGCTGAAGTGAATCTGGAAACCGGAGACACCGTAGAGGGTTCCGGCCGGTGCGCGGATTTCGGAGGGGTAGTCGGGGAAGGTGCTGAGATCGTTACCGAGCTGCGCCGTTGTGGAAGTGAACTGGTTTCCGGTCAGCTGCATGCCGTCTCCGGAGTCGCCAGCAAAGCGGATGGTTACCTCATCGACTTCGATGTACTGCACCGATTTGGTTTTTTTTCCGTCCGCCGTTTCAACTGTTGTTGCCATCTTGTTACCTGATCACTGAACAAATGTCCGATAATATTAAATATAGAATGTCCCCATGAAGGGGACAACCTATTTATACAGTATGATCTTTTTTTCTGGCGCGCGTATTATGTGCTGTCAGAGGGTCAGGATTCGAGCCTCGTCACCCATACCTTGACCTTTGCCATGACATTGGTATGCAGCTTGATCTTGACCGTATAGATACCGAGAACCTTGATGGGTTCGTCGATTTCAATCTTGCGACGATCGATGTTGAAGCCCTTTTCCGCGAGCTTCTCCGCGATCATTTCCTTGGTGACGGAACCGAACAACTTGTCTTCCTCACCGACCTGCATGGGAATGGTGATGGCATTCTCATGCTTTTCGAGTTCGGCTGCGAGGGATTCTGCATCCTTGAGTTCACGGTTCATCTTGACCTGCAGGCGCTTGCGCTCCTGTTCGAGGACCTGCATGTTGCCTTCGGTCGCGACATAGGCCATACCACGGGGCAGCAGGTAATTGCGTGCGTACCCGTCCTTGACCGACACGACTTCACCCATGTTGCCAAGGGTTTCAATGTTCTGACGAAGGATTACTTTCATGATTATCTCCAGTCGGGAATCGTTAATTGCTCTCTAAAATCTGTATGGTCAGGAATCGTCGCCTGACCGGGAAAATGAGTCTGCGTCGAGATTGAAGAAACTGTCGTCGCCGTCGAATACGAACAGGTGATCGTCGTCTTCACCCTCACTGAACTCGTGGTGATCATGACCGTTGCCGTTGTGGCGCTGAAACTTGTTGAGAAACTGGATGCGCCGTGCCTTGACTTCAAGGATGCTCCGGTGACTGCCATCTTCCGTGCGCCAGTTGCGCGTCTGCAGTTCACCTTCCACGAGCACCGCGCTGCCTTTCCGCAGACGCTGGTTGCAGCTTTCGGCAAGTTTGTTCCAGGCGACGATGCCGATATAGCACACGTCTTCCTGCCAGTTATTGTTTCTATCCTTGTACCGCCTGTTCGAGGCGATGGAAAAATTGACGACGGGCGTATTGTTGGATGTCGTGCGGAACACCGGATCCTTGGTCAGATTACCAACGATCAAAACGTAGTTCAGTTCCGGCATCTTGAGATCTGCCATTGAGCATCCTCATCATTTCGAGTTCATCTACATCGCGTCCGGCATAGGCATGCACAGCACGGATGACCGTGCACAGCCCATTATGCGTCCTTGGATTCCTCTTCGGTTTCCTTCTCCGCTTTCTCGTCGGCCTTCTCTTCTTCTTTCTTCTCTTCCTTTGCGTCGGCCGGCTTCTCGTCAGCCTTCGCATCGTCGGCCTTCTTCTCGTCGGCCTTCTTCTCATCGGCCTTCTTCTCATCGGCCTTTTTGTCGTCAGGCTTCCTGTCTTCCGACTTGCCGTCCTTGCCGCGATCCTGCATGGCGAAAGCGAGGCGATCCTGCTTGGCTTTGAGTTCGCGGGCATCGAGAGTCAGCGTCAGGAAGCGCATCACGTTCTCATCCAGCGTCAGAAAACGCTCGACCTTTTCGATGATGCGGCCTTCGGCCTGGAACTCGACGGTGATGTAGTAACCGTTATGTTTTTTGGAAATCGGGTAGGCGAGACGACGGCGGCCGATATGCTCGGTGTTGACGAGTTCCCCACCGTTTTTCACGATGGTATCCTCGGCCATCTTGACCGTGTTTTCAATCTGTCCATCATCCAATCCCGGATTGACGATGAACGTACATTCATAGTAGCGTTTCATAGGAAAAGCGCCCTGTGGACTGTGAAACAAAAGGCCCGGCGGCGCAACAGCGCCGCCGAGCAGGGACATACATTCTAAAGAACAACTTCCGTTTTATTTCGCGAGATGTGCGATCAACGGAGCAATCACTAAAGATACGATGGACATCAATTTTATCAAAATGTTCATCGCGGGACCGGAGGTATCCTTGAACGGATCGCCTACAGTATCACCGACGACAGTAGCTTTGTGCACATCGGAGTTTTTTCCGCCGAGGTTCCCCATTTCGACATATTTCTTCGCGTTATCCCATGCACCACCGGCGTTCGCCATAAACAGTGCCATGAGCACACCCGTGACGGTTGCGCCGGCGAGCAGTCCGCCCAGCGCTTCGGGTCCAAGCACAAAGCCAACAACAACCGGTGCAATAACCGCGGTCAAACCGGGGAGTACCATTTCGCGCAGCGCGGCTTTCGTGGAAATATCCACACATCGCGCGGCATCGGGTTTGGCTTTTCCTTCCATCAGTCCGGGAATCTCCTTGAACTGGCGGCGCACTTCTTCCACCATGCTGAAGGCGGCCTTACCGACGGAGGTCATGGTCATGGCAGCGATTGCAAACGGCAGCAGTCCGCCGATCAGCAATCCGATAACTGTGGTGTGATCCAATATATTGATGGTAAACACCGCCTCGTTGCCCATGGCAACATTGATGGTGCTGGAGTACGCGGTGAACAGTGCGAGGGCGGTCAGCGCTGCAGAGCCGATTGCAAAGCCCTTGCCCATGGCCGCGGTTGTGTTCCCGAGGGAATCGAGCGTGTCGGTGATTTTGCGGACCTCCTTGCCGAGCATGGCCATTTCGGAAATACCGCCGGCGTTGTCGGCGATGGGACCGTATGCATCGACGGACATGGTGATACCTACCGTGGCAAGCATACCGACAGCGGAGATGGCGATGCCGTAGATGCCCGCGGTTTCGTAGGACACGAAGATGGCGAGCACAATCAGGAGAACGGGACCGATAACGCTTTCCATACCCACTGCCAGTCCGCTGATGATATTCGTCGCGACACCGGAACGGCTGGAATCGGCGATGCGGCGAACCGGAGGACCACCGGTGTAGTATTCGGTGACAAAGCCGATGAGCAGTCCTGCAACGGCGCCAGCGAGCAGCGGCCAGAAATAGGCCACGTCGATATCCATCGCGCCCATCACGAAGAACGATGCGATGAGCATCAGCACCAGCGCAATAATCGTCGAATAGCGCAGCGCGGCCGCGGGATTCGAGGATGCGAACACGCGAATGGAGGCGATACCGAGCAACGATGCCATGAGTCCGAGCATGGCAATAATCAAGGGCAGAGCCATGAAAGTCACACCCATGGCGGTAGAAGCCGCGATGGCGATGGATGCGATAATGGATCCGACATAGGATTCGAAGATATCCGCACCCATGCCGGCCACGTCACCGACATTGTCACCGACGTTGTCGGCGATCACGGCGGGATTACGGGGGTCATCTTCGGGGATACCGGCTTCGACCTTGCCGACGAGATCAGCACCCACATCCGCCGCCTTTGTATAGATGCCACCACCGACGCGTGCGAACAGCGCGATGGAGCTGGCGCCCATGGCGAAACCACTGAGCACCTCGGCGCTCTCCCCGAGACCGAAGATGAGGAAGAAAATGCCCACGCCCAGGAGTCCAAGGGAAGCGACGGAAAGTCCCATCACGGAGCCACCGAGAAAGGAGACGACGAGCGCACGGGCCTGGCCTGAACTGCGTGCTGCTTCACTGGTGCGGACGTTTGCCTTCGTTGCCGACATCATGCCAAGAAATCCTGCCAGTACGGAGCAAACAGCCCCGGCAAGAAAGGCAATCGCGGTGTTACTGCCGATGAAACTGAACAGCAATATGAAGACAGCCACCACAAAGATGGCCAATACCTTGTATTCACTTCTGAGGAACGCCATGGCGCCGACATGAATCTGCTGAGCAATGTCGCGCATGACATCGGTACCCTCCGGCTGGCGTTTGATCGAATAATAGATCACCAGCGCAATGAGCAGACCGATGGCCCCCATAATGGGCGGCCAGTATCCCAGTGAACCCAATTCATTCATAATGAATCCTGAAGTTTTGTTGGTGGAGTGTTGAAAGTATTCATCGTTTTCTCGAAGCCAATGTCCATCACCGCGCGCACTGCTTCAGCAGCACGGTCAATCATGGTTGCGGCAAGGGGGATTTCATCTTTGTCGAACGGACTCAAGACATATTCTGCAAGATCAGGCGCGTCGGAGGAAAATGCAACTCCGCATCGGAGACGCGGGACCTCCTCGCTGCCACAGTGATATATGATGGAAGCCAGGCCATTGTGCCCCCCGTCACTTCCTCTTTTGCGCAGTCGCAGCTGTCCGAGGGGTAATTGCACCTCGTCATAAACGATGAGAAGCTCGGAAGGGTTCAATCCGAGTTCATCCATGAGCACCACTGCCGCTTCACCGCTGCTGTTCATCCATGTCCATGGCTTGCAGAGCACGACCTGCCAGTCATCATACCGCCCTTCCGCCCTGTAATGATTGACGAAAAAAAAAGACTCGCGAATATGCAGCATATCCGCGAGCCTGTCGATTACGTGAAAACCGATATTGTGCCTGGTCTGCGCGTAGCGCTGCCCGGGATTGCCGAGTCCGATAACGCACAGCCGTTTTTCGTCTGCAGTGTCCTCCGCGGGACCTGTAGCTGCCGAAAGCAAAACGATCAGGATTCCTCGGCTTCTTCGTCTTCCTTGCCCTTGGCAATAACCTCGGGTTCTGCCTCTTCGTCGCCTTCGCCTTCCTCGGTCTCGGGCTCTTCCTCGACACGGGCATGTGCGACGATGGCAACCGCCTGATTGGGATCGCTCAGCAGGGTCACTCCCTCGACACTGAGGTCGCCCACAGTCAGCGTTTCACCGGTCTCGAGATGTGTCACGTCAACGGCAATATGCTCGGGGAGGTCTTTCGGCATACATTCGATTTCCACCTTCTGAATAATCTGCGTCAGCACGCCACCGGCCTTGACACCGACGGGAATGCCTTCGAGATTGACCGGGATTTCGAACTTGACAACCTGTCCCTTGATCAGACCCATCAGGTCGAAATGCACGACCTTGTCGGTGATGGGGTCAAACTGCACGTCGCGCAGCATGCACATTTCGCTGCTGCCGTCGCTGAGTTCGAGGCTGACAATATGCGTTTCGGCCGTATAGATCAAAGAACGCAGATCAAGCGCTTCGACTTCTATGGGAATGTTCTTCTCGTTTTTGAGATAGAACACACCGGGCACCTTCCCGTCATTCCGGGCCTTGTTCGCATCTGCGCGACCCTTGTAATCACGGATCTGCGCTTTAAGGATGATTTCTGCCACGGGTTTCTCCTGAATTATCGTGTATCAATTACATGAGTTTGTCTTTATCAACGTCAAAGAGCGAGCTGATGGACTGATGCAGATGCGTGCGCTTGATCGCCTCGGCAAACAGCCCGGCCACACTCTGAATGCGAATCAGCCCCGTCTCCTCCATTTCCTTGCGCAGCGGGATGGTGTCGGTCACCGTCACCTGCTTCACGCCCGATTCCTTGATCTTTTCAGGTGCTTCGCCTGAAAATACCGGATGCGTACATGCGCCGTATACGGCGTCGGCTCCGGATTTGACCAGCGCCTTGACGGCGTTGGCGAAGGTACCACCGGTGTCGATCATGTCATCCACCAGCAGAACATTGCGTCCTTCGACCTGCCCGATGATGTTCATCACCTCGGCTTCGTTCTGTCGGGGACGCCGCTTGTCAAGCACGACGAGATCGGCCTTCAGGCGCTTGGCAAAGCTGCGCGCCATTTTGATCCCGCCCACATCGGGTGACACCACCGACAGATTCGGAATCTGCTGCTCGCGGAAGGATTTCAACAGCACCGCCGACGAATAGAGATGGTCGAAGGGGATGTCGAAAAATCCCTGGATCTGCGGAGCATGCAGGTCCATCGAAATCACACGGTCCGCTCCCGCACTGGTGATCAGGTTGGCGACCAGTTTTGCCGTGATCGCCACGCGGGGCTGATCCTTTCTGTCCTGCCGCGCGTACCCGAAATACGGGATGACGGCAGTGACCCGCCGCGCTGACGCGCGTTTGGCGGCATCGATCAGGATCAGCAGCTCGAGCAGGTTTTCCGCCGGAGGCGTCGTGCTCTGGATAATGAACACGTCGCGTCCACGGATGTTCTCGCGGTACTTGACCCAGAGTTCACCGTCACGGAACGTCTTTATCTCACAGGCGCCAAGCGGCTCGCCGATCTGCGCGGCGATGTTTTCGGCCAGCACCGGGTTGGAACGGCCACTGAAGACAAGCATGTGCAAGAACCTCTGTTCGGGTTGCCGGATCAGTCTGCTGCTGGGGCGGCAGGATTCGAACCTGCGCATGTCGGCTCCAAAGGCCGATGCCTTACCGCTTGGCTACGCCCCATCGATAGGCGTACGTTTTACTGCAAAATGCAGTAGTTAGCAAATATACTGTCACGGGGTTTAGGAATCAACCTGAAGGGAAACGGGCAGGAACGGGCGGAAAAACGACCTCGCTGAAGGACCGTGTGGAGGGAATCCGGGTTGCAGGCGCGGTTTTTCTCCGCGTTCCGCTGTTTTTTCCCGGACCCTGCAAAATTATCACTCACCTGCGCGCAGACGCTCGGCGAGTCGTGGGGGGAGTCCGCTTTCGCGAATCTTGTGCATGGCCGCTTCCACATCGTATTCGACGCGGCGCGCCTCGTAGCTGCCCGCCACCGTATCCAGCAATCCATACGCACTGCGCCAGTCCCGATCCCGCGGCTGTCCGACACTGCCCACATTGATCAGGAAGCGTCCGGTGGGCGCATACTCCCGGACCCCGCTGTCGAGCGGATACACGCCGGGTATATGCGAATGTCCGACGAAACACAGGCGTTCGAAAAAATGTCGCGTCTGCATGCGCGCTTCCATGCCACTGAACACATACTCCCATTCCTCCGGTGCGCGGGGAGACGAATGCACGAACAGCATGTTTTCAAAGGAAACGCGGTACGGCAGCTGTTTGAGGAAAGCGACGTCGTCCGCATTGAGCTGCTGCGCGGTCCATGTCACCGCTTCAAGCGCATAGGGATTGAAGTAGGCGCGATGATGCGTGGCGAACACGGCGGCGTCATGGTTGCCGAGGACACAAATGGAGGCATGCTCGCGTACAAGCGCGACGCAGGCTGCCGGATCGGCGCCATATCCGACGATGTCTCCGAGACAGACAATGCGGTCCGCCTGCCGGATGCGGATGTCATCCAGCACGGCGCGCAGCGCCTCCAGGTTGGCGTGTATGTCAGAAATAATTGCGAGACGCACGGGTGCGGTGGACTGTGAAAAACGCGGGTCGGCCTTGTGTAGATCGCAGGGCAAACTAGGCACGAACACAGCAAAAAACAAGGACAACACATCCGCATATCAGATGGAATACCGTATCTTTGAAGACATGACGAAACCAGCAGCCATAACGCGGCGGCGTGGCAGCATTCTCCTTGCCGTCCTTTTTCTCGTGTTTCCCGCACTGCTCGGCGCGCAGCAGCGCTCACTCGTGCGCGTGCTCGGGGCGGATCAGCTGGTGGGACGCACGATTGGAGACATGCAGCTGCGCGAACTTATCGGCAACGTGCGCCTGCAGCAGGACAATGTCTATATCGACTGCGACCGCGCCGTACAGAACATCTCGCAGAATTCCGTGCAGCTGATCGGCAACGTCGTGATTACGCAGGACACGCTCACGCTGAAAACCGATCGCGGACATTATAACGGGCAGACGGGACTGGCATCCTCGCGCCAGGGCGTGTTTCTCAATGACGGACATGTGACACTCACCGCGAAACTCGGCACGTACGGGACGGAGAGCAAGGTCGCGGAGTTTCTCAATGACGTCACCATCGACGACACCGCGGCCGTCATCACCTCGCAGCGCATGCATTATTTCAGGGACAGTTCCCTGGTCGTGGCATGGGATTCGGTGCGTATTCGTTTCAAGGACGAAAACGTACAGATCCATGCCGACAGCGTGCGGCATTTTCCGGACGACCAGCGCTCTGAATTCTACAAGCAGCCCGTGCTCTGGCAGATCGACACCTCGTACGTGCGGCGCACGGCGGCGGGACGCATCGATTCGCTCGCACTCGACACGCTCAACATCGCCGGCGGCTACATGGAAGCGCTGCGCGATACGTCGAATATCTTCATCGTCCGCGACAGCGTACGCATTGTGCGGCGGGAAATGTCCGCCCGCTCCGATGCCGCCATTTTCCTCCGCTCAGACAGTCTCATCGATCTGTCAGGCGACCCCATTCTCTGGTACGGGGAAAACCAGATTACCGGCGACTCCATCACCGCCCTGCTCTCCGACAACAAGCTGCGCACGCTCGACGTCATCGGCAATGCGTTCTCCATTTCACGCAGCAAACCGGAAGAAGCGGATACCCTCTATCCCCCCGGACGCTTCGACCAGACCAGCGGCAAGCGCATTCTGATGGAGTTCGCCGACAGTAAACCACAGTACATTCGCGTCGAAGGCACCGCCATCAGTCTCTACTATCTCTATGACGAAGGCGCCCTCAACGGCGTGCGCCGTGAAAGCAGCGACCTGATCATCATTTCGTTCGACGACGGAAAAGTCACGGAAATCCGCAGCATCAAAGGCGTGGAAGGCACGTACTACCCCGAGAAATACGTGAACGGGAAAGAAAGCAGCTACAACCTCACGGGCTTCAGCTGGCGTGAAGACCGCCCGCGCATGATTCCGCTGCTTTCCGTTCCCCCTGTCCCTGCCGACAGTTCCCGTGTCCCTGCCGACAGTTCTCTATCTCCCTCCGACAGCTCCCGGTGAAACATCGGCGGGCATGTTCCGTACATAACGGACAGATGCCCCCCTTGAATTATGGGACTTCCCAAGGAGAACACCATGGAAAAGAGATTATATCGCAACACACGCAATAAGATGATCGGCGGGGTTTGCACAGGACTCGCAGAATACTTCGCCATTGATCCGGTGCTCATCCGACTCGTTTTCGTCATCCTTGCGCTTTACAGCGGCGTCGGCATACTCGCCTACATCATCCTCTGGATCGTCGTGCCGGCCAGCTTGGAGCCCACCGTGGCAGCGGAAAGCGCCACCGGCGGATCGGCAGCCGACATCACCCACGAAAGCGTCCAGCCGATGCAGCAGGCGGAAACCGATCGCAGCAAAGGCAGCCTGTACGGCGGGGTAATCCTGATCGTCATCGGCGCCCTTTTCCTTCTTGACAACTTCATGCCGAGTTTCGGCTTTGAAGATTTCTGGCCGCTGCTGCTGGTTGCCATCGGCGGTGCCATGCTCTGGAATTCCTGGCCTGCACGCAACGAGGATAAAGAGGTACTTTCATGAAATCCGGACGCATTTTCTGGGGAACGCTGTTTGTCATCATCGGCGTTCTCGGCATTCTCAACAATTACTTCGCCCTGACCCTGTCGTGGGACGCCCTGTGGAAGCTGTGGCCGCTGCTACTGGTCTTTCTCGGCATCAGCACATTTCTCAAAGACAGCCGATCGAAATGGATCGTGGTCGGAGGTGTAGGGCTTATCGCCGGCATCGTGCTCTTCTCATCGGTACAGAAGGGCTGCAACAGCGTTGACCGCATCATCGAACATCACGGGAGCGAAGAAGAGTACCGCGACATCAGCCAACAGGTGCTGACCGAACATATGGACAGCATCGTCACCCGCGCACGCTTCCAGTTTGAAGGTGGCGCGGGACGTTTTGAATTCCGCGACACCACCAGCGACTTCGTCCATGCCGAAATTCGCTCGAGCATTACGTCGTACACACTGCGCAGGGACGACTACATGGGCATCCCCCGCTTCCGCCTTTCGATGAACGACGCCAATGTGTCGTGGGAAGGCAAAGGCATGAAAAACCGGGTGTACATGTACCTGAATCCCACACCAGAGTGGGAACTTGACATCGACGGTGGTGCGGCCAGTATGGATTTCGATCTGCGTCCTTACATCATCCGCACGCTCGACGTGGAAGCCGGCGCGGCATCGATTGACATCCGCCTCGGGGAACGCGCCGACACCTGCGATGTGAGTGTTGAAACCGGCGCATCCTCGGTCACGATTCACGTACCTGAATCCGTCGGCTGCGAAGTGCATACTGAATCGGCGCTCTCCTCCAAGTCACTGCCTGATTTCAGGAAGCTCGACTCCGGTCACTACCGCAGTGAAAATTTCGAAGCTGCCGCGAAGAAGATGTTCATCAGCGTCGAATCGGGACTCTCGAGCATCAAGGTCAAGCGCTACGACGCCGGGAGCTGGTAAGAATTTCCGTATCCGGTAGGTGGGAACGGAATCAAGAAAGGTCATGCTGCGAATGCGGCATGACCTTTCTGCTTTGACGCACGGGCGGCGGGAATACGCCCCGTAAAAGGGTTACTCCTTATTGAAGTTGTCGCCGCCGCTTTTCATGATTTTGAAGAGACAGAACGCCAGGAGAGAGATGGCCATACCCCAGCCAAATGCCATGAAGATGATTCCACCGGTTTCCATGCGTCCTCCTGTCTCTGCGTTAAAACTGTCTGTCTCTGTGGGTCTATGTCGTTCCGACTGTTGTGTGATCAGGCCTTGACGGCGATGCAGCTGATTTCCACCAGTCCGTCTTTCGGCAGACGGGCGACTTCGAAGGCCGCGCGGCTTGGCGGATTCTCCGTGAAATACCCGGCATATACTTCATTCATGGCCACGAAGTCATTCATGTCCTTCATGAACACGGTGCAGGCGGTGACATCGTCCATGCTCGCGCCAGCGGCTTCGAGAATGGCGCGCATGTTCTGCAGCGCTTTGTCCGTCTGTTCCTTCACGCCGCCTTCCACGAAATTGCCGGTCGCGGCGTCAAGTCCGAGCTGACCGGAAACGAAAATCATGTTGCCCGCGATGTTCGCCTGGCTGTAGGGACCGATGGCGGCAGGGGCTTTGTCTGTGCTGATAATTTCTCGAAGATGACTCATGCTGATTGCTTCTCCATAGCTGAATTCTCGTAACGGCGGTACGGCGGTCGCGGCGTTGGAGTTGCCGCAGCGGCTCCGTGACCGTATCGATCAAGTATACGCAATCACCCGCTATTTCTCCATACGTCCCGCGAGCGGACTTGACCCTGCGGTGTCGATGTCGTATAATAGTCACCTAATCGACACTGACGGCACGACATTCGTCGTGTTTTTTTCTTACTATCGGTGACCTGTCATGTCTGACTCACTGTTTACAAAAATCATCCAGCGAGAGCTTGACGCTGATATCGTCTATGAAGATGATACCGTCATCGCATTCAATGACATCGCACCCCAGGCTCCTGTGCACGTGCTGATCGTGCCGAAGCAGCAGATTCCCATGCTCGACGACCTGAAGGAAAAGGACGAGCAACTGGTGGGACATATGGTGATGGTGGCGACCAAGATCGCAAAAGAGCGCAAACTCGATCACGGCTACCGCGTCGTCATGAATTGCAACCATCAGGGGGGACAGACGGTATTTCATATTCATGCCCACCTGCTCGGTGGCCGGCAGATGCAGTGGCCTCCGGGCTGAGCGGCCGCGTCAGTTTGTAAGGGATTGCTTTCATGGCAAGATTCAAACGTCACATTCTCATCTGCGAGAACGTAAGGGATGAAGATCATCCACGCGGCTCCTGCGGCAGGAGGTGCGCGGAAGACATCCGCATCGCATTCAAAACTGCGCTGAAAAATCGCGGACTCACCACCGTATACCGCGCCAACAAATCCGGCTGCCTCGACGCCTGCGAACACGGGCCCGTGGTTGTCGTCTACCCGGACGGAATCTGGTACGGCGGGATCACGCCGGCGGATGTCGACGAAATCATCGAAGAGCATGTGATCGGCGGAAAGCCGGTTGAACGCCTCATGATCAAGGACAAACGCTTCCACCAGGAATTTGAGTAGTTACCGCAACACCTGAACCCGCGAAAATCCGCGCCAAATCAGCGAAAATCTGCGTTCCTCTTCTCTCCCTCTCCCCTGCGAAAATCCGCGTTCCTCTTCACATTCCCGCTTCGTCCTGCGACTGCACCAGCATGGTGAGCACTTCGCGCACGGCCCCGTGTCCCCCGCGATAGCGGGAAACGTAATGTGCCGCCATCCGTGCGCTGGGATGCGCGTTTGAAGGAGCGGCGGCAAAGCCCACCTGTTTGAGCACACTCACATCGAGCATGCCATCTCCCATGAAGGCGATTTCCGCATCGTCGAGTTCATAGAGGGATTTGAACTCGTCGTAGGCTTCGGCCTTGTCATAAGAGCCGTGGTAAATGTCATGGATGTTCAGCTCACGTGCGCGTTCGAGTACGGCGTCGGATGCATGCGTGGTGATAATGCCGAAATGTACCCCGATGCTCTGTGCGGCCTGGATGCTGTCGGTATCCATCATGTGGAATACGCGCGACTCGAGTCCGTCCGGCGTCAGGGTGATGGCGCTGTCTGTCAGCACCCCGTCGACGTCGAGGAGAAAAGCTTTGATACGGCGGAGTCGGAGAGCGAGCTGGGGATTGAGGTTGGATGTAGCGGCGATATTCATTCTGTAGCTTTCGATGCGTTCATGGTACGGATCACCGCGTCCACCGCCAGTACTTCCGCCAGCAGCGCTTCGAGCTGGGCGAGAGGAAGCTGACTGCCGGCATCACTGAGGGCGCGGGAAGGTTCGGGATGTGTTTCGACGAACAGGGCGTCGATGCCCACGGCGGCGGCAGCACGCGCGAGGGGGAAGATAAACTCCGGTCTGCCGCCCGAGCTTCCTCCGCGTGAAGGAATCTGCACAGCATGCGTGCCGTCCATCACCACCGGGTAGCCCAGGGCGCGCATCTGCACAAGGCCACGCATGTCCACCACCAGGTCATGATAGCCGAAGCTTGTGCCGCGTTCGCACAGGAGAATATGTTCATTCCCCGTGCTGGCGACTTTCGCGGCCGCATGTTTCATGTCTTCCGGGGCGAGGAACTGTCCTTTCTTGATGTTCACCGCGCGGCGGCTGTTTCCGGCCGCAAGCAGAAGATCTGTCTGCCGCGAGAGAAAGGCCGGGATCTGCAGCATGTCGACCACCTCCGCGGCAGCAGTCACATCGTCGATGGTATGGACATCGGTCACAAGGGGAAGTCCGGTTTCATCACGCACGTCGGACAGGATACGCAGAGCCTCGTCTCTCCCGATGCCCGTAAAGGCCCCGAGGCTTGTCCTGTTCGCTTTCTCAAAAGAGGATTTGAACACGGCGGGAATGCCGAGCCGCGCAGACACGTCGCGGATCTGCTCAGCAGTACGCATGACGATGTCACGGCTTTCGACGACACAGGGACCCGCGAGTACGACCAGCGGGGCGCCCCCGCCGACGGGAATGGGTCCTGCCTGCACCTGCTTTGTCATCAGCCTTCTCCTTCCATGCCCGCTTCCAGTCGTGCGGTGCGATCGGCGATCTTCAGTTTCTCGAATACTTCATGCAGGTCGCCGTTGACAACGTCGGACAGGTTATACAGGGTCAGTCCGATACGGTGATCCGTCAGGCGATTCTGAGGAAAATTGTAGGTACGGATTTTATCGGAACGGTCGCCGCTGCCGATCATGGATTTCCGTACGGCGGAAATCTCGGCGTCCTGCGCCGCCTGACGCTGCTCGTAAAGCCGCGCACGCAGCACTTTCATGGCCTTCTGCCGGTTCTTCAGCTGCGAACGCTCTTCCTGGCATGACACCACGATGCCCGTGGGGATATGCGTCAGGCGCACGGCGGTTTCCACTTTGTTGACATTCTGGCCGCCTTTTCCCCCGGCACGGAAGATATCGGTTTTCAGATCGTTCTCGTTGATGTCAACGTCCACATCTTCCACTTCCGGAAGCACCGCAACAGAAGCGGCGGAGGTATGCACGCGTCCGCTGGCCTCGGTGGCCGGCACGCGCTGCACGCGATGGACGCCGCTCTCGAATTTCATCGTACCGAACACGCCGTCACCGGTAAGCGTGAACGTGATTTCCTTGATGCCCCCGGCAGCAGCTTCGCTGACGGAAAGCACCTCCTGCTTCCAGCCCTTGACCTCTGCATAGCGGGAATACATGCGGTACAGATCTCCCGCGAACAGCGCGGCTTCCTCACCGCCCGTCCCTGCGCGGATTTCGACGATGACATCGCGGCTGTCATCGGGATCCTTCGGGATCAGAAGCATTTTCAGCTGCTGCTCCGATGCCGCGAGCTGCTGCTCGAGTCCCGACAGCTCTTCCTCCGCCAGCGCGCGCAGGTCCTCATCCGCTTCGCTGCGGATGATTTCACGGTGTCCTTCCACATCACTGCGCAGGCGTTTGAAACGAAGATACTCCTCGACGATGGGCTCGAGCTGACTGCGTTCCTGCGCCAGCTTGCGGTAGCGCACCTGGTCGGACACCACCGCGGGATTGCTCATCTCGAGACCGATGTCCTCGAAACGCTGTACTGTAATATCTAATTTGTCGAACATGCCTGCTTTCCTGTCAATCCTGCAATATACGCATCCCGGCACACTTCCTTCCACCCACAGCTGCGGTCCCACACCCCGGATCGCCCGCAATTATGCAGAAACTGCATATTTTCCGACAGCAGATTATGCAGAAACTGCATATTCTACGTGCCAGGGATCACTGGATGGAATGAACGCAGAGCGTTCGGGATATGCCTCCCCACGCAGAGCGTGGGGACGATGAGAGCTGAGCGTTGGGACGATGTATCGCTGGTCGTGGGGACGATGCAGGAAACAAATGCGAAAAAAATGGAACAATTCTCTCTCCGAAGCGTACATTTTTTTGCACTCGGGGTAACGTTTTTTGCCCTTTCGGTGTCTTAGTATGGAGGCCCGGAATTCCCGCATACAGCAACAGCGGTGCCGGAGCCGCACAGAACTTGAAAGCTTGAAAGAAAATCAATATATTTTGATACTTACGCGAATAACGGAGTTGATATGAAAAATATTGTACGAATGTCCTTTTCTTCCCTGCTGCTTCTGGCATTGCTTGCATACGCCGCCCCGATGGCGAGTGCACAGAGCTTCACGATTGAGAAACAATCATCAGAGGCGTCAGGGGACCTGAACGGATACATTCCCGTACTGATCAAGGTGACGAATGTCAGTGGCAAGGATCTGAACCTCCGCGTTGAAATCACGAACAAGAGTTCGCTGCCGCAGGACTGGATGACGCAGATCTGCTTTTTCGCCAACTGCTTCCAGCCGAATCAGGATCTGATCGACGGCGTTTTCCCCAGCGGTGAGGTAGAAGATCTCGACATCACGTTCATGACGGGCACGACTTCCGGGCAGTTCTGCGTCGAAGTCACGCTCACGAATCTCGATAATACGAACGAGAAAGAAGTCATGACCTTCTGCGCGGCAGCCGGCGTCAGCGGTGTCAACGACAACGCGCCGACGGTTCGCGGACTGAACATGTCGCAGAATTATCCGAACCCGTTCTCACTCGGCAACAGCGGTGTGACGAACATCACCTGGTATCAGCCCAGCACGAGCAACGTGACGCTGAAGGTGTTCAACCTGCTCGGCAAGGAAGTGCGGACGTTGGTCAACGGCTCACGCACCATGGGGAAATCCACCGTCAGCTGGGACGGACGCGACAACAATAATCGTCCCGTCGCCCCGGGCGTGTATATTTACAAGCTCAGCAGCAACACGCAGTCGCTCACGCGCCGCCTGATGATCACGCGCTGATCCGGCGGGATGCCATAATCCCCTGACCACGATTTTTCTTCCCGAAGGCAGTCTGAAATGACTGCCTTCTTTTTTTGCATGGCGCTATTTTCTAACTTGTTTTCCAGTACGAACACCATGCCCATGAATGTCCAGATGCGCCTCATCCTCCCCATGCTTGTCCTTGTCCTGCTGACCGGCTGCGCTCCGCAGTTCTCACTGACCGATCCCGCGTCAATGGGACCGTCACCACGCATGTCACAGCAGATGCGGGAAATGCCGGGCGGCGTGCAGGATGTGCCGAACGGACTGCAGGTACGCACGCATGACAACAGCACCATGCTGTTCCGGGGTGACCAGTGGCAGCTGACACCATCCGGCATTCGCGGGACGGCGGAAGTTCGCACCGAAGCGGGCGACAGCTTTACCACGGACACCACACTCTCGTACTGGGATGCCGCGGAGGCGGCGCCAGCGGGCAGACAGGGTACCATGTCCCAGTTCATGCTCACCATTCTCGGTGTCATCCTCATTCTCGGCCTCGCGGCCATCATTCTCTACGCAGCCTTTCTCGCCACCGACCGCTGACAGAGCAACGCATGTCCCTGCGTCCCCACATCGCTCCTCTCCTTCTCCTCCTCCTGCTCAGCGCCTGCGGAACGCGCAGCATTGTCGTTCCCGTGCAGCGTCCCGCTGCGTTCGACTTTCACGGCTGCGACCGCGTGGCCGTCGCACCGATTCCATATCTCCCGATGCCCGACAGCCTGACCATGCTGCTGCATGCCTCTCTCGACCGTCAGCTCGCACCGACGCTGGCCGAAAGTGATTCCATCCGTTTCGTCGCTGCCAAACATACGGCGATGAGCCTGCTCACCCGGCGTGGCACCGTTGATCTCGGGGTGGCGACATCGCTCGCACGACGGGAGCGCGCACAGTGTCTGCTTATCTGCGAGCTGCTGACGACGTCATTCCAGGAAGAAATTCTCGAGGCGGAAATTCAGAGTATGGCGGATCCGGGGAAAGTAAAACGCGTGCGCCAGGGACGCGCGAACGCGCATTGCCGAGTGATGCTCGTGGATGTCGAAGCACGCAACATTCCTTTCGTGGAAAATCTCTCCGTGGAGGCCCGCCGTGAAACCCACGCGACGGAAAAAGATCCGCCCCCGATTGAAACGAAAGTGATTGCCGAGGATCTCGCACAGAAAGTGACCGAAACACTGCGGGCAGCGACAGAGCCTGTGACAGACCGCGAGCTGGTCACTTTCCTGGTCGACGGCGCCTATCCCGCCATCGAAGAAGCCATCACACTCGCAGAAGCGGGTCAATGGGAAAAATCCGAAGCACTGCTTCGCGGCATGCTCGATGAGGCGAATGTCGGCGAGAATACCGATATTCTCTGGTACAATCTCGGACTTACGTTGCAGTATCAGCAGAATTTCAGCGGCGCCATGAAGGCGTTCCGCCAGGCGCTGTCCCTTCGTGATCGCAGCCGCTATCACCATGCCGTCGACAATCTCCTGCGCGCCGAGCAGGAATATCTCGACACGCTGAAACAGTAAGAACCTCTGACACGTACTCCGAGGGAAACGCAACCCCATGCAGCAACAAGGGTCATGACAGGCTGGAGCATATACAATAACCGACCGCAGCTCGTGCGCACGGTGTACATCGTGGTGCTGATGCTCGTGCTCGCACTGTCCTCCACATGGCTTGTGCGCTTCGCCACCATAACGACGGATCAGAACCGGTACAGGGATGTCGACGGCAAGGTTGTCATCAAATCCATCGAAGAGGGGGGCGTGTCTGACCGGGCCGGACTGAAAGTCGGCGACGCGATCGTCAAGATCAACGGCAATCCGGTGAAGGGGATGGTGGACGCAAACAACTATCTTGTCGAGTCCAGCGGCGGAGATGTGCTCGAATACACGATCGAGCGGGATGGAAAGATACTCGTCAAGAGTATCATCACGGCAGACTTCGGGCTTCCACTCTACTACATCGCACTGGTGGTTACCGGACTCGCGTTCCTCCTCATCGGAAGCTGGGTGATACTGAAGCGGCCGCAGTATCCGGCTGCGAGACTGTTCGGCTGGGCGAATATTCCGATCGCCCTGGCGCTGATTATGAGCATGCAGATCAGCAGATTCCATTATCCCGACACGCTCACCATTCTCGGATCCATCCTGCGCGTCGGTCTGTGGCCGATTGCGCTCTCGGTGTACATGCATCTGCTGCTGTATTTCCCCTGCAGGCGCTTCGCGCGTCCCGTTCCCGTACCCATGTACGTGCTGATTTACGTGCTGCCTGTGAGCGTACTCATGCTGTCGGTGTTCGTTCTGAACTTCGTCTTCCATGTTTCAGGCATCGGGGGACTCATCGTCTTCGCACTGCTGTTTGCAAGCGTGACCGCGGTGCAGATCATCCTCGCCCGCAACATGAAAAACACGCAGCGGGTGGAATACCGCGAGCGCAGCCGTCCCATACTCGCGGCCATCGGCTTTGGCATTCTCTACACGGCCGCCATGTCCCTCGTCGGCAGGCATGCGCTCTGGCAGGCGGCCTTTTTCGGTGGCGTCGCCGTCCCCGCTCTGCTGTTCCGCAGCATCATCCATCAGCGCATCTTCGATCTTTACGTCGTTATTCGCCGCGGCTCACTCTACAATGCACTGAGCGCAGGCTTTCATGCCACACTGCTCGCACTTTTCATCGCCATTCTCGTCATGCTGCCGTCACGGGATCCGGATCTCCCCGTTATCAACATCAGCGGGGGACGCGTGGAGGTGATCCAGCTCAAGGCACTCTCGGAAGAGCGGCGCGAGACATTTGAACGTCGGATTTTCCTGGTCACCGGCATGCTGCTTGCCGTGGGATTCTGGTGGACCTACCGCAAGGGCAAACGTGTGCTGGATCGGCGTTTCTATCGGGCGTCACTCGATTATCGCCGTGCGCTGTCGGCCTTCAGCAAACTCTCGCACAGCCATTTTGACCGCCTTTCCCTGGCGGAAACAGTGGTCAAGGATCTCACTGCACTCATGCATGTCAAAAGCGCCGCGTTTCTTTCCTACAGCGATGGGAAGCTCGTACAGCTGGCCGACAACAGACTGTCGGCGGGTAATGAAATGATGTCGCTCGACGAGCAGGATCTGGAGCACCTCAAACCCTATCTCGAAAAAAACAGCTGCGTGGCAGTCGACAATCTGCCGCTCCGCGATCGCTTTCGCGAAGCGGGAGTGGAATTTTTGACTGCCGTCCTTCGTGACGGTGAAATTGAAGCGCTGTTGCTTCTCGGGGAAAAACAGTCGGAAACGAATTACACACGCGAGGATATCGAGCTGCTCGAAGCCCTGACCACCAACGTTGGCGATGCGCTCATGACCATGCGCTTTTACGATGCGGCACGCGAGAAGGAACGCATGCGCAAGGAGCTGGAGGTCGCACGCAGCATACAGCTCGCATCCCTGCCAGCGGAGCTGCCGGAACTGCCGGGAATGGACATCGCCGCACATTCCCAGCCTGCACTCGAAGTCGGCGGCGACTTCTATGATTTCCTCCCCCGTTACGACTCCACGACGTTCATCATCGGTGATGTCTCGGGCAAAGGCACGTCAGCAGCCCTGTACCTCGCGCGCATCCAGGGGATTATCCGGACGATAGAATCGTATCAGCCCACGCTGTGGGAGCTTTTCGTGCGTCTCAATACGCAGATTTTCGACCATATCGAAAGGCGAAGCTACCTGACAATGGCCGGACTGCGGGTGGATCTGCTGAAAAACGAAGTGTGCTTCCTGCGGGCAGGACATCTGCCTCTCCTGCATTTCAATGCGCTGAGCCGTGAAGTGGTACTGCATCAACCGGCCGGCATGGGGGTGGGTCTCGATCACCACCTCTTCGGAGATCAACTCGAAGAGAGCAGCATTTTCACGCGAGGCGGGGATATCCTCGTCCTGCTTTCCGACGGGATGAGCGAAGCCATGAATGAAAAAGGGGAAGAACTCGGACTGGAGGGCATCAGCGACTGTATCGCCCAGCACGCCGACAGCAATGCGCAGGAGATTCTCGAAGCGCTGTTCACGCTGGTGGGACGCTACACGGGCAGCACCGAACGCCACGACGACGCCACCGCCGTCGTCATCAAGTTCGCCATTTCGCATGAAAGAGAACCACGCACCTGAACCAAGAAAACCACGATGACGCGAAGGTCGACTCAGCGGCGGAGACCGTTATTCCAGACATACTTCAGGCGGGCGTCGTAGTAGGTATCCTGCACGTCTTCGTAGAGAGTGAGAATGGGGATGTCCCAGCTTCCGGTGAGCTTGCGCAGGAAGCGCTCGAGTTCACCGCGGCGCTCACGCGCTTCGGTCATGGTCTTGCCGAACACCTGGATTTCAATCTCGAATATCTGCTGGCGTGGCGCACTGCGAATCAGGTGCAGCATCTGGATGAATGCCTTGCTGTCTTCATGCACCGCGCTGCCGCGGCCGAACATTTCCGAAAACACCCATGACATCGTTTCCGTGGGATTGTAGCTGCTGCCCTTCAGCGGTGTCGGATCGAGTCCATCGGGCGTTCCGTCACCGTCGGTATCCGGATTGCGCGGGTCGGTCATGAGACCGAAGATCTCGCTGTAGTCAGTCGCACGGTCGTTGTCGGTATCCGGCTTTTTCGGATCCGTTCCGAAGCGCAGTTCCGCCTCGTCGAAAAGTCCGTCCGCATCAAAATCCTCATCATACGAACGCAGTCCCATGGCGCTTTCTTTTGCGTCCGGGAGACCATCACCGTCGGTGTCCGCCATCAGGGGCGAGGAGCGCGTCTCGGCGCCGTCCGGCAGTCCGTCATTATCCGTATCATGCCGCAGCGGGTCCGTTCCGTGCGCCAGCTCCACGCTGTCGTTGAGTCCGTCACTGTCGGTGTCGGCACGAAACGGATTGCTGCCGATCACGCTTTCGTGCAGGTCGCTGAGTCCGTCATCGTCTGTGTCCTTTTTCAGCGGATTCGAGCCCCAGCGATGCACCTCCTCTCCATCCAGCAATCCGTCATTGTCCGTATCCGGGAACAGTGGCGACGTTCCTGCGGCGATTTCCTCATCGTCACGCAGTCCATCACCATCAGTATCCGCGTTATAGGGATCGGTATGCGTCTCCAGTCGCTCGCGGCGATTCAGCAGTCCGTCGTAATCCGAATCCTTGTCCGGTTCCGGAAACGCGTACGTAAATCCGATGCCCGCGGTGAGATAGGTATCCGCCCACTCTCCCAGCTCGAGTCCATCGAGATAGTCGGTGAACGTCGGATGGAGACTGGTCTGCAGAGTGAAGGAAAAATGATCGGTGAGCATATAATCAAACATCACCGTGATCGGAATTCCCACCGTCCATTTCCCGTAATTTTCCTGCGGTTTCGGCAGCGCGTTGCCGTTCTGGTTCATGGGGGAATAGTACGTGAGTTCGAGTCCCGCCCCGAGAAACAGTTCGGCTTCGGGACCGATACGCTTGCGCCACAGTGCCTGAGCCGAGAGCGGAAGGACGAAGCAGCGGTTGATGTCATTGATGCGCACAGCCGTCGTGTCGAAATACTGCAACATGGTGCCATCGGCCCGCCACTGCAGATCGTAGAACCCGATGCCACCCATCACATACAGCGAACCACGGTCATGCGCAAAGTCCCGCAGGTGCCTGCGCAGCGTCAGTGCTCCGCCATTGGAGAAGCGCGTGTCAGAAAAATCGTCGAGCAGCTTGGTCGCCTCACCCTGCAGCGTCAGTATCCACTGCCGCGGCGTGATGGCGAGATCTTCCTGGGCATAAAGGGACTGCTGCATTGTGCAGAGGAGAACGCCGAGGAAAAAAATGCGGGAAGCGTGGGAAAGGAAATGACGGGACCGGTGAGGGGACAAGGGAACTCCGGGTTAGCATTTATGAAATCATCAGGAGGCCGGACAGCCGCTCAGGTAAAATTCTGTGCGTCGGGCAGCGGCGGCCTGTTGTAGCGGCTTTGCCGCGCTTCCAGCCATGCGGCTTCATCTTCTTCCTGCTGCTGCAGGGTGTCGGGACTGAAAAGACGTGTGAGCGCGTGGACATGTTCCGGTCCGCTGCCGCAGCAGCCACCGATAATGCGTGCGCCGTCTTCCACGCAGCCGCCGGCACTTGCGGCAAAACCATCCACATCCACATCATGCGTCGTTTCCACATGCTCGCCCGGTTCCGGGTTTCCGGTATTGGCATAACAGCCTGTGGACAGTGTGGTCGCATCATGCAGCATGCGATGCACCTTGCGGATATGCAGCGCAGACACGCAATTGATCATCAGGGCTGAAGGACCGTGCACTTCAACCGCTGCCACGGCATCCGCGAGCGATTCGCCGGAAAGCAGGGTGCCGTCTTCACGAGTGACAAAGCTCACGGCGAATTCCCTGCCAGTATCCGCGCATGCAGCCGCGGCTGCAGCAGCTTCACGCACGCTCATCATGGTTTCCACAAGCAGCATGTCGGCGCCGCACATCGCCAGCAGGGAAGCCTGCCTGGCGTGCTCTTCGCGCAGCTGATCGTCCGAAGGCACCAGATCGGGTGAGTAACAGTCTTCGAGCGGCGCGAGTCCCGCGGCGACGAGTACGGGACGCGAAGGATGGTAGCGTTCACGTGCTTCAAAGGCCATTTCCACTGCCCGCAGATTCAATTCCTCCCATCGCTCACCGAAGCCCGCCTTTTCAAGCGTGCGGGGATTTGTGCGAAAGGTGTTGGTCGTCAGGATATCCGCGCCTGCCTTGAGCATATGGAAATGGATATTCCGTACCACATGCGGAGCACGCAGCAGGGCGTTGGCGGACCACAGCGGGAGGCCGATGTCCACGTCCTGCGCCTGCAGTTCGGTACCCATGGCACCGTCGAGGATGACGACGGCTTTGCTGTCGAGCAGAGATGAGAAGGTCATGATGCGGGAAGTTGTATCTGAATGCTGACGCTGCCGGAACGGAAGGGACGACTCTGCACCTCGCGAAAGTCGAGATCACGCAGCAGCGTGGCGCAGCGATCGAGATCCACTCGCGGGAGCAGCTCTTCATCGAGTTCAATCATCGCGTGGTCCTCCGCGAGCATGCGCACACGGAAGTTTGCGCTGGGGGGAAGCGCGTACTGATCGCGGATGCGCGCTTCGGCCTGCTCAATGCGCGCGAGATGCGCGGGTGTGGCTTCGATGCCGGATGCGAGGCGTGAACGCAGACAGGGACTCGCCGCATGCTCCCAGTTCGGGAGTCCCGCATGCCGGGAAAGCGCACGCACGGTGTCCTTGCTGAAACCGTCCAGCGGCGAACACACTGCATGTTCGCGCGCGGCACGGAGTCCCACGCGCGTCGGATCAGCGCTGTCGTCGGCGTTGTTTCCGCTGAACAGCACAGCGCCATCGTCTGCCGCCTCGCGAGATACGGCACGCAGGGCTTCGTAAATATGTGTTTTGCAGATATAGCAGCTCATTCCCTCATTCGCCACATAGGTGGCGTCGCGGAATTCTTCCGTTTCCACAAAGCGGAGGGGAATACCGATATGCGCGGCGATCTGTTCCGCCTGTCGGCGCATATCGTCGGACACGGAAGGAGAAAGCGCCATCACGGCCGTGCTCGACCCGGGATAGACCGCATGCACGGCATGCGCCACCAGACTGCTGTCGACTCCGCCGGAGAACGCCACGAGGTTGGGTCCCGAGGGACTCCCATCCTCTGCCACGCGGTCGAGCAGCTGTTTATATGTCGTTTCCACGGGCTTCATGCACACGTCGTTCGATAAGAAGATTGATACGATGCGCGGCGGCCGCTGCGCCAATGCCGTTGTCGACGTTGACCGTCATCACACCGGGTGCACAGCTGCCAAGCATCGAGAGCAGAGCGTTGATCCCGCCTTCGTTGACGCCGTACCCGATCGAGGTGGGGAGTCCGATGACAGGAATGGGGAGCAGTCCGGCCAGCACCGACGGAAGGGCGGCTTCCATGCCGGCCACACAGATGCAGACATTGCAGCGGGAGACATCAGGCACCACATTCAGCAGCCGTTCGAGACTGGCTACTCCTACATCGGCAAAACGCTGCACGGCACTTCCGGCATAGACGCAGGCAAGCTCCGCTTCCTCCGCGGCAGCGAGGTCTGATGTCCCGGCCGTAATGATGGCGACGCTGCCGGTTCCGCTTTCAGGCGCGCGCTGTCCGAACACCGCTGTCCGCGAACGAGAATAATAGCGGGCGTTGTCATCCTCCTGCGCCAGGCGGTCATACAGGTCCTGCGCCAACCGGGAAACCAGGATGTTGTTCTGTCCATGCTCCCGCAACGAGCGCAGAATACCGCGCAGCTCGTCCTCGGTTTTCCCGGGGGCGAAAACGACTTCCGGGAAACCCGTGCGTGCACGCCGGCCGGGATCCAGCTTCGCAAAATCCCCGACGGGAACGTGGCGTTCAAGTTTCTGCAGGGCGTCGCCGCACTGGGTGGGACTGATTTCACCGTCCGCCAGACGCTGCAGTAAAGTCAATATGGCAGCATTCGCATCCATGTCCCCTAATATAACGGGAAGCGGGCATTCAGGACAGTGCCAAAGAACCCCGCAACGGGTTTTTGTGTTGCATGATGATATACGGCAATTTGTGCTGGTAATTCAGACAGGAAATTCATGCAGCAATGGCATTTATGGACGGTAGACGATACCGTCCGGCATTTCAGATCGGATCTTCAGCAGGGATTGAGCGAACAGGCAGTGACGCAGTCACGCGATGCGCACGGCATCAACGAACTGCCGCGCGAGCAGCTGCGTCCCTGGTACATCACGCTGCTTCTGCAGATTCACAACCCGATCATTTACATCCTTCTCGTCGCGGCGGTACTTACGGCCCTTCTCGCCGACGCTGCCGATGCCATCGTTATCTTCGTCGTTGTCATCGTCAACACCCTCATAGGATACTCGCAGGAGAGCAAGGCCGAATCGGCCCTGCACGCGCTCAAGGAGCTTACCTCCCCGACCGTGCGCGTTCTGCGCGACGGGACGCAGGTCACCCTTCCCTCATCCGAACTCGTGTGCGGCGATATCGTCATGCTGGAATCCGGCAGCAAGGTCCCGGCCGATATTCGTCTCATCGAAACACAGGAACTCAGCATCGATGAATCGATGCTCACCGGTGAGAGTCTGCACGTGCGGAAATCCGCCGACGCGGAAATCCCGGAGGATGCGGCGCTGGGTGACCGCCTGAACATGCTATACAGCGGTACGGTGGTGCAGCGCGGCAGAGCGCGCGGCATCGTCGTCGCTGTCGGGGCGGAGTCGGAACTCGGACAGATCACGCGCAACATCGTCGAAGCGGGAGAAAGCATCTCTCCGCTACAGCTGCGACTCGAGCGTTTTGGCAAGAACCTCAGTGTCGCTATCGGTATCGCCATCGGCGCCATCTTTCTCGGCGGCTGGCTGCAGGGGAACTCGCTGCTGCAGATGTTTCTCACGTCGGTGGGACTCGCGGTTTCCGCAATTCCGGAAGGACTCCCGGTGTCTGTCACCGTCGCGCTTTCCATCGGGGTCTACACGATGGCGAAGAAGCAGGCCATCATCCGAAAGCTGTCTGCGGTTGAAACGCTGGGCAGTACTACTGTCATCTGCACGGACAAGACAGGCACGCTCACGGAAAATGCCATGACGGTCACGCATGTGTATGCGGGCGGTGCGCATTACGGGGTGACGGGACAGGGGTATGCGGAGGAGGGAGAACTTACGGCAAGAAACGACGCGCCGGATCCCGCAGGCAACGCGGCGCTCAGGCGCACGCTGATGATCGGCGCCTTGTGCACGGAGTCGCGTCTCGAAAAGAGTGGAGATGGCGTGAAGCTGGTGGGTGATCCCACCGAAGGTGCATTGCTCGCATCCGCTGCCAAAGGCGGCATGCAGAGCCGCATGCTGTCTGAGCGTTTCCCCGTCATCAACCTGCGTCCCTTCGAATCGGAGCTGCAGTACATGGCGGTCACCGTACGAGAGGACGGGAAAAAGCTGCTCCTGATCAAAGGTTCGACGGAGCGTATTCTCGGCATGTGCTCAAGCATGCAGTCCCCCACCGGCAGCGAGTCCCTCGACCGCGACGCAATACAGCACGCCGCAGAGGCACTGTCATCCGAGGCCCTGCGCGTGATCGCCTTCGCCTGGAAATACATTCCTGAAGACACGACACTGTTTGAAGATGATGTCTACGCAGACTGCGTTTTCGCGGGATTGCAGGGCATGTACGATCCCCCGCGTGCGGAAGCGATGCAGGCGGTGGCCGACTGCCGCAATGCGGGCATCAAGGTTATCATGATCACCGGCGACCATCGCGAAACCGCGAAAGCCATCGCGACGAAGCTGAAACTCGACGATGAACAGATCGACGTCATCACCGGAGCAGAACTTGATAACATGAGCGACAAGCGTCTCCGTGCGCTCAGCGACATGACGGAAGTCTATGCGCGCGTCTCCCCCATGCACAAGCTGCGCATCGTCAAGCAGCTGCAGAAGCGCAGGCATATCGTGGCAATGACCGGCGACGGGGTCAATGATGCACCTGCTCTGAAAGCCGCCGATATCGGCGTCGCCATGGGTGCAGGAACCGATGTGGCGAAAGAAGCGTCGAGCATGGTGGTGATGGACAACAATTTCGCGTCCATCGCAGCAGCCGTACGCTACGGACGCGTCATTTTCGACAACCTGCGGCATATCATTCTTTTCGTGCTCAGTACCAGTTTCGGCGGCGTGCTCACGTTGACCGCATCCATCCTCGCCGGTATGCCCCTGCCGCTGCTTCCCGCGCAGCTGCTGTGGATCAACCTCGTTACCGACGGGATCAGTACCTTCCCGCTCGCCTATGAGAAAGAGCATGGCGATGTCATGAAGCGTCCCCCGCGCGCTTCGAATGCCGGACTGGTTCCGAAGGAAATGCTGCTCAGCATCCTCATTGCGGGCATGATCATGATGATCGGGACACTGGGGATATACGAGTGGGCACTGCGTGCGCATGGCTATTACTCGCTCGTGCCGGATCTGCGTGGATTCCCGCTTGAAAAAGCCCGGACCATGGCCTTCGTCACGCTCGCGCTCTTTCAGATTTGGAACGTGCACAATTCACGCTCCCTTCGCGCATCGCTGTTTTCCATCGGTCCGGTCAGCAATCGTCCGCTGCTTTACGTCATGTTCGTTTCCCTTACCCTGCAGGTGTCGGCCGTGCATATTCCCGGACTCAATGATTTGCTGCACGTGGTACCGCTGAGTGTGTCGGAATGGCTGATCTGCGTAAGCACATCGCTCAGCATCCTGGTGTTGCTCGAAGTGCGGAAACTGCTCGGCAGGAAATGGGCACGTGAACACAGTGGCATACGTGCCGCCGCGAACACAAAGAAGTAAGAACGCGCCTAGTTCTCGCCGACTCCCCTGTAGCGGCGCAGCAGCAGGGAATTGCTCACCACACTGACCGAACTGAAGGCCATCGCAGCTGCGGCAATCATGGGACTGAGCAGTCCGACCGCGGCAAGCGGGATACCTATGACGTTGTAAATAAATGCCCAGAAAAGATTCTGATGGATTTTCTGCAGCGTGCGCCGTGAAAGCTGCATGGCATCTGGTACGCCCTGCAGGTCACTGTGCATCAACGTAATGTCCGCTGTTTCCATGGCGATGTCAGTGCCGCTACCCATGGCTATACTCACGTCGGCAAGCGCCAGCGCCGGGGCGTCGTTGATGCCGTCTCCCACCATGGCGACACGCAGTCCCTGTTCCTGCAGGCGGCGCACTTCCTCTGCCTTCTGTTCAGGCCGGACTCCTGCGAGGACATGTTCTATTCCCGCCTGCGCGGCAATCTCCCGTGCCGCTTCTTCGCTGTCTCCCGTCAACATGGTGACGTCAACACCCTGACGTTTCAACTCTTTGATTGCTGCGATTGACGTTTCACGCACGCGATCAGCCAGGGTGATGCCTCCGGCGAGCACGCCGTTAACCGCGACGAACAGCACCGTGCGTCCCGCACTGCGCGACGCCTGCAGCCACTGCTCATCCGGCAGCTTCACGGCATACGATTTCATGAGTGCGGCATTCCCGACCTGCACGGCGTCGCCATCGATGAACGAGGTCACACCCGCACCCGGTTCATACTGGAAGGAATCGGGTTCCTGAAGCTTGAGTCCCCTCTCCCGCGCTTCGCGCAGCACCGCTTCACCGAGGGGATGCTCCGATGGGATTTCCGCGGACGCGGCAAGGGCGAGCAGGTCATTTTCGGTCTGCTCTCCCAGGGGCAGCAATTCGGCGATGGCGGGGCGTCCTTCGGTCACGGTTCCCGTTTTATCGAGTACCACGCGGTCGACGGATTTTGCGCGTTCAAGACTCTCGGCATCCTTGATAAGGATTCCTCTTCCCGCACCCACACCCACACCGACCATGATGGCCGCGGGAGTTGCGAGTCCGAGTGCACAGGGACAGGCGATGATCAGGACGGCGATACTGTGCAGCAGCGCAACAGCAAATACGCTATCCGGCAGCAGCATCCAGACCACGAAGGTGACCACGGCAATGCTGATCACCACGGGAACGAACACCGAAGCGATGCGGTCCACAAGATTCTGCACCGGCGCTTTCGATCCCTGTGCTTCATCGACCATGCGCACGATATGTCCCAGCACCGTATCCGCTCCTACCGCGGTGGCTTCCAGCGTCAGACTGCCTTCCTTGTTCACCGTCCCGCCCACGGCGGTGTCACCTTCCGACTTCTCCACGGGCAGCGGTTCTCCGGAGACCATGGATTCATCCACGGACGATGCGCCGGCAACCACACGCCCGTCAACGGGAATGCGTTCACCAGGACGTACGAGTACGCGATCTCCGATGCGCACATCCCTGGTCGGGATTTCCATTTCCTCGCCGTTACGAACCACTCGCGCCGTCCTCGGCTGTAATCCAATGAGCTTGCGAATGGCATCCGTCGCACGGTTCTTCGCCCGCGCTTCGAGCCAGCGTCCCATGAGTATCAGTGTGATGATGGTAGCGCTCGTATCGAAATACACTTCCATTCCACCACCGGGATGACCCAGCCATTGCGGGAACAGTACCGCGACCATGCTGTACACAAACGCCGCCCCCGTTCCCACGGCGACCAGCGTATTCATGTCGGCGGCTCCGTGCCGGAGCATCGTCCACGCACCGGTAAAAAAACGCTTGCCAGGAATGAACAGAACAGGCGTGGTCAGTATGAGCAGCAGCCTGCTGTTTTCCTCCATGCTCAGCGGCCACGCGGCGCGCACGGCCGAAAGCATGGGCAGCATGCTGATAATCCAGATGGGAATGGTGAGCAGCAGTGCGACGATGAGACTGCGGCGCAGTTCTTTCGCCTCCCTGTCGAAGCCGGTGGATGCGGAGAGCTCTTCGCCGGACGAAGCGTCGTCCCCGGTGCCGCCCTCCTTCGGGAGTTGCACATCATACCCCGCGCGGCGAACGGCCTCTTCCAGTGCGTGCATATCCGTGTCCGCCCCGATTTCCACCGATGCTTTTTGCGAAGCCAGGTTCACGGCAGCGGAATGTACGCCCGGTACGCCCTGCAAGGCCTTCTCCACCCGCAGCACGCAGCTGGCGCAGGTCATGCCCTGAACGGGCAGTCCCAGCTTTTTTATCGCCGGCGCGGCATTCTGTCCGTTGCTGTCATGCGCATCAGGACTCATGTGCGACGACCCGGAAACCTGCGCGTTCCACGGCGAGATCGATGTGCTCGGGATTGACGGCCGAAGTGTCGAACTGGACGACAGCCGATCCGATATTCACATCCTCCACCTGCAGGTTTTCCACCTGTGCGAGCTCTCTGCGTACGCTCATCACACAGTGATTGCAGTGCATTCCCTCGATGCGGAGTGTTTCAGTTTTCATTGCTTTCCTTCCTTTCGCGAATACGGTTTGAGTTCTGGAAACAGGCTCATTTCATCAGGCGGCGCATGGTTTTCATCAGCTCGTCCATGATCTCAGGATCATGTTCCTGCAGCTGTTCCACAACACAGCTTTTCATGTGATATTCCAGGAGCAGACTGCTTACGCCACTGAGCGCCGATTGAACGGACGCAATGACGTTGAGAACATCATCGCAATACACATCTTCATCGATCATGCGCTTGACCGCGCGTACCTGTCCTTCAATGCGGTTGAGCCGCGATGTGAGACCGGATTTGAGTTTCTCCGAGTGATGGCTTTTCCGCGCTGTTCCATCGGTGTGACAGTGCCGTACTGATGATTCCTGAGCCAAGGGTCCTCCAGGTTGTGATACGCCGGTATATCTGATCGGCTCATATAATATACCCCCCTACCCTATCGCACGCAAGGGCATTTCCCTGTCTCCTCCACAGCCGCAATCGCAAAGGCGGTCTCTTTTCGTATATTTCCCGGGATACATGAATCACAATCTGCACCGCATACTGCCCTATCTGGCGCTTATGCTGCTTGCCGCGCAGGCAGCGGCACAGCCGCGTATGTTGACGACGGAAATCCAGAGCGGCATGCAGCAGCTATCCGCCGATACGGTGCTGCGGCATGCTGCCGAGCTGGCGTCGGACAGTATGAAGGGACGCGGAACCGGAACAGCGGGTGCACGCAGGGCGGCGGCATATCTGCGTGCGCAGTTGCGCCAGTATGGTGTTGCTCCCGCAGTGAAGGATACGTCGTACTTCCAGACTTTCCCGCTGCACGGGGCGGAGCCGCTGCCGACGAGCAGTCTGACACTGTACTACGGCGACAAGGTGCAGCGATTGCTGCTGGGGCGCGACTATACGCTTTTCAAATCTGGCGCACAGACGTTCATCCCGCGTCCCATACGCCTGGTATTCGTGGGCTACGGCATCGTCGCACCGGAGTACGACTACAACGACTATCAGAACGTGAATGTAGATAACGCCATCGTGGTGTACCTCTCCGGTGAACCGGTGTCGAAGGATGAAAATTATTTTCTTGGCGCGCAGCCGACGCTGTATTCCATCCCTGAAATGAAACAGCGCATCGCACTTTCCCGCGGCGCACGTGGGAGCATCATGCTGACGCAGCCCCGGGAAGAGCGGGGTTATGCATGGCGCGACTGGCAGCGCATTTTTGCATTTGAAGATATAAGCCTGCCCATCACCACGCCCGCACATCTGAGTGTGCTGCTGCGTTTCGATCTCGGGGGCCTGCTCTTTGAAGACAGTCCCTACACCCTCGACGACGTTGTACGCATGGATGCGGAAGGCGCCATGCGCAGTTTTCCGCTCAAATCGCGCGCACGCTTTTCGGGAAAATTCCGTGAACGGGATTTCCTCGCGCATAATGTGGCCGGCCTGCTGCGGGGCAGTGATCCACTGCTGCGGGATTCCTGGGTCGTCGTCAGTGCCCATTATGATCACCTTGGGGTGGGTCCCGTCGTCGAAGGCGACAGCATTTACAACGGTTTCGTGGACAATGCGCTCGGCAGCGCCGCGCTGCTTGAACTCGCAAGAGTCATGATGAAGGGAAATGTACGTCCGCGGCGATCCATTCTGTTTCTCTTCGTGACCGGAGAGGAAAAGGGACTGCTCGGTTCCCAGTACTATTGTCGTCACCCCCTGGTGCCGCTGCAGAATACCATTGCGAATCTCAATGTCGACGGACTCGCGATCTTCGATACGTTCGATGATATCGTAGGCGTCGGAGCCGAGTATTCCACATTGAAGCAGCATCTCGAGCGACTGGCCGCGGAACTCCAGCTCACAGTCTCTCCCATACCACCGGGATTCGATGTCATGGAAGCTTTTTCGAGCAGCGACCAGATCAGTTTCGCGCAGGCCGGCGTTCCCTCCATTCTCATCATGGAAGGCAGCCGGTACCGCAACATGAGCGAAGAGGAAGGACGCGTCCGTTTTCTGCGCTGGGGTGAGGAACATTATCATCTGCCCGGTGACGATGCTCTGCAGCCTGTCGATACCGCTGCTGTCAGACAGCATATGGACATTCTTTTTGCGTATCTTTGCGGCATAGCGAATACGTATGAGCCACCGCAATGGGTGAGTGGTTCACGCTTCATCAATGCAAGACTTCGATCCCTGGCTGAAGAGCGATGAAAGCAGTTTCTCCCATACGCCTGGCCCGTTCCCCAGCGCTTCTCTCCCTGCTGATCGGCATCCTTCTCATCTCAGGCTGCGCTTCCTCTCGTTCTCAAAGCGATGAGGAAACGAAGGTGATTCGCATCAAGGGATCAGACACCATGCTGCTTCTGGTCAATCGCTGGGCGGAGGCTTTCATGAAGCTGAACCCCGACATCGCCATCTATGTCGAAGGCGGAGGGACGGGGACCGGAATACGCGCGTTGATCGAAGGCGATGTCGAACTCTCATCCGCATCACGTTCGCTGCGTCCCTCCGAAGTGCAGCGGCTGCTTGAGAAACGCGGCTCACTTGGACTCAGCATCCTCACGGCGAAGGACGCGCTCAGCGTGTACCTGAATCCTGGCAACCCTGTCAACAATCTCACCATCGCCCAGCTGAAGGCAATCTTCAGCGGCAGTGTCAGCAATTGGAAGGATGTCGGCGGGATAGACATGCCCATTACCGTCGTCGGACGGCCTCCGAATTCCGGCACATACCTGTTTTTCAGGGAGCATGTACTCGATGGAGATCCGTATGGACCGTCGACCGAAACCGTGCCGACCACTTCGGCAGTGATCCGTTTCGTGAAGTCGCAGCCGGGCGCGATCGGGTATGGCGGACTCGCATACGGCAGCGACGTCACCCATTGCGCCATTGAAGGAGTGGAACCGACAGCGGAAAACGTGCGCAGCGGAAGCTATCCCATCGCACGCTACCTGTACCTGTTTTCGGCTGCGCCGCCGGAAGGCGCGATCAAAGCGTTCACCGACTGGGTGCTGAGTAATGCCGGACAGGAGGTCGTACGTGAGGTCGGCTACGTCCCGCTCTGGGAGCTGCCCGAAGAATAAAAACCGCCATGACACGCGTGGCGCCATGGCGGAAAACGACCAGGGATTTTACATCCAGCCTTACCGGGCGTCGAGCACGCCCAGTACTTCAATACATTTCTCTTTCGCGCGTGCGAGCAGCGCATCGGCTTCACCGGTGATGCGCAGCTTGAAATCTTCGTCCTTGATGCTGCCGAGGTTGATCATGACGTTTTTGTACGCGCCCCAGCTGCCTGTTTCCAGCGCCTTGGCGCCGACCTCTAGATCGGACTTCGAGTTCATGTTGCCATGTGACGCCATTTCCACCATGGCATCCCAGCAGGTGTCGGCGATACGCATCGTGCCGAGCGGTACGTCCACGGCCTTCTTGAGTCCTTCCTGCATGGCCGCAGTGCGGGCTGCCTTCTGCTCGTCCGTGTCCTTCGGCATGCCGAGGGCATCCATGTAATCGTTGAAGGCGTTGGTGTCTGCATCGATCATCGGGATGAGACGGCGCATGGCTTCGTCCAGCGGCGGAATGAGACGGCGCATGGTCGCGTCCTGCTCCTCGAACTTGCGCTTCCCGTACGTCATCCATCCCACCATCGCGCCGAGCGCCGCACCGAGTCCGGCAATGAGCGCTGACGCCGAGCCGCCACCGGGAGCGGAGGTGCGCGCACCTGTCAGTTCGATGAAGTCACGCACGGACATCCCGGCCAGGGGCTCGCTGTTCTCTTCCTCGATCATGTATTCGATGATGCGCTTTTCAGGGATGAAGGGGGAGACGGAATTGAGTCCGAGCCGCTCGATCGCGAGGCGAATTTTCTGTCCCTCATCAATGATGAACAGGTTTTCCTTCTCGATGTAATAATCGGCAGCCATGAGCATGGCCTCGAGGGGAATGAGTCCGACGATTTCCGAACCCGCCGTGGCCAGATTCAGCTCACGCGCATCCTTCGCGCATTCCTCGAACGCGACATGCGGCGGCGTGATTTTATAATTGTCGAGATTCATCGAGACCTGGGCAGTGTTGTACTCGTCCACATACCAGCCTATACCCTTGACGGCCTTCAGGCGTCCGGGCTCCTCGGGTCCGCGCCCCTGCTCACGAATGTTCAGCGCAATGCGATGCGCCTGCTCCTTCGTGCCAAGGATGTTGACGTTGTATGCGACGAGGAAGAAGCGCGCACCGGTGGCCGTGGTGCCCCAGCGCGGGACGAATTTGGCAGGACCGAAGTCGGGCTTCCATTTCTCTTCAACAATTTTCTTTTCCATGCCCTCGTATTCACCGGCACGGATCTGCTTGAGGCTTTTGCGGTAGTCGACAGTCGAGGCTTCCTCGTAAAGGAAAAGCGGAATACCGAGTTCTTCCGCGGCACGGGCACCGAAGGCTTTGGCGCATTCCACGCACTCTTCCATGGTCACGTTTGCGACGGGGACGAAGGGACAGACGTCCATCGCTCCCATGCGCGGATGTTCGCCTTCATGCTTTGTCATGTCGATAAGTTCATATCCCTTGCGGGCGGCGCTGAGCGCTCCTTCGACCACGGCTTCCGGCGATCCCACAAAGGTGTACACCGTGCGGTTCGTCGATTTGCCGGGATCCACATCGAGCAGCGTGCAGCCAGGGGTTTCGCGGATACTCTGCGCGATGGCTTCGATAATCTCGGCGTTGCGGCCTTCGGAAAAATTCGGAACACATTCGACAATTTTTTTCATGGGGAGAACTCTCTCCGTATGTGACAGGAAGCAGTGTGCGAAACGCACGCCTGCGAGGCGCACGTGAAATTGAAAATTACCACTTGTGCCTCTGAATTGGAAATTGGCAGGGGACCGGCGCTGTCAGCCACGCACGAAGGACGCCGCAGCCTCAAGCACGGTGTCGATCTCCTGCGTGGTGTTGTAGCAATGCGGGGAAAGACGCACGTGTCCCACGCGGGCGGAAACGATCATGTTCTCCCCGGCGAGATACTGCTGGATTTCATCGGCACGTTCGTGACGGAAGGTGCAGATGCCGGCGCGGGAGGATTCCTCTTCCGGTGTGACAACCTCGAAGCCCATTTCCCTGGCCCGCCGTATGGCGTAGGCGCTGTTCGCGAGCACGAGTTCCTGCACACGATCATGTCCGATGCGCTCAAACAGTTTCAATGCACCGTGATAGCCGGTGATGCCGATGGAGTTGAAGGTGCCGTTTTCGTAGCGACGGGCATCGGACTGCAGCTGCAGTTTGTAGTCGAAAAAATCCCAGGCGTTTTCAACGCTGATCCAACCGAGATGTGCCTGCTGAATCTGCTGCTGCGCGCGCTCCGATACGGCGATGATGCCCACGCCCTGGGGACCCAGCTGCCATTTCTGAACGCCGGAGGAAAGGAAATCCACCGGGGTCTCACGCAGGTTGAGCTTCAGCGCGCCAATCCCCTGGATGGCGTCCACACTCAGCAGTGCGTCATGCCTGTCGCAGATCGCACGCAGCGCAGCGAGGTCGATGCGGAAACCGGAAAGGAACTGCACCCAGCTGACAGCGACGAGGCGTGTGCGTGGCGTCATGGCACGCTCGATGTCATCGAGATCGATGCGCCCATCCCGCTGCGGCACGAAATCGACTTCCACCCCGCGGTGTGTCAGATTGAGGAAAGGATAAATGTTCGAGGGAAATTCCCGGTCGATCAGCAGCACCCTGTCACCCTCCTTCCAGGGCAGTCCCTGCGCCAGCACGTTGAGTCCTTCAGACGTATTGAGCACGAACGCAAGGCGTGAGGCTTCGGTGCCGATCATGGCTGCCGCCATGCTGCGAGCCTCATTGATGATCCCGATGGTTTCTGAAAAAATTTCCACCTTGCCGCGCGTTCTGCCTTCGACGTGTCGCTGCACCGCAGCTTCGACATCGAGGGACCAGGGACCGGTGGCCGCATGATTGAGATACACCATATCGTTCTGCAGGTAGGGGAAACGGGATCGGATTTCTTCAACGGTCATGCTGCAGTTCTCTCATCTAGTTGGGATTGTATGTCATGCCGCCACCCCTGCGGCGCCGGCGTTCACGTGCGAGCAGCCAGGCGTGACGCTGGCGCTGGGCGATATACCCGAGGAAAAATGCCAGTGCGATCAAAAGCAGCCAGAACCAGAAGGTATCGGTAAATGGCGGGGTCACCTCGATATCCATCATCCGGTAGCGGTCTGTCCACGCCCCTTCCCCGAGCGCAGCCTGCACAACCAGTGTGTAGCTGCCCGGAGGCAGTCCCGTATACAGGATTTCGCCCGTACTGGATTCATGCCAGCTGTACTCCATTCCCCAGAGCTGATAGAAATACCGGAGCTTGCCGGGGTTGCGGAAAGTCGGCAACAGCAGGCGCAGGCGCAGCACATGGTCATCCGGTCCGATCGTGATGTTGTAGCGCATCGTCGTGCAGGTGTCATTGATGCAGAGATCGGCGATGTGAATGCGGTAACGCGGCACATCGTCTTTTTCAAGGACGGGGCGGCAAAGCGGAGGCTGCCAGTATCCGCGGCCTGTGGGACGCGGAGGATTGTAACTGCTCACCCCCCGGCTGTTGCTGAACCAGAGCCGTCCGATGCCATCACGCATCACTGATCCACGCACGTACTCCGCCGTGAGCAGTCCCGTACTGCGGTCGAGCACGTGCATGGCGGTACGCTTCAGATAGGGGAGATGAGCGAACAGATCAGTACTGCGATACCTGTCGGCGGAATCGACGGGCATGAGATACCTGATGTTCGCCTCTGGCAAAACCGACACCCCGGCTCCGGTTCCGAAATACAGTGTCCCATGATTATCGGCGGTGATAAAACCCACGTTCATACCGGCAAGTCCGCCTTCACGCGTGATCTGTACCGAGCCATTCCGGCTGTGGACGTACACGCCGGCGCCACCGGTTCCGATCCATATTCTGTCCTTGTTGTCGGCATACAGCGAGAGCACGGGCATGTCGCTCAACTCGTTGTCCATGACGGGGGACATGGTATTGTCGGATGAGAGGCGCACCAGACCTTTTGAAGTACCCACCCACAGCAGATCATATGCGTCCTCAGCCAGTGCATGAATGTCGGCGGAAGGCAGTCCGTCGGCCCGGGTGAACACCTGCTGCCGCGTTCCGTCCCAGTGCAGCAATCCTCCCCGCGTCGCAATCCAGTAGCTTCGGTCTTCCGCCTGGAGCATTGCCGTCACGCGGCGGTCCGGAAGCGTAAGCGCATCGGGTGCCGCGGTGAAGGTGCTGCCCGTCCACACCACCAGACCATCATCCGTCCCCACCAGCAATTCGCCCGTCGGCAGCTCCAGCATGGCGCGCACGGGTGCGGAAGGAAGTCCGTCCACTTCGCTCAGCCGCAGGGTGGGACCCCCGAAAAAGCGCAGCAGACCGCCGTCGCCTCCCATCCAGACACTGCGATCATGACTTTCGAGCACGCAATGCACGGCGCCGAAATCGGCGGGAAGCGAATTCCCGATGCTGTAGTTCACCACGCGACCCGGCACATGCATGTAGAGTCCCTCGGACGTACCACACCAGACATTCGCTTCGCGGTCGATCATAACCGAGTACACATCCTGTGCAGGAAGTCCGTTTGCCGCATCGAACAGCCACTGCTGCGAGTCATCGCGCAGCAGCAGTCCGCGATCCGTCGCCACCCACTCCCGCTTCAGGCAGTCGCGCGCCGCATCCCGTACGGTGAATTCCGGCAGCGTGCCGGAAAGGACGCCATGAGGCGGGGGACGCAGTTCTGCTTCCGTGAGTGTGCTGTCCCGCAGGTCCAGCTCATACGCCCCGGAGGCGTTCTCGATGTAAAGAATCTGTGGAGTGCGCATTTCCAGGCGACGCACGGGACCATCGATCTTTCGCAGCTTCGCACTCAGCACATGTTCGACGCTGTCATGGGCATCCTCATGCAGGCGTACCGCCACCACGCCGGCGTTCCCTCCCACGAACACATGATGCACCTGGTCAGTGGCCAGTGCGAACGCTTCGCGTGAAAGCGGCTGCTGTGCCGAGCGCAGCGCAACGGCATTGCTTCCATCGAGCCGCCGCACGCCCGCATGCGCCAGCGCCACCCATACAAACCCCCGGTAATCCTGCAGCATATCGGTGACGATATCCCGCGGCACCCCGCGTTCGGGGCCGTAAGGTGTAAACACATACTCCTGGGCCTGCAGTCCCTGTGCGAGCAAACACAGCAGCACTATCGGTAAAACACTTCGCATGAGAGAAATGTACGGAACTCCTGCAAATCGGCACAGGTGAAAAATTCGTGGAGAAGAGCGGGAGAAAAAAATGAGGGGCAGTGTGCGGAGGAGGGTACCCGCGGGGTGAAGGGAAATTACTGATTACACTGCCCCTCTCCTTTTCGCTCTATATGGGAGGGTATTGCAATATCAGTCTGAAATGTTACGCAACGATTTGCATCGTTTGGCATTTGTGTTAGGATCGCGTGAGTGCGCTGCGGATGCCGGGATGGAATGGGAATTGTCGCCCCGTGGTTCTATAATACAGGTGAAACATGGAGGACGCATGAGCGCGAAATTGAACGATCTGTCCGATCTCGGCGCACTGTTCGGACGCAGTCCGGAAGACGCACAGGAAAACGTTTCTTCGGGAAAGAAAAGCGGGAAAGAAGCTGACCGCACGACGTCACTGGTGAAGCTGCATGTGCAGCTGGAAAAGAAAGGGAGAAAGGGAAAGGGCGTCACCGTGATCATGGGCTTCTATCACATGAAACGCGATATGGAAGACTATGCGCGCGAACTCAAGGCGCGCTGCGGCGCCGGTGGTACCGTGAAAGACGACACCATTGAAATACAGGGAGATCACCGCAAAACAGCGGCGGAATATTTTCGCGCCAAGGGCTTCAGGGTTACGGGGGGGTAATCCTGCTCATCGGTCCCCGCAGCAGCATGGAAGCGGTGGTGTTGAAGGGACGCACGGCCATGACCGCCAGGCTGTCATGGAAGGCCAGGGAGGTGATATTATACCCTTCAGGATTGACAACCCCATCGTAATCGATATGCACGCCGAACCAGTAGGTGTCGTCGCTCCATGCGGCCGACATGTCATACCCACCTGCGAGTATCTGTCCACTCGGTGCCAGTGCTGCGCAGAGAAGCGAGCCACCGACGCGTGATCGATATTCCTGGTTGAATTTCTCCCCGTCCCATCTGTACACTGCCTGTCCGATTCCCAGCAAACCGGTATCCCTGTGCGGGAGCAGCGCAGCGAGTCCACGATTAATCTGGCCGGTCGTATCAACAGCACCTTCCGCGTAAATCGGCTCCCAGCCGCCGTTATTGAATTTCAGTATCACGCGGCCGGCTGGTTCCGTGGGAGTACCGGCCCTCCCGGCCCGAACGAGCATCCAGGCATCGTTGCTGGTTACGGCGAGGTCGAGAATGTATCGCGAGCTGTCAGCATAGCTGCCAAACGCGCTGTCGGGAATCATGGACGAGGTGAACGCTCCGTTTTCGTAATGAAGAACGGAAAAACGGGAGCCATACATCCAGACATCGTCTTCGCCCGCCACGGTAAGTCCCGACAGCACGAAATTCTCCTCGGAGCCGACCACCGCCCAATTGTCGTCGATGCCGCGCATGATGAGACTCTGATTTTCAGGCGTGGGATCCGAACGCAGTCCGATCGCCCAGATTGTCCCCATTGGTGACGTGCCGATGCTTATGACATAATTCACACGGCTCCGCATCGATGCATCGAGGACGCTGCGCCAGATGCCGTCTTCACTCAGCTTCCAGATATTGCCCTGGACGTTGGTAGTCGTGTCATCGAGGAACATCAACTCGTATCCCCCCGCATAGAATTCCCCCTGAGGAGTCATGACGACATCCTCAATCGAGACGTACTGCATGCTCGGATCGCTGAGTACGATGCTGTCTTGCTGCAGGTCAATGCGGGGATTGCCGCTGGTCGCGGTAGGAACGGGATCCTCCGAGCAGGCGGCAGCAATGATAATGGAAAGAAGAAGTAACGGGAGAATGAGCCCCTTGCGCATAATGCTCCTCGGCAGCGTGGGTAAATGCTTGGGGAATAATAGAAGTTTTGATTCTTACGGACAAGGGAGGAAGTGTGCCCCCGGACAGCAGACCTGCCCGGGGACAGTTTTGAAGTTATACGCTGAACTGCAGTCCCTCAGCATCAGCGTCGATTGAGACAGTCATGCCGCGCTGATAATCGCCGCGGATGATGCCCGCGGAAATGCGATTGACGATTTCCCGCAGCATGAGCCGCTTGAGGGGACGCGCGCCGAATACCGGGTCATACCCCTGGTCGGCCAGCCAGTCCTTCGCCGCTGCACTGATCGTGGCATCCATGCCCTGCCGCTTGAGGCTCGCTCGTACGAGGCGCTCAAACTGCACTTCGACGATGCGGTGCAGATGTCCCTTCGAGAGCGGGTGGAACATGAGCACTTCATCAATGCGGTTGAGGAATTCGGGGCGCAGGGTTTTCTGCAGCAGCTGCAGAATGTCGCGGCGCGTTTCCGTGTATGCGCTGTCCAGGTTTTCCTCGCTGGTTGCGCGGAAGCGTTCCATGATCAAATCCGCCCCGAGGTTCGAGGTCATGATGATGATGGTATTCTTGAAGTTCACCACATGTCCCTTGCTGTCGGTCAGGTGTCCCTCATCGAGCACCTGCAGCAAGACGTTGAACACCTCGGGATGCGCCTTTTCGATTTCGTCGAGCAGCACCACACTGTAGGGACGACGACGCACAGCTTCGGTGAGCTGTCCCCCTTCGTCATACCCGACGTAACCGGGAGGTGCGCCCACGAGGCGGCTGACGTTGAACTGTTCCATGTATTCCGACATGTCGATACGCACGATGGCGTTTTCATCGTCGAAGAGAAATTCCGCCAGCGCACGGGCCAGTTCGGTTTTGCCGACCCCGGTGGGACCCAGGAAGACGAAGGAACCGATGGGACGGCGCTCGTCGCTCATGCCGGCGCGGGAACGCAGGACGGATTCCGACACCGCCTCGACGGCCTCATCCTGTCCGACCACACGCATTTTCAGGCGCTCAGGCATGTGAAGGATTTTCTCCCGCTCGCTTTCCAGCATGCGGGAAACGGGAATGCCCGTCCATCGCGACACGACGTCGGCGATATCTTCCTCGGTGACTTCCTGTTTGAGCAGCGCGCCTTCGCGATGCATTTCCTCGAGACGACGATTGTTCTCTTTCAGGGTTTTTTCCAGCTCGATGAGCTTGCCGTATTTCAGCTCTGCCGCACGGTTGAAGTCGCCCTCGCGTTCGGCTTTTTCTGCTTCGAAGCGCGTGACCTCGACCGCCTCTTTCGTACCGCGGATTTCCGCAATCACTTCTTTTTCATTCTGCCAGCGGCCGTACATCGAATCATAGCGTTCCTTGAGATCGGCGAGTTCCTGTTTGATTTTTTCGCGGCGTTCAGCCGAAGCCTCGTCCTTCTCCTTCTTGAGCGCAACAGTTTCGATTTCCAGCTGCTTGATGCGACGGTCGATCTCATCCATTTCCTCGGGCATGGAATCGATTTCCGTGCGCAGCCGCGCGGCGGATTCATCGATGAGATCGATGGCCTTGTCGGGCAGGAAGCGGTCCGCGATATAGCGGTGTGATAGCGTCGCGGCAGCGACGATGGCGCCGTCTGTGATGCGCACGCCATGATGCAGCTCGTATTTTTCCTTCAGTCCGCGGAGAATCGAAATCGTATCCGCTTCCGAGGGCTCACCCACGACCACGGGCTGAAAACGCCGCTCCAGTGCCTTGTCCTTCTCGATGTATTTGCGGTACTCGTCCATTGTCGTCGCGCCGATCATACGCAATTCTCCTCGGGCGAGCATAGGCTTGAGCATGTTGCCGGCATCGACCGCGCCTTCGGCCGCGCCCGCGCCGACCACGGTATGCAGCTCGTCGACGAAGAGAATGATGCGTCCGTCGGATTCGGCAACCTCCTTGAGCACAGCCTTCAGCCGCTCCTCGAATTCCCCGCGAAATTTCGCACCCGCGATCAGTGCGCCGATATCGAGCTGAAACAGCGTCTTGTTCTTGAGTCCTTCCGGCACATCACCCGAAGCGATGCGTTGTGCGATTCCCTCGACCAGCGCGGTTTTTCCGACGCCGGGATCGCCGACGAGTACTGGATTGTTTTTCGTGCGCCGCGACAGTACCTGCACCGAGCGACGGATTTCCTCATCGCGTCCGATTACCGGATCGAGTTTACCGCGCCGTGCAAACTCGGTCAGGTCGCGGCCGAAACGCTTGAGGGCCTGGTATTTTTCCTCGGGCGACTGATCGGTCACGCGCTGTGAACCGCGAATGGCCTGCAATGCCGTGAGGATATCCTTCCGTGTCACACCTTGCGCGGAGAGCGTGCGGCCTGCATCGGATTCCGTATCCCCCGCCAGGGCGAGCAGCAGGTGCTCTGTACTGATGTATTCGTCATGAAAACCGCGCATTTCTTCTTCCGCTTTGCGGAAGAGCTTTTCGAGCGCGGACGAAAGGTACACTTTGCCAGATTCCCCACCGTACACCTTCGGTTTTTCCTGCACGATGCGTTTGACTTCAGCGTGCAGTGATTCCGGGTTCGCGCCGATGCGCGTGATGACGGAAACGGGCACTCCTTCACCGTCCTCAAGCAATGCGAGCAGAAGATGCTCGGGCTCGAGCTGCTGATGTGCGTACTCCGACGATATATTCTGTGCTTGCGTGATGGCGTCCTGCGCCTTCACGGTAAATTGATCAAGTCTCATACTGATACCTCTATCCTAAAATTTCATTCCCCAGCGTCGGAACATCTCCGCCGCTTCCTCACGCTGCGCATCGCTGAGCGAAGAGGGCAGTGACAGATGGCTGCGAATGTACAGGTCACCCGTCGTGCCGCTCGCGGCATAGCCCATGCCCCGGAGGCGCAGCACGGATTCCGGCGGTCCGCCAGCGGGAATTTTCACATTTACTTTCTTTCCCTGTGGCGTGCGCACGCGAATGGTGCTTCCGAGCATCGCCTGGGCCAGATTGACCGGGATATCCACGTACGCGTCATTTCCCTTGCGCTTGAAAAAGGGATCGGACGTCGCCTGCGGCTCGCGTGGCTGGGCTCCGTGCGGAGTCCCGTGCGGTGCACCGTGCGTGGCGCCGCTTCGCGTGCCGGGACGGCCGCCGCCGGAGAAGTCGAAGTGGAAGCCGCCGGGATTCCGCCGCGTGCGACGCGACGAACGGGCTCCTCCACCAAAAAGTGACGAGAAAATATCATCCAGACTGCCGCCACCGAAACCCCAGGTGAATTCCTCGTTCGTACCGGACCGCTGTCCGCCGAAGCGGCTCATGAAATCCTCGTACGACATCGACCCCTGTCCCCCGCCCATACTGTAGCGGCGAAGCTCGTCATACTTCTTCCGCTTCGCGGGATCCTTGAGAACGTCATATGCTTCCCCGATCTCCTTGAAACGCGCTTCCGCACCCTCATCCCCCGGATGCGTATCCGGGTGATTCTCCTTCGCCAGCTTGCGGTACGCTTTCTTGATATCGTCCGCACTCGCGTTCTCACTTACCCCGAGTATCTGATAATAGTTTTTCTGTTCCATTCGTTTTTTCTCCTTGTCCGGCTGTCCGATCTCGTCTGAAATGCTCCGTTCTAAAGAACATCTTCGGTACAGCGGATTTCTCCGGACTGTCACAACTATTATACATGTCGCAATAGTCGTACCAGAGTGATAAATCGCTCAATTGCCGCCATTATGTCAGCCAATAGCGACATATTGGCGCATGTCAACTGCAGAATTGTCATGCTGCATACTCAGATACGCCACAATGACGCTATTTCCTGAAGGAATGGCAGATTTTTCAAATTGGCACAGCTTATGCAGCATTACTGGTGTACGAGCAAAACAACCACCAACCTTAACAGGAGGTATGATACTATGACAGTCGTTCGTTGGAATCCCCTCAATGACATGATGAATCTGCAGCGTGAGTTCAACCGTGTATTCAATGGAATGGATACCAAGCGGCATGATGAGGATTATGAGTCCGCCGTGTGGAGTCCGATGGTTGACATCGTCGAAAACGAAGACGCATACACACTGACCTTTGACCTTCCGGGCATGAAGAAGGACAACATTCACATGAATTTCTCCGACGGTACGCTGAAGATCAGCGGTGAGCGTGCGGCGATCGAGGAGAGCAAGGACAACACCTGTCACCGCGTCGAGCGCGTGAGCGGAAAGTTCTATCGCTCCTTCAATTTCCCGACGCAGGTCAACTCCGACGGCATCAGCGCCCGCTATGAAGACGGCGTGCTCACCGTGAGCGTGCCGAAGGCCGAGGAAGTCAAGCCCCGTCAGATCTCCATCAACTAAGGGCTGAAACGTCCGCTTGACAACGGACAGGTTCGCGCAGCGAACAGGCTCGCACGACGATCACCTTCGCACGGCGATCACCTTCGCACAGCGATCACCTTCGCACGACGATCACCTTCGCACGGCGAGCCGGTAACAGCACACGATCACAACAGCACACAGATCCTGTGACCTCAGCAATGCCGCTTCCCTCCGGGGAGGCGGCATTTTTATTTCACAACTTCGCTGCTATTTCTCGGCCCGGCTGCTATTTCTCGGCCCGGCTGCTATTTCTCGGCCCGGCTGCTATTTCTCGGCCCGGCTGCTCATGAGCACGGCGATGGGCCTGAGGCTCTCCACGTTCTCGAATATGATTTTGAGCGTCGACATCATCGGGACCGCAAGTATCATCCCCATGATGCCCCAGATCCATCCCCAGAAGAACAGGGCGACGAGGACGAGGAGGGGACTCAGGTTCAGACTGAATTCCATGAGTTTTGGTTCGATGACGTTGCCCATGAGAAACTGTGTCGCTCCGAGAAGGATGAGCACGAGCAGCGGCGTGGCGATGCTGTCGAACTGCAGGAAGGAAATGAGCAGAGGGAATACTACCGAGATGGCGGATCCGATATTGGGAATGAAATTCAGCAGAAATGTCAGGAAACCCCAGAGCAGCGCGAAGTCCACCCCGAGAATCAGGAGAATGACCGTCGTCAGCGCACCTGTCCCGAGACTGATCAGCGTCTTGGTAATAAGGTACTGGCGCACGCGGAGATCGATTTTCTCTAACATCGAGGCCAGGCGCTCACTGTGACGCTCCGACATCGAGACATGAAGCTTGCGTATCATTTCCCCGCTGCCGGCGAGAATGAAGAACATCAGCAGCACCACGACAATGAGATTGCCCAGGAGGGTGATGAAGGATCCTGCTCCGCTCGTAAGCATGGTGGTCACTGCGGAAACATCGACGATGTTGGTAAGACTGAAGCTTTCGGGTTTGATGTCATAGCGCGCCGCGAGAGAATCGAGCATGGCCGTCGCATCATTCACCATTGTGGTCAGCTTCTGCTGATACTTCGGGAATTCCCGGACGAAGGATTCGAAACTGGAATAGATGATCGATGAGAGGCCGAAAAACAGTGCCAGGATGAACACCACGACCACCAGCAGGGCGATGGCGGAGGGAACGCGCTTCTTTTTCAGGTACAGGACGATCGGCTTGAAGATGTAGGAAAGAAATATCGCGAGGACGAAAGGCAGGATGACCGACTGCAGCTGATGCAGTACGATCCCCGCAACGAACACGACGATAATTCCCAGAAATACGGTAATAATGCGCAGTTCTCTCTGTTCCATGGAGCCTCCGGCAGGTGATGGACGCCTGAAATGTAGCAGTATCGGCGATGATATGAAACTCCCTGAATCCCTCAACCCATATTGTTCATCCCATGTATTCAGGCCGGAATTGCGGCAGCTTCGCCACCAGACCTGTGGATGAAGCCCCGCCCCCGGTACAGCGTGGAAATGCTGTATGACAAATGCATACACGATGTTGCTGTTGAAAAGTGTTGCCTGGTGAATACAAAAGGCAGTAACTTTGTAACTGCGCCGTATGCGACCGGCCACGAGATATGTAGTATTAGTTCTGGACGTAATGAACAGGAAACGACTGATTAAACTGCTTGCGCTGCTCACGCTCGCCGCCGCTTTTTTCATGAAGCCGGCGATGATGGCGGGAGCAACGCATGAGGGACGCCTGCAGGTCACTGCCTTCAGCTCCCCTGACAAGAAGAAATCCCGCCGCAAAGAGCGCGCACTCTCTGTGCTCCGTGAATACCTGCCGGCCTACGCAGATATTCTCGAAGCGGAGATGGTACGTTTCGAAAAAGTGTTTTACAACGGAAGCAGTACCCTTCCCGTATCCGATAGCTACGATCCGCGCTCTCCCTTCGTGAATCCCATCATGCGCCTGCAGCTGATGCAGACCATCGACAAGTGGCTCGGAACCCGATACCGTTATGGTGGACGCTCCAGGCGCGGCATCGACTGCTCAGGATTTACTTCCAAGGTGTACACAGAGGCGCTGGGAAAGACATTCCGCGGTTCCTCGCGCATGCAGGCACGACAGTTCACCCCGATTTTCGATGTCGACAGCATGCAGTTCGGTGATGTGATTTTCTTTACCGGGACCAACCGCAACAGCCGCCGTATCGGACATGTAGGGGTGTACCTCGGACACGGCGTGTTTGCCCACGCTTCCACATCGCGCGGTGTCACCTTCAACCATATCAAAGACGGCTACTACGAACGCCGATTCCGTTTCGGTGGACGCTTCATCAGCGAACATGCAGCCGATGCCGGGAAGTCGGGCGTTTTCGCCAGTCCCTGATATCTGCTTTTTCCGAATATCACAACGCCCCATCCTTTCCGGGATGGGGCGTTTTCTTTTCAATCACTTTGAAGCCTATGCAGCGCTGCGAACGACGCGGCCGATCTTCAGCCCTCCGCCTCGCGAGCAGAAGGAGACTTGCGCTTCAGCTGCGTCCCGAACACGTGGTCCCACAGCGGTGAACTCACGCCGAAGCCATTGTCGGGGTCCTGAAAATGATGCCGCATATGCCATTCACGCAGGGTACCAAACACCGCACCCTTGATGGGGAAGTGATGGACGGCGTAATGGGTGATATCGTAGAAAAGGTAGCCGGTTAGAAAACCGGCGGTAAACGGCGCTGCATACGAACTGCCCAGCGTTACGTGGAAAAGCAGATAGAAAAGCGATGCGAGGGGAAGACTCACCGACGGCACCATGACCAGGCGCAGGGGATCGCTTGGATAATCATGATGCACACCGTGAAAGGTCCAGTGCACGCGCCGGCCCCACTCTGAACTGGGTTCATAATGAAACACGAAGCGGTGCAGCACGTACTCGGTCAGCGTCCAGAAAAACAGACCGGCAAGGAGCAGCAGGACGAGAGTCGTCAGCAGCAGGGCATAGCGAAAAACCGCGAGGTAGACGAATAGCAGAATGACGGGTACGAAAATAATCAGCGGCACCGTCCAGTGTACCCGTGAAAAAAACTCGATGAAATTACTGCGAAACATCCGCGGAGTTTCACGTCGGTTGGAAACGTAATGCTTCATGTGTCCAGAACACGTCCGATGGTTGATTGACCCGGAATTCCCGGGAAATATGCAAAAAGTGCATAAACCGGAAAATCCCTATTGCTTCTAGATTTGAAACACAATCGAACATGGTTGCATTCCTTGAGACAAAAAAACGCGGACCCCGTGGTCCGCGTTGGCAGGCTGTGACGCGGCGTCAGCCGCTGCAGCTTACACGTTCTGTACCTGTTATCAGCGCTCGATAACGACGATTCCGCCGATGGTCGTACGCAGCGAGATCGAACGAATGTGCTCAAGCGTGAGCAGATTGTACCATTTCAGATCGGTCGATGCGACGTAGCACACCTTGGAATCATCCGTGATGGCCAGTCCCTGCAGCACCTTCCCGGCATTGAAAATTTTGATCACATCGTTATTGGAAGCATCGATCACGTTGACACCTTCGATTTCCCGGAAGGTCTGCTTGTCATTGATCACGAATGCGTACTTGCCGTCCGGCGAGAAGGTGATCTGCTTCTGAATGCCCGTATGGTACTTGGGCATGTCGATCACAGCCGTTTCCTTGTTCGTCGCGGTATTGATGACCTGAATCTTGTTTGCCGGACCGTAGGACACGTACGCGAGTGCTTTTGTCGGACTGCAGGCCATGGCATAGAGGTCTTTCTCATATCCCTTGATCGGCGCAACGCTGCCCATCGGCTTGTAATCCTGCGTGCTGAACACCCTGATGCCTTCACCCTTGTTGACGACGTACAGTTTCGATCCGTCTGACGAAATCGCCAGCGCGTTGATGCTGCGTCCGGCATCGAACTGTGCGATAATGTTTTCCTTCTGCGTATCGATGACGTACACGCGAAGTTCCTTCGAGGCATCGTCCGCGCGTTCGGCAACGAAGATACGTGTTCCTTCCCAGTTGCGAATCATCACTCCGGCATTGATGCCGCGACGATTCACCGGGAGGCGCAGAACCTGTTTTTCCGTGTTTTCCGCCAGATCAACGATGGATACAGTGATGTCACCGGTGTTGCTGACGTAAAGGCGACTCTTGTCCGCGTTCGGCACGACGTACAGAGGATCGCGTCCGACCTGGATACGCTGCAGCAACTGGCTGGTCGCCGGATTGACCACGGCGATATTGCCTTCATCCGTGAGCGCGGCGTATACATAAGTTTCCTGAGCAACAGCTGTCGAATGCAGGAAGGAAATACTCAACAGCAGGAAAGCGAAGAGGGTAAGGAATTGTTTCATAGCTTTGCTCGTTTCGTGAAAAGTGGAGAAGGTGGTCGGGCAATTACAATGGTAGTAAAGACAGATGTTTCAAACAAGGTCGGCTGGTCAATTTCATCCGCGGCTGATTCGCGGCGAATGACGCGCCTGCATGCGTTTCCCCCGCGGCGCAATACTGCTGATACCTCTGACCGGAAGGGTATGTTCCCATGAGAGTGTACTTCCCCGTTATTTTCAGCATGGTTTCCATCGCCATTTTGAGCGTTGTGGAGATCGTGCTGCTCAAGCTGCTGCATCGCGACTGGTGGCAGATGCAGCGTATACGCAGGTTGTCGTACGCCCTGCCGCTGGCGGGATTGCTGGGACTCGCACTCTGGGCGGGAGGCATCGCGCTGGAAGCGGATCTGATGCTGACTGTGGGCGCGACACTCACCGCGCTGATTTTCGTCCTCGGTATCGCCCTCATGCTCTCCCTGCCCTTCAGCGGGGTGTTCCATGTCATCGACCGCATCATCCGCTGGGTGGGCAGAAAAAACGCGCCGAGCGAACAACAATCCACTCCCGATCCCGGGCGCCGGCGCATCCTGACCACATCCGCGGCGGCTTTCCCGCTGCTGGCGATCACGGCCGGCGGCAGCGGCGTCGCCAATGCGTATCGCGATCCCCGCACCCCGGAGATCCCCCTCCACTTCCCGCAACTGCCTCCTGAGCTCGAGAATATGCGGATTCTGCATATTTCCGACGTGCACATTGGCTACTTCATCGGCTTCGATGATCTCGAACGCATCATCGAACTGGCATCAGCACAGAAACCGGATCTCGTGCTCATCACCGGCGACTTCTCCGATGACGCCGCAACCTATCTCGACGCGCTGCGCCTGGCAGGAGAAATACCCAACCGCTACGGCATCTACGCTTCCATCGGGAATCATGAATATTTCCGCGGCATTCGCAGCATCTTCCGATCCTATGAACGCGGTCCCATTCCCCTGCTCCTCGACAGCGGCACACGGGTGGATGTCAACGGTGCATCCCTCTACCTGGCGGGGGCGGACGATCCCCGATCCATCCGTAACAATCCCGAACATTTCTACGAACAGACGATCGACCGCGCAATGCGGGATGCACCGTCCGACGCCTTCAGCATCCTGATGAGCCATCGTCCCACGGGCTTCGACCGGGCCGCGCAGTCCGGTATCCCCCTGACACTTGCGGGACATACGCATGGGGGACAGATCGGCTTCAACGGACGCAGTCTGCTCTACGCGCTGAATCCGGAGAAATACATGTGGGGACTCTACGAGAAAGGTGACAGCAAACTCTATGTCAGCGCCGGGGCCGGACACTGGTTCCCTTACCGCCTGGGCTGTCCGACGGAACTCCCGGTCTACCGTCTGACTCGCCATGCAGCTTCCGGCCGCACGTAATGCGCCTTCCGGCCGCGCGTAATGCGCCTTCCGGCCGCGCGCAATGCAGCACATCGGAAGTTCGGGCCGCTCGCATTCTTCAGCGGGGCAGCAGCGGTATTTGCATTCAACGCAGCAACATACGCGTCAGGAATGCTCGGCGAGCCAGCGGACGAACGGTGACATCGCGCTGAAATCCCGTACCAGTTCTTCGAGGAATTCCGCCTCATGAATCAGTGAACCCGGGACTTCCTTCCAACACAGAAACTGTTTTTTCTTCAGCAGATCGGCCGCGGGATGTTCGCGGTCGTATCCCTGCGGCACACGCTGCAGTTCATCTCCGATCATTCCTCCAAATTCCTTGACGAACTTCTTTTCACCGATGATGGCGCGCAGCGCATCGGCATCACTGTCGATAGCGGCGCGAAGGTTTTTCAGGCGGTCTCCCATGGGATTGTAGAGTCCGCCCCCGATGCCCACTTCACCCGGAGTAATGTGAAAATAAAACGCGGCGTCGTGCTTGCGGTCATAGCCGTTGAACGTGAATGCCGCTGCAATCCAGGTCTTGTACGGCGATTTGTCCTTGCTGAAACGCACATCGCGGTAGATGCGGTACATGGCCTTTTTCGGTTCAAGTATGATATCCGGCTGCAGACCTTTCATGCGCACGGCGAGGGTGGACAGCAGCTGCAGCATGGGTTCTTTCACATTCTGTTCATAGACCGGTTTGTTCGCGTTGAACCAGTCGCGATCATTATTCTTTTTCAGGTCGCGCAGAAAACGCATGGTTGCTTTCGGGAAGCCGTTGAACGGTGGCAGCGCGTCCTGTTCGAAGGGATTTATTTTTCTGGCCATGGGCAGTCCTCAGTGAATTGTCGATGCAGGGATTTGTCTTCATACGGGTCATAGCTGTCGTGCAGCTCTTCTGCTGAATACCCGGAACGCACACCCTCGACACGCACGACTTCCGCGTCTTCGTCGATGCTGAACTCGATGCGCCAGGTCCGGTACGCAATTTGATAACGGTCATCGGAGATGCGCTGCACACGTTTACGGCTGCTGTCAGCAGGCTGCGCTTCGAGCTGGGATTCCGCGAACGGGAGCAGATCGATATTTTCGGATCGCAGCCAGAGAAAATGCTCCATCGCAAGAGAGGAAAACTCCACGCGATATTTCACTTCTTCGCCGGGTACCCAGCCGGTCGCCGCATCGGGGAATGCGTCCGCATAGGGCAGATACGGTTTTATGTCGATAATCGGTGTGCCATCGAGCAGATCGCATTCGCTCACGACAAGCTCGCGTCCCCTGACCTCAAGCAGCCTGACACAGCTGAGTCCGATCGGATTGGGCCGATAGGGTGCACGCGTCGCGAAGACACCCACTTTATCCTTCCGATGCCGCGGCACCTGGACACGCGGTTTCCACCCTTCGTTGAGGTGGAAAACATACAGCAGCCAGATGCGCTCGAAACCTTCGAGATCCGAAAGCGCCTGTTCGAAATTCCTGCCCTCGTCAAGGACGACCCGGGCTTTGTGACTGCCATCGAGCGTCCCCTGGCGGGGGACGTCATAACGGTGCTTGCGCGGCGAGAGGAGGACGCCGATGGATTCGAGAGTGATGCTGTGCATGGGGAAAAATACTTTGTTCGTGGCTTTTTCCATAACACAGGCAAAATCAGGGGCAAGGTTCCTGGGCAGGGGAGGAATTAATCCTGTGCTTTCAGCGCAAGCTCTCGTATTTTTGGGGATGTACCTGAATGCGGGACGTTTTCCGGTCGTCAACATCGGAGCGTACCGCGTCTTCACAGCAAGAGCAGACAGATGAATACACTTCTCGAATTGATACCGTCACCGGAAGAAATCCCCTCGCAGTTCCGCTTCCCCGAGACCGTGAATCGGCAGTACCTGCTCAATGGTCTGCAGAAGTGGGAGGGTACACAGCTCGCAGTGCACTCCCCCATTCCGCTGCGCATGGGGGACGGCAGTATCGTGCAGCCTGCGCTCGGCAGCATTCCGCGCCTTACCGAAGCGGTCGCGAACGAAGCGGTTGCGCGTGCGGCGGCAGCATTCGACGCAGGTGACGGTCCCTGGCCTTCGCTTTCGCTCGAACAGCGCGCGGATGTCGTGCGGCGCTTCGTTGCCGATCTCAGGCCCCTGCGCGACCGCATCGCCCTGCATATCATGTGGGAAGTCGGGAAAGTATTCGAGGAAGCGCAGAACGAATTCGACCGTACGCTCGAATATGCGCTCGAAACCGTGGAAGCGGCGCTGGATCTCGATAAACGTGAACGGCGCGACACATCACTGCAGCAGGTGGTGGGACGCGTGGATCTGCTTCCTGTTGGTCCCGCCCTCTGCGTCGGACCATACAACTACCCGTTCTACGAGACGCTGACAAACGCCATCCCCGCCCTGCTCATGGGCAACACCGTCATCATCAAGGCGCCTCCGCAGGGTGCCCTGCTCTACAGCCTGCTGCTGCCGGTTTTCGCGACGCATTTTCCCGGCGGTATTGTAAGCGTGCTGTTCGGAGACGGCGAAGAGCTTCTCGCACCGATGATGCGCAGCGGCCGCATCAGCATATTTGCCTTCATCGGCACCAGCTCCACCGCCGATGCGCTTGTCAAAATGCATCCGGCCCCGCATCGCCTGCATACGGTGCTCGGACTGGAGGCCAAAAACGCGGCAATCGTGATGCCGGACGCGCCGCTGGAAATCACGCTCGAGGAGGTGGTGAAAGGAGCCCTTGCATTCAACGGTCAGCGCTGTGCGGCAATCAAGATGCTTTTCGTCCATGAGCAGATTGCCGAGACCTTCATCGACCGTCTCTCCGCAGCGTTCGCCGACAGCGTTCCGGGTATGCCCTGGGATGCCGTGCGCTGTACACCGGTCATTTCGCCCGCGCACGCGGAGTATCTCGAAACGCTGCTTCATGACGCGATTGAAAAAGGTGCGCGCCTGCTCACCCCGCACGGCGGGGAACGCACGGCCACACTGCTGCGCCCCGCGCTGCTCGGCGACGTACACGAAGGCATGAGGCTGTACGACGAGGAGCAGTTCGGACCCCTTCTCCCCGTAGTCGTTTTCAACGATGCGGCCAGCGCCCTGCAGTATATCAAGCATGCGCGCTACGGTCAGCAGTGCAGCATTTTTGGCTCGGATCCCGCCCTGCTGCGCGACATGATTACCGCGGCAGCGCGGTATGTGGGACGTGTGAATATCAATGGGAAATGTCAGCGTGGACCCGATCATTTTCCGTTTACGGGCAAACGCGATTCAGCCCTCGGAACCGTATCAATAGAAGAGGCGCTGCGACGGTTCTGCATCAGTACCGTGATCGCAACGCCTGAATATCCTGAAAACACCGCCCTGTGGAAACGGCTGGGGTGAATGGGAACACCCCGCGGGATTCAAACCTCGATATAATGCTGAATCTGGGTAATGAATGTACCCGGATTGATCGGCTTCGGAATATGATCGGTGAATCCGTGCTTGAGCAGCCGCTCACGGTCGCCGGGGTTGGCCAGCGCAGTGACGGCGAGCACATTGAGATCCGCGCCATGCGGGAGTGTCCTGATAAAGGACAACACCTCTTCACCATGCATGCCGGGGAGCATGATATCACAAAGCACAAGTGTCGGTTGATTTTCCTTCAACCACTCGCAGGCAGCTTCCCCGGTCTCAAAGGTCTCGACTTCGAACCCCGCCTTGCGAAGAATAATGGAGAGAAGTTTGGTAATGGAACCAATATCCTCAATTACGACGATAGTATTGGAACGTCTGATCGCGTTCATGTTCGTTCTTCCGCTGCGAGCTTGTGAAACAGTGCGTTCTCTTGCCGGGCTGCCGCCCCGCCGCCTCTCAATGATGGGACCCGGAGCTCCAGTGTCCGAATCGTGCAGGGGAATGTAATGAATTCCCCGCTCTTAGGGTAATGCTTTCGCTCCGTGCGCTGTCTTTTTCTGTCTCATGCACGCAGTCCCGCCGCATGCATGACATTTACTTCATCGTAAGGACGATTTTATAATTTTTGGGCATGACCGGGATGGCCTTGTCTCCGAGATCTTTCCGCTCGGAATCGAAGGCCATACGCACGGTATAGCGTCCTTTCGGAACACGCGCGGAAGGAAGGCGTACGGTCTGCTGGGAGCTCCCGTAGACATCGACATGGCCCGCCTGCCGATGAATTTCCTTTCCACTCCCGTTTTCGATGGTCAGAACGCAATTCCCCCGGTACGCCGCATTCCCCATCTGTGAGAGTTCAAACATGAAGGTCACCGCTTCCTCGTCGCGCTGCGCCCCGGCATTCGTCAGCTTTACATCACTGTACACTTCACCGACGCGGACATGGATCGGAATCCGCAGTGCTTCGCTGCCGTCGTCCGGACGAAGGACGATATCGCTGCAGTATTCGCCTTCGCTGCTCCCACCCGGAATGGTGGCGCTGACATGGAGACGCGCCGCCGATTGTGCCGCAAACGTAAGTTCGTCTTCCTGCACCTTCAACCAGTCATGGCAGGAATTTCCGCGACCGAGGCTGTCCCTGTCCTCCACAGACACCGTGTACACCGTGGCCTGAGTCGAGCGGAGCTGCAGCGTCCCTGAACTGCGGTCCGTACTCAGATACAGTCCATACGCAGGCTGCACCTGCAGTTGTGCACAGGTGACGAAAGGAAGCAGCAAAAACAGGAAAAGGGCGGGAATACGCCGCATCAGAGAAATTTCTCCATCACGCTTTTGAGATGCACCCACTGAAACGGTTTGGAAACATAATCGTTGCAGCCAGCTTCGAGGCTGCGCTTTCTGTCCTCCGGAAACGCGTGGGCGGTCAACGCGATGATGGATATGTCCTTGAAACGCATATCCTGGCGAATCTTACGGGTAATCTGCAGACCATCCTCCCCATCGCGAAGTGACAGGTCCATCAAAATGAGGTTGATGGAATGTTCTTCCAGAATTTCCCAGGCTCGTTGTCCGGTCGCGGCAATATGCACGTCGTACTCCCGTGACAGCAATATGCGCATGTATTTCTGACTCTGCTCGTCGTCTTCGACAACCAGAATGCTCGTAGTCTTCTCGGACATGAATAGTCTCCAGTTAAGTGACCCGGGCTCAGGTACCGGGTAATATAGGACATCAGGCTGAATAAGTCGAACGTGTCTCGGATTCCTCCGGTTTCCGGGCGGAAGGGAAGTCAACGGTGAAGGTACTGCCTTTTCCCTTCTCACTTTCAACGGTTATCTGGGCGCCGTGCGCTTCGAGATACAGTTTCACGAGCGTCAATCCAAGTCCAACCCCCTCGTAGCTTCGGTCAAATCCGATATCTTCCTGCACATACGGATCGTACATGCGTTCGAGGAAGTCTTCGCTGATACCGATGCCGGTATCACGCACCACGAGCCGCGGACCGCCGGTTTCACCATCCTCCAGCAGCAGCTGTACGCTGCCGATGGGGGTGAATTTCACCGCGTTGTCTATGAGATGATCGATAGACTCCGCCAGGTAGTGCTGATCGGCGAGGATCTCACTGTCAGAGCAGTGATTATGAAACTCAAGCTGCAATCCCTTTTCCCGTACGGCATTCTCGAATCGGTCGAGGCAGCTGCCCACGAGCTTGTCGAGACGGATGGATTGTTTCTGCAGGGATATATCGCTCGCCTGGAAGCGCGAGATGTTCATGATCGAATCGACGGTACGAATGAGCCGCTGACTCGCATCCTCGATGGCGCGCAGGAAATCCCTGGTATCCTCATCAGACTCGTCATTACTCAGCTCCATCACCAGCGCGAGGTATCCGAGAATGATATTGAGTGGCGTGCGCACTTCATGCGACATGTTGGCGATAAAGGCCTGCTTGATCTCATCGGCGCGCTCGGCGCGCTCTTTCTCGGCAATCAATTCCTCTTCGGCCTGCTGCCGATGGACGGCCGCTCCGAGCGTCTGCGCACAGACGAGCATGGCATCGATTTCAGAACGCAGCCAGCTTCTGCGCAGGCGGCATTCATCGAAGCGCAAAAAGCCCCACCAGGTACCTCCGGAGAAGACCGGGACCATGGCCGTACTGCGGACGTTCTGACGGGCGAGCGTCATCTGTTCTTCCTGCGGCAGATCGTCGACTACCGACGCGATGCTGCGTCCCTGTGCAAGCTCCTCCGCCCAGCGTGCGTACGGCATCTCCTCCCACGACTGTCCGTCGGGGATACGGTCGAGTACGCTGTCCTGCATTTCCCGGCGCACCCACACGTTTCGCTGATACCGGCGGGTCACACCGTTTTCATCCTCCCGGTTCTGCATCAGCAGCACACGGCAGACATTCGCGGCATCGCCAAAATGGCCGAGTACTTCGAGAATGGAATCTTCCCAGGCGGCGGACTGCAGGAAACGTGCGGCGGCGAAACCGGCGGAGCGCAGCAGGGTGTCGCTGCGGCGCACTTCCTCCTCATGCGATTTGCGGGATGTCACATCACGCACCGTAACCAGAGCCGCGGGCTTACCCTCGTAGCGAATGATGGTCGCCGCGAATTCCCCCGCACGTATGGTTCCGTTTCGCGTCAGCACGCGTCCCTCATAAACGATGGGACCCGAAATATCTTCGCGCCGCGCCGCCGAGATTTCCTGGATGCGTTTTCTGTCCTCGGGATGAATCAGCGACCAGGCATTCATCTCCGCCAGTTCTTCACGGCGGTATCCCGTCAGTTCGCAGGTGCGCTCGTTGGCGAACATCAGCCTGTCGTCCTGATGAATAAAAATGGCGTCGTGACTTTTTTCGACCACGGCACGATACAGCAGTTCGCTGTCGCGAAGCGCTTCTTCCGTTGACAGCCTGCTCAGCACCCCGCCCACATACGATGCGATCGATTGCGCCGTACGCCGCACGTCGGTCACAAAATCCTCATATGTCAGTGACACGATGTCGACAGCTGCCACCACCTTGCCCCCGTGCGTGATCGGCAGGATACCCATACAGCGCACACCCTGATCCCGCAGAACGCCTGCGGCTGGCAATGTCGACAGCGAGGTGTCGTCGAAATAGCGCGTGACGCTCTCGCGAACGATCTGCGCATGCACGGAAGTGAATTCCTCATTCTCCTGCAGTTTGGTGATGGGATCCTGAACACCGCGACTGTGTACGAGTGTATACACACCGGCTTTCCCTTCACGCAGATACAGTCCGGCTGCATCGATGCTTTCAATGCGCAGAAGTGCCCGGACGATGTGCTCGAACATCACTTCCATGTCGGCGGCATAGGCGAGGTCGACTGCCAGCTGATGCTGCACCTGCATGAAATACGCATTGCGTCGTTTTTCGGAGATATCTTTCAGCGTCCCCATAACTGCCATCCTGTCACCCAGCGGGATGCGGCCCACGTTGATCTGCACCTTGCGCCGTGCGCCGGATTTCTGCAGCAGCGTGAATTCATATGCTTCAGGCATTTCCTCACCCGCCAGGCGTCCGCGGTAGTGCTCGAGCACATTGTTCCGGTCTTCCGGGGCGACGAAGCGCTCGATCGGCGTGTGCAGCATTTCATCGTGCGCATAGCCGCTGATGTCGGCCAGCATCTGGTTGGCGAACACAATGTTCCCTTCCATCACGATGAATACCCCATCCTGGCTGTGCTCGACCAGGGCGCGATATTTCTCATCCGGATGTTCGTCCATTTGCAGTGATGGATGCGTCGGCAGAAATCCCCCCACGAGCATGCCTGGCAGCTCCCCTTCGAAGGGTGCCAGCATGAGCAGCATGCTCCCCGCGTGGGTATCTTCGCCCTGGCGCAGCGTTACCAGCATGGTCTCTGCGAGTCCCTGATTGAGCACTCTTGCGTGCATCGATTCGACCATGCTGCGCTGCTCCTCGGTCACCACGTTGAACAGGGAACGGCTCTGCGTGGAAACGGATTCGAGCAGCATGTCGAGCTGTTCGGAATTATGTATGAGTCCATCACCGTCGACGAGGAAAGAGGCGCCTGGGGGAATGGGGCGGTCTGAGCTGAGCGGACTCCGCACGGCCACCTGCCTGCTGCGTGCCATCGCGTAGCGGACGACACGCGTCATGATTTCACTCGTGATATTCCCCTTGACGAGGTAATCCTGCGCCCCGTGCCGGATGCAGCGCACGGCCAGTGCATCGTCGGCAACGGCGGAAATAATCACCACGGGAAGTGAAGGCGCGATCGCGTGGATGCGGTCAAAGGTCTCGATGCCGCGACTGTCGGGAAGATTCAGATCGAGCAGCAGCACATCAAAGCTCTGCTCCTGGAGAATCGTGACAGCTTCGTCGAGCGTCCGCGCTCCGGAAAAATGGAATTCGGTAGTGTGTGAGCGCTCGAGCAGCCGCTGATTCAGCCGAGCTTCCCCCTCATGATCTTCGAGCAGCAGTACAGAAACGGTCTCCATCAAGGCTCCTGCAAGAAATACCGTCATCGTGCCCCGAAACGCCGCCCTGAAGCGGTCGAACGAGACACGGAACACAGCATCAAGTATACGGGATTCAACATACGTTCACAAGGTGGAGTACGTCGCACGACTGCGCCTGCAGGGCTATTCGCCAGCTGGGCTATACGCCAGCTGCGCTATTCGCCAGCCGCGCTATTCGCCACCTGTGTAGCGACGGGGGACGCGGGTATTAATCGTGGTCAGGATTTCATACGGGATGGTGTCGCAGTGTTCGGCGAGCTCTTCGACAGTGATACGGGCGTCTCCCTGTTTTCCGATGAGCACCGCCTCATCGCCATTGTAGGCGGAATCCATGCCGATATCGACCATGCACTGGTCCATGGAAATGCGTCCCACGATCGGATAGCGCTTCCCGTTGATGAGCACAGCACCCTTGTTTGAAAGGCTGCGCGGAAATCCGTCGCCATACCCCACCGGAAGAGTCACGACGCGCGTGTCGCACGGCGCGGTCCACGTATGATCATAGCCGATGGAATGACCGGCGCGTACAACTTTGAAAAACACGACGCGCGTATGCATCGAGAGCACGGGTTCGAGCTTCACGCTGTGGCGGACCTCGGGACCGGGGTAGACGCCGTAGAGCATGATTCCCGGACGCACCATGTCGAGCCAGGCATCCTCATGCTGCAGCACCGCTCCGGAATTCGCGATATGCCGCACGGGCATGGGGAGTCCATGTGCGGGGAAATACTCCAGCGTCTCCAGGAAACGCCCGAGCTGCAGGCGGGTAAAGGTCATATCGGGATCATGCGACGAGGCAAAATGCGAGTACACACCGCGGAGATCCGTGTGCTGCGCTTCCTGCACGGCATCGAACAGTTGATGCGCGTTCTCATGCCGGATGCCGATACGGCCCATGCCTGTATCGACTTTCAGATGCACGCTGGCACGGCGGCCCATCTCACGTGCTGTCTCGTCGATCTGACGAAGTTTGAACACCGATGAGGCCGTGATCTGTAAATCGTATTCGATAAAGTGTGAAATCTGGTTCCCGATAATTCCCCCGAGCACCAGCACGGGCGCGGTAATCCCCGCGCGGCGCAATGCAATGCCTTCCTCCAGGAAGGCCACACCGAGTTCATCAACGCCGAACGCCAGCAACTCCTTCGCGGTGCGTATGAGTCCATGACCGTACGCATTCGCCTTCACCGTTCCCATGATGCGCGTTGCACCAACGTGCTGACGAACGCGTGCGACATTTCCGCGCAGCGCGTCAAGATCCACGTCGATCACCGTGGGTCGCAGCGCAATGGAGCCGTCGTCGAAGAGACTATCCATCGGTTATCTGTCTCCTGGACATGGGCATACGGATCAGGCCTCCGCCAGCATGACCAGCTGTCGGACCTTCCCTTCCGTCGCAAAAAACGCGACACATTCACGCGCACTCCCGTCATCGCAGGGCAGCGAAAGACGCATCCCGCTCTCTTTGCCGGTGAGCACGGCGGTCAGGAATTCTTCGTACGCTTCGTCACCGAAATATGTGGAAACGCTGGAGACATCGTCATCGGGGTCCACGCCCAGGCACTGCATGGCCGCGGCATTGGCGTTGAGTACGATACCTTCGTCGAAGAAGCGCTTGAGACGCGTTTCCATTTTGGCCCGCGGACCGATCACCGGGAATTCCAGCATGAGCATGAGACTGTCGTTGTCGATGTCCGCATCGGTGAATGTCTCCGCGGTCGAGGATGCCGCTGCCTGCGCAGCAGGAGTGACAGCAGGCGAAGCCGTATCCATAGCGGGATCCTGCGACGGGGCGGGATCCTGCGACGGGGCGGCTTCCTGATCATTGCGGACGGCGATGTACAGGAGCTTCTGTCCGCCACCCGCGGCAGGGATTTTCTCCAGGCTCCAGGTCCAGCGCATTTCCTCGCCCTGCCAGTCCGTGAAAACGGCATCTTCCTCACCGATCGCCTCATCGGCGGATACCGCTTCGTGCAGCTGCTGATACAGGTCGCGATGATAGATCGCGTACATGAAGTCTGTCATGTGATATCCCTCGATGCCGCTCGACTTGTAGGGCTCATCCACCAGCTGGTCGATGGCGCCGCTGGCCGAGATACAGCGGAAGGGATCGCTTTCATCGAAGATGGCAACGGCAGCGGGCACCCTGTCGCGCACGGCGGCAAGCATTTTCTGTTCGAGTATGCGCTCCTCGGCCATTGCATCGGCTTCTTCCTGCTGTTTGCGCATGGCGATACCGTAGGAAAGCAGTCCGGCGGTAATCGTAAGCGTATCGCGTTCGGGTCCGACAAAGTGGTTGCGATCCCGCGCGTATACGGTGAGCAGACCGTAGTTCTTTCCGTCGTACTTGAGGGGAATGGCAAACAGCGAATGCAGATTGCTTCGCTCCGCCTGTTTGCGCCAGGGCTCGTACGTGGGATCCACGAGCGTATCGGCAACCGCGACCGCTTCCCCGGTTTTCATGGCCTGGCCGAGGGGACCCCGTCCGTGCTCCGAGTCGTCATAGCGGATTTTCACTTTCATCAGGTAATCGCTTTCGACACCGGCACTGGTTGAGAGATGCAGCCGTTCGTCCTTTTCCTCTGTCACGCTGCGCCAGACCAGCGGATAGTCGCCGTGTTTGACGAGAAGCTGACAGAAGCGCCGTTCGAGATCGGCTTCGGAACCGCCGTGCATGATCAGTTTCATCGCATCGCGCTCCATCGCCTGCAGCTTGCGCTGCCGCTGCAGCTGATCGCCCCGCTCGGCGCTGTCGTCAAAGGCACGAATGCAGCCGAGCGCGCCGACGAGTTCGCCCTCCGCGTCGTAAAGCGGAGCGGCGTTGACGAGCATGGAACGACGCGTCCCGTCGTGGTTCAGCATGTCGACACGGCGATTGAACACCTGCTGCTCCTCCACCAGCGAGATCATGACGGGATGATCGGCAATGCCGAGCGGTGAACCGGCGGCGTCAACCAGGCGCCAGCGCGTATCCGTGCAGCTTCTGCCGATCACTTCGTTCTTGGATACGCCGAGCAGCCTGTCGGCCACGGCATTGGTCTGCGTGATATTGCCGCGTGTATCGACAATCATGACACCATCCGACGTCATCTGCGTCAGTGTCTCTTCCCGCGACTTCACATCCTTGGGTACGATGTCTTCTTCTTCCTGCGCGAGTTCGCGTCCCACACACAGCACATATTTGCGTGAACGATACTGCAGATACCGGGCGGTGACTTCCCTGTAGGCAATGCTGCCGTCCTGCGCAACCAGTTCACTTTCAAACACGTCGGGATTATCCGATTGCTTGAGATTCGAGACCCTTCCGAGCCACTGTGCGCGGGAATTGAGCTGATCGATGCGCGGCAGGGAGTTGCCGAGCAGTTCCTCCCGGCTGTAGCCCAGCTGACCGAGCATGATGTCGTTGACGAAAACGAAACGACCGGTTTCCGATACCAGGAACAGTTCGTCGCCTTCGGCATCACCCGCCAGTTCGAACAACTCATCCTCGTCGAACTTGCCGTTTCCGGCGGCGTCGCTGCACTGTTCGTACATCTCACGGAGGCGTTCGACCTCGGCAATCAGTTCCGCTTTTGTCAGTTTCGATATATCACTCATGGCAAACCTCTGGAAAGACCTCGTCATGGAACACAGCAGCTGCCGTACGAGGGACACGGACGGCTGTCAGGGATTATCGCAGCACGGTCAGCATGGCTGTCGCACTGAACCCTTCACTCCCGTCGCCAAGCGCAGCCCGAAGCAGGTATACGCCGGGACGCAGGGCAGCAGCATTCCAGTGCACGGTATGTGCTCCTGGATTGGAAATTTCATCGTAAAGCTGTGCGCATTCTCTGCCCATCATATCGTAGAGGCGCAGCTGCAGCCTTCCGCGCACGGGAAGATCGCAGGAAACATGTATTTCGGTCCCGCTGGCCGCCGTCAACGGCTGCGGGAACATCCGCAGTTCGAGAGAGCTGACGCGCGCATGCGCATCCTGCACGGCGGAGGGCTCCGGATCGATCAGCGCGGTATGCACACTGAGCTGCCCCTGATCGAGCTTGGTCCATATGGGACGAATACGCCCATTGTATGCCGCGATGCCGTTGTAATCACCGAAGAACACGAACGGCGTCGGCAGAAACGCTGCCGTGCTGATCCGCTGATTCGTGAAGCTGCGGCCACCATCAACAGATCGCGCCAGGTACACATCGGTGGAATCGCTTTCGTAGCGGCGGCGGTCATAGTAGACAACAGACAGCTCGCCGGTAACCGGATCCACCGTGGCCCAGGTGAAAAACTGTGACTTTCCGTTCCCGACCGCATCGTCGTTCACGCGCACGGGGTCGGACCATGTTTCACCTCCATCGGTGGAGTACATGATAAAGACGTCGGGATCGCCGTTGCGGATGTCAATCCAGTTGACATACACCGTCCCTCGTGTGGGCGCCTCGGAAACATCCGCCAGTGTTATCGGCAATCCGTTACTGCGCGAGATACCCGAGATACCGAAATCCCAGCCTCCCGGCTGATCCGCAATGATACGGTCTTCGCCCCAGGTCTCACCCGCGTCCGTGGAGCGATCGAAGTAAATGCCCCGTGGACCGGCCCATGCGAGGTATACCGTGCCATCGGGTCCGACGGCGGGAACGGCGCCTTCCATGGTCTCATCGCTGTCGATGGCATTCCCGGCGCTGTCGCTCACGCGCACATACGGCTCGAAACTCACGCCACGATCGGTCGACCGTGCGAACACGATAACGCTGCTGTCACGTGGATCCTGGCTGCCGTATTTCGTGAAGTCGGTCCACGCAGCATAGATGTATCCGCCGAAGGGACCATCACTGAGATCCGTAGCCAGCCATTCCTTGTCCTGCAGACTCGATCGGTACAGGCTGCCTGCACGCGCGCTGTCGGAGCTCGGACCGAAAAGCTTGACGGGATCGGACCAGGTGGCGCCGCCGTCGTCACTGCGGCGAACGATGATGGCATCCCAGCCATAGACCAGGTTTGCGATGTAGGCGCGGCCGGTCCGGTCGAACAGCACGCAGGGGTCACCCCAGGTGCCTGACGGCAGCGTCGACTGCGTCCAGTTTTCTCCACCATCCATGCTGTAGAAATAATACGCGAGGTTGGCGCCCGCGATGATATTATCCGGGTTGGTGGGATTGATGGCAATGGTCACTTCCTCCGGATCCGCACCTTCACGGTTGAGCCGGACGTTCTGCACCTGCGCAGTCACGGGAATTCCCGCGAGCACCATGCCGCAGATCAAAAGCAGCCTGGTCCACATCATATGGGTATTCTACGAATAGGATCCGGCCTCGAGCAGCCGGAATCGGTGAAAAATGTAAGTACAGTCTCCGGGAGGTGAAGGAGAGACTGTCGTGCCTGTCAATGTCGTCGAGGAGAAATTCTTGTCGTGATTTTCAGGTAGTCCCGTTGAGTTGCTGAAAAATCACAACGGTAAAATACACTCCAAAGCCTATGATAACAAGGGCAGTAATAAGGGATGCCCGCTGGATGAAGCGTTCCGAAATGATATGCCTCCTGCTGCGTACGAAGAAGGCCAGAACGAGGAACCACATCATGCTGCCCAGTCCGACCGACAGCGAAAACAGCAGCTTGTGCACCGTGCTGTCAATCAGCAGGCCGTGGGCTGTCACGAAGCTCAGGAGGGCCACCCAGGAAAAGAACAGCGTGGGATTGGCCAGCGTCATCGAAATGCCGATCAGCACGCCGCCATAGTGCTTCTTCGAAAGCTTGAAACGCGACGCCTGCCGTTCGGCGACTTCCTCCACCTCGACGTCATCATCGTCATCATCGCTGTCGCCTTTGGTCGATCCCTTGCGGAACCAGATCATCTTCACGCCGTAGCCGACGAGAAACACCGAGAATATGCTCTGAACGACGGGATTCTGCAGATACGGATGTATCAGGGAAATGAGTCCCATCGTAATGATGAGACAGTAGAAAACGTCAACGATAACCGCGCCCACGGCAACCAGGATTCCACGCCGGGTTTCACCTTCGAGTGTGCGATGTGCCACGTAAATGGAGGTGGGACCGAGAGGGACGGTTATAAGTATCCCGACGAAGATCCCGGAGAGCAGTGTAACAAGATATTCCATGCAGAAAAGGTCAGTGGGCGATCTGTTGTGGCCGCGCGTAACGGAGGAAACTAAGAAAAAGCGTCACTCGATCAAAAAGCTGCCCGGTGGCGTTATGTGCTGAACAGCGCACGCTACGCCACCGGGGAACTGTGAAAGATACTGTTTTTTATCCTGCCGTGTAGTGCAGGGGACCGTCGGGACCCACGGGGAGGCCGAGCAGCATCCATGCGATCAGCAGCAGCGTCCAGAACAATCCGAACACGATGGAATACGGCAACATGGTGGAAATAATGGTGCCGATACCGTAGTCTTCGTCATATTTCTCGGCAAACGCTACGATGAGCGCAAAATATGACATCATCGGGGTGATGACATTGGTCAGGGAATCGCCGATGCGGAACACCATCTGCGTGAGCGCGGGATGGTAACCGAGCAGCATGAACATCGGGACGAATACCGGTGCCATGATGGCCCACTTCGCGGAGGCCGACCCCATGAACATGTTGATGAATGCACTGACCACAATAAATGCCAGCATGAGCGGGATACCGGTCAGTCCGATGTTTCCGAGGAAACTCGCTCCCTCGATCGCAATAATCAGTCCGAGATTACTGTAACCGAAGTAGTACACGAACTGCGCCGCGAAAAACACCAGCACGATATACGTCGCCATGTGGCTCATCGAACTGATCATCTGCTTGATACCGTCCTTATCCGAACGAATCGAGCCCGTCACATACCCGTACACCATGCCCGGGATAAGGAAAAATATCATGATGGCGGTAATCATTCCCTCGAAAAAGGAGGAATGGAGCATTTCGACGCCTGCGGCGCGCAGCAGCCCGTTTTCCGGAATCACGGTCACCGCGAACGCGGTAAGTACAAGCAGCACCGACAGCAGCGACCAGATGATGCCGCGGCGCTCTGTCGGTGTGAGCGTCTCCAGCTCCATCGATTGTTCCGTCCCGCTGTAGCTGCCGAGTCGTGGCTCGACGATCTTTTCGGTCACGAACGTACCCACGATCACGACCATGATGGCGGAAACGAACATGAAGTAGAAATTGACGGCCACGTTGATCTTGACGCTCGGATCGATGATATGTGCTGCCGTCTGTGTGAGTCCCGCCAGCACCGGATCGACACTGCCGATCAGGAAGTTTGCAGCGAAGCCCCCGCTCACACCGGCGAAAGCCGCGGCGAGTCCGGCCATGGGATGCCGTCCGAGGGCGAGGAAAATCACCGCACCGAGGGGAATCAACACTACGTATCCCGCTTCCGAGGCGAGGTGACTGAGCACCCCGGCGGCAACCAGCGCCATGGTGATCAGGCGCCGTGGCGCTTTGAGCACCAGTGCACGGATGAGGACGCTGATCAGTCCTGATCCCTCCGCGACGCCGATACCGATCATGGCGACCAGCACGAGTCCGAGTGGTGGAAAAGCGACGAAATTGTGTTCGACATTTTCGAACATCCAGCGGATGCCTTCACCGGTGAGAAGACTGCGCACACTGATGCTTTCCCCGGTACCGGGGTGCACGGCAGTCAGTCCGAGCGCCGCCGCAATGGCGGACGCAATGACGACCAGGAAAGCAAGAAGGGCAAAAATGGTGGCGGGGTGGGGAAGAGCGTTGCCTACTTTCTCGACGACATCGAGAGATCGGCTGAACAGGGAGCGTTTCTTTACAGACATCGGCACCGATGGTTATGGGAAATGAATCTGTGCGGTGTTATTCACCGAGCGCATGCTCGATGGCGGCGGTTACGGCTTCGTCGAGAGGATCGACTTTCGTCTCGAAGCGGGCAACGACCCTGCCCTCGCGGTCAACGAGGAACTTGGTGAAGTTCCACTTGATTTCGCCCGGGAAATCCGTGGCGCCGGTCAGGTATGCGTAGAGCGGATGCTTGTCTTCACCGGCAACGGAAATCTTGCTGAACATATCAAACGTGACATGATACGTGGTCGAACAGAATTCCTGGATCTGTGCATCGCTGCCAGGCTCCTGTCCCCCGAAATTATTCGCGGGAAATCCGAGCACATGCAGTCCCCTGTCGGCATAGCGTTCGTTGAGTTCCTGCAATCCTTCATACTGCGGCGTGAACCCGCATTTTGACGCGGTATTGACGATCAGCAGAACGTCGCCCCTGTAATCGGATAGGGCTTTTTCCTCACCGTCAATCGTCGTCATCGTAAAGTCGTAGACGTTTTGCGCATCCTGAGCATGCATGGCGGTCATGATGGTTATAAATAGAAAAAGGGTCGTAAGAATGGATCTCATTGCTGCGTCACCGTGTGATGAATTCTGTGTTTGCAATGCAGGAAAAACACATCGCGAGGGCCTCCCCGTTCCCACATCCGGGTTTTACGATCCGGACTCCTCTGACAGCGGCATCATGCCGCTCCGCAATGCGGCGAGCGCAAGCCCGGTGACGGTTTTCCCATCACGGATGCGTCCGTCGGCACACATTGCCAGCGCCTCGCGCAGGGGAATGCGCAGAAGGGCAATACTCTCTTCCCCCTGTTCCAACTGCTGCGTTCCCTCGCTCAGCTGCTCCGCCAGGTAGATATGCAGCACCTCGCTGCAGAACCCGGGTGTCGTCAGCATGGCAGTCAGCTTGCTGATGCTTCCGGCGCTGCAGCCGGTTTCTTCCCGCAGCTCGCGGGCGGCGCATACTGCAGGATCCTCTCCCTCATCAAGCTTGCCGGCGGGGAGTTCAATGATCTCTTCGTCGATGGGATACCGGTACTGGCGGATCAGCAGCACATCTCCGTTTGCATACAGCGGCACGACCACGGCGCCGCCGTTGTGCCGCACAACTTCGCGCACGCTTTCATATCCGCTGTGATGGCGTACCTCGTCACGTTCGATGGTAAACACGCGTCCGTCATACATGACATCATGTTTCGTGACGGTAAAGGGTCCGTTCATGGAGTGCTTCCGTTAGTCCGACAGGCGTTTTTTCTCTTCCATCAGCTTCTGCAGAGCCGGGGCCAGGTGCAGGACACGCTGCGGGAAGGGGATTTCGATATTGTGCTCATAGAGCGTGTTGTAAATGATCAGCAGCAGGTCACTCTTCCTTCGCGGGATATCGTTCGGATTCCGGATTTTGCACAGAAGGATGGCGTTCATCGAAGAATCGCCCATTTCCATGATACGCACTTCCGTCGTGTCGGCTTCGACGATGTCCTCTTCCCTGTTGATGCGCTCGAGCACGATACGCCGCATCTCCATCAGATTCGTGCCATAGGCCACGCCGAAAGGGACCTCGAAGCGCACGATGTCGTTGGGGTAGGAAAAGTTCATGATCTGACTTTTCACGATTTCCGCATTCGGCGTGATAATCATGACCTGGTAATCGTCGATCACACGTGTCGAGCGTATGCCGATTTCCTTCACGTTGCCGATGGTGCCGTCCGGCAGCCTGATGCGGTCGCCGATGCGAAAAGGACGATCGATCATGAGCACGAAGCCGGCAATCATGTTCGCCAGCGTTTCCTGCGCCGCGAGCGCGATGGCGAGGGAACCGACTCCGAGCGAGACAACGAGCGTGCTGATATCCTGCTTGAAATGGTTGAGAATAATGATCAGGGCAAGAAGGTAGACGAGCACTTTCAGGACGCGATTGGCCAGCGGCGCGAGCTCGTCATCGAGATGCGTCCGGGTTTTGCTTGCGACCTCATGCAGATACCAGCGTACGACGGCATCGACGATTTTCGTCATGAAATAGGCGACATACAATGCCGCGACCACGTAGACGCCCTGATAGATCAGGAACAGTCCCTTGCGCAGCAGCACATCCTCTTCCGGGAACATGCCGTGCGTCCATTTCAGCACCCAGTACGACGTCAGCAGTGCAAACAGCGGCACGCTGTTGTCGGTGAGGACGCCGACGAGCAGATCGTCGAGCGTGGAGCGTGTTTTTTTTGTTATTTTGCTGCTGAACAGTCCCAGCAGCAGCTTGAGCAGCTTCCCCGCCACCACACCGAGTACGATGATGAGCAGGGCCGAAAGCAGAATTGATAGTGCTGTATCTCCGAGAAGAAACTCGAGTATGTTCATTAAGAGCAGCAGCTGGTTGTGACAGTTCCACCCGTAATATAGGAAATTCCGTGGGCACAATGCCGTACGACAGTATCCGTACACCGACACTGCTTCTCGATGAAGCAGTGTGCCGCCGGAATATCCGGCGCATGGCGGAAAAAGCCCGTGCCGGCCAGTGCCGTTTCCGTCCCCATTTCAAAACCCATCAATCCCTGCATGTCGGACGCCTGTTCCGCGCCGAAGGCGTGCGCAGCATTGCTGTTTCTTCGGTTCGGATGGCGGAGTATTTCGCCGGCGACGGCTGGGAGGATATCACGATCGCCTTCCCGGTAAACCTGCGCGAGCTGCCGGCGATCAACCGTCTCGCCGCACGCGTGCGCCTGCAGCTGCTTGTGGAATCGGCGGAAAGCGTCCGCGCGCTCTGTTCGCAGCTCCGGCACCGGGTCGAGGTGGTGCTGAAAATCGACGCCGGGTATGGCAGGACGGGCATTGCGCACGGAAATATGCAGAAACTGCATAAGGTCGCCGGGGAAATTGACCGCTGCGACTCGCTCGCGCTCGTTGGACTCCTCGCGCATGGCGGAGAAAATTACCATGCGCACAGCGTCACGGAGATGCGGGAAAATTTCACGCGTACCCGTGACCGCCTGCTTGACTGCGCACGCGCGCTGCGTGACAGGTATCCCGCCCTCTATGTCTCCGTCGGCGATACGCCGGGATGTTCGATCGCTGAGGATTTCGATGGCATTGACGAGATCCGTCCCGGCAACTTCGTGTTTTTCGACGTCATGCAGCAGCAGCTCGGCGTCTGCGAAGCAGCGGACATTGCGGTGGCGCTTGCGGTCCCCGTCGTGGCCCTGCACCCCGAACGCAATGAGATCGTGGTGTTTGGTGGCGCCGTCCATCTTTCGCGCGAGGCTGGCCACGATGAAGAGGGACAGCATTTCGGACAGGTCGTACTGCTGACGGACGATGGCTGGTCGCCTCCGCTGCCCGGAACGCGCGTCATACGGCTGTCACAGGAGCATGGTATCATCCACAGTACAGGTGAGATACTCGATCTGCTGCATGTCGGAGCGCTGCTGGCGATTCTGCCCGTTCATTCCTGCCTCACCGCCGAGTGCATGCGGGGATATCGCGCGCTGAGCGGCAACGCGGTGGATCATCTGGCCGGTCTTCCATTCCCCGCCAGCTTCCCTGCGGAGGATTCCGATACACCATCCGTTTCACAAACCCGGTAGCATCATGACGCAGATATCCGATCGCGTCCTTTCGCTCATCTCCCGGCATCCCGTCATCGATATCCATTCCGACTACGCGATTGAACTGTTCCGCGCAGCAGAGGAGGGTCGGCGCGACGCACTGTTTGAAGAGCACCTGCCGCGTCTGCAGGCGGGAGGCGTCAGCATGGAAGTCCTCACCGTGGGCGGAGATTTCGATATTGATGTACTCAAGCTCTGGGACGCACGCCTCGTCCGCGGCATTATCGATGAAACATGCCGACAGATCGCGGCGCATGACGATTTCCATCTCGTACTCGGCAGTGAAGACCTCCTTCGTGCAGAGAAGCGGGAGGGTTGGAGTTTCATGCTCGCATTCGAGGGCATCCGCTGCATCGAGGATATTGCAGCCCTGCGCCTGATGCACAGCGCCGGAGTCCGCGCCGTCATCCTCACGCACAATGAGCGCAATCTCGCGGCGGACGGCTGCAGCGAGCCCGCACCGGGTGGACTCTCGAATTTCGGCCGCTCCGTAGTTCGGGAAATGCAGAATCTGCATATGATACTCGACCTCGTGCACCTGTCGGACCCATCCTTCTTCGACGCGCTCGAACATTACGGCCTGCCACCCCTCGTCTCGCACAGCAACGCCCGCGCACTCTGTCCCCATCGCCGGAATCTGACGGACGAGCAGATTCGTCTCATCGGTGCGCGTGAAGGGGTTATCGGACTCAACTTCCTCGGCATGTTCATCGATGAAGACCGCAGCCTGGCAACACCCGACCGCCTCGCCGATCATGCCGTGCATATCGCCGAACTTATCGGTCCGCAATGCCTCGCCCTCGGACCGGATTACGCCGATTATTACATGGACGCCATGAGCAAATGGCTGCGAAGGGACAATCTCCCCGATGACCTGCTCACCTTTATCCATGGAGCGGAATCCGTCGACAGGCTCCCCGTGTTTATCGACGCACTCGCCCGCCGCGGCTTCAGTGACGATGAACTCACGGGTATTGTCGGGGGGAATGCGCTTCGGTTGTACGGGCGGATATTATCTGGTGGGCACTAAAACACGAAGTCACCAGGACACAAAGGGAATTGACAAATGAAATCAAGAATGCTCCTGCTGTTTTCCACAATACTGTTTGTCTGCACCCTATCTCCTCAGCCTCTATTTGCTGCGGATAAGGCACAGGGAGATCCAGAAGAGGTGTTCAGGAAGTATGAGGTTGAGGGCTGCTTCGTTCTCTGTCCCATCGGCAGCGACGACTGCTTCCGCCTGAACGCCGAACGCTGCGGACAGCGGTTTATTCCGGCATCCACCTTCAAAATCGTGAATTCGATGATTGCGCTGGAAACCGGCGCAGTCGAGAGTACGGAAGAAATTCTACCGTGGGACGGCACCGAGCACTGGATCAAGTCGTGGAACCAGGACCAGGATATGGAGCATGCCTTTCAGCGCTCCTGCGTCTGGTTTTACCAGGAGCTTGCACGCCGCATCGGACAGGAGCGCATGGATCAATACCTCGCGAAAAGCAATTACGGGAATATGAGCACCGCCGGCGGTATTGATCGCTTCTGGCTGGATGGTGGACTGCTCATCTCTGCCGAAGAACAGATTGCGATGCTGCGCAGGCTCGATGCCGAAACGCTGCCCTTCGCAGCCGACGTACAGCGCACCGTCAAGCGGCTCATGGTACTCGAACGCGGCGATAACTACATCCTGTCCGGGAAAACCGGACTCGGGAAAAACGGCGAGGCCTGGGTGGGCTGGCTGGTCGGCTTCATCGAAAGCGGCGGCACGAAATACTGCTACGCACTGAACATCGAATCCCCCGACATCACACTCAAGCAAATCGCCAGCCTCCGCCATACCGTCCTCCGCGACATCCTCACCGCCCGCGGACTAATGTAGGTGTTTCGCCTGCGGCGAGGTGTTTCGCCTGCGGCGAGGTGTTTCGCCTGCGGCGAGGTGTTTGCGCTGCGCGCAGGTGTTTCGCCTGCGGCGAGGTGTTTCGCCTGCGGCGAGTTCTTTGCGCTACGTCCCGCTCCGCGGGACTTCGCGCAGGTGTATCGATAATACGCCGCGAAGCGGCAAGAACGCCGCGAAGCGGCAAGAACGCCGCGAAGCGGCAAGAACGTCGCGAAGCGGCAAGAACGCCGCGAAGCGGCAAAAACGCCGCGAAGCGGCACAATGAACCTTCGGGGGCGGTTTCATGTTTGTATACGGTATCGAAGTACATTAGAAACTGACTTCCGGAGTATACAATGGTTCTGTTTTCCATCACGCTTGGCGTGGTACTTACTGCTCTTGGCGTTCTGGGGTATGGACTCTCAGGCGGCGAGAGCGTCACCGCCCTGATTCCCGCATTTTTCGGCATTCCCATTTTTGTGCTGGGACTGCTGGCACGCAAGGAAAATCTGCGTAAACACATGATGCATGCCATTACGCTGCTGGCGTTGATCGGTTTTGCGGGGTCTGCCCGCGGACTCGGTTCCCTTATTGACATGCTGGGCGGGAATGACGTTGCGCGTCCCCTGGCCACGGCCATGCAGAGTATCATGGCGCTGCTGACGCTCGCATTCGTCATTTTTGCGATCAAATCGTTCATCGACGCACGCAGGCAGCGTGAGGTCGTGGCGGACCCGGGTAACTAAGGTGCCGCCGAGAAAACGTGACGTTGAAGAAATCACGTCCCTGCGCGATCCGCAATTCAGCGATGCGCAGCGACGTGATTTTCTTCATGGCGTCGCGCTGTTCAATGAGGGACTCTACTGGCATGCGCATGAGGCCTGGGAGGCGGCCTGGCTGCCGATGGGTGACGGAGCGGAAGACGATGCAGAAATTTTTCTGCGTGCGCTGATTCAGCTGGCCTCTGCACTGCATCTCAAACGCATCGGCCGGTACAAGGGCGCAAGAAATCAGTTCACCAAGGCCGCAAGCAAATTCGCCGTCATGCCCCCATGGCTGATGCAGATGGATATCGCCGCATTGCGACTGTTCGCCGTGCATCAGCGTGAACGATTTTCGGAAGATCTGATCTGCCTGCTCAGGATGCGGTCCGACAACCCCTCGGTCTGACCACGCGAGCCGTAATCCCCACGTACTATTGCTCCGCCGGGAAATCCCCAGGCAGTGTAAATGAAAACGTGCTCCCCACCCCGAGCTTGGATGACACATCCACGACGCCGCCAAGCTTTTCCACGATACGCCGCACGATGGAGAGACCGAGTCCGTGTCCCTCCGTTTTCGCCTGGGAGAGCCGGGTGAAGGGAAGGAAAAGATCGTTGAAATGCTCTTCTGCAATTCCCTGGCCATTGTCCCGCACGAAATACCGGACCATGGAGCCTTCCCTTTCCATGCCGATTTCCACAGTCACACCTTTTCCGCCATGCTTGATGGCGTTCCCGATGTAGTTAACCCACACTTCCTCAATCCATGCCGGGAAACCGACCGCATTGATCCAGGTATCGGGGAGGATCAGGCTGACGTCTGACTCGTTGGCGAGTTTCTGCATGCGCCGTATCGCATCATCCACGATCTGCCGCATATCAAGAAATTCCGTGGCGATCTCCTCTTTGCGAACACTGGCGAGCAGCAGCAGCGCGTTGATGATGGAAATCATCTTGCGTCCATTGAAGAGGATATTCCCCATGTACTCGCGAATCTCCTCCACGTCGAGTTCCTCACCTTCCGTCTGCACCATCTCCGCATAGCCCAGGATGAGGCTGAGCGGGTTTTTCAGATCATGCGCGACGGAATGCGTGTAGGTATCGAGTTCCTGGTTCCTTTCCTTGAGTTCCCTGTTCTGCTCTTCGAGCAGCAGTTCCGCAACCTTGCGTTCGGTGATGTCGCGGCTGACGCCGACGAGCCCTGAGGCCTTCCCGTCAGCGTTTTTCAAGGGGACGCGAACAGTGTCGAAATACTGTATGCCGCCGTCCTTGCTGCTTCGGGAAACTTCCTCCCTGCGTCGGGGACGACCGCTTTCGAGCACGTGCCGGTCGTTTTCTTCACGTGACACGGCGAGTTCATCCGGGAGCAGATCACTGTCCTGTTTCCCCACGACCTGCCCGATGCTCTTCCCGAGCCAGCTGGCGAATGCCTCGTTTGCGATGATGTTGTGCAGATGATCGTCCTTGAAATACACCATGTCGGGAATGGCCTGAATCAGGGTCTGCAGCTGGCGGTTCTTCTCCGCAAGATCCATCTCTGCGAGTTTGACCTCGGTGATATCGCGCGTGACACTGCCGGTGAGCAGTCCCTGTGAACTCCGCACCGGGAAAGATGCCATTTCAATGTAGCGGCGTTCGCCATCCGATCGCAGGATCCAGCGGTCCGAGAGCTTGTTGATCCAGTTCGATTGTTCTGTCACAAGATATTCCTCGATGAGCTGCCGCGTCTGTTCGCGCACATCGTAGGCGGCATGGTCTTCGGGCAGCGCCAGCCGGGCCTGGATATCCCAGTAGTAGCTGCCGATGGCCTCATCGCGCGGGATGCCGGTGATGCGTACCATTGCCGGACTCCATTCAATCACGCGCGCATTTTCGTCCATCAGCATGATGCCGTCGGCGGCGTTCTCGATGATACCGCGCAGTTTTTCCTGCTCTTTCAGCAGGGATTCTTCCGCATCGCGCTGCTGCGATATATCCTGCACCGCACCGTGCATGCCGACAATTTTCCCGCCACTGTCCCATACCGCGGAGACATGATCGCGCAGCCATACCGTTCGTCCGTGCTTCGATCGTATGCGGTACTCGAAGGTAACAGGTTCACCGACGCGCAACCGGTCGAGAAACGTTTCCATCTGTTTCCTGTCGCCCGGGTGCAGAAGATCATGCCAGATCCCCGGGAGCCCGATGATTTCCTCCGGCTCAAATCCCGTAATCTGCTGGAACGCACCTTCCACCCACTCCGTAATGATATCCCCCGCCTCGTTGACGCCGGAAGAATAGACATAGTCACTGGTGAGATCCGCCAGGATGCGGAAACGGTCTTCGCTGCGGGAAATCTGCTGTTCGGACGCCCGGCGCTCGGTCACATCGTTCCCCACGAACATGCAGCCGACCGTCTGCCCTTTCTGTCCCCTGATGATATTCGAATTCCATGAAACAATACGGCGCTCGCCTGCCGCCGTCTGAATCTCGGTTTCCATGTCGGAAAGATTCTGATCCTCGGCGATCAGCAGCTGAAACTGCTCGAGCATGTGCTCGCGCACGGCGGGATCAGGATACAGCAGTTCCCAGCGTCTGCGGTTCCGCAACAGCTTACCTGCGGCATACCCGGTAATACGTTCCGCGCCGCGGTTCCAGAGAATGACATTTCCCTTCCTGTCGAGCGCCTCGACCCACACGTTCGCATCGTGCAGAAGGTTTTCATAAAACTCCTTCTGCCGCTGCAGCTCGAGTTCATGCCGTTTGCGCTCAATGGCGTGCGTGAGCGTTTTCCCAAGGATAGCCGGACTTATCTCATCCTTGTGCAGCAGATCTTCCGCACCTTTTTTTGCAGCCTCCGCCGTCATCTCAATGCCGTCAGCATCCGCCAGCAGTATCATGGGCACTTCAGGTGCGTTGCTGCGCATTGCGACGAAGGTGTCGAGCCCCTGGCTGTCGCTGAGGAAAAGGTCCATCATCACGACATCGAACACTGTTGTCTGCGACTGCGCGAGCGCGTCCGAGAGCCGACGCGTATGCGTCACGACACAGGGGAGGGAACACTGCAGCAGTGCTTCCTCGATGAGCTGGGCATCAGCATCGCGCTCTTCGACAAGAAGTATCTGGTACTGGTCTGTTTCCATACCGGGCTATTTATCCATTGACTTGGAAAATACTACAGCGCTGTGTGGAATGAAACGGCAGTTTCCGCAATTCTATGGAATATAATATGGTATTCCCCAGAAACACTGGAACACCGTCGTACTCGACGGCAGTGTTTCCCGGCGGGAAGTGCAGGAAACGACTGAACGGTCAGTCAGAGATCGCTGCGCCGGAAAAGAGGGTCGTCGGGACGACGTTCTTCATGCAGGCGGCGGAGTGCAGCGAAGGCGGTGCGCGACCCGCGAATGGCACCGTCACGATACATGTGCACGGCGATGCCGGTGTTCGCACTGCGCCCTATTCCCCGCTCATAGCTGGCGGCAAGTGTCACCTCCGCAACGATGCTGCCCAGACGGACCGCTTGATCACAGATGTCCAATGCTTCATGCAGCGTCATTGCTTCACTCTTCCCCAGGATAACCGCTGAGGCGAGACGTACGCGCGCTCCCATGTCGTCGAGCGCGGACGCTTCCTCGTAATACCGGATGGCTGCCCGCCCATCGCGATCCACCCATCGTCCCGACGCATAACAGAGGCCGAGCTGCACAAGTGCTTTCTGATGTCCTGAGGCTGCGGCGCGCCTCAGCATGTCGAGTGCCTGCGAAGGAGCCAGTCGCATATCCAGTTCAAGCGCCCGCAGCGTCGCCCACACGTACTGCGCTTCGGGATCGTCGCCATAGGCCAGCTGCGGGAGCTGCTGCTGCAGCGTGGAAGTACGAAGCAGATCGACGAGCACGGCACCAGCGCGTCCCGACTCGAGGTACAACGCCGTCACAAGCATGCCAGCCGCCTGCAGCGTGCTGCCGGTAAGCTGCCGGTTTTCGGTGAGCAGACGCGCGAGCAGCACCATCGCTTCCGGATTGCCATAGCGGGCCATGCGGTTGAGCTGCGCTACGGTGGAGGGAGCCGCGTCGCCGTTGAGCAGCGCCGTGAAACGCACCGAATCCTGCGCAGACATTGGAATGGACGCAAGAAATTCTCCCAGCAGCTGCGATGTGGGGATGATGGAAGCAGTGCGTTCCTGGCTGAAATCGAGCAGCACCGGGGCCCAGTCCTCTTGAGGCGCATCGTCCTGCTGCTGCTTTTCAGTCGCCGCCAGGTCCACGGTTGAATCCGGCTGCAGGTGGATATGTCCCCGTCGCAATATCTCTGCCTTCGCGCGCACCGCGGGTTCATATCCCGCTTCTTCCGCCAGCACAATCCAGTGGTACGCGCGTTCCCAGTCCCTCTTCAGCACGAGATCGTCGGTGTGAAAAATACCGACGACATACTGCGCTTCCGGCATGCCCGCTTCCGCCGCGGCGAGGAACATGCGGTAGGCGTCGAATGGATTCCACTCGACGCCCCAGCCATTATTCCGCAGCAGGGCATAGTTGTACATGGAGGATATCAGTCCCTGCGACGCGGCGAGCCGCAACCATTCGCCACTTTTCACGGTATCGGCATCCACCCCCCTGCCTGTCAGATAGCGTACACCGAGTTCCTGCTGCGCCAGGGGATCGCCGTTCGCCGCATCACGCTCGAGCAGGAAAATGTTGATCTGCTGACGGAGTCCCTCGCCGCGATCATCCCGTTGCTCCTTCCGCGGATTGTAATTGCGGAATACGGGTGACTGCGGATACGTGCGATCCCTCTGCGCATGCAGCGGCTGCACGCGCAGGGGCAAAACCACGATGCAGAGCAGGAGCATTTTGGCAGCGCTGCGCATATTCATGTGGGCATGTTAGCGCTGCAGGTGCAATTATCCAATCCCAAAGGCTTGCTGCGGCGCGGACCACTTCTGCTGCCGCATTGCCTTTGGACGCCACAAACGCTAGATTTCGGCATATGTTTCTCCATCAATCCTTTTTGACATGAAAGCCAGACGAACACTCGGGATCGCCGCTGCACTTTTCATCGGCATCATTATCATTCTCGGACTTTTCTCCAGCTTCATCACAGACATGTGGTGGTTCGACAGTCTCGGTTATATCGAGGTGTTCTGGAAAACCTACAGTGCACAGTATTCGCTCTGGCTGGCGGGTTTCACCTTCTTCCTTTTCGTGATGAATCTCAATCTCAGCATTGCGCTGCGATCGGAATCCAATCTCACGTTGGACCCGCGAATACAGAAATTCGTTGAAGGCTTCGGGAAAGCAATCAAATGGCTGGCGTACGGCGGCAGCCTGTTCCTGGCCTTCATCATGGCGAGCATGCTCAGCGGGAACTGGATGGAGATGCTCTCGTTTTTCAACAGCGAGGGCTTTGCCGTCGCTGACCCGATTTTCGGACATGATGTTTCCTTCTATATGTTCGAGCTTCCTTTCATCAACGCCGTGAAATCCTGGCTCATCGGCAGCGTGGTATTGATGATTATCGCGACCGTTGTCGTATACGTTGTGCGGCAGGGTGTGTCCTTCGCCGTTGGTCGCATCTCCATTTCCGCCGGCGCGCGCAAACATCTCGCCGTGCTCATCGGCATTCTCATGCTGCTGATCGGCCTGAATTTCTGGCTGTCACGTTTCGACATCCTCTTTTCCTCCCGCTCTTCCAGTTTTTTCGGTGCCGGGTATTCCGATGTCAACGCGCAGCTGCCCGCGGCATGGATCATGACCATTCTTTCCGTGCTCACCGGCGTCATCGTGATTTACACGCTGTTCAAACGCAACTTCAAACTGCTCGGGAAGTTCGCCATCGGTTACATCGTGGCCGCCATCGTGGTGGGGTCGGTCTTTCCCGGACTGATACAGAAATTTGTCGTCGACCCGAACGAACAGAGCAAGGAACTGCCGTTCATTGAGAACAACATCGAGTACACGCGCGCGGCATACGATCTAAACAGCATTGAAGAGAAGCGCATTGACCCGAACTATCAGCTCGGGTATGAAGACATCCTCGCCGACAGCGCCACCGTGCGCAATATCATGCTGTGGGACTATCGTCCCCTCGCCAGCACCCTCGATCAGCTGCAGGTGATTCGACTGTATTACACCTTCCCGGATGTTGATATCGACCGCTACCGCCTGCCCGATGGCAGCTACCGCCAGGTCATGCTCAGTGCACGCGAACTTGATCAGAACAAGCTGCCCACGAATGCGCAGACCTGGGTGAACAAAAACCTGGTATTCACGCACGGGTACGGACTGGGGATGAGTCCGGTCAATGTCGTCACCGAGGAGGGACTCCCGGAATTCTTCATCAAGGATATCCCTCCGATCTCAGAGCATGGGCTCCAGGTAGACCGCCCCGAGATTTATTACGGCGAAAAAACCGACAACCCCGTCATCGTCAAGGGAAACATTGAGGAATTCGATTACCCGGTGGGCGACAACAACCAGATGACCACATACCAGGAAAAGAGCGGCGTCTCGATCGGATCGCTTTTCCGGCGTCTGCTGTTCGCCATGCATTTCGGTGATCTCAACATGCTGATCTCCGGCTACATATCCAGCGAAAGCCGTATCCTGTATGGACGTAACATCAGCGAGCGCATACGCAAGCTGGCGCCTTTCCTCTACTTTGATGAAGACCCGTACCTGGTCGTGGCCAACAAACGGCTTTACTGGATCTGCGACGCCTATACGTACAGCAGCGAGTACCCGTATTCCAAGCGGATGGGCGGATTCAACTACATCCGTAATTCCGTCAAGGCGGTCGTGGATGCCTACACCGGGGATACCCGTTTCTACATGTACAATGAAGACAGCGATCCGATGATTCGCGTCTACAGCAACATCTTTCCTGATCTGTTCCAGAGTCAGGACAAGATGCCGCAATATCTGCGCGCGCATGTGCGTTATCCGCAGGACCTCTTCGACATCCAGTCGGAAATCTACGCGACATATCACATGACCGACCCACAGGTATTCTACAACAAGGAGGACCTCTGGAACATCGCGAATGAAAAGCTGGAGCAGTCCGTCGTGAAAATGGAAAGCTACTACGCCATCATGCGGCTGCCGGGAGAGGAAAAGGAAGAATTCATACAGATGATTCCTTACACGCCCAACAAGCGCGAGAACATGATCGCGTGGCTGTGTGTGCGCAGTGACGGCGAGAATTACGGGAAACGGCTGGTGTACAAGTTCACCAAACAGGAGCTGATCTACGGTCCCATGCAGATCGCTGCGCGTATCGATCAGGACCCGCTCATCTCGCAGCAGCTGACGTTGTGGAACCAGCAGGGCTCGAGCGTATATCGCGGCAACCTGCTGGTGATCCCGATCAAGAAAGAAGTGCTGTACGTGCAGCCCGTCTACCTGCAGGCGACATCCGGAAAACTGCCGGAGCTCAAGCGCGTCATCGTCGCATATCACAATCGCCTGGCCATGGAACCCACTCTCGAACAGAGTCTCAGGCGTGTCTTCCGCAGCCGCGGTGAGGAGGTTACGGAAGTTTCTGCGGATGGTACAGAACACACCGTCACGCAGGAGGGTCCCGCCCTGACCGTGGGTGAGCTTTCCCGCGAAGCGATGCAGTATTATGAGAACGCTATCAGTGCGCAGCGCGACGGCGACTGGGCGCGCTATGGTGAGGAAATTGAGAAACTGAAATCGGCACTGGAAGAGCTGGTGAAGGAAAGCGGACAGTAGTCTGCCACCCGGTGCGCCGGATCAGCCCTCCCTGGCGATGGGGTTTTCCGGCCAGGTGATCCAGTCACTCCAGCCCCCGGCATAGAGGCGGGGCAGTCCGAGAGAGGATTGCTCCGCCGCCAGTACATTCACACAGGCGGTGACCCCCGAACCGCAGTACATGATGCTGCGCTCGTCCACCCCGATCAGCAGTTCCGAAAGTTCACCGAGGGGACGCAGGGAGCCATCCTCACCGACGAGTTCCATCCACGGCATATTGAACGCTCCCGGGATATGTCCCGCCACGCGGTCAATCGGTTCATGCTTCCCGGCAAAACGCTCTGCCGCCCGGCAGTCAATGAGCAGTTCCGGCGCCGGTTTTTCCACCACGTCTTTCAGGGAAGCCAGCATTTCCTGCTGCACATCCGCCTCGAAGGCGGCCGGGACGCGGTCCGGAACCTCTTTCGTCACCTCGCCCCCGTTCGTCTGCCAGGCGCTGAAACCCCCATCGAGCACCTGCACGCGCTCATGTCCCATATACCGCAGCATCCACCAGAGTCGCGCAGCATAACAGCCGCCCTCATCGTCATACACCACGACATGCGTCCCGTTTCGTTCGACACCCAGGCGCGAAAACAGAACGGTCATGGCCTCGATGGACGGCAGTGGATGCCTGCCGCCATGCTCATGCAGCGGAGCGCAGAGATCGTCATCCAGCGACACATACGAAGCGCCCGGCAAATGTCCCCTCCCGTAGCGCACGCGTCCATCACCCGGATCTGCCAGGTCATACCGGCAGTCCAACCGCAGGACGGGGGTCTGCAGCTTCATCAGGTTGTCGACTGTAATCAACGGACGCATACGGGCACCTCTGGTGATGGATGAAGTATGGAAAGATAAAAAAATAGAACAATGGACATATGACCTCACGCGGTCATGTTTCCATCTTTCGATTTTTCCATTTTTTTATTGCCTGCCGCCTGCGGATGAACCATGCAAATCAGCCTGAATTCCGCAAATCCACCCCGAAATTATCCACTCCCCGATGCATGGATGGATTTGTGACCTTAAATCGCGGTAACATTTCAGGTGGTTAAAGCGTTTAGAAACAAGAAGTGCGATGTGAAGGACCCCTTCTTTCAATGATGGATAGACTCAACCTTCCTATCGAACAGGCTCAAGTAACGGCACCTCACAAAACGTCCTTCACGAATTGTCGCATTTCTGATGTAAGATCCCGGTCCCCCTCCTCTGGCCGGGATCTTTTTTGTTGCACGCCCGAGGATGCTGTTCTCCCCTGGGGTCTTCCTCACCCGAGGATGTTGTTCCCCACTTCCTGTTTTTACTGCGTTTAGCCTCTAATCGGTGATTTAAGACACTTTTTGTGGCAGTATCGTGTTATTTCACTGTCCATCACTTTCGCCCAGCCGTTCAGGTGCACAAGCATGCAGAAGCCTTACGCATTCTTTCTTTTCCCCCTGTTTTTTCTTCTCTCATTCACAGTCGCTGAGGCGCAGCAATTGCTGTGGGATACGACCGGTGTCGCCATCTGTACGGCAGACGGCTGGCAGCGTTATCCGCGCATGGTGACCGATGGCAGCCGTGGCGCCATCATCGTGTGGGAAGACATCCGCGAGGGTTCCGATGTCGGCATATACGCCGCGCGTGTGACGGAAAGCGGCGCAACCCCGTGGCAGCAGGATGGTGTGCAGCTGAGTGCTCCGACTGCGGGACAGCGCCTCGCCGGTATCGTCTCTGACGGCAGCGGCGGTGCGTTCATCGCGTGGTGGAACCGCGGCGGCGGAGACAGTGATATTTTCATGCAGCGCATCGACAGCAGTGGGAGTGCGCGCTGGCAGAGCGGCGGTATCACGATCTGCGATGCGGAGGGCAGGCAGGAATGGGCGGAAATGATCAGTGACGGTCGCGGGGGCGTGATTATCACCTGGCATGACACGCGAGGTGGAAACAACGACATCTACGCGCAACGCGTCAGTCGCGCGGGTGCGGCACGGTGGGATGCCAACGGTGTGGTGGTCAGCGCCGCGGATGGTGATCAGTCCTACCCCCAGCTTGCGACGGATCAGAACGGCGGGGCTTACGTGGCGTGGATGGATCGCCGGACGGAGGACGACATTTATGCACAGCATGTCCGCTCAAATGGAACAACCGGATGGGAAGAAGATCTTCCGGTCTGCGTCGAACCCAACCGACAGGTCGCGCCGAAAGTCGTTCCGTACGGTGCGGCATCCGTCGCCTTTTTCTGGCAGGACTACCGTCTCGGTCCGACCACCTCTTCCCTGTATCTCCAGGTCATCGACTCGCTCGGTGGGCGGTTGTACCAGTCCGACTACGAAGTCTCACAATCGGAAAACGCCCAGAGCGGCATGTTCCTGACCGATGACGGGGAACAGGGCGCGCTGGCGGTGTGGACCGACTACCGGCAGGGCGTCAGCGAAGGCAACGTATACATGCGCCGCATTGCGGCGGATGGCACGGTGATCGGGGATTTCGGCAATGCGCTCTGCGACGTCGGCGACACACAGGAGCGCGCCACGATGATATCGGACGGCAACGGCGGCGGTTTCGCTGTGTGGCAGGACAGGCGCAACACCTTCGATTATGATATTTACATGAACCGGATTTCCGCGCAGGGGCTGACAAATTACCCCGCCTGGAACAATCACGGCGGCGTGCTCGTCGTCAAGCACGACAACAACCAGCTCGGCCCACAGGTCATCGAAAGCGGTCCGGGCTACGCACTCATCTGCTGGTATGACGGAAGGACGCTCGATGGACAGGCAGATATTTACGCGCAGCGCGTGGCATGGGCTCCGAGCATGGCCTTCCCCGATACCGTGGATTTCGGCATTCAGAAACTCGGACTGACCGCATACGACACCGTGCGCGTTTTCAATGAAGGTGCCACGCCGATGATCATCAGCAACGTGCGCCGGGCAAGTGATCCGGGAAATACGCATCCGCGGGATTTCACGCTGTACCCCGATTTCCCCATTCCCGATACACTGCTGCACGGTGAGTACATGGATATCCCGCTTTCCTTCACCCCCGAGGGCACAGGCGACCGCTACTCCGAACTGCGCATCTCAAGCAACGCACCGCAGGATCCTGTCGTCATCCCGCTGATCGGCGTCGGCACCAATCCTGAACTCCGCGCGAAGAATGTGCATCAGTTCAACGTCACCAAGGTGGGCGCGGTCAATGAGGAAACGGTGCAGGACATGTTCACCAACACCGGCAGCGGCGTGCTGTTGATTACGGAAATCACGTTTGAAGGAAAAGACGCGGCGCGTTTCAGCCTGGGTCCAAACACCAGCCTCCCGCTGCGCGTCGAAGAAGGAAGCTCCATTCCTCTCACCCTCCGTTTCGCACCGGATGCCATTGCGACCTACGAAGCATCCATGGTTGTCAGCAGCAACGAAGGGCCGCAAAAGGAGACCGTGCGCCTCACCGGCTTTGGTGCCATGCCGTCGCTGAGCTTCATTCCCGTCGGACTCCATTTCGACAGCACCATGGAGACCCGTTCCGCAAAGGCCGATGTGCAGATTCGCAATACTTCGGGTGTCGTTCTCGTTGTGACGAACATTGAAATTACGGGAGAGGACGCGGATCAATTCTCTGTCGAGGCCACGCTGCCGATGCAGATCGCCGGTGAAGCGAACAAGCCGTTCACCGTTCATTTCTCCCCGACCAGCGTCGGCTTCAAGCGCGCGAAAATTGTGGTGACCTCCGACGCGACTTCCTCGCCCGACGATATGGTCGTCGACGGCGCGGCAACTGTGCTTGCGGCACCCGGCGCTCCATCCCCCTCGTCATTCGCCGTCGAATCCCTCTTCCCGCAGCCCCTGCGCGCAGGTCAGACCCTGCAGGTCCGTCTCGCGACCCCTTCGCCGCATAAGACACATCGTATCGAGCTCTACAATGTTCTCGGACGACAGCTCGCCACACTATACCGGGGAAGCCTCCCCGCTGAGAACGCAACACTGCAGCTGTCCCTGGCCGACGTCGATCTCGTCCCGGGCATCTATATCCTCCGCTTCCACAGCGGCAAGCAGACGCTCACCCGGCGCTTCAGCCTGATTCGCTGACAGTCGGCCTGAACCGAGGACGCGCGGGTATCGTCGAAATATCCCGGTTGCGGCTGAGTATGGAAAGATTGAAAAATGGAAACATGACGTAGAGGCTATGTTTCCATTTTTTCATCTTTTCATTTTTCCATGGCTCCCAGACCCGTACGACGTCCGCATTCCGTAGGCCGTCTGCATCCTCCAACCCGCTACTTCTTCCAGTAAAAGCCGCGGGCTTCGCGGTCGTGGCGGAAGCGGTCGAGTGCGGCAAAATCGGGGGTGATGCTGCGCACGGATTCCGATCCGATTGGCATGTAGAAACCGTCGGGATCGACCTGCGTAGTATCGGCAAAGCCGCCAACGCCGCTGGTACGGAGCTTCGGCAGTTCTGAATCGTGCGCCCAGTCGCTGATGCCGACGAAAAGTCCGAACTCATATGCGCGGCTGATGGCGAGATGCCGCCAGAGCCGGCGCGAGTAATCGGGTTCGGGTTTGCGCGTGACCGAAAGGGCAGGGACCAGCACGAGATCCGGCAGCGTTTCCGCCTGCAGAAAGAGGTCGCTGAACCAGAAATCCGCACACACCAGCACCATCACGCGCCTGCCGTTCACATCGAATTCCCCGAGCCGCGTGCCGGGATCGACACGGGTACGCTCATCGGCATAGGGCCGCAGCTTGTCATACCATCCCATCACCCTGCCATCCGGAGCGAACAGCGCGCCACTGTTCCGTTTCACCTCCCCGTCGAATTCATGAAAAGAACCGCCTAGCACATGGCAGCCCGCTTCGCGGGTCAGCATGCCGAGCACTTCCTCGTACTGCGCGCGCTCGTGCACAAACAGCGCATGCTCGGGCAGCACGAGAATATCCTCCGCATCGAATCCCCCTTCCACCGCATCCATCGACCGGCGAATCGCCTCCATCGAATGCGCAGTGTCAAAGGCCTTGAGTGTGGGTTGGGTGAGATGTATACGCATGGGGGAAATTACAGATTACAGATTACAGATTACAAATTTCAGATTTCAGATTTCAGATTTCAGATTTCAAACCCGGGAGGAGCAGGGATTGCTTCCCACGGTGTGTCCCCGGATGCTTGTCGGCGTCGTGGAAGCAATCCCTGGTGTGACAGAGTGTGGACTACGAATCTGCAATCTGCAATTTGCAATTTGAAATTTGAAATCAGCTGTCAGCCATCTACGGAAGTCAGTATGGTGACGACGATGTTCCGGCTTCCGCCATGCTCGCGGTGTTCACCGAGGTAGATGCCCTGCCAGGTGCCGAGGAGGAAGCGTCCGTCGCGGACGGGGACAAGCAGGCCGCTGCCGAGAAGTGATGCCTTGATATGCGCGGGCATGTCATCGGGTCCCTCCATCGTGTGACGGTAGTACGGGGCGTTTTCTGGAACGCTTTCGTTGAACCAGCGCTCGAAATCTCCGCGCACGGTGGGATCGGCGTTCTCGTTGAGTGTGAGTGAGGCGGACGTATGCAGAATGTGCATATGCGCGAGTCCCGCCTTCACCTCGCGCAGTTCCGGCAGCTGCTCGAGTATCTCGCCGGTCACGAGGTGGAAGCCGCGCGTCCTTGGGTGGAGGGTAAGGAGTTTCTGTATCATGTTGATGTGACTGTTCGTCGATGCAGTGTGGTGGTGTTTGGAAGCAATGGAAAGATAAAAAGATGGAAGGATGGAAACATTCCCGGCTGTGATATTTCCATTTTTCGATTGTTCCATCTTTCCATGCCGTCGCTGGCTACTACCGTTATACGTCCTTCCGGTGCGCAATCCTGACGACGACGATCACCACGCGGGCGTCCTCGATCTCGTACAGGATGCGGTACTGGCCGTTGCGGAGGCGGTATTGTTCGCGTGCGGTAAGTTTCTGGGACTGGGGAGGACGCGGATCGGTGCTAAGCCGTTCTATGGCTCGCAGGAGCATGGATACATCTTTCGATGGTATGCTGCGCAAATCCTTCAGGACGGACTTGCGAAAACGCAGCTCATAATTTGCCATGACGCCTGAGTTCCTTGAGCACGGCCTCGTATTCCATTGCAGGTTCTGCCGCGCGATCCCGGAACGACTGCAGATCCTCCTCATCCTCCGCGAGAAGAGTTCTTACGGCTTCGTTGACCAGCTCAGTCATGCTCTGCTGCGTTTCAATGGACTTCAGCTTCAGTGCCCGATGCAGTGCGGGATCGAGATATATGGTGGTACGCTTCACCGTCTGCTCCATCAGTAATTAAACTGCATGCAAACATACTAGCATTATGACATCATTATGTCAAAGTCCATTCATAATGCAGATTTTTTTGTTGCCGCCGTGATGCGTAATTTTGGAGTCCGTGGTGCGCTGTAATGCCATGGACGGGGAAATACATACAAGCAGAGAATGTCTGAAGACGAAAACCGTTATTTCGATAACAGTAATTCAGGAGTTATTCCATGTCGAACGCATATTTCAAAGTGCCGGAACCGGTGAACGAGCCGATCAAGGCCTATGCGCCCGGGAGCGCGGAAAAAGCCGAACTGAAAGCGAAAATGGCCGAGATGAAGGCCACACAGATTGACGTCCCTCTCATCATTGGCGGCGAGGAAATCCGCACCGGCGACACCGCCGAAATGCGTATTCCGCATGAGCACGGTCACGTGCTCGGTACCTACCACCGCGCCGGAGAGAAGGAAGTCGCGATGGCCGTCGAAGCGGCACTCGAAGCACAGAAAGCCTGGGCGGTGATGCCCTGGGAGCAGCGCGTTGCGATTTTCCTGAAGGCAGCGGATCTGCTGGCGGGACCCTGGCGTGCGACGATCAACGCCGCGACGATGCTCGGACAGTCCAAAACCGCCTTTCAGGCAGAAATTGACTCAGCCTGCGAATTGATCGACTTCTGGCGCTTCAATGCCTATTACATGGCTGAACTGATGAAGGATCAGCCGTATTCGCCCGCGGGCATGTGGAATCGCGTCGAATATCGCCCCCTCGAAGGCTTCGTCTTCGCCGTGACGCCGTTCAACTTCACGTCCATCGCCGGTAACCTGCCGACCTCCCCCGCCATCGTCGGCGGCGTCGCGCTGTGGAAGCCCGCATCGAGCGCAGTGTACTCGGCGTACTACCTGATGAAACTGCTCGAGGAAGCCGGACTGCCGAAGGGCGTGGTCAACTTCATCCCCGGCAGCGGCAGCAAGGTCGGCAACCCGGTACTCGCCAACCCCAACCTCGCCGGCATTCACTTCACCGGCTCCACCGCCGTGTTCCAGGGCATGTGGAAAACCGTCGGCGAAAACATTGCGAAGTACAAGTATTACCCGCGCATCGTCGGTGAAACGGGCGGGAAGGACTTCATCTTCGCGCACAACAGCGCCGATGTCGACGCGCTTGCCATCGCAGCCATTCGCGGCGCGTTCGAGTACCAGGGACAAAAATGCTCGGCCGCCTCGCGCATGTACATTCCGAAATCCATCTGGCCGGCATTCAAGGAGAAGTACGTCGCCGAAGTGGCACAGGTTAAAATGGGCGATCCCGAAAACTTCACGAATTTCATGAGCGCCGTTATCGACAAGGCCGCGTTCACCAGCATCACGTCGTATATCGATTACGCGAAGAATGCTGCGGATGCGGAAATCATCACCGGCGGCAGCTACGACGACAGCAAAGGCTACTTCATCGAGCCGACCACCATCGTGACCACCGACCCGAAGTTCAAGTCCATGGAGGAAGAAATCTTCGGTCCCGTACTGACGATTTACGTCTACGACGACGAGAAGTTCGAGGAGACGCTGGACCTCTGCGACAACACCTCGATGTACGCGCTCACCGGCGCCATCTGGGCGCAGGACCGCTACGCGCTTATTCAGATGGCTGACCGCCTGCGCAACGCCGCGGGGAACTTCTATATGAACGACAAGCCGACCGCGGCAGTCGTGGGTCAGCAGCCCTTCGGCGGCGGCCGCGCTTCGGGTACCAACGACAAGGCCGGCAGCGCCATGAACCTGTTGCGCTGGATGTCCGTCCGCACCCTGAAGGAAACCTTCGATCCCCCGAAAGACTGGCGCTATCCTTTCCTCGGTGAGGAATAAGCCAGAGCGCTTCTTCACCTGACCTTCCGGGCATCCCAACTTCGCTGACAGGCGACGTGCGGGGTGCCCGGTTTTTTTGTAACCGTCCCGTACAGATGGTGTTATATTACTGTATCCGATGAATACGCACTATCCGGAGGTTGGCATGCGCCTTCGTGTCATATTGATTTTCTCACTGCTGTTTTTCCCGGCCGTCTCCTCGGCACAATGGGAAGCACTGCCGGGACCCAACGGCGGCGTCCTGCAGTCCCTCACCACAACCTCGCAGGGCATGTTCCTCGCCGCCCAGTACGCGGGTCCCATCCTCTATTCGACGGACCAGGGACAGAACTGGACCGAGGCCTGGCGGGATTTCTGGACGTCGAATGTCGTCGAACTCGCCACTGCTCCTTCAGGACACGTGTTCGCGGCAAGCTATAACGGCATGTACCGTTCCATGGACGGCATGGCATGGGAGAAAACCGCCTTTTCCGATATCCCGACATCCATCGCCTTCGTCGGTGATGACGCATTGCTGGTCGGGGCCAGGGGACATGTGGAAATTTCCACGAACGACGGCGACAGCTGGGAGCTGAGCTACCCCTTCGCCAGTAACACGCGCAGTTTCAAAGTCGCCGTGGCCGATAATGGCAGCTGGTTCGCGGGCGCCTACCAGGTCGGTGTCGCGCGCAGCACGGACCAGGGACAGAGCTGGCAGCCGGTGGATGCCGCGCTGCCCAGCATTATCGTGTATTCCCTCAGCATGATCGACGGCAGCAGGCTGTTCGTCGGTCTTGCGAATGCCACGTACTACAGTCTCGACGGTGGCGATTCGTGGACGGCAGCCGACGGACTGCTCGGCACGAACGTATACCGCATACAACGCGTTTCTCCTTCCCTGCTCTTCGCGGAAAGCAGCAACGGTCTCTACGCCTCACAGGATGATGGGGCGACCTGGGAGCGCCACGCCGTGCAGGATATCAGCAATGTTTCCTCCGTACTGGTGTACGACGGCGGCCACGTGCTCGCCGCGGCGGACGGCCGTCTGCTGCGCTCAAGCGATCAGGGCTCAAGCTGGATACGCAGTGATGCCGGAATCCACGTGCCTGTCATCCAGGCGCTCCTGGTGGAAGAACAGGATCTCTGGGTGGGTTCGCTCGTCAGCGGGGTCTACCACTCCGCCGATCTCGGACAGAACTGGAATTATGCAGATTCTGCATATTCACCGTTTGCTGCGACGCAGATCAGCCGCATTTCCGACGGCACACTGTTTGCGATCACCCAGGATGCGGGACTCCGTCGCTCATTCGATAACGGCATACACTGGAGCAGAACTTCGGAACCACCGAGCGGCTACGATGTCAGTACCGTCGCGGAGTACGAGGCGGAGTTGCGCATGGTGGATTACAGCGGCACGGTCTATCGCTCTTCCGATCATGGCGATACGTGGATTCAGGTTGGCGTCCTGGAACCGGTGAGCGGACGCGTCAGCCGCGCGCAGCTGCTCGTCAGCACATTTGCGGATGCGGGAAGCATTTTTGCCGCTACGGACAGGGGACTGTTCCACAGCAGTAATGGCGGCGAGGACTGGACGCTGCTGCCTGTGTCCGGTATCAATCGTGACCTGACGCTGCTCGCCGAATCACGGCAGGGCAACCTGTATACTGCAACCTACCGCAGTCTTTTTCGATCTGACGACGGTGGTGCAACCTGGACCGAGGTGTATGCCTCTTCCGGACAGGCGCTGGCTTCCACCATCGCGATCAACCGGGAGGGACGCGTGTTCATCATCGATGATGGCATGATGTACAACAGTACCAATCTCGGACTGACATGGAATGTCGATCCCCCGCCCGCCGGCGTCACCGTACTCGCCATGCATGCATCCGGCGTGCTGTATGCCGGCAGTGAATATTCGGGCGTCTTCCGCTTCAGCCAGAACACCTCTACGGCCTCACCAGTCCCTGCAGCCCCTCGCTCGCCCGCCATCACCGACCTGTATCCGCAGCCCCTGCAAGCAGGCGCATCGCTGCATGTTTCGCTGCGCACCGAGGTGGAATCCGCACTGCAGCTGCGCGTGTACGACGCGGCGGGACGCCTGCGCCTCACCCGCAACAGGGAGTCCGGCACTGCAGGATCCCACATGCTGACCGTTGACACGCAGACTCTCCCTTCCGGTGCCTACGTGCTGGAACTGCAGTCCGTGCACGGGCGCAGTCAGCGCTCATTCATCATTACGCATTGAGCTCCGGTCGCCTTGCATTGAATACCGAAGTCGCGAAATCCTTCAATCATGCGTATACCGTCAATCACGCATGGCATCCCGGAAGCGTGTAGAAAAATATCGTATATTCAGTACCGATTAATCCGGTTCGTTCCCGGTATTCCACTCCATTCGCCATGAGTTCGGAGGCTGTTTTCATGCGCCTGATCGTTACCCTCTTCCTTCTCGCCTTTATCTCTACACAGACCTTTGCACAGGACAGTACCTGGTTCCGCATCATTTCGCAGGATGTCGGTTTCGGAAATGACACCAAGGCCCTGCGTATCAATGCCGCGGATTTCAACGGTGATCATTATCCGGACATCGCCGTCGTTCGCAGCACCTACAAACGGGGAGATATTCGCATTTATCTCAATGAACCCAATACGACGATGCCACCGGGTCCGACGCCGCCGCGCCGTTTTACGGACTGGACGCAGCAGAGCGGCATCAACCAGCATCCTTCACTCGACACCACGAAGAAATCAGAATGTATTTCGTTCGGTGACATGGACAATGACGGCGACCTCGACGTCATCAACGGTGTCTGGATGTACAACACGAACATCCCCTTTCGAGAGGACCGTTGCGAGGTCATGCTCAATGACGGCAACGCGGTATTCTCGCATGTGGCAAACGATGGTTTCGAAGATCTCGTCGATCCGCAAGACCCGCAGTGGGCAATCAGCGCTTCGGGTTTCTCCTACCTTGATTACGATTTTGACGGCATCCTTGATGTGTATGTCGCCGCATACTGGCGCACCCCAAATGGACCCTTCCATCCCGATCGCCTGATGAAAGGCAACGGCGACGGCACATTCACCAACGTCTCGCAAGATGCCCGCATCACCCTGTCCTGGCCCATGCAGGGAGCATCGGTGACGGACTGGAACAACGACGGCTGGCCCGATGTGATGACGTCGCCCTACTGCCGCAGTAACGGCAGCCTCATGCGCAACGAGCAGAACGGCAAGTTCCGCGAGGTGGGTCCCATGGTCGGCTACAACGCCCGCACGCTGCAGGGCGACAACGGACAGAACCTCTGCCAGTGGGGCGCCTACCCGTACGACTACGACAACGACGGGGATATGGACGTGCTGCAGGTGCTGGTGCACGGCGGACTCGATTCCGGTGAAGGACGCACGACGATCTCGCGCAACCTGGGTCCCGAAAACGACTACAAGCTCGTGCAGGAACTGGTGCGCCTGCATCGCAAAGACCCGCAGTCCTACCACCTCGGCAACATGGACGCCCAGTGGATTGACATGAACAATGACATGCTCGCCGACATCATCATCACCGAGTGTGAATATCTCGATGCGACGGACAGGCCATACTTCTATCTGCAGGCGCAGGACAACCAGTTCTATGACATTACGCCGGATCTCGGACTCATCGGGAAGATCCGCAGTCCCCACTCGCTCGAAGCCCTCGACTATGACCGCGATGGCGACTACGATATCGTCATGAACTCCAACCACTTCTCTGCGCAGGGTAACACCGACCGTGCCGACATGGTCTTCCTCGAGAACCGTATCGGAAATCAGAATAACTGGATCGGCGTGCAGTTGACGGGTCCTGCAGGCGTGAACCGCACTGCCGTCGGTGCGCGCGTGTACGTGTATGCCGGTGGTGTGCGGCAGATGCGCGAGGTACAGGCGGGACGCGGACATTTTTCCGGCCAGCAGCCACTGGAACTGCTTTTCGGTCTCGCACAGAACACCGTAGTCGACAGTATCGTCGTGCGCTGGCCGCGGCAGCCTTTCGCTCACACAACATTGACCGCCGTACCGGTCAACCAGTATATTGACATCGATGGCAGTGTGCTCTCCGCGGGTGATCCTCCCGCAGCCGGAAATCTGACGCTCGACATCTTCCCGCAGCCCGTCAGCGACCTGCTTCAGCTGCGCAGCAATGCCGGTGTGGGTGCCACTGTTCAGCTCTTCAACGCACTCGGACAGCAGGTGTACACCGGTCCCGCCTCCGCAGCATGGATCGATGTCTCCCGGCTGCGTCCCGGCATGTACCTGCTGCGCCTGGAAAACGGCAGCGAGGTTCGGAGCCAGCGCGTCTGCATCGTCCGCTGATTTTTGAGCGAGAACATGAAGGACCGTCTTAAAAGGACGGTCCTTCTTCTTTGCGCACAAACCATCTTCGCGCCACAATGGCGCGAAGCAGCAGCCAGAGTAGCGCGGAGAAAAGCAGGATATACAATCCGAAAAGTGTGCTGTTGAAGGAAATCAGTATGCCCTGCGCAATGATGGCCGGTGAAATATCGGTGGCCTGCAGAATTGCCGTTGCCGCCTGATACAGTCCCGTCAACTGCGCCGCAACACCGATCAGCACTGCGGCGAAACCCAGGTACAGCACGGTGTTGATCTGCGAACGTTCGACGGGCAATCCGCGCAAGCTTCGTGCAGCGCGCATTAGCGTAAGCAGCAATGCGGCGCAGCCGAACAGCAGTATCAGGTACATGAACGGTCCCCCGTTCGCGATAAATGTATTCATGATGAGCTCCTTGAGAGATGGTGCATGAAAAGGTGTGTCGATGAGTGTTCGTGTGCTCAGTGACATGACATTGTCGTCCGTCTTGTTGCCGACCTGGAGGAAACATACCATCGTGGAAACACCTGTTGTGGGAAATGCGCCGGATGTCTGCCGTCGCGCGCAATACGTGAGCCGAATCGCGACAGACGCCGTTTGACGTCGGCATTGCGCCACTCATCCCTCGTCCGCATACACTGATCGCATTTCTTACCTTCGCAATGAGCTACAGTGTAGATTGTTGCCATGCACGTATACGATGAACATACCGGTAACGGTGAGATCCCGGAGGCGTCCCTCCCTCTTCGCCTTCTCTTCCACCTTCTTTTCTGGCTGCTCGCCATGGGAATCATGTACCTGCTGTACGCGCGCCTGCTAGACAGCGGAAGCGCCGCGGCGTTCGTCCTTCTCTACACCCTGCCCGTGTACATCACGACAGTCTATGTCACGACTGGAATAACCATCCCCCGCACACTGCTTCGCCGCCGTTATGCGCGTTTCCTGCTGTACAGTGCATACACGGTACTGGGTGTGTTTTTCCTTCTCATTGTCGAATTCTTCCTGCTCGTACTCGGCGTGCTGCCGCTTCCTCCCCTGCAGGGATACACACCCCCACGCAACGCGGTCGACATTGTCGTGCTCTCGGCCGGCATCTTCGTGGTCACGCTGATGGCATCGGTGATCACGCTGCTCAGGCACTGGTATGCGGCCGACCGGCGGACGCAGAGACTGCGGCAGGAACGGCTCACTGCCGAGCTGGCCATGCTGCGCTCACAAGTGCATCCGCATTTCCTTTTCAATACGCTGAACAATCTGTATGCACTCACGCTGCAGAAATCGGACCGTGCATCCGAGGTCGTCCTCAAGCTTTCGGAATTGCTGGATTACATGCTCTATGAGAGCCGCAACGAATTCGTCTCCGTCGAGCGTGAAGTCCGTCTGCTGGAACATTACCTCGACCTCGAGCGCATGCGTCATGGTCCCCGGGTACGCATCAGCTGGGAGAACGATCTCCGCGCAGCACTGCCCGTCGCTCCGCTGCTTTTCCTTCCCATTGTGGAAAACTGTTTCAAGCACGGAGTGAGCAGGGACAGTGGCGATGCCTGGGTGGAAGTTGCACTTCGCGCAGGCAGTTCGGACATTCACTTCGAGGCGCGTAACAGTCTGCCTGCGGAACGCGAAGCATCAAAGCAGCAAGCGCCGGGAAGCGATGCGACGGAAAACGACGCGGCGGGTAGTGGCGGTATCGGACTGCGCAATGTGCGTGAGCGGCTGAACCTGCTGTATCCCGGACGCCATGATTTTTCCTTGACGACAACCGGCAATGTGTTTGAGGTCCGCCTCGATCTCTATCGTCTTTCAGAACAGTGAAGGTACCAGCGTGCCCGTTTCCTGCATGGTCGTTGATGACGAACCGCTGGCGAGAGAAGTGCTCGCCGCACATATCGCGCGCGTCGACACCCTTGCGCTGCAGGCGCAGTGCGAATCGGCTGACGAAGCCTTTTCCCGGCTGCAGAAGTCGCGCATCGATCTGCTGTTTCTCGATATCGAGATGCCGGGACTGAGCGGACTCGGACTGCTGCGATCCCTGCGCAATCCCCCTTCCGTCATCATCACGACGGCACACCGTGATTACGCGGTGGAAGGCTTCGACCTCGACGTCACCGATTACCTGCTGAAACCGATTTCCTTCGAGCGCTTTCTGCGCGCGGTGGAAAAGTACTTCGCGACTAAGGAGCAGCGCGACCGCGTGGATGCGGCGCCGCAGGCGGAAGAGGATGTGATCATGCTCAGGGCGGACCGCAAAATGCATCGCGTGCCGCTCAGCGACATCCTCTACCTCGAGAGCATGAAAGACTACGTGCGTGTGCGCACAACGCAGGGAAGTATCACCGTGCGCAGTACCATTGCGGCGCTTGAGCAGGAGCTTCCCGAAGGACGTTTCCTGCGCATTCATCGCGGCATCATCGTTGCCATCGCGCGCATCGACGCCTTCACGACGCACAGTGTGGAGATCGGTACGCATGAGCTGACTATCGGACGCAATTACCGGGCAGCGGCATTGCAGGTTCTTCAAAACACAAAGGAAATCTGAGCAGCTGATGTCCCTCACCCGCGCAGCACAGCTGATACGCAATGCCGGACACCTGACTGCCTTCACGGGCGCGGGCATTTCCGTGGAAAGCGGCATCCCGCCCTTCCGGGGGAATGACGGACTCTGGAGCCGCTACGACCCGCGCAGCCTGGACATCGAGTATTTCCATGCGCACACGGAAGCAGCCTGGCGCGTCATCCGGGAAATTTTCTACGATTTCTTCGGGGAAGCGCGTCCCAACGATGCCCATATCGTGCTTGCGGAACTCGAGCGGCAGGGGATGCTAAGGGCGGTGATCACACAGAACATCGACAACCTGCATCAGGAAGCCGGGAGCGAAAAGGTGATCGAGTTTCACGGGAATTCACAGGTGCTGCTCTGCCTCGATTGCGGTGTGCGGACTCCCGCCAGCAATGTGGACCTCCGGCAGCTGCCTCCGCACTGCAGCTGCGGGGGACTTTTCAAACCTGATTTCGTGTTTTTCGGGGAAATGATACCGGATGAGGCCCGGAGGGCGGCGTTCCGGCAGGCGGAGCTGTCAGATGTATTTTTACTGATTGGAACGACGGGTGAGGTGATGCCGGCGAATCTCGTGCCGGAGGAAGCAAAGCGCCGCGGAGCCGCTATCATCGAAGTGAATACCGAGCCATCCCTTTACACCCACCGCATAACGGATATTTTTCTCGAGGGAAAAGCGGCCGCGGTCATGCGCGGCCTGGCTGATGAGGTGAAGCGCACGGGATAATGGCGTGCATCAGCGCAGGAAATACACCGCGACGATAATTCCGAAGAGAACGATGCCTGCAACCACCGAGATAATAACATACTTCCTGCGCTCAGGAGGAATGATATCGACCGGTCCGGCATCGGGAAGATGCTTCTTCACCCAGATCTGTCCCAGCGCGATGCCATAGGTGACACCGGTTCCCGCCCCGATTGCGATACCGATCGCGAGATTCTTGAGAGCGAGACCAAGTGGAATCCCGATCGCCACACCGTACAGCATCCCCATGATCAGTCCCCTCTGCTGCCAGTACTCCACGGTTTTTTTCTTTTCGTCGTTACTCATGCTTTTATCTCATTAATAAACAGGCCTTCCCTCTAAACGGGGAAATTCCTGATTTGTTGCAACGGTTGCTGGATTGCACGTCATCCAGTATCCGTTTCAGAATCTGCAATAACCGATATCAGGTCGTTGCGGCAGCGGCATCCTCAGGCTTCTTCACGATGATTCCGAGAAGCACACCGGCGAGGAGTCCCTGGACGGTGGAGCCGAGGAACCAGCCGAAGGCCATCCAGTACGGGATGGGCATGTACGCGTAGGTGCCGTAGCCCATTGCCGTACCGACACCGAGACCGAAGAGCAGTCCGTAGATGACAGCATTCTTCATGTTCTTCGGCTTGATCAGCCATCCGTAGACGGCAACGAAGAAGAACGCGGAAATGAAGCTCGCAAGGTAGCCCGAGGCGAATTTCACTTCGGCCATCGGACGCCACAGCTCTTTCGTCTGTTCGTACATGGCGCCGAGTAGCAGTCCGTGAATCACGAAATCGAGACCTGCCCAGAGAATGAAAACGGCGAGAGCGGCAAGCAGGATGCGCAGGAACATGGGGACTCCTGTGAAATGATGGATCGGTGGGGGATGCAGGGAATATATCCTTCCATATCCCTGCGATCAAGCGTTCGAGCACCAGGGAGCAAACAGAACGCCCCGCGCTGCGTGGGGAGCAGGCGGGGCGCTGGAAAACCTGGTTGGCGAAAGGGTCAGGCGGGGATTTCCTCACCAATGTCGATATGCTCGACCCAGCCGAAGGGATCCTCGAGTTCGCCGTACTGAATACCCGTGATGGTATCGTAGAATTTCTGGGCGACGGGACCGATTGTGCCGCCATTAATCTTGATCGCCTCGTCGCGGTAGACAAGTTCGCCGACCGGGGAAATCACTGCGGCGGTGCCGGTACCAAAGGCTTCCTTGAGCGTACCGTCGCGGTGGGCGGACATGATTTCCTCGATGGAAATGCCGCGCTCGGAAACCTTCATGCCCCAGTGGCGGGCCAGTTGCAGGACGGAGTCGCGGGTGATGCCCGGCAGAATGGAACCCTGATCGAGCGGCGGTGTGATCAGTTCGTCACCGATCAGGAACATGATATTCATGGCACCGATTTCATCGACCAGCTCGCGGGAAACGGCTTCGAGGAAAAGTACCTGCGCGAAGCCTTCCGCTTTCGCTTCCATACCCGCACGCAGACTGGCGGCGTAATTCGCTGCGGTTTTCGCCTGTCCCACACCACCACGCACTGCGCGCACATGCTGCTCGTCCACTTTGATACGCACCGGGTTGATGCCCTCCGCGTAGTACGAAGCCACCGGCGAAGTGATGACGAGGAAGCGATACTTGTCCGACGCATGCACGCCGAGGAAGTTGCCCGTACCGAAGGAAAGGGGACGGATGTAGAGCGAGTGTCCGCGTTCGCGGGGAATGAAATCCTGATCGAGCTTGACCAGCTCACGGATACCGTCCACGAACAGCTCTTCGTCCAGCGTCGGAATGCACACCGCCGTGGCGGAATTGTTCATACGCTTCGCGTTCATGTAGGGACGGAAGAGATTGAGTCCGCCCTTGGCGGAGCGATAGGCCTTCATGCCCTCGAAAATGGTCTGCCCGTAATGCAGCGTGCAGTTGGCGGGATCGATGGACATCGGGGCATACGGCTCGATGCGTGGTTCCCCCCAGGCTCCGTCGGCATAGTCGACCACGAACATGTGGTCAGACATGTACCGGCCGAAACCGAGATTATCGTAGGGAATGTCGTGAATACGCGTACGTTCTGCCCGGGTAATCTTCAGGTTTTCCATAACAACTCCTTAAAGCTATTTTTTTGACCCACCGAAAAAGGAGGCGATCCAGAGAAAGACCACAGCTCCCGCAGTTGCCACAAACAGGCTCCATGCATTGAAACCCGTCACGGACTCCTCACCGAGATAGGAGAAAATCAGTCCCCCGACGACGCTACCGATCACGCCGACAAAAACATTGAACAGGCAGCCTTTCTGCACGCCCACGCCCGTGACGTTTTTGGCGATCCAGCCTGCCAGTCCACCGAGAATAATCCATCCCAGGATACCCATTTCTTTACTCCTGTCCGGTTACAACGGGTGGGATATGAAATATAGCGCTCAGCGCCCGTGGAAGCAACGTTTCGCCCAACGCGCGAAGCGGAAAAGGACAACATCCAACCAGGTGGGAACTTTCAACACAAACATACATGTTGAGTATCTGTCTAGCATATAGAGCCATTTACTTAGACGCTTATTATACGGACGGTATGTTTTACACTATCAAGAAAGAGTCCATCATGAAATACAACATTTTTCTATTCGCTATCGCGATGTTGCTGACTGCAAGCTCGCTACAGGCCCAGACAGCCCGTCTTCAGGTGATTCACAATGCCGCCGATCCGGCAGCCGCTTCCGTTGATATCTATGTCAACGGCGCGCTCTTCCAGGATGATTTTGCCTTCCGCACGGCAACGCCGTACGTGGATGTCCCTGCCGAAGTGCAGCTCTCGATCGGCGTTGCGCCGGGCAGCAGCACCGGTGCGCAGGATATCATTGCATCCTTCGACGTCACGCTCGATGATGGAAAAACTTATATCGCCGTCGCCAACGGCGTGCTCGATCCGATGACTTTCGCCGCAAACCCGGACATGAAGGATATTGGCTTCACGCTCTTCACCTCTGACGCGGGACGCGAGAGCGCCGTCAACTCCGGTGAGGTCGATCTCAAGGTTCTGCACGGAGCCACCGATGCTCCTGCCGTGGACGTGATCGCTCGCGGCGTGGGCACGCTCGTCGATGACGCCGCCTATGGCGACATGACCCCGTACTTCTCCGTCCCTGCCGCCAGCTATACGCTTGACATCACGCCGGCGATGGACAACAACACCGTCGTCGCCAGCTTCACCGCTGACCTTTCCGGACTCGCGGGCGGCGCTGCCGTCGTCTTCGCCTCCGGCTTCCTCGCACCCGAAGGCAATCAGAGCGGTCCCGCTTTCGGACTCTTCGCCGCCCTGCCAGATGGTAACGTCGTCGCACTTCCGGTCGCCAGGGAATCGTCCGCCCGTCTTCAGGTGATTCACAATGCCGCCGATCCGGCTGCCGCTTCCGTTGATATCTATGTCAACGGCGCGCTCTTCCAGGATGATTTTGCCTTCCGCACGGCAACGCCGTACGTGGATGTCCCTGCCGAAGTGCAGCTCTCGATCGGCGTTGCGCCGGGCAGCAGCACCGGTGCGCAGGATATCATTGCATCCTTCGACGTCACGCTCGATGATGGAAAAACTTATATCGCCGTCGCCAACGGCGTGCTCGATCCGATGACTTTCGCCGCAAACCCGGACATGAAGGATATTGGCTTCACGCTCTTCACCTCTGACGCGGGACGCGAGAGCGCCGTCAACTCCGGTGAGGTCGATCTCAAGGTTCTGCACGGAGCCACCGATGCTCCTGCCGTGGACGTGATCGCTCGCGGCGTGGGCACGCTCGTCGATGACGCCGCCTATGGCGACATGACCCCGTACTTCTCCGTCCCTGCCGCCAGCTATACGCTTGACATCACGCCGGCGATGGACAACAACACCGTCGTCGCCAGCTTCACCGCTGACCTTTCCGGACTCGCGGGCGGCGCTGCCGTCGTCTTCGCCTCCGGCTTCCTCGCACCCGAAGGCAATCAGAACGGTCCCGCTTTCGGACTCTTCGCCGCATTGCCGGATGGTAACGTGCTGAATCTTTCCTCCGTCACTTCGGTGGAAAACAATGCACCGCCTACCCCGGTGAAAGCCATGAGCATTTTCCCGAATCCTGCGCGTGAGCAGACGACACTGCGATTCTCCCTCGAGACTAATGCCGCGGTAACGATGCGCGTGTACGATTTGAGCGGACGCGAAGTATTCATGGTCGACAAGGGACAGCTCTCCCCGGGCAGCTACAATGCGACCTTGAACACCGCGTCTCTTTCCCCCGGTGTGTACCGCGCACTTCTCTCCACTCCGACCGGCGTTTCATCCACGATGGTCTCCGTTATTCGATAACAGGTGAATGCCGGTGCGCAGAAAAGCCCTCACCTTCGGGTGGGGGCTTTTCAATTTCAGCCGTGGAATGGGGAAAACGCGGCCCGGAAGCAATTTTAGGGCACGTTAAAATATTATTTTAACATACCCTAAAATTCAGAATTTGACGTTCTCCGGCTTTCAGAGCGCGCGGTACACATAAAACCACGTCAATCGACGAGGTTTTATGCACTTTCTGCATATTTCTACGACTGCAGGGGTTTCACCGGAATACAGATGTCGACGATATGCACCCGCCCCAGCCGAAAATTCTGTGCGAGGTGCTTTTCTGCTTTCGATTTCGTAGATTTCGGTCAAATGAACATTTGATTCCGCACGACCATCTCTTATGGTCGCCACCCATTCCACACGAAGAAAATGCATGGATAATGTGCGCATATTGCTGATTGAAGATAACCGTCTGCTCCAGGAAGGGATTGCGGCGATGCTGGACAGTGTCGAGGGGTTTGGCGTCATCGCACGTTCGGAAGATGGTGATGCCATCGAGCAGCTGAAGAAGCTGAGCACGCTGCCCGATATCGTGCTCCTCGACCTCGGACTGGAGAAAATGGATAGTTTGGATCTCATGGCCATTATCCAGAAGGAAATTCCAAAGTGCAGGATCATCGCGATGGAAATTCTCGCTGAGAATGTGGACATCGTGGAATTCGTGCGGGCCGGCGGCCACGGGTTCATCCTGAAAAATGCACCCACGAGTGAATGGATCCGTACGATACGCGCCGTCGCCTCGGGAGAGAAGGTCCTTCCACCCGCGATGACACACTCCCTCTTCATGCAGATCGCTCTCAACACGGTGGAGAAGGTTCATGCCTTGCCAAAGGATGCGGTCCGGCTTACGCCGAGGGAACTGGAAGTGGTGAAGCTGATTTCAGAAGGTCTGAGCAACAAGGAAATCGCAGAAACCCTTCACATCGCGACCTATACCGTCAAGAGTCACGTCCACAACATCCTGGAAAAATTGGCCCTGAGTACCCGCCTGCAGATCGCGGCCTATACGCACAGTCGAAATTCCTGATTCCTGCCTTCCGCAGCCACCCCCCCCTCACGCCTCCAACCCATTCTTGACCGCAGTGGAAGCACCGTGATCACTCGAAGGATCTACGTCAGGATCCATTCGTTTGGGCGATTGCGCCTACGGTGGTTTATGTCTACTATAGAAGTGCAACAGCAACACTCCTAGCAGAGGCTGCCGGAAGGTGTGATCGCCCTGAGAAAAGGGCGGAAGACAGGTCCCGACGTCACCTCCCGGTCAGGCAAAACGAATATTACTCCTGTGTCAACGCATGGTGGACCGGTGGGTGAAGCGGCCCGCAGTTTTCATGGTGTGGACCGAGTGTCGTCGTCACGAACACACAGCCGCGTCATGCTCGACCGAAGCACCGTCCATGCGCCATGCCACCAGCGACGCAAGAACGCTTCCCACTCGGAAGACCTGATGCGGATATCGTACCCACGGACCATTCATCAATACTTGAAGGCCCCCCAATGGCTGCACGCAGAATACTCGGAATACTCATCTTTTTTCTTGCTTTCGGCCAGGCAGTGTATGCCGGAGAAGGCGGAGAGATCAGCAAGTATTTCAACGACGCCTCTCGCGAGGTGAAAGCGACGGACGATCCTGTTCAAAAACGCGATATTCTCATGAACTCGCTGCAGAAGATGAACAGTGCGCTTGAGATGATCGAGAACACCGGTCTCGCCGGCAACAATGATCGTACCGCGGCAATGCGTCTGCGGACGACGCTTCAGGAGAAACAGGACGAATTGATGGGCGAGAATTCTTTCGAAAGGGTTTCGGACGCCCAGCTCAATGCATTTTCCGACTATGTCGTTCAGGATATGCAGCAGGCTGATCAATACGTCACGCTCAGTCTCGTGACAATCCTGCTCATCGTCATCCTCCTGGTGCTCATTCTTTAGGAATCCCGTTCAGGGTATCGCGATGAAACATGCGCAGAAACGAACAATCACGAGTGTCACGCGCCGATTTCAGACTCAAGCAGGGATTATTGCGTGCGTGGCGCTCGGGGTTGCTCTTTCCGCGTGCAGTGGTATGCCAACGGATTTCATCACGGCTGCCGACAAGAACCTGAAGGCAGCGCCGCCGCGCTCCTCGATGGTATTCATCATCCATGGCGACGCCGACTATACGTATCACACCCCGGACGGACAGGAGCGGCAAGCAGATAGACGAACACTGCAGGGCGCACGCAACGTGGCTCGCCAGAACAAGGAAGCCGAAGTGTACATTTTCCATCAGCGTCCTGCGCAGTACCGGTTTTTCGTTGTTCCCATCCCCGACGGCGAGTTCCTGCTGTACCGCAACGGTGCGATCGTCCAACGGGATACCTACTGGCGTGGTGACGGATCCTCCCGCTTCGATGCGGAGGTGGAACTCTACCGGCAATTTCCCACGGAATGCCAGACGAATCCTGCGCGTTTCTTTTTCTACTTCGGTCACGAAATTTCCGAATTCGACGGCGCGGGATATGATGAATCGCACCCTGAACGCACTTGCAATGTCCGTGAATTCTCCGAAGGTCTGAGAAAATTCACGGGAGATTCGCTGAAATTCGATCTCCTCGTCCTCTCCACATGCTTTGGTGGAACGCCCTACACCATCGGTGCGCTCGGACCCTACACACGCACCGTGGTGGCATCGCCGGATAATCTTCACCTGTCCTACTTCGATCTTCAGGCGTTCGCGCGCCTCGGTGAATTGGCACCGGACAATGATATCCCGCGATTTGCAGCTTCGTACGCGCGACACACGTTCAACCGACTGGCACAGGAAGTACAAACGGCGGTGACCGTCGCCGTGTACGACATGCATCGCAGCAGGGACTACCTGAGCACAGTCGAACGTCTGTATGCGAGGCGGCTTTCCGAATTGCAGGACTCCCCTCCGGGTTCCGTCGAGTACGTCGACTGCAGCGAAGAGAAGGCATTTGTGCTTCCGGGCATGCGCGACGGAGTCACTATCCTGTTCCGCCCCGCCATCTTCGGCCGATCCAAAAGCACACGCATCCATTCCGGCTGGCAGTGCTGCCGGGCGGTACAACCTCCAGACACGATTTGCAGCGACTCCAGTGAAAAGCGAGATATGAAATGATGAACCTGAGCATACACTATTACATCCTCTCACTCAGCAGTGCCAAAACCAGGCTGTACGAGGGATTCCGGGACGAACTCATCGATATTCAGAACACGGAATTCCCGATATACGCATTGAACGGGGGTGTGCCCAAATTCGCGCTCGAGATGACGGATCTGCAGCTGCACGATTTTCTGCATGAGACGGATAACCATTTTGCGCACTATTTCAAGCAGGACCCCCTCCGCATGATGCTCGTGGGTCCGACACGCCATCTCGAGATTTTCAAGTCGCTGACGGCCCACAATGAAAACCTCATCGGTACGGTGAAGGGGGATTACACCACGACCTCGCCGCACGACCTCGGGAAAATCGTCTGGCCCATCGTGAAGCTGGCACTCGCCGGCACAACCAACAACGCATTACATGCGCTCGCCGTCGCGGAGAAAACAAATGACGTCATCTCCGGCATCGATGATATATGGGATTCTGACCTGAGCTATCCGGGAGCCACGTTGTTCGTGGAGGACGATTATCGCAGGAAGGCGGAGGGAAAGCTGGGACAAAACGGAAACCAGCTCATCACCTCCGAGGGAATCTGGGAGATATTCAACGATGTGGTGGATATCATTATCGAAAAAGTTCTCATCGCCGGCGGCTCAATCGTTTTCATGGACAGCAACTCCCTGATCAATCTCCAGCGCATCGCATTGATTCAGCGCCCCTGATCGTTCCTGCTCCACGATCGTCTCTGCATCCCACAGATCCACCGCCCTCTGAAGATTGAGTCAGAACTCCGCGGAGTTTCCGAAGAGGCGTGACAGGCGTAATGCCATTGAGGGACTGACTGCCCGCCGCTCCCGCAGCAGTTCGTTCACCGTCTGTCGCGCAACACCGATAGCGGCAGCGTGCTGCGCCACAGAGAGGTGGTATTCCGGGAGGACGTCCTCACGAAGAATTGCACCGGGATGGGTAGGACGTCGTGCACGCCGGGGGGGGGTTCTATCCTAGCCATGATTCACCTAATGATAATCCGTGATTTAAGCATTCTTAAAAATATGAGAAATCCCCGACACATGTGTACGAGCATCACCGCCCCGGGAGAATCCGGGGAGCTGTACGTGAGATGTTCGCTGGTAACAGATTTGATAGTATGCACGTTTTGTATATTTCTATGACTAAAGGGGTTTCACCGGGATACAGATGTCGACGATATGCACCCGTCCCCGTAACGGTGACCATATCGAAAAAACGCCCCGCAACAACTTCGCGTTGCTGCGGGGCGGGATAACCGGGTGGAAACGTGGGCGGGGTCAGGCCTGCTCGGTTTCCTTGACGGCGGTGTAGATGTCGAACTCGGGCGGTGTTTCCATGTGCTTCTTGACGGCGCAGAGGGAAGCAGACTTGATCAGTGCGTCGTGATATTTTTCGGGGAATTCGGGGGGAACGCTGATTTCCAGGTGCACTTTCGAGACCATGCGGCGCACGGGATCGAATTCGAGGCGCTGCGTCAGCTCGATGCCCTCGGTGGGGAGTCCACGCTGCTGGCAGAAGCCGAGCACGTAGATGCCCGCGCAGGTGCCCAGCGAGGCCAGGAAGAGGTCGAACGGGGCCGGCGCCGTGCCATCACCACCGCCGAAGGCGGGCTGATCGGTGCTGATGCGGAAGCCGTTGTACAGCGCGTCCACTTTTTTGTTGCCGGGAAATACTATTTTCATGTCCATGACGATTTCAATGCTGTTGATGGCACATACAATGTTCTGTCATATATGATGAATGCAGCCGGAGAAAGATTCAAGGACCACGGTGTCTGGATTCTTTTCTCCCAGCAATGTAGGTTTACAGTCGGAAGTGGCAAATCGCCGCGATTTTCCCATCAGATGCATCCCACCGCATGCCCACGGCCAAACTGAAGACAAAACTGCAGATTTCCTTCCTGCTGATCGGATTTATCTCCATCGTGATCACGGGATGGCAGGCCTATGTCAGTGCGCGCACGGCGCTCGAAGAGGTGACCTTTCAGCGGCTGACGGCCATACGGGAATCCAAGCGCCGTCAGATCGAATATTATTTCGAACGCGTGCGAAGCGACGTCATCAACCGGTCGAGCGATCCGGAAGCGCTGGCGATGTCGCGGAAGCTGATCGCCGCCTTTCGTCCCCTCGCCTCCTCCCCCGCCCTCCGCAGTGCCGTCTACCGTCATGCGCGGAAAAGCGGGGAAACGGAGTCCGTCCCGCAGAACCTGCGCCGCTACCTGCGCAGCATGCACGATGCCGACGCGATGTTCCTTCCCTACCTCGAGCAGGAAGGATATTACGATGTCTTCATTGTAGACGCCGAGAGCGGGGATATCGTCTATACGGTCAAGCGGGAGGCGGATTTCGCCACCAATCTGCACAGCGGACCCTATCGCGCCACGAATTTCGCGCAGGTGTTCCGGGATGCGGCGGCGGCGAATGACAGGCAGTATGCACGGTTTGTGGATTTCGAGCCGTATGCGCCCTCGGCCGACGCCCCGGCTTCTTTCGTTGCCTCACCGGTGATGCATGAGGGACGCGCGGTGGCAGTGATGATTTTCCAGCTGTCCATCGACGACATCAACGCGGTGATGACAGAGCACGGAAACTGGGAGCGGGAAGGACTCGGTGAAAGCGGGGAAACCTATATCGTGGGGACGGACTACCGCATGCGCAATGACAGCCGTTTCTTCATCGAACAGCCGAAGGCCTATCTCGCCATGCTGCGCGACCTGGGCACGGACGAGGATGTGCTGCAGTCCATTCGCACGCATCGCACCTCCGTTCTGCTGCAGGACGTCCATACCGAGGCCACGCAGGCCGCACTGCGCGGAAAAACCGATACGCGCATCGTACGCGATTACCGCGGCATGCGTGTACTCAGTTCTTTCACTCCCCTGCATATCGCCGACCTGCACTGGGTGCTGCTTTCCGAGATCGATGAAAAAGAAGCGTTTCGCTCTGTCTATGAGCTGCGCGAGCAGCTGATACTGAGCGGACTCATCATCCTGCTCTTCGCCGTCAGCCTGGGCTTTATCATCTCGCAGACAATCTCGCGTCCCATTCGCGGACTCACCCACGTTGCCGAACAGTTCGGACGCGGAGAACTCAGCAGCCGCGCCGATGTGAGGACGCAGGACGAAATCGGCATCCTTGCGTCCACCTTCAACACCATGGCCGATAAAATCAAATTCCACACCGACAGACTGGAGGATGAAATCGGAGAACGCCGTCGTGCGGAGGAGCGCCTGCAGCGTTCGCAGGAGCAGTTCCGCAATCTCTCGCGCCATCTGCAGAGCGTGCGCGAGGAAGAACGCAAGGGCGTGGCAAGGGAAATCCATGATGAACTCGGCCAGCGGCTGACTTCCCTCAAACTGCATCTTGCGCTGCTGCAGGAAGACGTGCCCGAAGGGGAGGGCGTGATGCGGGGACGCTTCTCAGCCATGCTTGATGATATCGACGCGACAATTCAATCCGTCAAGCGCATCATTTCGCAGCTGCGTCCCGGACTGCTCGATGATCTCGGACTCTCGGCTGCCATCGAATGGCAGACCGAAGAATTCCAGCGGCACAGCGGCATACGCTGTCAGCTGCAGATCACTCCGCCCGAGCTTTCCCTCGACCCCGACCGTGCAACTGCGGTTTTTCGTATTTTCCAGGAGACGCTCACCAACGTCGCGCGGCACAGCGGCGCCGGCACGGTGCAGATCGACCTCGTGGCGGAAGAGGATGAAGTGCATCTGCAGATTCGCGACGACGGACGCGGGATCAGTCCCGCCGAACTCGAGAACCCCTCTTCCTTCGGCCTGATCGGTATCCGCGAACGCGCCCACTACTTCGGCGGTGAGGTCACCATCACCGGTTCGCCGGAAAAGGGCACCGTCGTTTCGGTGCACATTCCCCTGGCAGCACAGGAGTCGTAGCAAATGATCAAGATTCTCATCGCTGACGATCATGTACTTTTTCGTGAGGGACTCAAGCAGATTCTCGGCAAGCATCGCGAGTTGCGCGTCATTGACGAAGCAGGCAGCGGCACCGAAGCCACGCAGAAAATCCTCCACAGCAGCTGCGATGTGGTCATCCTCGACATCTCCATGCCCGGGCGCAGCGGACTCGACATCCTCGCCGAAATCCGCAAGGTCAAACCCGATCTGCCCGTACTCATCGTCAGCATGCATCCAGAAGACCAGTACGCCGTGCGCGTGCTCCGTGCCGGGGCATCGGGCTACCTGACCAAGGAAAGCGCCGCGTCCGAACTGATCACCGCCATTCACAAAATCGCCTCGGGGGGACGCTACATCAGCGCCAGCGTGGCAGAGCGCCTGGCAGACGCCATCGAAAACGACCGTGACGAAGCACCCCACCACACCCTCTCCAACCGTGAATTCCAGGTTATGCGCATGCTGGCCGCGGGCAAGACGCTGAAGGAAATCGCCGAAGACCTCATCCTCAGCGAAAAAACCATCACCACCTACCGCGCACGCATCCTCGAAAAAATGGACCTCCGCAACAACGTCGAACTCTCCCATTACGCCATCAAGCACGATCTGCTGGATTGACATCCCGGTAGGGATTTCCCTACATGGGTGCGTGAAAAGTCCCTACGGGAGAATCGGACGGCGACTATTTTTCCCCTCCCCCGAACATCCTAGTTTCAGAGCAACTACTCTTCTGTGTCCGCCCCCCCTCGCTCGCGGATGCAGTTTCCCACACCATTATTCTGGAGCTTGCCATGTTTGATACGGGGAATACCGGCTTCATGCTGGTCGCTACGAGCCTCGTCATGCTCATGACTCCGGGTCTTGCCTTTTTCTATGGCGGACTCGTCGGACGCAAAAATGTCCTTTCCATCATGATTCAAAGTTTCGTGTCCATGGGCATCACGACGGTGCTGTGGTTCGCGGTCGGGTACTCGCTGTGTTTCAGCGGTGACATCGGCGGCATCATCGGGAATCTCGACCATGCTTTCCTCGCCGGCATTTCTGTCGACGAAGTGTTCGGCAGCGGTACGAACAACATTCCCCTCATGGTTTTCATCGCCTATCAGATGATGTTCGCCATCATCACCCCGGCGCTGATCACTGGTGCCTTCACCAACCGCGTGACCTTCAAGGCCTACATCATTTTCCTCGTCGTCTGGCTGCTCTTCGTGTACTTCCCGTTCGTACACATGGTCTGGGGCGGTGGAATGCTCGCGCAATGGGGCGTGCTTGATTTCGCAGGCGGTATTGTCGTGCACGCCATCGCAGGTATGGCCGCGCTCGCCTCGGTATTCTTCGTCGGGAAACGCAAGGTCGCGGAAAGCGGTCCCCACAGTATCCCGCTCGTCGCGCTGGGTACCGGACTGCTGTGGTTCGGCTGGTACGGTTTCAACGCCGGAAGTGAGCTGCAGGTCGATCAGATCACCGCGCTTGCTTTCCTGAACACGGACGTCGCCGCATCCTTCGCCGGTGTGACCTGGCTCATCCTGGCATGGACCATCGAGAAAAAGCCCAAATTCGTCGGACTGCTCACCGGCGCCGTGGCCGGACTCGCCACCATTACTCCCGCGGCCGGCTTCGTTTCCACCAGCAGCGCCGTCATCATCGGTATCGCATCCGGCTTCGTCTGCTACTTCGCGGTTGCGCTGAAAAATAAACTGAAATGGGATGACGCGCTCGACGTCTGGGGCGTCCACGGTGTCGGCGGTATTCTCGGGACCATCGCACTCGGACTCTTCGGCAGCACGGCTGTCAACGCAGCGGGTGCGGACGGATTGCTTTTCGGTGGCGCAGACTTTTTCTTCAAGGAAGTCGTTGCCGTGGTCGGCGCTTCCATCTACGCATTTGCCTTTACCTGGGTCGCACTGAAAGTGATCAACCTGATTACACCGGTTCGCACCTCCGACCTGGAAGAAGCGAGCCTGGATGAGTCCCTTCATGGTGAAACAGCATATATCGAGGGTATTTAATGAAGAACATTCTCTTTTCCTCCCTGCTCGCTCTGTTGATACTCGGCGGCGCCACACAGCTGTCGGCGCAGGATACGCCCTGGTATCAGAACGTGGACATGCACGGCTACGTGTCCTCCTCGTTCAACTACAACATGAACAAGCCGCACTCGGGCATGAACGCGTTTCGCATCTTTGATCAGACGCACAATACGTTCAACTTCGATGTGTTTCAGCTCAGGCTGCAGCACGACGCCGAGAAAGCCGGCGACGCGGGCTTCCGCTTCGACCTGATCACCGGCGCCCTGCCGCAGTACACCGCGTCAAGCGGACTGTTCGGCGGTCAGAACATCGACGTGCTTCAGGCCTATGCCACGTATATCGTGCCGCTGGGTGACGGACTGACCATCGACGCAGGTAAGTTCCTGACGCACATGGGCTATGAGCTGATCGAAGGCTACGACGGCTATAACGACAACATGAGCCGCTCGTTCTGCTTCGGTTATGCCATTCCCTTCGCCCACACGGGCGTGCGCGCAAGCTACGGTTTCAGTGACATGGTCTCGGCCATGGTCATGGTTGCCAACGGCTGGGACAATGCCGTGGAGAACAACAAGAACAAGACTGTGGGCGCGCAGCTGGCGCTCACACCGAATGATGATATCTTCTTCGCCGTCAATGGCATTTACGGTGCGGAAGGCGACAGCGACAACAGCAACAATACCTCCGTCATCGATATCGTGGGTACGTGGTCGATCACCGACATGATCAGCCTCGGCGTGAATGTCGATCTCGGCAGCATGGACGCCCCGGCACTCGAGGATGAGAGCGCATCGTGGACCGGTTTCGCCGGCTACCTGCGTTTTGATCTCGCCGACAAGTTCGCAATCGCACTTCGCGGCGAGCAGTTCGACGATGCCGACGGCATGCGCACCGGCGTGAAGCAGAAGCTCACCGAGTTTACCATCACACCGGAATATCGTCCCACCGACAATTTCGTTTTCCGTATGGACTTCCGTATGGACAGCTCCGATCAGAACGTCTTTGAAGACGGTGAGGAAATGACGGACAGTCAGACCACCATCGGATTCAACGTGATTTATCTCTTCTGATATCCTCCTTCCTTCAGAGAGAAATCGGGCGTCCATCCCTGCATGCGGGATGGACGCTTTTTATTTACCGCCGGAAAAGCCGATTTTTTACTTTCCCGCATTCACACCAGCGCTCTCGATACCATGCGTACTTTTCTCCTGACTTTCTTCCTTCTGACCACAACCGTCTCCCTGCACGCGCAGGAAAACCTGCTGCAAAGCGCGCTCGACGGATTCGGACTCGATTCCTCCACCGTCGGGTATCGTCCCCTCTCGACCTGGAACGCCGCCACGCGCAGCGATCCCTTCCGGCTGCATTACTTTGACGATCTGCTGGCGCGTCCCCTGAAAATCCCGTCCTTCACGCAGGACATCCTCTGGCGCTACCGCATCTGGGCAACGGGCGACAGCAGTAATTTCCCACGCGCAACACTCGCGCGGATACGTCCCCTCTCGGCCATGGTCATGAATTCGGCGCGCAATCTCGGACTCGACGTCGGCAAATACGGCTACGATTACGAACCGAAGATCCATGGCGAGCAGCCCCTCGTCGAAGCCATAGCCGGGATGTATGCCGATATGGGACGCGACATGGGTGACAACATTGTGTACGCTCTGCCGACGCAGCATTGGACGGACATCCGCGGACGCGTGGAGAAAGCTGTCGCACCTCTGCCCCGGCCGCTGCGCGCATCCCTCGCGCGCATCCTGGAAGCGATACGCGAGGCGCGGCGCTGGCGCGAGAATTCCCTCCGCGCAATTCCACGGGATCAGTGGCAGCACATTTTCTTCAGCACTACGCTGGAAGAATCGCAGTGCGACGCGCACACCTTCGACCAGGTCGTGTACGACGCGGCCGTGGCGTTCGACACGAAATCCGCCGCCTGGGGCGGCATGCTGCTCGCGCAGGCGGTGGAGAAGGAAGTCCCGGTGCTGCTCGCGTATGCAGAAAGTGCATATGCACTGGATATTCCCACGCCCATGGGACGCATACTGCTTGCGGGCAGCGGAGACGATACCCATGCGGCGCAGGACTGTGCGCTGCTCGTTGATCTGGGCGGGAGCGACCGGTACTTCGGCAGTGTCGGTGCCAGCAGCGACCGCCTGCCGGTTTCCGTCGCGCTGGATCTCGCGGGCGATGATGAGTATCTGAGTCCACACGAGAAAAATCCCTCACAGGGCGCGGGCGTTCTGGGCATCGGCATGCTGCTCGATCTCGCGGGCAACGACCGCTATGAAGCACATTCCTTCACCCAGGGCTGTGGCCGCTTCGGTATCGGCGTGCAGTACGACGCCGAAGGGGACGACGAGTATTTCAGCCAGGGCTTCAGCCAGGGCGCGGGCCTGTACGGCATCGGTGTGCTGCTCGATCGCGCGGGAAACGACGATTATCACACCGTCTATTATGCGCAGGGGTACGGCTTCGCCGGTGGCTGCGGACTGCTGCTCGATGTGACGGGCGACGACAGCTACATCGCCGATGATACGGATCTGACGCATGTGGGCGATGAGACACCGAAGCACAACGAGAGCGACGCGCAGGGATATGGCGCGGGAAGGCGTGGAGATCATACCGACGGACACAATATGTCGGGTGGACTCGGCATCCTCGACGATCTCGACGGCAACGACACATACTCCGCCGGGGTGTTCGCGCAGGGTTCGGGCTACTGGTTCGGTTATGGTATACTCAACGACGAGCGTGGCGACGACAGCTATCGGGGCGTGTTTTTCAATCTCGGCGCAGCGGCGCATTTTGCCATCGGCGTGCTCTTTGACAATGAAGGAAATGATCGGTCGGATCTCGTGATGACACTGGGCTTCGGTACCGCGCATGACGGTTCGGCGGCGTTTTATGTCGACGGCAACGGTGATGACGAGTACACGATGTCCAACGGCGACGACCGCGCCGTCAGCCTGGGCAGTTCACTGAATAATTCCTTCTCGCTGTTCGCGAACATCCGCGGCAACGACCGCTACGCGCCCGTCGGCAATACCATGGGATATGCCATGGCACGTCGTCCGGGTGAGCAGGCGCAGTACGGTCCCACTACCGGACTCTTTTTCGACATCGGCGGAGACGACGAGTATCTCGCGGGTCCGGGCAAGGAAGACAGCCGCTGGGTGAAGCACAATGACCGCGGACTCGGTCTCTACGGCTTCGGTGTGGATATCGATGCCGGGCTCATCCGCTTCGAGCGGGAATAAATCTCGTTATGCGGGTACCACCGCGATGCTGCCGCGGCGCTGCCGCGTGCAGGTTTTCCCGGCGTGCCGGATTTTCGTAAACTTGAAGATTGCAATTGTTGAATACTTATAGTGTGGCGGACCGCAGGACATGGCAAAGAATCAGCAGAATACCCTGGAAAAAATCGTTTCCCTCGCCAAGCGGCGCGGCTTCATCTTTCAGTCGTCAGAGATTTATGGCGGACTGAATGGCTGCTGGGACTACGGTCCACTCGGCGTCGAACTGCTCCGCAACGTGAAGGATGCATGGTGGAAGTTCATGACGTACCGCGATGACGTGGTGGGACTGGACGCGTCCATTCTCATGCACCCGCGCGTGTGGGAAGCTTCGGGACATGTCGAGAACTTCACCGATCCGATGGTCGACTGCAAGCAGTGCAAGAGCCGCTACCGCCTCGACGTGCTGTATGAGGGATACAATGAAAAGCGCCGCAAGAAGATCGCGGACGCATACGCCGAGCTGCTCGCCGCGAAGGGTGAGGATGCCGAGGCGTTCAAATCCACTCCGCGCGAAGAGCAGATGCAGGTCTCGGGCGACGCCCTGGTTGACGATGCGGCTGTGTTCGAGCACATGAACGAGAAGCAGCTGCTGGTCTGCGCCAGCTGCGGCGGCACGGGCACCTTCACGCTGCCCCGTAAATTCAACCTCATGTTCAAGACTTTCGTGGGTCCGGTCGAAGACAGCAACAACGTCGTCTTCATCCGTCCCGAAACAGCCCAGGGCATTTTCGTGAACTTCCCGAACGTTTCACAGTCCGTGCGCCAGAAACTCCCCTTCGGCATCGCGCAGATCGGCAAAGCCTTCCGCAACGAGATCAACACCAAGAACTTCCTCTTCCGCACCCGCGAGTTCGAGCAGATGGAAATGCAGTTCTTCGTCAAGCCGGGTGCCGACGACCAGTGGTTCGATACCTGGCGCGACCTGCGCATGCAGTGGTACATGGATCTCGGGATGTCGCCTGACAAGCTGCGCCTGAAGCCGCATGCAGACGACAAGCTAGCGCATTACGCCAAGGCCGCGGTGGACGTGGAGTACGCCTTCCCCTTCGGCTGGGGTGAAATCGAAGGGATTCACAACCGCACCAACTATGACCTCAGTCGTCACCAGGAGTATTCCGGCAAGAGCATGGAATACTACGACCAGGAAGCCGACGAGAAATACGTGCCGTTCGTGATTGAAACCTCGGCAGGCGCCAGCCGCTCGCTGATGGCTTTCCTCGTCGACGCCTACCAGGAAGAAGAACTCGAGAAGGAAACACGCACCGTGTTGCGTTTCCATCCCCGCCTCGCACCGTTCAAGGCCGCCGTGCTGCCGCTGGTCAACCGCGACGGCATGGATGAAATCGGCACGAAGCTCTACCACGACCTGCAGAAGCAGTTCAAGGTGTTCTACGATGACAGCGGTTCGGTGGGACGACGCTATCGCCGCCAGGACGAAATCGGTACGCCGTACTGCATCACTGTCGATTCCCAGACGCTGGAGGACCAGACGGTCACCGTACGCGACCGCGACTCAATGGAGCAGGAACGCGTAGCGATGGATGGCCTGCAGGCATACCTCGCCGCCAAGCTCGCCGAATGAACGCACATTGAAGATTGGTGATTGTATGCAAGAAGGGTCCCTCTCAGGGACCCTTCTTCAATGTAATTATGCATAAACTGCATATTTTCTCGCGCAGGAATATGCAGTTTCTGCATATTTCAACTTATTCCATCTTCGCTTCACGCTCTAATCGTGCGCGCAATGTATCCGCGGTTTCGCGTGCGAGCGAGGCGAGCTCGGGGTGCTCGTTTACATAGGCTTCTGCTTTTTCGAGCCGCCGTTCGGCGAGGATGCGCGAGAGTTTCACGCCATAATCCATCTTGTCGTTCATGAACATCTGCAGTTCCGCTTCCGGCGGCAGCTGATCCGCCTGGAAATCGTCGGATTCGGGAGCAGGGCGGAGAAAAATAACAGCACCGAGAATGAGGACGGAAGCGACGCTGACTATGAGAAAGAGATTTTTGGATATACGCATGACTGAAACTCGCACCGTGTTCTGAATTCTTCTTAAACTACGGAAAAACCATCGAATGGCGGAACACGAGGCATACAGAGCAGAGACAGATGGGCAGGCCGTGCTCGAGGCGCGGGACCTGGAAGTCGCCTATGGCGACAAAGTACTGTTCTCCAGGCTGCATTTGAAGCTTCAGGTTGGAGAACTCCTTCTGCTCACGGGTCCGTCCGGTGGAGGCAAAAGCTCACTGCTGCGCGTACTCGCCCGTCTGCAGTCCCCTGCCAGCGGCACGCTCCTTCTGCACGGCAAGGCTGCGACACAGCTCGCGGCCCCGGCCTACCGCCGACGGGTGGCGTATCTGCAGCAGCAGCCGGTCATGGCGGAGGCAACGGTGCGTGAAAATCTGACGCTTTCGTTCCGATATGGCGAAGGGGATGAGATAGGAGATGATGAACTGCACGCACAGATGGCAAGGCTCGGACTCGGTGACATCAACCTCATGCAGGACGCTGCGGAGCTGTCGGTCGGACAGCAGCAGCGCGTCGCCTTGTTGCGCCTGCTGCTGATGCGTCCCTCCGTACTGCTTCTCGACGAACCCACCGCGTCGCTCGACGCAGAGTCGGCTCACGCGCTGATCGCCCTCATCTGCCGGCTGCACGAGACGCAGCAGCTGAGCACCGTGTTCGTTTCGCATACCCTGCCTGACCTTCCTTCCGATCTGCGCAGCCATCACCTTTCGCTGCGCGATGGCAGACTGGAGGAAACAGCATGACCGGTGCCATGGATATCGGACTGCTGCGGCTCAGCCTGGTCCTTCTCTTCGTCCTTCTCGCGGGCATAGCTTCGATGAAACTCCGCCTCGGCGTGGAGCGCGACCTGCTCTGGGGCACGCTGCGCACCATCGCCCAGCTGGTGCTCATGGGTTTCGTGCTCACGTGGATTTTCCGGATCCGCGAGTGGTACCTCGTCCTCGCCGTCTACACGGCCATGATTTTCTTTGCCGCGCGCATCATACGCGGCCGGGTGAAGAGCGGCAATGTGCGCTTCTTCCTTCCCGTGTTTGTCAGCATGCTTCTCAGCTACATGCTCGTTTCCATTTTCGTCGTCGGTGGCGTGGTCGGTGCCGATCCGTGGTATCGTCCCGAATATTTTCTTCCACTCGGCGGCATGGTGATCGGCAATTCCATGAATGCCATTGCCATATCACTCGACAGACTGTTCACCGACCTGCGTCGCAGGAGGAGTGAAGTGGAATTGCGTCTGATCTGCGGTGCAACCGCACGGGAGGCATCGGCCGATATCATGCGTGAGGCCGTGCGCGCAGGTATGATACCGAGCATCAATGCGATGATGGGGGTGGGACTCGTGTTCATTCCCGGTATGATGACGGGACAGATACTCGCCGGCAGCGATCCGATGATTGCCGTCAAATACCAGATCATGGTCATGCTTATGCTGGTGGCGTCAACGTCCCTGGGAAGCTGGCTGGTCGTGGCTGTCGTTCGCTCCCGTTGTTTCAACCGGGAACATCAGCTCGTGCTGCAGAAGAAATCCGTCTCCTGATTTCTTTCTGTTTTGTTTTCCATTTCGTTTTTTTTGTTAGTTTTTACTGAACAATCCGCCTGAATTGTCACCGGCATAGCCATGCAGAAACCTCTGATTTACATCGTCGATGATGACCACTCCCTGCGTCGTCTGCTCGAATTCACCATGCAGTCATGGGGATACGACACCCGTTCGTTTTCTTCCGGGGAAGCGCTGATCAAGAATCTCGACGAGAACCCGAACGTCGTGCTTCTCGATCACATGATGCCCGGGTTGTCAGGACTCGAAGCGCTCAAGGCCGTCAAGGAAAAAACACCGGATCTGCCGGTCATCATGCTATCCGCCCAGGGTAAGATTGACGTGGCTGTGGAGATCATGCGTGCCGGGGCGGCGGACTACTTCACCAAGCCGGTGGATCTCAAGCGGCTACAGTTTGCCATCAACAATGCCATCAGTCTCCACGACCTGCGCGACCGCGTCAAGCAGCTGCAGGATACGCTCGAGACCTCCGTCCGTTTCGAAAACATCATTTCGAATTCCGGGGCGATGCAGAATGTACTCAAGCTGGTGGACAAGGCGCGCAACAGCGAGATCAATGTGCTGATCGAGGGTGAGAGTGGAACGGGAAAAGAGCTCATTGCCCGCGCCATCCACTTCAATGGCAACCGCAAAGACAGACCTTTTGTCGTCATAAACTGCGCGGCCATCCCACGCGAGCTACTGGAGAGCGAACTGTTCGGACATGAGCGCGGCGCCTTCACCGGAGCGGTGGAACGAAAGATCGGCAAGTTCGAAGCGGCGCACACGGGCACGATTTTCCTCGACGAAATCGGCGAACTCGACATGAGTCTGCAGGCCAAGCTGCTGCGCGTCATCCAGACCAAGCAGTTCGAGCGCGTCGGAGGCATCGAAACACTCTCGAGTGACGCCCGCGTGATCAGCGCTACGAACCGGGATCTGCTTTCCATGGCGGAACAGCGGGAGTTCCGCGAGGATTTATACTACCGCCTCTCGACTTTCCCCATCAAGCTGCCGCCGCTGCGTGAGCGTCCCTCGGAAATCCCCCTGCTGGCTGAGCATTTTCTGGGGGTGTTCGCCGAGCGCGAAAAACGTCCTGGCATGGAACTCCATGCAGATGCAATGTCTCTCCTCCAGCGCTACACCTGGCCCGGGAACGTGCGTGAGTTGCAAAGCATCATCGAGCGCTCCGTCCTTCTTGCCGAAGGAGAGGTTATTCGTCCCCAGGACCTTCCACAGGCACTCCGCTTCATCGGAGCGGAGGAAAAGGGCGCGATTTCCGCGCAGGTCTTTTCTTCACGTGATGACGTCCTCCCGCTCGAGAAGATCAAGGAAATGGCGGTGCGTCGTGCGCTGGAATTGTATGAGGGGAATATCACCGAAACCGCGAAGGCGCTGGAAATCGGCCGCACCACCCTGTACGACCTGATCAGGAAATTTGATATCACAATCTGAGCCTCGGGAAGGTTACTCTTCCGCATCCTCTGGAGCACCTTCCGCGGCGGGAATGAGTACCGTGGCTGCGGTGTATTTTCCCGATTCGCTGTCGATACGAAGGATGCCCCCGTGCAGGTCCACGATGGAATGCACGATGGCCAGTCCGAGTCCCACCCCGCGCTGCTCATGCTGCAGGCGATCGAACTGCTGGTAGGCGCCGATGGACTGCACCTGCTGCTGCGACATTCCCCGCCCCCTGTCCATCACCGTCAGCTCATAGTACCCGTCGATACGCTGCCCGGTAATTTCAATGCGTGAGCCGTCGAGACTGAATTTGCAGGCATTGTCGGTCAGCTCCTCGACGACCTTCTCGAAATTCTGCACGCCCATCTGAATTTCCGTCGCTTCGGCACGGATGATAATATCCTTCCCGCGCTGTGCCCTGCCCGCGACCTGGTTCACCATGTCCTTGAGTGCGTTGTCAGGGAAACCAAAATGTTCGCTGAGCAAATGCGCCTTTTTTTCATCGTCATAGCGGATGCTTTCCAGCTCGGCATAGCGCAGGTAATTGTGCACGAGACGCAGCAAACGTTCTCCCGCATCGTGAATACTGCCGAGCATTTCCTGCGCTTCTTCCTTCTGAATATCCTCGAGGTGTTCGCGCAGTAAATGGGAGAGCCCGAGAATGGAATTCAGGGGTGTGAGGAATTCATGGGGGAGGGAAAGACTGATGGAATCCCGCATCTGGTCCATCACACCACGCAGCGAACTCTCCACAGATTGCCGCTTGTCCAGCCGCACTTCCACAGCATTGAGCAGTTCCTCTTTCGTAAACGGCTTGGTCAAATAGTCGTCAGCACCGGACAGCATTCCCTTGCGCAGATCCGTTTTGTCCGACAGCGCGGAAAGAAAAATGAATGGGATGAGGGAAATCTGCGGATCCTTGCGCACGTATTCCAGCACGCCGAAACCACCGAGATTCGGCATCATGATGTCACAGAGTACCAGATCCGGCTGCTGATCACGGATGAGCTCAATCCCCAGCATGCCATTTTCCGCGGAAACCACCTGGTGTCCGGCCTCGGAAAGTCGCTCGATGATGGTCTCCCGCACGATCGCTTCATCTTCGATAACCGCAATCTTTGCCATGCATCCTCCATTACTCAGTGACGCAACAATGTATCAATCTCCCCCAAACAGTACAACATGAGCACACCCATCCCCACATTTCTCCTTGCACATTAATGAGCATATGCCTATAATTGAATCATGAACAAGCGCCGAGGAAGACCACATCGTTGCCGCCATATCGGACTGGAAGCAGAGTTCCGTCATTTTCGTCCCGCGGATGCAGAGACGGGAGAGGCGGAGCAGCTCGTCCTGTCACTCGATGAGCTTGAAGCCCTGCGGCTCGCGGATTATGAAGGGTTGTATCACTGCGATGCGGCCCGGCACATGCAGGTGAGCAGGCAGACGTTTGGCCGCATACTCGCATCCGCTCATCGCACGGTCGCGGCGGCGCTGCTCGGTGGCAAGGAAATCCTCGTACAAGGAGGCAGTGTCATGCAGACATCACAGAACATGGGCCACGACGGGAATTGCATTTGCGTTTCCTGCGGCCACAAAAAAGCACATGAGGCCGGGCACCCCTGCAGGGAAGAACGTTGTCCTTCCTGCGGCAAGGCAATGCTGCGCGAGGGGTCGGCCCATCACAAGGCATTTCTCGAAAAACAACAAGGAAAACAAAAATGAACATCGCCATCGCATCAGACGACGGCACGTATGTGTCTCAGCATTTCGGCAGGACACGAGGTTTCGTCATTTTCACGCAGGACGACAGCGGAGAAAAACAGCGCTACGTGCGCAACGATTTCACACAGCACGCCCGCGGCGAACATCAACACCATGAAGGCGCACATCAACACCATGAAGGCGCACATCAGCAGCACGACCATCATCAGCATGGGGGACATCAGCACAGCCATGAAGGCATACTCGCTGCGCTCGAGGGCTGCGATATCGTCGTTGCAGGTGGAATGGGGAGACGTCTCCGTGAGGATTTGCATCACGCAGGTATTGAAGCCATCGTGACGGATCAGCAGACGGTGGAGGGTGTGATAGAGGAAGCGCGCGGCGGCATGCTGGTGCATCAGGCCGACAGGCACTGCGCACATTAGATGTAAGCGCAGACACGGGCAATCGCAGCGAGCCTTGATGATTGCGATCACCTTTGTGAATTACAGCGAGCCGGCTGAACCCAGATACGTTTCGCGAAGTGCGGGGATCGTTTCGGTGAACACGCGGCGGGCCTGTTCCAGATGCGCAGGCACTTCAGCAAGCGTATCCTGATCCGCCGCCAGTTCGATGCGATACCAGGCATGGGCAAGTCCCTGTGCACCGAGATTCAGCGCTGAACCTTTGAGCGTATGCGCCGCGCGTCTGACGACCGCGGCGTCGCCTTTTTCCAGTGCCGCGGCGATTTCATCGAGCAGATCGCCACTCTGGGATTCGAGAATATCAATCAGTTCTTTCAGCAGTTCCTCGCCGTCAGATTGCACGAGCATCTGCAGTGACTCCACGGTGTTTTCATCGAGCAGCGGCACATCCTCGTATTCCTCCTCTGCCTGCGCTGCGGCAGCAACAGAATTTTCAGCTGCCTGGGGAGCGGCGGCGGCATCAGGTACATCGTGTTTCACGTCCTGCGCCGCATTCCCCGTGCCGGATTCGTGCAATTCCCTTCGCCGCTGCACTTCGTCCTGCCAGTGCTCGATTGTTTTCTGAATCATATCGATGCGGATGGGTTTGCTGATGTAATCCTGCATCCCTGCGTCGAGGCAGCGCTGCCTGTCCCCATCGAGCGCATTCGCCGTCACCGCCACGATCACCGGCTGACGCTCGGAACCAAAGTGCTCTACGATACGCCGGGTCGCTTCGAGGCCGTCCATTTCCGGCATCTGAACGTCCATAAACACCATGTCGTACCGCTGCCGCTGCAACGCGTCGAGCACTTCGATGCCATTGGCTGCAACGTCGACCCTATAGCCCATCTGCGTAAACAGACGCACGACGAGCTTCTGATTCACCACGTTGTCTTCAGCTATGAGCACGTGCAGCGGGATACGGTCGGCAAGTTTTGTATCGAGCCGACGTTGCTTCTCGGGTGCCTGCTCTTTGCTGGCGCTGCGCAGCATGGTGGTGGCAAGTACATTGCGCAGCTGGGATTCCTTGACGGGTTTGGTGAGAACGGACTGAAACACCTCGGCACCGGCGATACGTTCATCATGCTTGCTCAGTGAACTGAGCAGGATGAGAGGAAATGGCGCGTGTCCCGTCTGCTTGCGAATGGCATGCGCGAGTTGATGTCCGTCCATTTCCGGCATGAGCATGTCGATGATCGCCACATCGAAACGCATGCCGGATTCGAGAACGCGCAGCGCTTCGGCGCCCGATGGGAGACAGAGGCAGTCCATTCCCCAGCTGACACATTGCAGATTGAGAATGCGCCGGTTGGTCTGATTGTCGTCAACCACGAGGATGCGTTTTCCCTGGAGGGCGTTGCCGTCATGTGCTTCATCCTTCTCGCTTTCGACAGCGGAAAACCCGAGCTGAAGGGTGAAGAAAAAGGAACTGCCCTTTCCTTCTTCACTTTCCACCCAGACTTCGCCACCCATCATACTGACCAGTCGTGCGGTGATGGCGAGACCGAGTCCCGTACCACCGTACTTGCGCGTGGTTGAGGAATCGATCTGCGTGAACGAGCGGAAGAGGAGTTCGCGTTTGGCTTCAGGGATACCGATACCGGTGTCGCGCACCTCGAACTGCAGCATACAGTTGTCTTCCTCCCTCCCTTTCAGCGAAACCTCGACGAACACTTCGCCTTTGTCCGTGAATTTGATGGCGTTGCCAACGAGGTTGACCAGCACCTGCCGCAGACGCGTGACATCACCAATGACATGCGCGGGCACATCCTTGTTTATCAGGTACAGCATTTCGAGCTGTTTGTTTTCCGTATTGGGAAGCAGCAGATCAAACACTTCCTCGATGCACGGCCGCAGTTCAAAGGGATGGGTTTCGATATTCATGCGACCGGATTCGATTTTCGAGAAATCGAGAATGTCGTTGATGATGGTCAGCAGACTTTCACCACTGCTGCGAATTGTTTCGACATACTCGGTCTGATCTTCAGAAAGCGCGGTTTCCATCAGCAGTCCGGTCATGCCGATGACACCGTTCATTGGCGTACGGATCTCGTGACTCATTGAAGCCAGGAATTCGCTTTTCGCGTGATCGGCCGCTTCGGCCTGTTCTTTTGCGGTGAGCAATTCCGCGGCGGTGCGTTGACGTTCCTCCTCGACCTGTTCCTCGTCGAGAAAATGTCCGATACTGCGTGCGAGCAATTCTATGGCTTCGCTGTCGCTCGGACGAAAGGCATTCTGTCGCGGGTGCGGAGAGGAAAAACACAGGGTGCCGTACACCTCGCCGCGCACATGAATGGGTGTGCCGAGGTACGATTGCACCTGCAGTGTACCGCAGAGCATGACATCGGGATACTCGTCATCCTCCGTCGTGTCGTTTACGGCAATCGTCTGATGCTTGTCCGCAACCACCGAGCAGTAGGAACATGCGAGATCAAAATACTGACCGGGCTGCATCTCCTCAGACGGTGAACGAACGGCGTGAATTTCGTAGCCGCTGCCGGCGAGACGCGTGATCAATCCGTTTTCCATGCCGAGCATTTCGGAACCCGTGCGAAGATAGTCCTCGAACAGATCTTCGAAACGGCTGTACTGTGAAGTATTGAGGCGGTGAATCTGCTTGAGCTGTTCACTGAACAGCAGCAGCTGCTGCTCCGCCGTCTTGCGGTCTTCGATGTCGTGGGAAATGGCAATCATGCCTACTTCCTCTCCCTTATCCATCAGCATGGCTGTGGTCAGGTACACCCAGAATTCCGTCCCGTTGCTGGTGATGTTGATCAGGTCTCCCTTCCATCCACCGCTGCGCGTCTGACGGAACAGCTCCGTCCCGAGGTTGGATGGATTGTGCGGCGAAAGAAACACCTCTGCCTGCTGACCGATGAGCTCGTCTTCTTCATAACCGAAGCGACGCAGCACGGCGTTGTTGACGTAAGTGATGCGGCCCTTCTTGTCGGTGATGACAATGAATTCGTTGATGGACTCGATAACATGCGCGAGCCGGGCAATCTGCGCACTGATGCGTTTGCGCTCGGAAATGTCGCGCGTGGTGACGACGATGCCCTGTATCGACGGCACGTGCATGTAATTTTTCGCGATGGCCTCGAGGGAGAGCCAGCGACCGTTGACATGCATGTGACGGAATTCCACTTTCTCTTCGTGTTCCGGATGGGCGAGTACGCGCTTGGAGACATCCTTCACCATCTGTACGTCATCCGGATGGAGGAATTCGAAAATGGATTTCCCGATACGCTGCCGGTTGCTGTAACCGCTCATGCGCTCCGCGGCTATGGTTTCGTAGACAATCTCCCCGCTGCTGTTGAGCACGGTGATGACATCGCTGAGATTCTGTACCAGCGATCGGAAACGCTGTTCACTGGCCTCGAGTGCCAGACGCGCCTGTTCGTGGGCAACCATACCGCCCAGAGTCCCGGCCATCACGAGGAGAATGGATTCCTCATGCTCGGTCCATTGCCGCGGTGTACGGCAGTCATCGAAACCGATGAAGCCCCAGAATGTGTCGTGTGAGAAAATGGGGACACAGAGCAGCGCACGAATGTCCTGCGCCTCGAGAATGTCCCTCTCGCCCCTCGGAAAATCGCGCACAAGTCCGTTCACCGTTTTCCCTTTTGAAAGCAGCGAATTCCAGCGAGTGAACTCCGGCTCGTACGGGAGATTCTGCAGTTCGGGATTATCGATCTGCGTGCTCACCGTGCCACGCGTCCATTCGAAGCGCTGACTCATGCAGAGCCGGCCGCTTTCCGCGTCGATCGTGTTCTGGAAAATATAGACGCGGTCGACATTGCTCGCTTCCCCGAGTGTGAGGAGGGACTGCTGAATTCCCTCCTGCACGGTGGACGCTGTGACCAGCTGTCTGCTGGCGAGCGTAACACCGCGCAGCAGTCTGTCCCGCTGTTCGAGTGCTTCCATCGTGCGTGTACGTTCAGAAATGTCGCGAAGGAACAGCATGACCTTGTCGTCAATGACAGGGAGGTATGTCCCTTCAAACGTGATCTGCTGATCCCCCTGTTCGAACAGAAATTCCCGTGTCACGATCTCGAGTGTCGCCCGGGTACTTGCAATGTGTTCCTGCACATCACCGGCTGCGATTTCAAAAGGCAGATCGCTGAGCAGTTTTCCAGCGCACTCCACCCCGGCCAGCAACGTATGCAGCTTACTGCCCGAGATTTCAAGAATGCGTCCATCGCTCTCGAGACGGAAAAACAGGTCGGGAAAGGTCTTGATGATACTGCTGAGCTCGGCGTTTCCATGTGTCAGCTGGCGCGAGGTCGACTGTATCGTAGCGCGCAGCTCCTCGGCCTCCTGCTGATATGCCCCGTAGGTCTGCGCAATCAGCGTGAGAAAGGCCTGCCATTGCTCATCCGACGGCGGCGCGGCGCCGAAAACGGACTGCAGTTGGCTATCAAGTAACGAGGGTAATTCTTTCATACGACGACGGAGGCGATGCGTCCACGAGAGAAGGGTATGCTTTCTCAATATACGAAGCAGAACACCAATGTACAGGTCCCGCCTGCGATTCCGCTCCTTTCCCCGGGAATGGAATTTTGGTTTTGCTTCCCGTGTTGTTCATACTACAAGGGTTCAATCACATGTTTCATCAGACCACGAAACCTTATGTCACCTGGCAGTACGGGCCATTCTTTTTCCTTCAAGGACTGTACACTAACGGCAATCGCAACCGGCAAACGCGCACAGAATTTACGTGAACTGCGCGATCGTCTCAGTACAGTTGATGAAGGCTGCATATACTATCACTTCTGGGGTGGACGACTGCGTCCCCAGTTCGACGAACCGGAATTCAACAACGACTTCGCCGCATGGTGCAAGCACAGTCTGCGCGACGACGTTGCGGCAGAACGGCTCAGCGTCATCGACCCGATGAACTACGACTCACTCGAAGATCTTCGCGCGGAAGTTGTCGAAGTCATCGAACAGCGCATCTCCGAGCGCGAATTCATACCCTGGGCGCAGAATGATCAGCAGTTTTCCTTCATCCGTTCACAGATCGTCGTGTTCAACACGCCGACAGATATCACGGACGCAGCGGAACTGGCTTCCATCATCCCACGCGTTTCCTCCAGCAGCATTTTCTACCACTTTATCGACGCACGCCGTCGCACGGATGACGGCAGGGATGATTTCAGCACCTGGATTTCCGGTCTCGATGGTGACTACGAAGAGCTCCTTGCGCGTCTGGCCGAACTGGATCCGTATTTCGCCTCGCTCAGTGATCTGCGGGATCAGCTCTCGGACCTGTTCCAAAGCTACTTTTCGAATGAAACGAAAGGGGGAGCCTGATGCAGCAGATTGATGCTTATGCCCCCATCACGGGCAAAGACGTAATCGAACAGCTCCGCCAGCTGGCGGAGCCTCTCAAGGGAATGAAAGTCGTGCATGTAAATTCCACTCGCATGGGCGGCGGTGTCGCGGAAATCCTTCACAAGATGGTGCCGCTCATGAATGATCTCGGTCTCGAGACATCGTGGGAGGTCATCGAGGGAAACGAAGATTTCTACCAGTGCACCAAAAGTTTCCACAACGCGATGCAGGGCAACCAGGTGCACATTCCGGATGACCTGCTGAAAAACTATGAAAAGGTCAATGCCGAAAACGCGGAGAAGCTGCGTCCCGCGCTCGAGGATGCGGACGTCGTCATCATCCATGATCCACAGCCGGCGCCGCTCCTGAAGCATTTCCCCGACCGCAAGGGCATATGGATCTGGCGCTGCCATATCGATGCGAGTCATCCCTACAGGCCCGTGTGGAAATATCTGCGTCCCTTTCTCGAAGATTATGACGCGAGTATATGGTCGCTCTCCGATTTCGCGCAGCCGCTGCCGCATCCGCAGTACCTTATTCCACCCTCCATCGATCCGCTGAGCGACAAGAATATCGATCTGGCTGAAGAGGAGATCGCCGATGTGCGTTCGCGGTTCGGTATCGATCCCGAGCGGGCGCTGATCACGCAGGTCAGCCGCTACGATCGCTTCAAGGATCCGGTCGGTGTTATTGAAGCCTACAAACTGGCGAAGCGCTTTACGCCCGGACTGCAGCTGGTTCTCGCCGGCGGCAGTGCATCAGACGATCCGGAAGGCGAAGCGGTACTCAATGATGTATACGCTGCGGCGGATGATGATCCCGACGTAAAAATCCTCCTGCTGCCATCCGACGCCAATCGCACCATCAACGCGCTGCAGCGCGCGAGTGATATCGTCCTGCAGAAATCCACGCGTGAAGGATTCGGTCTCACTGTGACCGAGGCCATGTGGAAAGCGCGTCCCGTGATCGGCGGCAACACCGGCGGCATCCGCCTCCAGGTCATCAATCACCACACCGGTTTTCTCGTCTCCACGCCGGAAGGCGCTGCGCTGCGCACACGCTATCTGCTCAACAAACCGGAGCTTCGTCAGCACATGGGAGAGAAGGCGCAGTCCTTCGTCCGTGACCATTTTCTGCTTACTCGCCACCTCGGAGAGTATCTCACCATCATGGTCATTCTAGCGAAAGGACACGGCGACCGCGTGGAGCTGTGATGGCAAAGCAGCGGAACATCGACGGCGTATTACGCGCCCTGCAGCCGACCGTGGATCTCCGCGGCTTCGAGCATATGCTGCTGCGCAGCAGTCTTCGCATGCTCCTGCTCGATTACGACGGGACCCTGGCACCGTTCGTCACACAGCGTGACCAGGCCGTCCCGTATCCCGGTATCCGCGAGCTGCTTTCCAGGATCATCGCCGACCCGCGCAATCGTGTCGTGATTATCAGCGGACGTGCGGTCGCGGATCTCAAACCTCTGCTCGCCATCGATCCGCTGCCCGAGATCTGGGGCTCCCACGGCTGGGAACGGCTCATGCGTGACGGCAGCTATGAAGCACCTCCGTTTCCCGACGCAGTCATCGAGATGTTCGATGAAGAGTGGCAATGGCTGCTCGAACACTTCGACGCTGCCCAGCTCGAAAGAAAACCCGCATCCGTTGCTCTGCACTGGCGCGGACTCGAGCCTGCCCGTCAGAAAAAACTCGAGCGGGAAGCCCGCAGAAAATGGCGTCCCCTCGGCGAAAGTGAGCAGTTCGAAGTGCATGCCTTCGATGGCGGACTGGAATTGCGTGCCGCCGGGCGCAACAAGGGAGATGCCGTACGCACGCTCCTCGGGGAGGTTGGAGAGGATGTGCCCATCGCATACTTTGGGGATGACCAGACGGACGAGGACGCCTTCAAAGCGCTGAAAGGCCGCGGACTTCGCATCCTTGTACGACCTGAAGTCCGTGACACCGAAGCGGATATTCACTGCGTCCCGCCCGAAGGTCTCCACACCTTATTACAGCTCTGGAACAGCAGTCATGTTTGACCGCATACCTGACACCATACTGGGTAATACCCCGGTGGACTGGCTGATCGCCATCGGCATTGCCGTCGTCACCACTACTGTCCTCTTCCTCGCCAAGCGCATCGCAGGCAAGTATTTCATGCGTCTTGCGAAGCGTACGGTGACGGATCTCGATGACATGTTTGCGGGACTGTTCAGCAAAATCAGTCTCTTCGTGCTCATCGTGGTCGGTTTATACGCCGGATCACTCTGGCTGTCGCTCCCCGCCAAAGCACATGATATCATCCATCATGCACTGTTCGCTGCGAGCATCATCCAGGCCGCGTTCTGGGGAAACAGCATCATCTACTATCTGATCAACAAGACGACGCGTCTGCGGGAGTACGAGGATGCCTCGGCGAAAACCACACTGAGCGTGCTGGGCTTCCTCAGCAAACTCGTGCTGTGGTCGGTCGTATTGCTCATCATTCTCGACAATATCGGCTTCAATATTACCACGCTCATCGCCAGCCTCGGCATCGGTGGCATCGCCGTGGCACTTGCCGCGCAGAGCATACTTGCAGAACTGTTCGCTTCGCTCTCCATTGCAGTAGACAAACCGTTCGTGATTGGTGATTTCATCATCATTGACAGTTTCCTCGGTATCGTGGAAAAAATCGGTATGCGGACCACGCACATCCGCAGCCTCGGTGGCGAACTGATCGTGTTTTCAAACACCGATCTGCTGAGCAGCCGCATTCGCAACTACCAGCGCATGGAGGAACGCCGCATCCTGTTCGTGATCGGCGTGGTATACGGCACACCCGCCGATCAGGTCGAAGCCATTCCCTCCATGGTGAGGGAAATCATCGAACAGGACGAAATGACGCGCTTCGATCGCGGTCATTTCAAAGAGTACGGTGCATCGTCGCTGAACTTCGAATTCGTCTACTACGTCCTCTCTCGGGAATACAACGTGTTCATGGATACGCAGCAGCGCATCAACATGAGCATTTACCGCAAGTTCGAGGAAGAAGGTATCGAGTTCGCCTATCCGACGCAGACCATCCATCTCCGACAGGCCGCGGCGGACGACAGCGGGAAGACGAAGACCGTCCTGCAGAAGAAAAACGCTGAACAAACGAACACATCGCCTGAACAGACATCATCATGAACGAGAAAACAGAACAACACGACCAGGTCGAGCGGCTGATTATCGTATCAAACCGCCTGCCCGTGGTATTTCGCAGGGAGGAAGGTGTGCTCAACTGGCGTCCGGGATCCGGTGGACTCGTGACCGCGCTGGCCCCTGTTCTGCGGGATCGGGGTGGTGTCTGGATAGGCTGGTCAGGGCTGTCTTCCGAAGACCAGGAAGAGGTCAACGATGCACTCAGTGAATCCTCTGCCGCCACGGGATATGAGCTCGAGGCGGTTCCGCTCACAGCGGAAGAACTGGAGCTTTACTATCACGGTTTCGCCAATGAAGTGCTCTGGCCGCTGTTCCACGATCTGCAGTCGCACTGCAACTTCCGTCCCGAGTACTGGCACTCCTTTCAGAAGGTCAACAGCAAGTTCGCGCGGCATATTCACCGCGCAACGCGCAGAGGCGACTACATCTGGATTCACGACTATCACCTGATCAACGTCGGCGCCGAGCTGCGAGCGCTCGATGTCCATTCCCCTCTCGGATTTTTCCTGCACATCCCCTTTCCGCCTCCCGACATTTTCATGAAGATGCCGTGGCGTTTCAACATCCTGCACGCACTGCTCAGTTACGACCTTGTGGGCTTTCAGACCATGCGTGACAAACGCAATTTCGTGCAATGTGTTCGCCTGCTGCTCAAGGACGTCATCGTACGCAATGCAGGAGGTTTTCATATCTGCGCCATCGAGCATCGCGAGGTGCGTGTGGGCGTGTTTCCGATCAGCATCGACCACAGGGAATTCGAACGCCGGGCGCGCAGTCAGGAGGTCTCCGAGGCCGCCTGGTATATTCATGAGGATCTTCCCCATCAGCAGATCATCCTGGGCATCGACAGGCTCGACTACACCAAGGGCATCCCGTACAGGCTCGAGGCTTTTCGCAACGCCCTGCGGCGTTTCCCCGAACTCATCGAGAGCATGACGCTGGTCCAGGTCGTCGTTCCCAGCCGCACCGACATCCCGAAATACCATGACCTGAAAGTGGAAATCGAGCGACTCGTCAGTGAGATCAACGGGGAATTCACACGCTCGGGCTGGGTGCCCATTCACTATATCTTCCGGCACCTGACGCGCACGGAACTCCTCGCGTATTATCGAACGGCGGAGATCGCACTTATTACGCCGATCAAGGATGGCATGAATCTCGTTGCCAAGGAATTCTGCGCGTCCAACATCGAGGAGAACGGCGTACTCGTGCTCAGCGAATTCGCCGGTGCCGTGGCACAGCTTCACAAGCAGGCCATCCTGGTCAATCCCTACGACGTGGAAGGAATGGCGGAAGCACTGCGCGACGCGTTCAGCATGAATTACGAAGAACGCGGCAGACGCATGCGCCTGCTTCGGGCCACCGTGGCACGGTACGATATATACCGCTGGGTCGAATCCTTCCTCAATGCGGCGTTTTCCCGGCACCTGAACGACTATCCCGTTGTGGCCGAGTACATTCCACCGATGAATGACAACGATTACGGAACGTCCGTATAGGACCACGGCAGACGCGGTGTACTCTCTGATGCCGCTAATCTCTGATGGCGCATGAACGGGGAATCCGCTATTTTACAGCCTATGCGCAGCATTCATTTCACAAAGGCAGAAGGCGCCCAGAACGATTTCGTGATTGTCGATGATCGCGATGGCATGATCGACGAGGAACTCCGCCGCCGTTTCAGCATCTGGTCATCACACCGCCGCAAAGGCGTCGGCTCTGACGGCAGCATTTTCATTGACCGTTCCGCCACGCACGATTTCGTGATGGCGTTCTACAATCCCGATGGATCCGTCGGCAGCATGTGCGGAAACGGGGGACGCTGTGCAGCCCTGTTCGCTGAGCGAAATGGCATCGCCGGAAACGACATGCGCTTTGAAGTGCTCGGACGCAGTTATCATGCGGTCGTTGACGGCAGCAACATTCGCCTCGCATTTCCTCCGCCAGAAGAAATTTCCAGGGAAATCACGTTGCAATGGGAAGGGGAAGCGTGCTCACTCGACTTTATCGATACCGGAGCGCCACACGCGCTGCTCTTTGCTTCAGCACTGCCGTCGGTGCTGCGCCGGTTGCTGCAGGACGTCGACATGCAGCGTGTCGGAACGGCTCTACGGCATCATGAGCACTTCGCCCCCCGCGGCTGCAACGTGAACGTACTGGAAGCCGGTGAAGACGGTGTGTTTTCCATCCGCACGTTTGAAAAAGGTGTGGAGGCGGAAACGGAAGCATGCGGCACTGGTACACTGGCAGCCGGTATGGCTGCACATCTGCGGCTGGGCACCGCTCCACCGATCCGGCTTCGGACGCACGGCGGGGATGTGCTCACGGTGCATTTTTCACCGGGGGACTGGCCACAGGACGATCCGCGATACTTCGCTGAAGGACTCGTGCTCGAAGGACCCGCGCACCTCGTCTTCGATGGCTGCGTAACCCTGCCGGACATGTGAACATCTGCCTACCTGAGAACCACGTATCCCCAGGGCTCCATTTCCCACTCTCCTTTCACTTCATCAAGCAGCCTGCAGCCGTCGAGCATGACAGGGACGCCCGCGCAGTTGGCCGGCATCGGCAGGGCGACACGGGCAGCTTCGTCGGTAAGATTCACCGCTACGACCATGTCGCGTCCCCCGTACGAACGGACGTACGCCACCACCTGCTCATTTCCCACCAGTGCGAGCGGGCGATACTCACCCCGTCGCAGCACTTCGTGCTCGCGGCGCACACTGGTCAGCTCCGTGTAGAAGGGCCTCAGTCCATGCGCATCTTCCCAATCGATAACCTCCTTCTCGAAGAGACCGATCTGACGGTCGTTGCCCACTTCCTGTCCGTTGTAAATCAGCGGCACACCGGGGAGCAGAGACACCAGCACCGCGCAGCTGCGTGATTCTCGCACCCCGAGCCATGTCACCGCGGGATTGTCTTCCTTATGCTTGTCATGATTGACGATGAAACGCAGATGCAGAGCACCCACGGGATACTGGTAGAATTCGCGCTGCATGGTGACCGCGAATTGCGAAATGGGAAGCTCACCCTCGAGCATGGGATGCAATATGTCATACGTATTCCAGGCATACGAGATATCGAACGCATTGACATGCAACTGCGGGTTTGCTCCTTCCGCAAGCAGCATGACGGGTTTGACCTCGCGCAGCGCCTCGATGGCCTCACTCCAGAAATCATGCGGGATCATGTCGGAATAGTCACAGCGAAATCCGTCAACACCGACGTCGCGGACCCAGTACATCATCATTTCCATCATGTATTCACGCAGTGCCTGGTTATTGAAATCCAGCTGGGCGATATCGTACCAGTCCACATTGGGTGAAACGATTTCCCCTTTGCTGTTGCGTGCGTACCACGCGGGATGTTCGTTGATGAAGGGATGATCCCATGAGGTATGGTTGATGACCAGGTCGATGATAAGGTGCATCCCCAGTTCATGCGTGCGCGCGAGCAATGAGCGAAAATCCTCCATCGTCCCGTATTCAGGATTGATCGCGTAGTAATCCCTGATCGAATACGGGGAACCGAGCGTACCCTTGCGTTTCAGCTCTCCAATGGGATGAATGGGCATGAGCCAGATCACGGTTGCGCCGAGTTCCTTGATTTCCGGCAGGCGCTGCTCAACTGCGCGAAAACTTCCTTCCTCGGAAAACGCGCGGGGGAAAACCTCGTACAGCACCGCATCCCGGACCCAGTCGGCACTTTCCACCGGCTTCCTATGATGGAAGCGGCTTTCCAGCAATTCCCCTTCACGCCTGTATGAACGCAATGCGACGTTCCCCATAATGCCTCCGGGTCCGCCCAGGTCTTCGACGCGCACAGCAAGAAGGTTCTTTCGCGCTCGCATGGCATTGGTGATATCCACGGTGAATCGCCTGCCATACCCGATATGCGAACCCACACGCATGCCATTGAGCCAGATATCCGCGTTGTCATCGACCGCCTCGAATACCAGGGCATAGCGCAAAGTGCTGTCGGCATCAACGTCGAAATGGCGGAGATACCAGCCATAGCCGTCGTACTCTGCGAGATCACCGAGCTGATCCCAGAAGCCCGGCACGCGGAGCGTATCGTACGGTGCGTCCGCCGGGAAACCGTCGAACCAGCGGTTCGAGACACCCACGTCATCCGGATCGACGCGGAAATTCCAGACACCGTTCAACGACTGATAGTAAGGTTCCATATGATCGTCCTTCCCCGCTGTCCGGTTTTCCTGCAGCGCCGATGTGAGCAGCATAAGCAGGGGCAGTGCAGCGAGCCGCCATACCATTCTTGCATTCATCCGTGTTCTCGTTCAGTACAGCTTCATGAAAAATGCTGCAGGATGTCCTGAAGCGGTTTCTTCTCGATATCGGGCACCTCCGCGTCCTTCGCCGGATACCCCACCGGCAGCAGCACAAAGGGCTTCTCGTTCAGGGGTCGCTCGAAGATGCGATTGAGGAAGCGCATGGGATTGGGCGTGTGCGTCAGCGTGGCGAGTCCGGCATGGTGCAGGGCGGCAATGAGAAAGCCCAGCGCGATACCCACAGACTCGGTGACATAATAGTGCTTCTGCCGCCGCGTCGAGCCGTCCCCTTTTCCTGCGTCCACATCCTCGTAATTGATCTGGAAAACGACGATGAGATAGGGCACGGTTTCGAGGAATTCCTTGTGCCAGTCCGTCCCCAGCGGCGCGAGTACATCCTTCCATTCATCCGGGAAGCGATGGGCGTAGTTTTCCTTCTCCTCTTCCTCTGCGGCGATGCGGATGGCGCGTTTGATGTCGGGATTGGAAACCACAACGAAACGCCAGGGCTGCTGATTCGCGCCCGAAGGTGCGAGTCCCGCTGCACACACGCAGGACTCGATCAGCTCATACGGCACGGGTTCCGGTGAAAATGCGCGCACCGAGCGCCGGGACTTCATGCGTTCGAGAAAGCGCTGTGCCTCTTCGCGCTGCCGTTCCGGGGCCAGCCGCGTAAAGTCGAGGGGAATGAAGCTCTCGTCCATTGTATTCCTTTCCGTGAACTGGCGGTTTCAGTCTCCGAAGCAGATGCCGAGGTCGCGAGCGGTGAGCATCGTGTCCGAATCCAGCTGTACCACTTTCATTCTTTTCGTCGCCTTTTTCAGCGGGACATAGCGTACGGTCGGGGGATCGAGCGCAACCATCATCCCGTTCTGTCCCTCTTCGAGGGCACGTACGGCAGCGGCGCCGAAACGCAGCGAGAGCAGGCGGTCGAAGGTGGTCGGACTCCCGCCGCGCTGCAGGTGTCCGAGCACGACATGCCGGGCTTCCTGTCCGGTGATTTCCTGCAATTCCTCGGCGACACGGTCGCCGATCCCACCGAGCCTTTCGGCGCGGCCCACCTCGGTAGAGAGGACGCTTCGCTGACCATCCTTCGGCTTCGCTCCTTCGGCAACGACGACGATGGAAAATTTCTTCCCTTCACGCACGCGCTGCCGGGTTTTCTCCGCGACGATATCGATGTCGTAGGGGATTTCCGGCAGGAGGATCACATCCGCCGTGCCTGACACGCCCGCGTTCAGTGCAATCCAGCCGGCGTAGCGGCCCATAACCTCGACGACCATGATGCGGCGATGTGCTTCGGCGGTGGAATGCAGCCGGTCGAGGCATTCGGTGGCAAAGGACACGGCTGAATCGAAACCGAAGGTGACGACCGTTTCGCTCAGGTCGTTGTCTATCGTTTTCGGTACACCGATAATGCGCAGTCCTTTTTCGAACAACGCATTCGCGATGGACAGCGAACCGTCGCCCCCGATGGCGACCACGGCGTCGATCTTGTTCTTTTTGCAGGCGCGGACGATTTCTCCACTGCGGTCAATCGTCTTGTAGCTGCCGTCTTTCTGCTGGACAGGGTATTCGAGCGGATTCCCCTTGTTGGTGGTGCCGAGAATCGTCCCACCGAGATGCGTGATCCCACGCACGGCTTCGAGCGTGAGGGGAATAAGTCCTTCGTTCTCGTATTTCTCAGGCATGAGCAGTCCGTTATACCCGTCCCTTATCCCGACAACATCCCAACCGCGCTCGATGGCGGAAATAGTAACGGCACGGATCACCGCATTGAGTCCGGGTGCGTCCCCGCCCCCGGTATTGATGGCAATACGGCGAATACGTTTCTGACGGGATGCCCGTTTGGGGCCCGTCGATGTTACAGATGCTTTGCGTGGCATGATTGTCCCGTTCTGGTTGAATCGTACGTGGTGACTGCATATAATGTACACAGCAATCCAACGTGCAGGCAACACTATCGGGCACAAAGCGGCACCGCACAGTGTTTTAAATCACATCACCACCCCATATGTTTGGGTGGAGTTTCACTCACCACCGAGACCTGTATGAACGTCCCCATTTTTTTCGCCCTCATCGGCGGAATCATTCTCGTAGGATTCCTGGCGAATCTCCTCTTCAAGCTCACGAAGATACCGAGCGTCCTTCTGCTGATGGCCATCGGCGTGTTTCTCGGTCCCGTGACAGGATGGATCGCTTCTGACCAGCTCGTCAACATCGCGCCGTATTTCGGCACCATGGCACTGTTGATCATCCTTTTTGAAGGTGGCTTGGAGCTCGACATCATCACAGTGGTGCGGCAGGCGCCGAAGGCCACGGTACTGGCACTGGGGGTGTTCATCGTCAGTGTGGTCCTGGTGATGCTGTTCGGCATTTATGTGATGGAACTCAGCACGCTCAATAGTCTGCTGCTCGCTGCCGTTCTGGGTGCGACGAGTCCAGCCATCTGTATCCCCGTGGTGCAGGGACTCAGTGTTAGGGACGAAATCAAGACCATCGTAAAACTGGAATCCGCGCTCGGCGACGTGCTGCTCATCGTCTCCGTATTGCTGCTGGTGAATTTCGATCCCAACGGCAACCAGGGTATCGGAAACGTGTTGCTTAGCTTCGTCACCTCCTTCGGTGTCGCTTTCGTGGTTGCCACCATCGCCGGGGTGCTCTGGTCACGGCTTATCGCGTGGATGGGGAAAGAGCCGCTCGCCTATATGCTGACGCTCGGCTTCATGTTCCTCCTCTACTTCATGGTTGAGGAAATGCATGGCAGTGCCGCCATCGCCGTGCTCATGTTCGGTCTTGTGCTCGAAAACATGCAGGTGATGACCGATCGCATCGGTAAACGAATGCGGAATCTGTTCGGCATTGACATCAAGTCGGAGAAATTCATACTCAACCAGTTCATCAAGAACATCACCGAAGAGCTGTCCTTTCTCCTTCGTACCTTTTTCTTCGTCTATCTCGGCATGCTGCTGGATTTCAATGAGCTGACGTGGACGATAGGATTGTTCATCATTGGTATTACCGCGTTGCTGCTGATCAGCCGCTGGGGATTGATGCAGGGTTTTCGCCGCATCGGCAAGGATTTTACAGGAGGAGAGCTACAGGTTATCATGGCCATGCTGCCTCGTGGTCTCGCCACAGCGGTCATGGCGCTTCTGCCATTTCAGCAGGAACAGATGGTAGGTACAGAGCTCTTTCCTCTGTACGCATTCGGCGTCATCGTGCTCACCAACCTGTACATGACCGGCAGTGTAATCTTTGCCGAGCGCAGGCTGCGCAGTGAACGCAAAATGGCTGGACAACCGCTTGGCGTCGGTTATGCAGGCGAACTTGAACCTGCGATGGCGCCGATGCAGAGTGAAACCGAAGCGACCGCGGACGCCGCTGCGCGTCCCGTAGACATGCCGCGGGCAGGACAGCGAGACACGGCAGGGGGAAGCGCCCCTCATGGCAAACCATTCGAGGCGGCCGGAGTAGCACCACCCGGCGCGGACGAATTCACACCCTTCGCCCGTGAGGAACAGGAATCGCCTCAGCAAGCCCGGACAACCGATGAAGAACCCGCACCGCAGAGTTTCACCGACTGGATGGCGAAACTCTTCGGGATACGCCGCGGAGACCGTGAGCGCGGGTATCTCGAGGCCTACCGTGCTGCACATATCACCGAACCGCTTTTCTGGGTGCAGGTCATGCTTGCTGCAGCCATTACAACGCTCGGACTGATCCTCAACCAGAGCGCCATCATTATAGGCGGCTCTCTGATCATGCCTATCATGTTCGTCGTGCTCTCCGGCGGGCTCTCTCTCGCGTCGGGTGATATCTACCTGTTGCTGCGTATCACGTTTAAACTCCTGTTGACGGCGCTGTTGACCGCGCTACTGGCTGCCATTCTGTCTGACGTACTTCCCTTTGACGAAGTGACGTCTGAAATCGCGGCCCGTACTCGTCCCACCGTCATCGATTTCCTGATCGCCCTCTTCGGCGGCATGGCCGGCGCGGCAACGCTCTCGCAGAAAAACCGCTTCATCCAATTCCTTCCCGGCGCCATTATTTCCATCACACTGTTGCCGCCCCTGGCAGTGGTAGGCTTCGGATTCGCGAACGGTTATACACCGGAAATCGTCAACGGCGGCATGCTGCTGTTTACGGCGAACGTATTCGCGACCATTCTCGGCGCCATGCTGGTGTTCCTGCTGGTTGGCATGCCCAAGGCGGCGAATTTCGAGGCCGTGCGCAAATGGAAGGAGCAGGAACTCTCACATCCCGTCATCAGCCTGGTGTTTGAGAAACTGCGCCTCAGTCAGATCGTCGGGAAAACAGGCTCCGCCCGCGCGCGTATCATCGTCATCGGCGTCTTCCTCCTCGTGCTGCTCATTCCACTGCAGTCGGCATTGAATCAGCTGACGATGGAATTGCGCGTTCGCCGGGCCATTACCCAGGTCTCCAATCTTTTCGATGTGAAATACCGTTCGACCATTATCAACACCTCCTCACGCATCGAGGAAGATTTGGTCGAGGTGAAACTGCAGGTCGCAACGAACAGCTTTTTCACCTCCGCGGATATTCAGCGTTTCGAGGAACGGGTCAGTGACCGCACCGGCGTTCCGACGCGCCTCGACCTGGTGCAGACACTCAGTGACATCGGCGAAGGCAGCACCGTGCGACGCCTGCTCACACCCTCGGGTACGGCACAAGCCCCGATGGGACCACGCAGTTTTGCCGAAGCAATTGGCGATTTGCGTTTCCAGGCGCAAAGCATCCTTCGCAGCATGCCGCTCTCCGCACATATGGATATCGTAAGTCTCAATGCGGAACTGACGCTCGACACCCTGAGTCCCGCACTGAATTTCGTGTACCTGGCCGACCAGCGGCTCTCGGAAGATGCGTATGACATTCTCGCCACGATGATTGCAGGACGGGTATCCATACCCCGCAGCGGCATTCAGTTCAACTGGATTGATCGCACGCATCAACTGTCCCTCGGGAATGGGTCGTCCATCGACGCGGCCGGCAAGCTGCAGCTCGGCAATCTCGGGCGCCTGCTCGCGAAATACCCGCAGTTGGCCCTGACACTCCGCATACCGCGATCCGGTACGGGCTTCGACAGCACTGCCTTCGCGCAGCGTCTCGGTCAGGATGTTCCCGAGCTGAAAGACGCTGCCCGGATTCACCTGGTGGCCTCGCTTGCAGCCGCTGACAGCATCCATGCCGCATTGTCGGTCATTGGCAATCTCGACGGTTCCGCTTCGCATGCGGCGGACTCCCTGGCTCACAAAAATCACACGCGTTGAACTTGCGGAACGCGGTCCGATTCGATACATTTCACACTTCGAACACAACTTATTCACCCAGCTCAACGACCATGGCGGAATACCAGAAACACCTCTACATGATTGTCTTTCCGATCAACGCGCTTGTGGCATCACAGCTCGAACCGGAGGCTTTCGCGCAGCATTACACCATCGGCAGCGCACGTCATTTCCAGGGAAAAGTGATCTTCGCTGAGATCGACAGCAATTTCCGTAACCCCTATTTTCAGATCGAAGACTATCTCGAAAAAACCGTGCCGCATCCCGACGGCTCACCGAAGCGCACGAAATTCATTTCCTCGTACCGCGTACTCGAACATGTACCACTCGACGTCATTCAGCGCCTCTTCCTCGTAACCGTCAACGGACGCGCACTCGAGCTCAAGCCAGCACCGTACACGGCCGAGAACGTTCCGGGGCTCATTCGCATTTTCCAGGAAGTGGAACCTGTTTCGAATCTCATCGCCTCGCGTCTCGACCAGCGCTCGTTCGGCAACTACATCACCTCCGATGCTGCCAAGGGCGCCTCACGGGTATGCTTCACACAAATCGACCTGAACATCGAAGAGTTCATGGAGTCGAGCAAGAACCGCGAAATCATTGTCTCGCCTATCCCTGACAGCAACCCCTATCATCTGCTCGACTGCCTGACGGAGCTGCAGCAGGTGAAAGACAAGGCGGTGAAGACCATCAGCCTGTCTTCGGTACTGCACAGTATCAGCTACCGCGTCCTGCGTCACGGCTTCTGGTTCTTCGGACCCGATGATAACATGCTGTTTTTCCCCATTCCCAGTCTGCACGAACTGGAGACCACGTATTACGAATGGTGGCGAAACGCACGCTGATCCCCATTGTTCTTTCGTCAAAAGTCCCGCAAATGCGGGACTTTTTCATATCCCCCCGAAAAAAACGTGAACAGCGGAGGGTTCATCCGCATCCATCCGTTTCCCGTGGCATCCAATTTTGTATATTATATGGATATCCATGAACTCCACGGAGATTGTCCCATGACCATGAATTTTGACATGATTCAGCGTGTCTACAGCGCCATGCCTGCCAAAATCGAGGCGGCGCGCAACATGTTGAATCGTCCCCTTACGTACGCAGAGAAGGTGCTTTACTCCCACCTCTGGGAGACACCCGACGCCCCGAAGGCACGAGGGAAGGATTACGCGAACTTCGGACCCGACCGCATCGCCATGCAGGACGCGACCGCACAGATGGCCCTGCTGCAGTTTATGAGCGCGGGCATTCCGCAGGTCGCCGTGCCGTCTACCGTGCATTGCGATCACCTCATCCTCGCCGAACACGGAGCCAAGACTGATCTCGCGTCGTCGCTCGATACGAACCGTGAGGTCTTCGACTTCCTCGCCTCGGTATCGAAGAAATACGGCATCGGCTTCTGGAAGCCGGGTGCCGGTATCATCCACCAGGTCGTGCTGGAGAACTACGCGTTTCCCGGCGGCATGATGATCGGTACCGATTCGCATACGCCGAATGCAGGCGGACTCGGCATGATTGCCATTGGTGTCGGTGGCGCCGACGCGGTGGATGTCATGGCGGGTATGCCCTGGGAGCTGAAATTCCCGAAGCTGATCGGTGTCAAGCTCACCGGCAGCCTCAAGGGCTGGACCTCCCCGAAAGACATCATCCTGAAACTCGCCGGAATCCTCACTGTCAAGGGCGGCACTGGGGCGATCGTGGAATACTTTGGCGATGGCTGCGCCTCACTTTCCGCGACCGGCAAAGGCACAATCTGCAACATGGGCGCGGAAATCGGTGCCACGACTTCACTCTTCCCGTATGACGAGAAGAGCGGCGCATATCTGCACAGCACAGGACGGCAGGATGTGGCCGACCTGGCAAACGGTATCGCGGAACATCTGCGCGCCGACGACGGCGTCGCGGAAAACCCGGAAGCATACTATGACCAGGTCATTCACATCGATCTCGACACCCTTGAGCCGCATGTGAACGGTCCTTTCACCCCCGACCGTGCGCATCCGATCTCGGAATTTGCCAAAGCGGTTGAAGAGAACAACTGGCCGGAAGAACTGCGTGTCGCGCTGATTGGCTCCTGCACCAATTCGAGCTATGAAGACATTGACCGCGTTGCCGCCATCGCCCGCCAGGCGAAAGAGAAAAACCTCAAGGCCAAATCGGAATTCACCATCACACCGGGATCCGAGCAGGTGCGCGCGACTATCGAGCGTGATGGACAGCTGGCACTTCTCGAGGATATTGGCGGCGTGGTTCTGGCCAACGCCTGTGGTCCCTGCATCGGACAGTGGAAACGGCATGATGTGGAAAAGGGCGACCGTAACTCCATCATTACGTCGTTCAACCGCAACTTCACCGGACGCAACGACGGCAATCCCGACACGCATGCGTTTGTCGCCAGTCCTGAAACCGTCGCCGCACTTGCGCTGGCGGGTACGCTGAAATTCGACTTCACCCATGATACCCTCAAAAACGAGAGCGGTGAAGATGTGATGCTTGATCCTCCCTCGGGCGAGGAACTCCCGGCTGAAGGCTTCGTCCCCGATCCCGCAGGCTTCATCCCTCCCGCGGATGACGGTTCCGGCATCGACGTACAGGTGGATCCCGACAGCAAGCGCCTCCAGCTGCTTACCCCGTTCGCGGCGCCGAAAGAAGGCGATTATGACAAACTGCATCTGCTGCTGAAAGTACGCGGCAAATGTACCACCGACCATATCTCCATGGCGGGACCCTGGCTGCGTTTCCGCGGACATCTCGATAACATCTCGAACAATATGTTCATCGGCGCCATCAACGAGTACAACGGCGTCGCGAACAAGGTGAAGAACCAGAATACCGGAGCGTATGACGAAGTCCCGAACGTCGCCCGCGCATACAAGGCGGCAAGCGAAGGCTGGGTCGTGATCGGTGATGAAAACTATGGCGAGGGGTCGAGCCGTGAACATGCGGCCATGGAACCGCGCCATCTCGGCGGCAAGGCCATCGTCGTCAAGTCCTTCGCCCGCATTCACGAAACCAATCTCAAGAAGCAGGGATTGCTTCCGCTGACCTTCGCCGACCCGAGCGACTACGACAAGATTCTCGAGGACGACAGGATCAGCTTCGACGTCAGCGCCCTGGCACCTGGTCAGCAGGTCACCATGACGATTCATCACAGCGACGGAAGCACCGACACCGCCATGCTGAATCACACCATGAATGCACAGCAGATCGACTGGTGGCGCGCGGGCAGTGCTCTGAACCTCATCGCGAGCAAAAACGCCTGATACACAGCGTTTCCTGATCCTACGCGTTGCCTGATCCTACGCGTTGCCTGATCTCACGCGTAGATTAATCACTGCGGGACTGCCTCCTTACGGGGCAGTCCCTCTTTTTTTGCGCAATTCGTTCTTTATGCAGAAATTGCATATTCGAAACGCATTGAGTTGCGTCGACGATGAGAACGAGCTGAATTCAAGAGTAATGTGGAGACACTGTATGCATGAAAAGAGTATCGAACTGCTGAACAAGGCGATAGCGGACGAACTTCTCGCCGTTCACCAGTACATGTATTTCCATTTTCACTGTGACGACCAGGGTTTTGAACTGCTGAGCAACCTTTTCCGCCGGACGGCCATCGAAGAAATGATGCATGTCGAACTGCTTGCCGAGCGCATCCTTTTCCTCAAGGGCGAGGTGGAGATGAAGGCTGGCGGAGACATTCAGAAGCTGCATTCCGTCGAGGAAATGCTCAGACTGGCAACGTCCATGGAAGAGAGCAGTGCCAGGGATTACAATCTCTGGGCCAATGAATGTGCCGCAAATGCGGACTCAAAAACCAAGAAGCTCTTCGAGCAGCTGGTTGAAGACGAAGAGCGACATTTCGACCAGTATGATACGGAAATCGGGAATCTCGAACAGTTCGGCGCGCAGTATCTCGCGCTGCAATCCATTGAGCGCAGCAAGAATCTTGCGAGCGGAGCTCCCACCGCGTAACCCGTTTTCCACCCCTCCACAAAACGCAGCGAGGCGGCCTTTCATGGGCCGCCTCGTTGCGTTTCCGAGTGGAATGAAAATCTATTTGACGCCCATCGAAATCGTGTACGCCGCGCTCCCGCTTCCTTTTGCATCGCTGCGGCGATAGACAACGATATGGTAATCGTCGTAGCGCGGCAGCGTCCCGCTCCAGGCTCTGCGCTGACCGCTGATGTCGCCATCATGCAGAAAGACGCGGAAAAATACCTGTGGGTCATCCGACTGAAGGGTGACGGTCATCTTCTGTCCGCGGTTGGCGCGCAGCACATATTCCTTGTGCTTGCCCTTGCTCACACCTGCGCTCAACGATGCACCTGTATTCCCCTTCTGGAAACGAATGCGATGGCTGCTGAGTGTGCCCGGCAGCATGGCATGCGTGTGCGGATCGATGAGAATCTCATCTGCCGGCACTATCGCGGGCGGCGGCATGGGAGGCGGAGTCTTTTCCACCGGAGGAGGAGGTGCTGCAGCCTTTGACTCCCGCTTCCGAGAGGTCGTCTTCGTGGAGGTGGATGATGCATTGCGTTCCCGGCTTTCCATCCGTTTTTTTTCAGCGGCTGCCTTTTCAGTCCTGATCTCATCTTCGCGCAGCATGGTCTCATCTTCCTGCAGTGCCGCTGCATCTTCGGCCAGCGCTGCTTCATCCCCGGCCAGCGCTGCTTCATCCTCGGTCAATGCGGCTTCATCCTCGCTGCGTGCGGCTTCATCCTCAGCCAGGGGCGTCTCGTTCTGCGAAGGAAGTGAAATGGCAGTATACAGAAGGTCATTGAAACTGGCGGTGTCGATAATGCCGGAAGCGGCCGTCCGTTTCAGATCCTGCAGAGCCGCGGCACGGCGCATGGTATTCGGCACCTCACTGCCTTCCATGTCGATTTCCGAACCATCCACCGTCTTTTCACTGTAGAAGAGATTCCCCTTGTCATTGAAGTACATGCGTGTGCGGATATCCGCGGTCATCGGCGGCTGCTCGCCGGGATTGAGCCGTTTCTTTGCCTGCCCGTAGAAATGGAACAGACTGCCCATCGCAAAATAATAGCGGTTACGCTCTGTGGAACCGTCGTCGTGACGCAGGCGCTCATCGATATGCCGCAGTTCACCGTCCTGTGAATAGAGCGCGATGCGCAGTTCACTTCCGTCGAGACGGAATGTCGGGATATCCACTCTGTCGAGTGATTCAATCGCGCCCTGGATGACGGTTGCGCGTTTTCTGACTTCGAGCAGCTGCCGTTCGAGGGGTGAGGCCGTTTCGACAGGTGTCTCCTTCGTTTCCCAGAAACGCAGGTTGTCACAGGAAGTCAGTACGAGCAGGGCCGCGGTGAGCAGAAGCATCCTGCCTGTCATCGTGCGCGCGCGGGAGAGGTGGCGCTTGCTGAAGATATCCGCTGTTTGCATATGCGATCCGATAACTGATGCAATAGTCCGCAATAATCTACAAAAAAAAGACAGGCGATGGCACCTGCTATCGCCTGTCTTTCCATGTCATCGCGCGGTCTGTCAGGAGCAGCCGCTGGTACTTCCGCAGTCTTCACACACGGTGCAGGCACCATTCCGCTTCACGCGGGAGGAACCGCAGGATCCGCACATTTCACCGGTGTAACCCTGTGTACGTGCAATCATGATGGTGTCGCTGTTTTTCTGCGTACTGCGCTTTTCGGCGGAGACCGTTTCGGGCACGGGACGTGCGGCGTCACCATTTTCACGCTTCTTTCCGAGTGTCGGAGGTGAATTGAAGCTCGCCAGGGGCTGTTCGGCCGTTTCGTCGACGGACTTGACATGCACGAAGTCCGTGCGTCCGAGATACTCATAGCCAAGCACGCGGAACACATAATCGAGAATGGAAGTCGAATTTTTAATTGCGTCATGTCCGATAACGACACCGGCAGGTTCGAAACGCGTGAAGGTGAAGGAATCGACCAGTTCCTCGAGGGGAACACCGTACTGCAGCGCCTTCGATGTGAGCACGGCGAAGCAATTGAGCAGGCCCTTGAACGATGCACCTTCCTTGTACATATCGATGAAGATTTCCCCGAGACCGCCGTCATCATATTCACCCGTGCGGAGGAACACCTTGTGTCCGCCCACCACCGCTTCTCGCACGAAACCGTGGCGCTTGGCGGGCAGTTTCCGGCGTTCGACGCGGTAGACGATTTTCTCCTGCACTTCTTTCGGACCGATCTGCTCGTCGAAGTCGAACTCGTCACCCATCTCCGAAAGCGCCTCGGCTTCGGGATCACTGATGGTGTTGAGAGGCTGTGAGAGCTTGCTGCCATCGCGATACAGCGCGTTGGCCTTGAGCATGAGACGCCATGACATTTCATAGGCATGCTGCACGTCGGCGATGGTGGCATCGGCGGGCATGTTGATGGTCTTCGAAATCGCACCGGAGATGAACGACTGCGCGGCCGCCATCATGCGGATATGTCCCTCATACGCGATATAGCGCGTTCCACGCTTCCCGCACTTGTTCGCCGTATCGAACACGGGCAGATCGCTTTTCTTGACATGCGGCGCGCCCTCGATCATCATCGTACCGCAGACGAATTCGTTGGCCTTGTCGATCTGCGCCATGGTGAAGCCCAGGGCTTTGAGCATGTCGAAGGAGGGATCGGCCAGCTGCTCTTCGGTGAAACCGAGACGGCGGCAGAACTGCTCACCGAGCACGAAACGATTGAACGCCATGCGGATTTCAAAAACCGAATCGAGCTGCTTTTCGATCTTATCGATTGCTTCACCGCTGAAGCCCTTTTCCATGAGGCTGTTGCGGTTGATTTCAGGACAGCCTGCGAGCGTGCCGTGACCCTTGATGTATTTCTCGATATCGTCGATCTGTTCCGGCGTGTAGCTGAGGAATTCCAGCGCCTTGGGAACGGACTGATTGACGATTTTGAAATAGCCACCGCCTGCGAGTTTCTTGAATTTGACAATTGCGAAGTCGGGTTCGATCCCCGTGGTGTCGCAATCCATGACAAGCCCGATCGTCCCCGTCGGCGCAAGGACGGATACCTGCGCATTGCGATAGCCGTGTTCTTCTCCCAGTGCCAGTGCAGTGTCCCAGCTCTCACGGGCAGCGCGGAGAAGATTTGCAGGACACAGTTTTTCGTCCACCGGCATCGGCTTGATGGTCAATCCTTCATACTCATTGTCCGGCGCATGATACGCGGCGCGGCGATGGTTGCGAATGACACGTAGCATATGGTCGCGGTTGGGCGCAAAACGCGGGAAGGCACCGAGATCGCGGGCGATTTCCGCCGAAGCGGCATAGGACTCACCTGTCATCAACGCGGTGATGCCACCAGCGAGTGCGCGTCCCTTGTCGCTGTCATACGGAACGCCGGCAACCATGAGCAGGGAACCGAGATTGGCGTATCCGAGGCCCAGCGTTCGGAACTGATAGCTCTTCAACGCAACCGACTGGCTCGGGAACTGCGCCATCAGCACCGAGATTTCCAGCGTCAGCGTCCACATGCGTACCGCGTGACGGAAATCATCGACATTGAACGAGTGCTTCTCCTCATCCCAGAAATGCTTGAGGTTGAAGGATGCGAGATTGCAGGCGGTATCGTCAAGGAACATGTATTCGGAGCAGGGATTGCTCGCATTGATGCGTCCGTCAACGGGACAGGTGTGCCATTCGTTGATGGTCGTATCGTACTGCAGCCCGGGATCGGCCGAGGCCCACGCAGCATAGGAAATCTTTTCCCACAGGTCGCGCGCCCGCAGCGTCTTCGCGATCTCACCGGTAGTACGGAAGGTCAGCGACCACTTGCCGTCGTTCTCCACCGCTTCGAGAAAGCTGTTGGAGACCCGCACGGTGTTGTTGGAATTCTGTCCGCTCACCGTCGCATAAGCTTCATCTTCATAATGCGTGTTGAACTCGGTGATGTCGAATTCCTTTTCTCCCTGGTCCACCAGCTGCAACGCGCGGTAAATATAATTTTCATGCACACCGGCGCGGCGTGCCTGCACGATGGCGAGTTCGAGATCCCGGTTCGTGTTGAAATCCGTGCTCTCATTCTCAATGGCCGCCTTCATGATGCGGTTCAGATGCAGATGGTTGAGCCGGCTTCCCGTCACCAGCGCGGCGACTTTCTGCTCTTCCTGCACCTTCCAGTCGACAAAGGCTTCGATATCGGGATGATCGACGTTGAGCACCACCATTTTCGCGGCGCGCCGCGTGGTGCCGCCGGATTTGATCGCGCCGGCTGCGCGATCGTTGATTTTGAGAAACGACATCAGTCCAGAAGACACACCACCGCCGGATAAGCGCTCATTGCGTCCACGCAGGTTGCTGAAATTGCTGCCCGTACCCGATCCATACTTGAAAATGCGCGCCTCGCGCGTCACCAGGTCAAAAATACCGCCTTCGTTTACCAGATCGTCGCGCACGGACTGAATAAAGCAGGCATGCGGCTGGGGACGGCTGTAGGCGTCTTCCGATGCCTTGATTTCACCGGACTCGGGATCGGCGTAATAATGCCCCTGCGAGTTTCCGGTGATGCCGTATGCAAAATGCAACCCCGTGTTGAACCACTGCGGGGAATTCGGTGCTGCCATCTGACGCAGCAATGTATACGCCATCTCGTCGTAATAATTCTGCGCGTCATCTTCGGAATCGAAATACCCGTGCTGCTCACCCCAGTCACGCCAGCAGCCGACCATGCGATGCACGACCTGGCGAATACTGCTTTCACCGCCATACACCGGCTTACCACTTTCATCAAGAAGCGGACTGCCGTCTTCATTCATTTGCGGCACGCCAGCCTTCCGGAAGTATTTCTGTGCGAGGATGTCTGTGGCCATCTGTGACCAGTGCGACGGAACCTCAATGTCGTGCAGTTCAAACACAACACTTCCATCGGGATTGCGAAGAACAGAAGATCGCTTCGTGTAGGTGAAGCAATCGTAAGCACTCTGTCCAGGCTGGGTGAAGCGACGGGTGATTTTCATAGGTCTCAGCTATCTATAACGAAGGGTGGAGATGACAATCCCTTTCACCGGGAGGCGTGAAAGGGTATGCTAATACATTCAATTACAACAGGTTAACTCGCCTACCGGGCGCAGAGAATTCCATCCCGATGCTCAAAAACATCGGCTGAAAACTGCTTCTTACTTCAGAAGAAACATACGCGAAATGCGCTGCCGAATAGTGGGTTTGAATATACACCATGCTCGGATATCTGTCAAGAAAAAGTCTTCTGAGGGCTTTAAGTACCAAGTTAAAGTAATTCCATAACCAATTGCAATAGCTTGGTTTAACTTTGAAAAAAATTTAATGTAAAACTTTAAGAGGGAGGGGTCAGAAAGGGGTGCCGGGAGCCAATGCTCACATAATCCTCATAATTATGCCGGAATAGCCAAAACACCGAGTAATGCGGACCTGCGGGCTCCTGTTGCGAGCGGAAGACCAGCCCGGTTACCCATGAGCCACTCATTGGCGAGAATGGCGAATGCGACGGCTTCCTTGGCGTCGGGGTCAACACCAATCGCTGCGCTTGTTTCCACGCGCGCGCGTGGCAGACTGTAGCGCAAGCCGTCAATGAAGAAGCGGTTGTGTGCGCCGCCGCCGCTGACGTAGAGGTGCACATCGTCCCATTCCTCACAGAAAGGACGAAGCTGGGCTGCGATGCTGTACACGGTGATTTCCGCGGCGGTTGCAATGATATCCGGTGGTTCGGTGACGCCAAGTTCCCTGGCCAGTGTCAGGTAGTTCTGCAGATAGTCTTCCCCGAACAATTCGCGTCCCGCCGACTTCGGCAGACGCTGACGATAGTACGGGTGCTGACGCAGCCAGGTGAGCAGGTCGGGATTGACGCTTCCGGAAAGCGCGATGCTGCCCCCCTCATCGAATTCGCGTCCGTAATACTTCCGTGTCAGCGCGTCTACGAGCATGTTTCCCGGACCGGTGTCAAACGCCACGACATCTGACGGCGCGCAGCCACGGGGCAAAATACTGCAGTTCGCAATCCCACCGATATTGAGCAGTACGCGATGCTCTCGCTCCGAGCGATAGAGCACACCATCGGTGTAGGGCACCAGCGGAGCGCCCTGACCGCCAAGCGCCATGTCGCCGCTGCGGAAGTCGTACACGACGGGAATGCGCAGCTGTGTCGCGAGCATCGAGCCGCTGCCGACCTGCAGGGTGGACGATACCTGGTGGCCGCCGATTTCCATCGGCTCCGGCAGGTGGCGCAGCGTCTGGCCGTGCATGCCGATCAGGTGCACATCCTCGAGATCGAGTCCCGCCTCCGCGACACAGCCCTTCACAGCTGCGGCGTACACGTGGGCCAGGGCGCTGTGCAGCAGGCAGATGTCGTTGACATTGCTGGACGACACTTCCGCATTGGCGAAAATGCGATTCTGCAGTTCCTCGGCGAACAGGGTTTCACTGTAGTGCAGCAGTTCCGCCTTCAGCGAACGGCCGCTGCCCCGGAGACGCACGAGCGCCACATCGACCGCGTCGACGGAGGTGCCGGACATGATGCCGGCAACAATGCGCTCGGAGCGGGTGACGAGGCGTGTCAGGATGTCAAGAGGCGTCTGCGGCACGGCAGTGCTCCTTGCTGTTGTGCGTATGTGGCAATATACGCAATGAATACGGGAAGTCGTATCAGAACTGTACGAGCAGTGCGCTGCGAATACGCCAGTAGGAAAAATCACGTACGGCGAGCACCGTTTCATCCACCCCGCGCACAAATGGGTGCATGAAACGCATCCCCAGCTGAAAAGACAATACTGAAGAAAACGGCAGATCGAGCCCTACTTCCGCAACGGCCGCGAGACGCATGGCCGTCTGATCGAAGCTCTGCCGGTTTTCCTTCCATCCCTCACGCTCGGAGAAGGAAAAGTAACGCAGTTCGTACGCGTCTTCCGTACTGCCGGCAAGCATGACCTGCGGTCCGAGTGCCGCGTAAAGGGGAATCACGGGGACGGGGGGACGATACACCACGAGCAGTGGGAAATCGTATGCTTCGTAGAGCCTGCGACCCAGGGCGAAACGGAGTTCCCCGGCTCTCTGTGTGTGCCACGACTGCTTCCAGCGCGTCACTTCCGCCATGAGACTCCAGTCTTCGTCGATCGGGAACTGCAGGACGACACCGACGGCCATACTCTGACTCGCAGTGGCCTGAAATTCTCCGGGATACGGCTGTACCCGGTAGCGCAGCAGATTGGTCTGCACCGAGACATGCACGCCTGCGCGCAGATGCTGCTGCATCGCGGCACTTCCTCCCGCGCGCGCGTCATTCTGCAGTGCAGCAGCGGATTCCCTGTCCTGCGCGCGCGCCTGCAACACCGGCAGGAACAGTATTGTGCAGAGGAGAAGGAAACGATATGTGACGGTGGATCTCAATGCAACTCACTGGTCAATGGTGTATAGCAGGGCGAGACGTACCTGCCAGCTCCAGGGAGACTCCCACGTGAACTTTTCATTTTCCAGCAGTGGTGTCAATTCCTGTTCGTAGCGCAGGCCGAATAGCACGGACCAGTCAGCGGAAGCCCGAATATCCGTTCCCAGCTCGATGACGCTGCCGGCGAACAGCTGATGCATGAACAGATCTTCCTCTTCGACATGGGATTCGAGGGGTGGTTCCTCGGAAAAGCGGTATTCAGTAAGCCGCAGGCCGAGATTGCTGAGATTCATACCGAATTCGATGCCGCCCGCCAGATAGGGACGCACAAATGCGCGCGAAAACGGGGAATAGCGCAGCAACATGGGAATGGCCAGATAATCCACCGTCCCCTGCGTGAACGAATACCTCACGCCGGAACGGTTATCCCATTTCGACTGCAGCTGCGCCCGCTGTCCGTAGCGTGGTGAGAACTCCATCTGCCACTGATCGGAGAGGGAATAATCGACGACGATGCCGAAATACCCATTCTGATGATGCACATCCGTGGTGGCACCATCGCTGGCGCCCACCCAGCTGTACTGGTTGTTCTGTCCCATCATGCCCAGTTGCACGCCGAAACGAAAAGGCATCTGTCCCATGGCGGGAGGTGCCGTAAGCAGGAGCAATGCCAGTACAGGAAGAACAAGGCGCAGCAATATGGAGGTCCGTTGTTTCATGATCATGCGGTCCTGCGTATTGGACACACAAAGTACGCGAAGGTTACCATGGAAGTCTATGCTAAAACGGCTTCTTCGGCGCAAAATGCACCCGGAGCCCGATACGCAGTCCAAAATGGGCAGGGACACCGACGGACGCCAGTTCGCCACCAATGCTGCTGCCCGTCAGCGAACGATAGCGAAGATCCCCGGTAATTGCCAGTGTCTTCGTTCTCCTCCATTCGACGCCGATACCCGCCTGTATGGCGAGCTGAGAAAATGGGATTTCATAGGTCACGACACTGCCCTCCTCGATATTCGTACCGGAACGGTAGCGGATGGAGGCGTGCGGCGCAAGCAGGATCATCATGTCGAGGCCTGCAATCAGATATCCTGTGAGTGCTTCTTCACTGAAACGCTTCCGCAGCAGCAGTGGCAGATGAAGGACATGAAATTTCTCAATGGTGACCTGCCTGTTCGCCCTCCCGGTCTCCGCAATCTGATCGGTTCCTTCATAAAAACTGCCGAACGCGGGCTCGGTGAGAAGGGAGAGTCCCGCACCTACGCGATACATCGCCTGCAAACCGAACTGCGGCAGCACGGCGCTGCTTTCCTCACGCACCCGGTACTCGTCGTCTTCTCCAAACTGCAGTTCATGCGTGACGAAATCGAAGCCGACGAGGGGACCGATGGAAAAGGGTCCCACGGGAACATCCTCCTTCTGTCCGAAGGCCTGCTGCCCCCAGGGTTGGAGAAGGAGAAAAAGAAGCTGAATGTATAGCAGATGTTTCATATGCGCCGCCCGGACAATGCCTGTGCATGATGGCCATGATGAAGACAAACTACGACGCAGACTTGAATTCCACCAAAAAATTCGTAGTTTTCGGTGTCCTCTCTCCACAAACCTCACTGTATCGCCACTGCTGTCATTCAGACGGTGCGTGGGCGGGACCTCCTGCTGTTTTGCGAGGTTCGGATTTCTACGGCTCCAGCCATTTCGTTGATCGGAGGTGTTTCCATGCGTACATCATTTCGCAGTACCGCGCGGTACTCAGCTATCCACATCCTGCTGCTTGCGCTGCTCTTCAGCATGGCGGAGGGGAAACAGTTCGTTGTGAAAAGTACCGCAGACGCCGGAGCGCACTCGTTGCGCTGGGCGTTGCTGCAGGCCAATGCGTCTCCCGGACCCGATGTGATTTCCTTTGAAATCCCCGGAGATGGACCCCATTCCATCGTCCCCGCCTCTCCCCTGCCCCCGCTGACGGATCCTGCGGGCACGGTGATCGACGGACTCTCTCAACCCGGCAGTACGCTCGGGGACCATCCTCCCGCAACACTGGAACTGCGTATCGTTCTCGACGGCGTGCACGCCGGTGCCGCTCCAGGACTCTGGCTGCAGTCACCCCAGAATCTCATCCAGGGACTGGTGATCACACGCTTCGCGAAAGACGGGATTCGCCTGCAGGGAAAAGAAGACGTGCATCACAACACGGTGCGCAACTGCATCGTGGGGCTTGATCCAGCAGGGACGGACGCACGTGGGAACTGCATGGAGGAGGGCGACATTCGCTGCGCGGGCATCCGTCTTGCCGCCAGTGCGGAGTATCCCGGCAGTCTTCACGACAACAGCATACTGACCTGCATCGTCTCTGGAAATGCGGGCGATGGGATTCTGCTCAAGGACACCGAAGGTGCACAGGTGCGCAAGAACACCATCAGCGGGAATTTCATCGGGAGTACTCGCTCGGGTGACGTGCCACGTGGAAACGATCGCGATGGCATTCAGATCTCTGGCGGCTGTGCCTTGAACACCATAAGCGCAAACCTGATCGGCGGTAATGGCAGCGACGGTATCCATATCATCGGCGATGCAACGCGCGGTGCGCTGGCGCATGCGAACAGCATCACACGGAATAATATCGGGGTCACCATCAAGCACCACGCCATGGGCAACAAACTGAACGGCGTCAACCTCGGGGGACGTGAATACGGCTCTGAAGGCGGCTTCGCATCGAAGAATATCGTCTCCTCCAATGTCATCGCGGCAAACGGCAGGAGCGGCATCGTCGTGCGTGAACACGAATCCTCCGCCAACAATGCAGATGGCAACCGCCTGACACAAAACAGTATTTACATGAACGGACGCATCGGTATCGATCTCGGAGACGACGGCGTGACGATGAATGACCTTGCGGATCACGACGTCGGTCCGAATCAGAACCGGAACACCCCGGTGATTCTGTCGGCCGAAGTCAATGGCGGACTCGCACTGCTGCGCGGAAATGTAGACCTGGGCAGTCTGCCCCGCGAGGCTGTCGTGGAAGTGTACAAGACCCATGCCGCTCCCATGCTCCGTCAACATGAAACGCTTTATCTCGGTGCGGTCATGCCGGATGCCGACGGCAACTGGGCGTATTCCTGCAACGGGGGAGTGCTGGCGGGAGACAGTGTTACCGCCATCGTCGTCGATTCCGACGGGAACACGTCAGAATTCGCACGCGCCCGTAAGGTCACGCGGGGTGATGCCGTCGAGGTGGAAGACAACAAGGAAATAGCCGAGCAGAACCGTATCAAGGAAAATCCGAATGCGACGATTGCATCGATGATGCAGGACAAGGCAAACGGATCTGTGATCTTCACCATCGATGTCGAGAAACCCTGCTGGAGCGTCCTCGAGATATACACGGAGAACGATCAGCTCGTGTCGACGGTGCTCAACCGCTGGATGCCCGCCGGCAGACATACGATCACGTGGGACGGCAATAACTGGAAAGGCAGCGAAGTTCCGCCTGGCAGCTACACCTGCAAATTCGACGCCGACGGCGTGCGCCAGACAACCACGCTGGCACGGCGCCTCAGTGGTGCCTCTCAGTAGATATCGACTTCAAGCTTCAGTACGCGGAACGCCAGCATGATATCCATCAATGCGAACACCACGCCGCAGGCTGCCGCGAGTAGTCCGAGAATGAATACCCAGACCGCGAGCGCCGCTGCGCCGAGGTTGAGGAAGAGTGCGGCGCCGAGCAGCAGTGAACACAGGAGATAGCAGATCACGCCTATCCAGAGAAAAATCAGGGAGCGACGCAGATAATTCGCGCGTGTCAGCAGCGAAGGAATCTGCCGCATGACACTTTCAAAACGCAGTGCATCGACATATTCCCGGTCAATCCCTTCCGGGTCCGAGAGTTTTTTTCGTTTCTCATCGTTGAGTCCGCGAATGCGGTTGATTACGATGGCATAGCGGTTGTTGAGACCGAGCAGCAGCAGTCCACACGCGCTGATCATCAACGCCGGTGTCAGAATCGCCTGGATGCTCTGCTGTGCGAGGGGAGTAGTAAATTCGTGCATGGTCATTCTTACATCATGTACTGGGGGTCGACGTCCACACTCACGTGAACTGATCGTGTTTTTGCATGCCGCAGGTAATGCTGCTCCGCCGCGGCGAGGGCGGCTCCGAGTTTGCTGCCGTCACTGTCACGTGTTTTTTCCACGCGCAGCAACAGCTGATAGCGGTAGCGGCGATTGATGCGGCTCAGCAGCGCAGGCTGCGGGGGATGCATGGAGAAAAAATGTTCCTCCTTCCCGAGGGCACCGTGATAGAGCTTCGCTGCCGCCATCACCGCATCTTCCTTTTCGCCGGAAAAGGTGATGAGTGCAAGCCGGGAAAACGGGGGATAATACAGCTCGCGCCGGCTCTGCAGTTCCGTCTGCATGAAACCGATATAGTCATTTTCCGCAACGTGGTGAAAGACGGGATGCGCAATATTCCGGGCCTGGAGCACAACGGTTCCCTTTCTGCTGCCGCGTCCCGCGCGGCCCGCGACCTGTGTGAGCAACTGTGCGGTCCGTTCCCCGGCGCGGAAGTCGGGAAGTCGCAGCGACTGGTCGGCCGCCACGACACCGACGAGCGTGACGCGTTCGAAATCCAGTCCCTTGGCCACCATCTGCGTGCCGAGCAGCACATCCGTCTGTCCTTCGCTGAACGACGTCAGCATCATGTCATGCGACCCGCGCCGTCGTGTCGTATCCGAATCCATGCGCAGAATACGTGCTTCCGGGATGGCTTCCTGCAGGTCTTCTTCCACACGCTGTGTGCCGCTGCCGAGCAGATCGAGTTCCGTGCCGCCGCAGCGGGGACAGATGACGGGCGCCTTCTCCGCCGCCCCGCAGTAGTGACAGCGCAGCAGTCCGCGATCCTTGTGATATGTCAGGGCAATGCTGCAGTTGTCGCATTCGCCCACATAACCGCAGTCGCGGCACTCCATCTGCGGCGCGAATCCGCGACGGTTGTGAAACACGATGCTCGCCTCACCCTTCTGCATCCGCGTACGGATTTCATCGAGCAGCAGCTCCGAAAAGGCGCCGTGCATGTGCTGCTTCTTTCTTTCCTCCCCGATATCGACGAAGCGGAACGCCGGCAGCGAAGCGCCATCAATGCGCTGCTTGAGTGTGATATATGCATACTTCCCGCTCGCGGCGTTGTGCCAGCTTTCCGCTGACGGTGTCGCCGAACCCAGGAGTACAGGCGCACCTTCGAACCAGCCGCGCATGACGGCCACATCGCGTCCGTGATACCGCGGCGTGGTATCCGACTGCTTGTAGCTGCCCTCCTGCTCCTCATCGACGACTATCAGTCCTACGTCCTGCAGTGGAGCGAACACCGCCGAGCGCACTCCGACCACGACGCGGTAATCGCCCGCGAGGGTGTGCCGCCACGCGTCATAGCGTTCGCCGAGGGACATGCGGCTGTGCATCACGGTGACGTCGCCGCCGAAGGCCTGCCGGAAACGGTAGACGAACTGCGGCGTGAGTGAAATTTCCGGAACGAGCACGAGCGCGTTTTTCCCCTTCCGCAACACGTGCTGAATGGCCTCGATATACACCTGCGTCTTGCCGCTCCCCGTGACACCGTACAGCAGCATCGCGCTGTGTTTGTCTGTGTCCACCGCCGCCGTTACCGCACCCAGCGCAGTGCGCTGCTCCTCCGTCAGCGTGATGGATTTCTTCTTTTCCGCATAACGCAGTTTCCACTCGCGCGTGACTTCTTCTTCGAAGATTTCAACGATGTCTTTCTCTTCCAGCGCCCGTACCTGCGCGCTGGATGCACGGGCATCGCGTACGACTTCTGACATGGGCACGGTGTGTGCGCCCGCGCGGTACTGCTTCCAGAGTGTGGCGATCACGTTCACCTGTTTCGGCGCTCGCTTCTCCATGATCTCCATCAGCTCCATGATCTTATCCTGCGTGTTCCATGGGGGAAGCAGGCGAACGACCAGTATGGTTTTCGGGCGGACGGCGGGACGCTCGATCACGGATTCCACCTGCACGATGCCTTCCATGAACAGCTCGCGCAGCTGCGCCGCAATACTTTTTACATCCGCCCGCTTGCGCAGTTCATCCTCGGTCATGACCTCGCCGGTGCGCAGTGCCTCGACGATGGATGCTTTCACCTTGGAGCGGCCGATCACGCGGGCTATCTCCTCCTCATCCCCGCTTTGAAGGGACACATGACGCTCACTGTCGACGTCCATGCCCTGCGGCAGCGCCGCCTTCAGAGCCTCTCCGAGTCCGCACAGGTAATAACGATGCACCCAGTCGCAGAGCGTCATGATATTCGGCGCAATCACCGGCTCGGCATCGAGAACCTGCTGCACCGCTTTGACAGCGAAATCCGGCATCTGTCCATGCGTGCGGATAACGAAGCCCATGACCAGGCGTCGTCCGAGAGGCACCATGACACGCATCCCGGCATGCAGCTGCGGCATGCCGTCGGGCACGGCATACGTCAGCGTATCCTTCGGAACACTGGGGACGGCAATATCGGCGTAGATTCTTTCAGGCATGAGCGCTGGTCATTCTCCGGGACTAAGATACGAGATTCACCGGTATTCTCTGTGAGCGGACCCGCGGCAGGGATTCGACAATTCTTGCCGGGCAATTCGACAAAGCTTGCATCCCATGTCGCCGATGCACGGGAAAAGGGGCTCATTCCACACTGTTTTGAAGGAATCAGGTTCTGGCACGGTTGTGGATACTACTGATATGACTGACAAAAGACTTCGGCACTACATTTCAGGAGTTTAACCATGAAACGCATTCTATCAATCGCAGCACTTTTTGCCTTTGCACTTACGCTGACCGTGATCAATACGCAGGACAGCTATGCGCAGGGCAAACCCGCAAACAAGGGTTTCGTCGACGCCAATGGCGACGGCTACAATGACAACGCACCCGACGCCGACGGCGACGGTATTCCCAATGGACGCGACGAGGATTACACCGGTCCGAAATCCGGCCGTGGCTTTGTCGATGCAGATGGCGACGGTATCAATGATAACGCACCCGACGCCGACGGCGACGGCATTCCCAATGGCCAGGATCCGGATTACGTTCCCGGCTCCGGCGCAGGCGCGAAAGCGGGACGCGGTTTCCGCGGTGGTACGGGCACGGGCGAAGGCACCGGCACGGGTACCGGCGAATGTGACGGTACAGGACCGAAAGGCAATGGCCGCCGTGGAAAATAACATGCATGCTGGAAGCGTGCAGGCGCGCTTCCGTTAACCTCTCATGCGTGAAGGGCACCTCAATGAGGTGCCCTTTTCTGTTGCTGTCAGCGATTGCGCCAATCCAGTTCGGCCTGCGGTTCGTTGTCGAGAACCTCCTCGATGCGCAGCAGGATCTCTTCATCCAGCTTTTCCGCCACCTCGAGTGCTTTCACGTTCTCCTCAACCTGCGCCACGCTCGATGCCCCGGTAATCACGGTACTGACATCAGGATTCATCAGACACCATGCGAGTGCGAGCTGCGGCATGGTCGCGCCCATCTCTTCCGCGATTCCGGTGAGCTGACGCACCGTGGCGACTTTATCGTCCCACTTGTCGTCGATGATACGCTTGCGCAGCCAACCGTACTCCGGCAGCGCCAGGCGGCTGCCTTCGGGGATACCATCGTTGTACTTGCCGGTGAGCAGTCCGGAGGCCAGGGGACTCCAGATCGTCGTTCCCAGTCCGATATCACTGTACAATCGCTCATACTCCACCTCCACGCGCCTGCGCGTCAGCATATTGTACTGGGGCTGTTCCATGACGGGAGGAAGCAGATGCTCACGACGCGCGAAGTCATACGCTTCGCGTATATTCTCTGCACTCCATTCACTGGTTCCCCAGTACAGCGCTTTCCCCTGCTGTATCAGCAGATTCATGGCCCAGACGGTTTCCTCAATCGGCGTATAGATGTCGGGACGATGGCAGAACAGCAGATCGACATAATCGGTCTGCAGCCGCTCAAGCGAAGCGTGGGTGCCTTCGAAGATATGCTTGCGGGAGAGTCCCCTGTCGTTTGGACCCTCTCCTCCCCAGAAAATCTTGGTGGAAAGAACGAGATCCGATCGCTTCCAGCCGAGCTTTTTGATGATATTCCCCATCATGCGCTCGGATTCACCGGCGGCATATGCTTCGGCGTTATCAAAAAAATTCACTCCGGCGTCATACGCCGCTTTCATGCAATCAGACGCAACATCTTCATTCACCTGGTCACCGAAGGTAACCCAGGAACCGAATGACAGCGCGGACAGCTGCAGGCCCGTCATTCCGAGAAAACGGTATTCCATGATATTCTCCAATTAATCCAACACGATTCAGGCTTTTGCCTGGTATTCCCTATCGCCCTTCGCTGGCAAGCAGCCCGCAGGTGCAGAAGAAATATGCAGTTTCTGCATATTTCTCAGGCGAAGCATGTGCCATCCCTTCAATCAGGATTACAACTCTTCCGGGGGAGACTCGTTTCCGGCATCCAGCACAAATTTCCAGCTGCCGTCTCCCTGCCGCTTCCATACGGTAATGTAATATCCGTACGTGGTGGTCCGCCTGCCGTTTTCGTCCACGCTGCTGAAGGTGTAGCGTCCGTGGGTATACCCGAGTTCGCCCGAGGCGGCGACATCCGCCATCAGCGGTTCCCAGGTCAGGGATGTGCTGCGCTGCTGATCACCCTGCTCCTGCAGCATGCGCGCGAAGTCATCCTTCGAACGCGGGTATCCCTGCTGCGGCAGAGCCCGGCCATCACCGGCGATATATTCGTGAAACGCAGCGACAGACCCTTCACGTTCCGAGTAGGCAGAAAACGCACTGTCGACAGCCATCAGTTCCGCTCTGGCTTCTTCGAGGTCCACCGGGCCGTCCTTTCGCTCAGCACATGCCACGACAAGCAGCAGTGCCACGCATACCATGATGTATCGCATAATGCCTCCATACGTCAGTGGGGCAGTTTTCCAATGACTTTCCACAACCAGCGATGAAAACCGTGAATGCCCTGCACCGGCTCAGTAAACATGAACACACATTCGTTGCTAACCACGCCCATGCCCTGCTCACGGCAGTAGCGTTCGGCATCCTCCGATGCGGCGCCCTGCTGCATCCACACGCGGGTGATTCCCGCCTCGCGAGCTTCGCGCACGAGCCGCTGCGTCACTTCGGGTTTCACAACCAGAATCAGTCCTCCAACCTCCGCTGGCAGCTCTTTGAGGCTGCGCACACAGGCCTGTCCGTCAATTTCCTCCGCTTCGGGATGCACCGGATACATTTCGTAGCCGCGCGCTTTGAATTCCCGAAGAATGGAGTTCCCGAATTTTTTCCCACTTCGCGACACTCCCGCAATGGCGAGCTTACGCTGCGCGAGAAAATCGTCGATGTCGTGCTTTGATGTCATGTTCGCTCCTGCAGATTGGAGGAAGGTACTTCGATGATTGAAAAGGAAATATAGAAAAATGGAATGATGGAAGCATTAGTCCGATTTCATCAGATACGGCAGCAGCTTCATCAGCGTGTAATCCGCTGTCACCGGAGCCGATGCGGTAAATGCGTCGCGGATGCGAACACGATCGAACGCCTGATCATCGATGTCGAGGAAAGACAGATCCGGGGGGAAACGGAGTGAGGGCCGTACGGAAGGCGCGTAGCGGCTCACGGCGTGATAAAGCCGCGGCCAGCGTGAGAGTCCCGCGCGACGGTACAGCCGTTCGAGCGCGACGGGAACGCGCAGCAGCCAGGGATTGGCAGTTGGCCAGGAAAGCACATCGGAGTAGGCGCGATGCAGGCGGCGCAGCTGCGGTACGTGCGTCTCGATGCTGAGCTGTTGGGGACGCTGACGCCAGCGCTTCGACGCTTCCATGCGTGCAATCAGCGCGACATACCTGCGGTCGTAGTACGGAGTCACGTAGCGAATATGCTGATTCTGCATAAGTGCGAGATCGGTCACATGCTGTGGCAGCAGCTGCTGCACGTAGAAACTGTCGGCGCAATATGCAGAATCTGCATAATTCCGCGGATCGGGTATCACCTGCTCGAGCTGCTCGATCGCGCGCCGCCTCAGGCGGTCTGCATCGCGTGTGAATCCGAGCACGTCTTCCTGCAGCAGCATGCGCGCCGACTCCCGCAGAAAATCGTCCCGCGTCTTCACGCGTGCGGCGGTGTTGCGCATGAACCAGCGTCCTTCAATTGAGGTGTGATTCCCGTCGAGCAGCATGCTCCCGTATCGGGCGTAGCGCCGGTGCACCTCGCTCGCATGAATGTTGTTGAAGGAAAGTACCCCGTTGCCAGCCGCGAGGAAGTCATCCTTTTCCTGCATCAGGTCGTAGGTGTCGGGCAGCCGTTCTTCGTGATGCTGCAGGCCGAGCAGACGGACGGTTTCCCTTGCAACGCCGATATCATGTCCCTCCTGCATGTAATGCGTCACAAAGCTGCAGTCTCGCCCCTCTGCATGCAGCACCGCCGCGATGGTGCGGCTGTCGAGTCCGCCTGTCAGTGCCGCAATGCTGCCCGTTCCTTCCATGTCATGCAGCGTCAGCACAGCCTCGCGAAACGCGTCGACGATATCCGCTTCGAGTCCATCATACGGCGCGGGATGTACCTCAACGGTGTCGTAACGGAAATGGGACGATTGTGCAGCGTCTCCGGTGAGATCAATATCCACCAGCGATGCTCCCGTCATCCGATGAATGCCTGCGTACATGGTTTTCCCACCCAGCGCGAAACCGAAGGCGAGCAGCTGCGCCATGCCGTCCTCGTCTTGCCGCAATCCCCCGCGCGCCTCTTTCCATCTGCACACCATGCGCAGCGAGGTTGAGAACACCGCGCCCTGTTCCTGCAAGCTGTAGTAGAGAGGAAGTGAAGCGAAGGGATCGGATACGAGTCGCAGATGCGTCCCGTCACAGCTGGCGGACTGAAACATCCCGTTGCAGTTGCGGGACAACTGTTCCACAGGCAGCGTGGCGAGCGCATGAGGCTCGCGGGAAAGCACGCTCTCCTCGAACATTACTCCGTCAAACACACCGATACCGGCACCATCCGCCGCTTCGGAAAGCAGGGCGGGATACGGATACCGGGCGGATCTGATCACGCCGAGCATCACGCTCCCATCGGCCGATTGCTGCGTCTCGAGCAGCTGCTCCTCACCGACGTGCAGTTCGACTTCCTTCAACCAGGAATCGATCTCATCCCGCCGACGGGAGCAGATACCGAAGATTCCTGTTGGTAGCATAATGTGGGACCTCTGCGGTGTTAGGAAGAGCGCTTTCTCTGTAGGAGCTGATCAACAATGGAAAGATAGAAAAATGGAAAGATGGAAAGATCATTTTCCGCTGGGTACAATGTGCACCCCGAATATCAGTGATTGCTTCCAGGCAGGAGCAAACGGCCCGGTACACACAAAGGGAAGCAATCCCTGCTCCGTGTAAGCTTGTTATCTGCAATTTGCAATTTGCGATTTGAAATCTACGCGGGTTTGAGTCCGGCGAATTTGAGGACGAGGGTTTTCTTTCCGACGGAGTCGAAGAGGACGACGCCGCGGGCCATGTCGCCGGTACCCTGGATGGAGAGCAGCTTGCCGCGGCCGAACGTGGCGTGGATGACATAGCTGCCGATGGAGATTTCGCCGTCCATCTGCGAGTATGAATCCGCACTGCCGAGCTGACTGTACTCATTGCGTTTGGGACGGGGCTTGTTGGCGGGTACGCCGGTGCCGCGGCGGCCGCGCTGGCCTCCGCGATGACTGCTGCCAAGTCCGTTCCCCGCATATGGTGCCCGGCGGCGCGTGCTTTCGCGCTGCACCACACTCTCGTCGATCTCATCGAGGAAGCGGGAGGAAACCTGTTCGAGGCGTTCGCCCCAGCGCACACGGGAACGTGCATGCGTCATATACAGTTTCTGCATCGCACGCGTCATGCCCACATAACACAGACGACGCTCCTCTTCCACCTCGTCACGTTCGATGGCCATGGAAGAGGGGAAAAGTCCTTCTTCCATACCGACGAGAAAGATGACGGGGAATTCCAATCCTTTCGCGGCATGCAGCGTCATCAGCGTTACCGCGTTGCGCGCATCGTCGAGGTTGTCGATATCCGAAACCAGGGAAGCCTGCTCGAGAAAGGCTTCCAGTGTATTCTGCCCATCCTCGGTCTCAAACTCGGTAACGGCGGAGAGCAGTTCCTGGATGTTGTCGAGGCGCATACGCGCATCGGCCGTGCCTTCGTTTTTGAAGGATGTCACCAGTCCCAGTTCATCGATCAGCGAGCTGACCAGTTCCCCGGCACTTATTTCGCCGCGCAGGGTGGTGTATTTCTGCACGAGACGCACGAATTCCTGCACGCGCCGCGTCGCCGCGGTGGTGAGACTCGGCACTGTTTCCGCACGCTTGACCGCTTCAAAAAATGAAATGCCCTCTTCCCCGGCGTAGTCCCGGATGCGTCCCACCGAAGTCGCCCCGATGCCGCGTGTGGGATAATTGATCACGCGCAGTCCCGCTTCGTCGTCGTCGGGATTGACGATAAGACGCAGGTAGGCAAGGATATCCTTGATCTCCTTGCGCCGGTAGAATTCCACGCCGCCGACGATGGTATAGGGAATACCGCTGCGGCGCATGGCATCCTCGATCGCACGGCTCTGCGCATTGGTGCGATACAGCACCGCGAAATCGTTGAGCTGCAGCTTGCGCTTGCGCGCTTCCTCCTGCATGCACAACACGATTTTGTGTGCTTCCTCTCCCTCATCTGCCGTTTCGAGTACGCTGATCATGTCGCCCGCGTCATTCTCCGTCCACAGCGTTTTTGCAATCTGCTTCCTGTTGTGCTTGATGACAGAATCCGCACCGGCAAGAATGGACTTGGTCGAGCGGTAATTCTGTTCGAGCCGGAACACCCGTGCGTTTTCAAAATGCCGTTCGAATTCGAGAATGTTGCGGATGTCGGCGCCGCGGAAGGCATAAATACTCTGCGCATCGTCGCCCACCACGCAGATGTTCTTCGTCTTCCCCGCCAGACGGCGCACGATCTGATACTGCGCCTGATTGGTATCCTGGTATTCGTCGATGAGAATGAAGCGGAACTGCTTCTGCCAGCTTTCCAGCACGTCGGGATGTTCGTCGAGCAGACGAATGGGGTGCAGAATGAGGTCGTCGAAATCCATCGCGTTGGAGGACTTGAGCCTCTTCTCATATTCGGTGAACACCTCGGCGACTTTCTGCTCGAAAATGTCGAAGGCTTTGTCCGCCAGGGCCGCAGGTGTCATCATCTTGTTCTTTGCGGCACTGATGGCATGCCGCACGGCGGAGGGAGAGACCTGCTGCGTGTTGATCCCGAGATCGTTCATGATGCTCTTGACCACACCCTGCGAATCTTCAGTGTCGTAAATCGAGAAACTGCGCTGGAAGCCGATGCGTTCAGCATCGCGCCGCAGCAGACGGGCGAAGGTGGCATGGAACGTCCCCATCCAGATGCGACGGGCTTCGTCGCCCGGGATCACCTGTTCGATACGCTCACGCATTTCGCGCGCGGCCTTGTTCGTAAAAGTGAGGGCAAGGATGTTGTAGGCCGGGACGCCGGCCTGCAGCAGGTAAGCGATGCGGTAGGTGAGCACGCGGGTTTTCCCGCTTCCGGCGCCCGCGATGATCATCACGGGTCCTTCCAGCGTTTGCACCGCTTCTTTCTGGACGGGATTCAGTTCACGAAGAAAGGACATCTGAGAGCTATGGTGTAACGGCGGCGGACCGATGGTGCGCCCGCATCCGGGATGAGACAATGGGTTTCTGGTGGAAAGCACTCCTCTTCCGCAGCCCTCACTGGCTGCAGTCTGGCTTCCCTGTGTTCAATTGGGAATTCCGGCTTCCCGATGCCGTGCGTTCGATCGACGCTACTTTTCCGGACGCATGGTCGGGAAGAGGATGACATCGCGGATGGATTCCGCACCGGTCAGCAGCATGGTCAGCCTGTCGATACCGATACCGAGTCCGGCCGTCGGCGGCATGCCGTATTCCAGTGTTTCCACGTAGTCTTCATCGAAGGTCATGGCCTCGTCGTCACCCCGAGCCCGCAGGCTGGCCTGCTCGACGAAACGTTCCTTCTGATCGATCGGGTCATTGAGTTCGGAGAACGCATTGGCGATCTCCTGTCCATTGATATACAGCTCGAAACGCTCGACCAGTCCATCTTCCGTGCGATGTTTCTTGGCCAGCGGCGAAAGTTCGAGCGGGTAGTCGGTAATAAACGTCGGTTGAATGAGATTATCTTCCACGCGTTCCGAGAAAATCTCATCGATGATTTTTCCCGGACCGTCACTGTCTTCGAGTTCCACGCCGAGACGTTTTGCGGCTTCGCGCAGACCGGCTTCATCCTTGCCGCGCAGATCCTCGCCCGTATGTTCCTTGATGGAATCGAACATGCTCAGGCGGCGGAACGGCGGCGTGAAGTCGATTTCCTCACCACCCACGACAGCGGTATTGCTGTTGTTGACAGCCTTGTTGATGGTGAACAGCATTTCCTCGACAAGCTCCATCATCCACCGGTAGTCCTTGTACGCCACGTACAATTCCATCATGGTGAATTCCGGGTTGTGATTGCGGTCCATCCCCTCGTTGCGGAAATCCTTGCTGATTTCATACACGCCGTGGAAACCGCCCACGATCAGGCGCTTCAGGTACAGCTCGTCGGCAATGCGCAGGTAGAGCGTCATGTCGAGCGCGTTGTGATGGGTGACGAAGGGACGCGCGGCGGCGCCGCCGTACAGCGGCTGCAGCACGGGTGTTTCGACCTCGAGATATCCGCGTCCGTCGAGAAACGCACGCATGCTGCGAATCAGCTGCGAGCGCTTGACGAACACATCCTTCACCGAGGGATTCACGATCAGATCCAGTGCCCGCTTGCGGTAGCGCAGTTCCTTGTCGGCGAACTGATCGTAGACAACCTTGTTTCCTTCCTCGTCCGTTTTCTCTTTCGGCACGGGCAGGGGACGCAGGGATTTCGCGAGCAGAACGATTTCCTTCGCATGCACCGACACCTCGCCGGTACGCGTACGGAACACGAAACCCTTCACGCCGATCACATCGCCGATGTCGAGCAGCTTGAACATCTTGTAGCTGTCCTCGCCCACATCGTCACGTTTGACGTATATCTGGATTTTCCCGGTATGGTCGGTGATATGGGTAAACGACGCTTTGCCCATACGGCGAATCGTCATGATGCGTCCCGCGAGCGCGACATTTCGCTCTTCCGCCTCATCGGTGAAAGATGCGAGAATGTCCGCCGCTTCAGCGTCCACCGGAAATTCATACGCGTAAGGCTGCACCCCGCGTTCGAGCAGCTCGTGATACTCCTCCCGCCTGCGGCGCATGAGATCGTTGAGGTCTTCGGTCTGACCGTTCTGCATGAATACCTGTCACATTCTGTTTGAGTTCTGTCGGATTCAAAACTTACGGAGCTTGCGCGGTAAATCCAATTGCCCCGCCGCTTCGGCCGAGGAAAAGCCCCGAGAAATGACTTGCGCTGTGGACCGAATAAAGTCTATATTCAGTCCGAACAGAAGGAGACAAAACATGAAGCTTTCCGAACAGGTCAAACCCGTCAGCTACTTCAAAGCGAATGCTGCGGAGATGCTCCGCTCCGTAGGCGAAGGAGGCGCCCCGTATATCATTACACAGAACGGGGAGGCAAAAGCCGTGCTGATGGATATCGACAGCTACGAGGAAACGCAGGAGACGCTTGCACTGCTGAAAATCCTCGCTCTGGGGACGCGCCAGATCGAAGAGAATGATGTGTATCCTGCCGATGAGGTTTTCGACCGCCTCCGTGATGGATTGCGGGAGAAATAATGTCCCATACCGTTTTTTTTACCAGGGATGCAGTCCGCGACCTGGACGCGATCCGGGATTATCTCCTCGATCATGGCGGAGTGGATGGTGCCATTGAGGAAATAGACAGACTGCAGAAGCGCATAAAACGGCTCCATGTCCACCCCGAGCGGGGACATGTACCAAGGGAATTGCACGCGTCGGGATTGCAGGACATCCGGGAAATAATCGAGAAACCATACCGCATTCTCTACCGCGTCACTGGAACACAGGTTTTCGTCTTGCTCGTCGCTCATGAACGACGCGACATGCAGACGCTGCTGCAGCGGCGCCTGCTGCGGGGTTAGCAGGCGAGGACAGCATGCGCGCAGTCGCAGTGATTTTCATTGCTGATATTGATTTTTCCTCACACGCTTACTATATTTGTTCTCTGTACTCGCTGCGCCTGTAGCTTAATTGGATAGAGCACCTGACTACGGATCAGGAGGTTCGGGGTTCGAGTCCCTGCGGGCGCGCCAGCAGCAAGTCCCTCTGCGCGAGGGATTTGTTGTTTTATTTCGACAATGATGCGCAAGGAAATGGAGGACAGTGATGCAAGCCCTGGCACAGACCAATTTCGACACGCTTTCGCTTTTCCGCCGCGGCAAGGTCCGCGACGTATACGAACTCGGCGACAAACTGCTCATCGTGGCAACCGATCGTCTCTCCGCGTTCGACGTGGTGCTTCCGGATCCCATTCCCATGAAGGGAACGGTGCTCACGCAGATTTCGCGTTTCTGGTTTGACCGCACGACACATATCACGCGCAATCACTGTATCTCCACCGATGTGACTGAGTATCCCGAAGAACTCGCCCCCTATGCCGAGGATTTGAAGGGCCGTAGCATGCTTGTGCGCAAAACGCAGCCGCTGGCCATCGAGTGTGTGGTGCGTGGGTATCTGACCGGCAGCGGACTCAAGGAATACCGCCGCTCGCAGTCCGTCTGCGGCATTCCCCTGGGGGAAGGACTCGTGGACGGCTCCATGCTGCCCGAGCCCCTGTTTACGCCGTCAACCAAGGCGGATGAGGGACATGACGAAAACATCGATTTCGAAACTGCAGCGGGCATCGTCGGGCGCGAACAGGCCGAAAAGGCACGCGACCTGAGCATCGCGCTCTACAGCTTCGCGCGTGATTTCGCCCGTGAGCGCGGTATTATCATCGCGGATACGAAGTTCGAGTTCGGCGTCGACGCCGAGGGCGAGATCATCCTCATCGACGAAGCGCTCACGCCCGATTCCTCCCGCTTCTGGCCAATGGAAGGCTACGCACCGGGACAGTCGCAGCCGAGCTTCGACAAGCAGTATGTGCGCGACTACCTGGAGTCGGTCAAGTGGGACAAGAATCCGCCGGCCCCTGAGCTTCCCGCCGACGTGATCGCGAAGACTACCGAGAAGTATCTCGAGGCCTATCAGCTCGTCACCGGACAGCAGCTGGCGGTCTGATTCGCAGATGAGTATTGCCGTTCCCAAACTGCCCTTCAACGATCACAAGCATCCGCCCACGCGGCCTGAGATCGATCTCCAGCTCGGCGTGCTGCCCGCCATCGAGCTCAAGCGCTTCGAGCACAAACTCGAACTCATAGAACCGCAGATCAACTGGTCGATGCAGTGGTACGAAAACGAAGCCGGCTGGGGCTATCGCGCCTCTTACCGCTCCCGTGTCGTCTGCGTGCTGCATTTCTACAAGGGCTTTTTTTCGGTGACACTCTCCGTACCCATCGACGAAACCGATGACTACCTCGCGCTCAAGGAAACGACACCGCTGGTCCGTACCGCCTTCGAGCATTTCAAGCTGTCGGCCAAAATGAAGTGGGTGACCTTCAACATCAGTCGCGGTGCTGACGTCGATGCCGTCATCGCCATCGCGAATAAGAAAATGGCGGATCTGCGAAAGAAAACACGCGGAGCATCCTGATCTCTCTTCGCATGGCATGCTGCTGATCAGCGCAGCGTGATTCCGCAGCACAACCATCGAATACGCAGACATTGAATCCATGAGGGCATTCCTGACGCCCTCATGGATTTTTCCATTTCATGGGGAAGGGTGAGGGGATAGTTTGTGTTCCTGCGGACCCGATCCGCGGGAATTTACATTTTAGGGAGAAACTGTCATGTCAACACTTGAACAGCGTTACTTCCGCGATGACGCGGAGGACGCGACGCATCACATCTACTCGTTCCTGACCTGCCGCCTCGCGCATTCCATCCCCTTCTCCGCCCGTGAGCAGCTCATGCAGTATCGCAGCAAATGCGAGCAGCAGCTGAGTAGCTCGGCTGACGGACTCGGCAGCGAAGCCGATATGTCGTCGGAACTGTTCCGCTACTGGGACGGATTGCTGGGCACGTCGCCCGGACCGGAGTGGCTCGGACACCCGGCCATCGCAGAATTCACGCAGATGTCCCTTCACGCCATGGAAGGTGTGCTCTGCCGTCTCGAGGGCTACACCATCCTGCCCACGCATGTACACGTCTGCTACAGCCAGGACCTCGCGCTGCGCTCGGGTCCCGCACCCACCCACGTCGCCGACGCACTCAAAACGCCTGTCGCACATTTCGCCTCACGCGTCCTCAACCTCCGCGGTCCTTTCTGGCAGAACGAAGATTACCACCGCATTCTCCGCAGCCGCCGCGAAGTCGACTCCATCCTTCGCTACCTCCGCCGTGACGCCGTCCGCAGCGGTCACGCCGCCCACCCCGAAGAATGGCCCTGGACCTGGTGCCGGGGTGAGGAGGTCACGGTCAGGATGATACAATAATCCCCGTGGAGCATGGAAAGATGGAATGATTGAAAAATGGAAATATGACCGTATGCGTCATATTTCCATCATTCCATTATTCAATTGTTCCATAGTCCGCGCCCCCGGGGGTAGTGTAGAATCCCGGGTGAAAACGATCCCGCGTTCAGAGCACAAGCCCCACGAAGAAGACCGCCGCGAGGAAGGCGATGAAGTCGGCGAGGAGGCCGGTGGGGAGCGCGTGGCGGGTGTTGCGGATGCCGACGGCGCCGAAGTAGACGGCGAGGACGTAGAAGGTGGTTTCGGTGCTGCCGTAGAGGGTGGAGACGAGGACGCCGATGAAGCTGTCGGTGCCATAGGCCTGCATGGTCTCGGTCATGATGCCGAGGGAACCGCTGCCGGACAGAGGACGCATGATGGCCATGGGCAGGGCTTCGGCGGGGATACCGACGAGGTCGGTCAGGGGACGCACGATGGTGATGAAGACGTCCATCGCACCGCTGGCGCGGAAGATGGCAATGGACACCAGCATCAGCACGAGATACGGGATGATGCGTACGGCGATCTGAAAGCCTTCTTTCGCTCCTTCGACGGCGACTTCGTAGACTTTCACCTTTTTGAAGGCACCGTAGACGAGGAAAAACAGCATCAGCGCGGGAATGGCTACCGCGGAGATGACCGAGACAAGTGCGCGGAACATATCCATCAGTCTGCCTCCGCCCTGTCAAAACGGAACATGCGCAGGCGCGAAAGGGTCTTGGCGAGAATCACCGCGAAAATGGTTGCCGTCAGCGAGGCAAGAAAGCTGGTGCCGATGATGAAGGCGGGGTCAGCGGAGCCCGCGGCGGCGCGCACCGCGATGGCTGTCGCGGGGATGAGTGTGACGCAGGAGGTGTTCAGGGCCAGGAAGGTCACCATGGCGTCGGTGGCAACGCCGGACTTCGGATTGAGCTTGTCGAGTTCCTCCATGGCCTTGAGTCCGAACGGCGTCGCGGCGTTACCGAGTCCGAGCATGTTCGCCGAGATGTTCATGATCATCGAGCCGACGGCGGGATGCTCAGCGGGAACGTCGGGAAAGAGCCGCACGGTGATGGGACGCACAAGGCGGGCGAGATGCGTGATGAGTCCGGCTTCCTCGGCCACTTTCATCACCCCGAGCCACAGGGCCATGATGCCGATCAGTCCAATGGCGATCTGCACAGCCACACCGGCGATTTCAAATGCTGCATTGGTGATGTTGCGCAGGTACACGAGCGACACCTCATCGAGATGCATCGTCCACGAGCCATCCCTGCGCTGCAGCCGCGCGGTCAGCGTACCGCTTTCGCCCAGCGCTTCGGCGATGACGGAGAAGCGTTCCGGCGCGCCGTTACCGATGGTGATCTGCGCGGTGGTCCTGCCATCCTCATGCGTGCTGATCACGGCCGGCAGGGAGCAGTCGCCGGAGATTTCGTCGGTGGGGAAATGTCTGCGCAGCTGTGCGGCGGAGATGAGGATGTGCGACTGCACGGAACCCTCGCTTCCGGGATCGGGTCCGTCGAGCTGCACCTGCCAGGGAATCCCGTTGCCGAAGCTGTTCTGCGTAACGTCATACACATCGCGTCCTGCGGCAGTGAGGATGCCGATAACAATGAGGGCAAGCCAGATATGATTGAGCATAGACGCCGTGCTCTGATGTGAATTCTGTTATGCCGCAGTGCGGAGACAGCGGGAATATCAGCGCATGATTTCCGTGCGCACGCCTTTGATTTTGTAATCGCCTTCGTCAATGACACGCACTTCATCATCTTCCACACTTACACCGACGAAACGGCAGACGCCTTCGTTGTCTGTCATCGTGGTCAGCGCGTGGTTGAGTTGAACGCGGACGAATGGTGCGGGTTTGCCCGCTGCGTCGTGCACAGTGACTTCGACGAGCTTGGTACCGTCCGTTCCATAGTCCTCACCTGCGAGAATGCTGGCGTAGACGGCCCAGGCGATATTCCAGCTGAACAGCGGAGCCAGCTGCTGCGCGTACGTGCGCCCCGAAGGCACTGGAAGCGTCACGCTGATCTGCTGCCTGTCTTTGATATCTTCGCGCCAGGGAATGCGCAGGACAAAGCGATTGAGTCCGATCCCGGTAAACTGCGGGAAAATACGCTGCATGCGCACTCCGAAATTCCTGCTGTCCGATCGCGCATTCGCACGCAGCGTGATCACGCGGTCGCTGCCGTTGACGGCGAACTGGAACAGCGGCGCGTCAGCATAGAGCTTAAGCGCGTCCTCAAGAGACATGCTTTCATCGCCTGCAGGAACAATCACGCGGGCCCCGCTGGCGGTCAGCAGCTGCTGCACATGACGGAGCGTCATGTAGTCGACCCGATCGGGCACGGCTTCTGCATCGCCCGCGAGGTCGAGAATGATGGTCTTCCCGCGCAGTACGCCATGTGCGACAGGCGAAAGCAGAACGGGATCCTGGATGGGTCCGCCCTTCAGCGCTTCCTCGCGGCCGAAATATCCCTGTGCCGTAAGCACCACCTTCATGCCATCGGTTTCCTTCCCGGCAATGATATACACGCCGTCAGCGTTGCTCTTCACAACGCCGCCGCCGGGCAGTTCAATCGTGGCGCCGGACAGTGCCTTTCCGTCAGTACTCATCACAATACCGCGCGTATAGCGCGCATCGACGGATGTTGTGATCAGTCCTTCGGTTTTTACCGGACCATTGGTCGCCTCGAAGGTCACCCGTTCCGCGCGTCCGGGATACACGTTCATGCGTGCGACACCGCCTGTCAGCGTGAGCATGGTATCGATACCGTTACTGGTGCGGAAACGGATCGGGAGTCCATCAGGCACCGAGCTTCCCGCACTGTCGAGCGCCATGATGGTCACCATGCTGAAGGCGCTGCGGTCGGGGGGAATAATCGCGGGCTCGGCGGAGGAACGCAGCTTCACCGGGGGATTCCCCACGGCGAAATACAGTTCGAAAGGAGCCGAACTGTTCCCGTTGCTGTTGCGCACCTGGGCAGTGAGATGGTGATAGCCCTGCGAAAGTTCGGTGAAAGGACTGACGGTGATCTTTCCCGTCTTCCGGTTGAACGTAAAGCCCTGCTCATTCCCGTCGATGTACACGAGAATGCTCTCGTCGAGAATGTCACTGCGGTCGCGCACCTGCAGTTCGATTTTCGGCGAGCGTTCCTTGAACACACGCGGCGAGCTGTAGGCAAGGTGCGGGATTCCCGCCTCGAAGTATTTCCCGATACCACGGAATATGCCCCAGGCCTGGATGTCGTTGAACGCCTGGCGGCGCAGGCGCTGCTCTTCATATTCGGAGGTGAAGAAGGCGCATTCGACAAGCACCGCCGTCATCGTGGTGTTGCGAAGAACAGCAAAGCCTTTGCCGGGATTCACAAGGTAATCCGACATGGTGCCGTCAAACGACGCGAGGGGACCGGGATTGCCCATCACATAGGCCAGGTCACGCTGAATGTATTTCGCCAGGTCGTGGCTGGATGGTGCGTAACCCATTTCTCCCGGACGCGAGTGGTAAAACGTGGTCGTATAATTCGTCCACTTGTTCCCTGCCGCGTTGTGATGGATGGAAACGAAGATGTCTGCCTGATTGGCATTCGCCTGCTGGGCGCGGGCTTCGAGCGGAACGGTCTTGTCGGTTTCCCGCGAAAGCATCACGTTGGCACCCGCCTGCTTGAGATAGTCACGCAGGCGCAGGGCGACGCGGAGATTGACATCCGCTTCGACGACATCGCCGGCAGGACCCACGCCATCACGATCCTCGCCTCCGTGTCCCGGGTCAACAAACACCGTGACGTCTTTCAGCACCTCGCGATACGAGGCAATGGCCGAATCACGCTTGAACGCATCACGCAGATCGGGCGGTGTGACGAAATACACCGAGGGACCACAGGCCGTGAGTCCGATCAGCAGAAGAAGCGCCGCGATGACAGGCGTAATAATTGATTTCATACGATATGCCGATTTTCCATAATCGTTGAAATATACCCAGAGGCGGGGTGCAGGACAAACATATCGGCAGACACGAACTCCCCCGGAGGGCTGGGACTTGCGGCGTGACGACGATCTTCGCATGTTATCACATGCTCCAGGCAGAACAGTTTTATGACGACATCGCCGCTTCGTATGACGCGATGACAGGGTTCGATACACGTCTCGCCGCGCAGAAGCCGCTGCTGCAGCGCCTCATCGATCGCCTCCCCGCCGAAAGTGTGATCGATATGGGCTGCGGCACGGGCGTACACGCCATCGCGCTCGCGCAAATGGGTCTGCGCGCTACCGGCGTGGATATCTCCGCCGGCATGCTCGAACGCGCGCAGCGGCATGCCGGGCAGCACTCGGCCTCCGTGCGTTTCGTACATGGTGATTTCCTGGCCCCACTGACCGATCCCCCCGCCGACCTGCTGCTCTGCCTCGGGAATTCCCTTCCCCATCTCCCCTCCCGCGCCGCCCTCGCTGCCGTATTCGCGCACTGGCGCTCGCTGCTTGTCCCGGGTGGACACGTGCTCGTTCAGCTGCTCAACTACCGCCGCGTCCTTACCCGGAAGGAACGTATCGTCAACATCCGGCGTGACGGTGAGCGCACGATCGTGCGTTTCTATGATTTCCTGGACGACGGCCTGCAGTTCAATATCCTCACGATAGATGCCACCGCTTCCGCAGCCAGCGCTTCCGCAGCTGGTGCTTCCGCAGCTGGTGCTTCCGCAACCAGCGCTTCTGCAGCGGGCGCTTCGCCGAAGCATAGGCTGCAGAGTACACGCCTTCAGCCATTTACCGATACCGATCTCGTCGAAGCGGCGGCGACGGCGGGACTGCGGGAAACCGGTGTATTCGGTGGACTTGATTTCTCGTCTTTTCATGCCAACAGCACCGACTGCGTCCTCATCGCAACCCTGTGATAATCCCTGCCTGAGATATGGACGTGTGGGAGAGAGGCGAGGTCAGCGTCCGAGAGGCTTGATTTCCGGCCGGAGTCCCTTGATACGCTGCCAGAGGATTTCCAGCATTTGCTCGTAGTCCTCCGGTTCGGGGAATTCCCTGCGTATGGTAATCTGATCTTCTCCCGTCTCAGATCCGCGCAACAATGCGAAGCGGAAGGTGAACGCGAGATCACGTGCGGGACCCAGACCGAAACTGTTTTCGGGCTCTCCGACATCGATATCGCCAAAACGGAGGTCACGAAAATACAGCGCTCCCTCCGGGGTCTGCTGCACGCTGAACCAGCCTTCGGAAAACCACCGCAGTGTACGAATCGCACGCTGATCCTCGATGACCGAAAGCAATTGTTCATTGCGCGGAACGTAGGTGAAGGAAATCTCTTTTATCTCGTCGAGAAAACTGTGATACCCGATGTAATAGCCATCTGCGGTTTCCGCCACGCAGCGCCAGAGTATGCAGTTGAACGGCGTGGGAACGACGATCATGCGCTGCGGTGTGATTTCCTGCCGCTCGAGTTCGTCGTGAAAGGCGTCGACAGCTGAAAATTTGAAGACCAGGGCGATGATCACGTATGCACTCGCGAAAATAATCCCGATGGAATTGCGGAAGAGTTTCGCGCGTACCTCACCCCGAAACAGTGAAAAGATGAGAAACACGAGCAGGGGCAGCGTGAAAAGAGGGTCTATGATGAAGAGGACGTTCCACGCGAATTGTTCATGCGAGAACGGGGCGAGGATTTGCGTGCCGTACGTGGTGAGCAGATCAATGAGAATATGCGTCCCGATGGCCAGGAAGGTGAACAGGGCGGCCTTTTCCACTGTGACTTCCCCGCGGTGGATGCGGGAGATCAGCCAGCCCAGCAGGGGGGTGAGCACGACGAGGAGCAACAGACTGTGCGAGATACCGCGATGCCAGGTGAGCTGGGTTACCGGATCGAGCAACGGGTTCGCGAGCACATCGAGATCCGGCAGTGCACCGGCAAGCATACCCCAGAGCACGGCCTTGTTGCCGAGTTCGCGGTTCATGGTAGCCTGTCCCACCACGCCGCCGAGCGTTACCTGTGTCACGAAATCCATGTTGAACTGAAATCCCGTTGTGGAAAAAGTATCCCGCCGCCGCACAACGTGTGCAGTGGAAGGCTTGAATTTTTCAGGGGAAGAAAGCGCCGCCTGTGTGTCAGGAAAACCGCAGCATTACAGGTTGAGTTCCAGGCAGCATGCCCCGCGTCCTGAGCAAAATACGCAGGTTACTCGGCCTGGCGCTTCTGGTTGTTGTTCACATAGCGGTCGAGGACATAGCAGAACACGCCGAAGGCGCGGACGGCCTGGGACTGCGGGTGCACGGTGCCGATTTCATCCACGCCATAGCCGTCTTCCCCGCCATTGGGATTCCAGCCGTTGCGGATGCCGTCATCGGACGCGCGATGCAGTGTCACCTTGGCCTGTCCATTATGATTCGTCCATACATGCTCGAGCATGCGTTCGACCTTGGTCGGTATATCAGGCAATTGATCCGGCGCAATCATGTAGGCGTCGAGAATGAAATGCACAAATGCCCCGTTGCCGTCCATGCGCAGCTGGTAAAAATCCTGCGCATCCACCCAGCCCGTGGCCGGATCCATGATACGGCGGGCGGTTGCAACAACGATGTCGCGATATTTTTCCTCTTTTGTCACGCGGTACAGTGCGGCGCCGATGGAGCAGTACGAAGCGCCTTCCCAGGGGAGTTGCTTGCCAAAGGCCGCGGGGCCTCTCGCGCCTTCCCAGCGTCCATCACCCTTGTAGAGCGTCTGTTCGATGCCCGGGATGCTGCCGTCGCCGTTCCACACTTTGAGCGCGTCGTCAAGGTATTCCTGCTTCCCCGTCGCCTCATACAGCCAGCAGGCGACGGTGACCATCTGATTCATATTGCTGTTGGTGAAAATCTGGTCACGGACCTCGGATTCGGGGGGCCAGTTGTACCAGCTCCAGTATCCTTCATGCGAGGAAAGGCGTCCCTGCATTTTTGCTTCCACGTAGCGGATTTCAGCGGATTCCACCAGGTTTTCATGTGTTCTGCCCAGGAAATCCCACCAGTACAGCTCGGCCAGCGCAGCCCAGGCACGATCATCGACCCAGGTGCCGTTGAAAAGATCCCGCATGGGATGTTCCTGCGTGTGGAAGCGGTACAGCGCACTGTCACCCGTCACGGCAAAAAGATGGGCGTCCCCTATGGCGCCGTTTGCCCCTTCCCATCCGGCGGTATACACCTTGTGGAACTGCCGGTCGATGGCGTATGCACGTTTCAGCCACGTTCCTTCGGGCTGATAGCTCGACCCCGTGACGTCCTCGCCGCGCTCCGGCCTGCCATTGCCTTCGAGGAAGGAAAAGGCCCCGAACGCATACAGGATGGCGATGGTGAAGAGCACGCCACCCGCGATCAGCACCAGGGCACCCATGCCGCCCTGTCGCGGAGCGCCGCCGTTTCCACTGTTGCGTTTCTTTGTCATTGCATTGCTGTGTCGCTGTTGAGGCTTTCGATTAATATCAGGATTTCTTGGGAGAAAAGCATAGGAAGGGTATTTTCAACCACCGTATTTGCATGACCATTGTGCGTATTTGCATGACCATCGTGAAGAGTTCCAGGATCAGAATACATACGGCCACCGCGCTCATTTTGTTCGCGGCGTTGAGCGTCTGCGCGCTTCCCCTGGCCGCGCAGCCCGGCTTTACGCAGACGGGACAGGCCTCCTACTACGGCAAGAAATTCCACGGACGCAAGACCGCCAACGGCGAACGCTTCAATATGTGGGCGCTGACGGCGGCGCATAAAACCATTCCCTTCGGTTCGCATGTGCGCGTGACCAATCTCGATAACGGGAAATCCATCGACGTGCGCATCAACGACTACGGTCCCTTCCGCAAGGGACGCATTATTGACCTCTCCCGCGGCGCCGCGGCGAAGATCGGCATGATCAAAACCGGTACGGCGCGCGTGAAACTCGAGGTACTCGGCGACGACGGGAAAGAGGATCACCAGAAGTCCAAGGGCAATGTCGAGTACTACGCGGTGGATATCCGCCGTGAACAGCTCGCGGGCTGGGCCGTACAGATCGCATCCTTCGAAAAGATGGAAAACCTCATCCGCTATCTCGACCGTCTGCGCGCACGCGATATCGACAACGTCTTCGTCCAGATGGCCACGGTGAAAGGAAAACTCGTCCACCGTCTCGTCGTCGGCGCCTATGAAACCGAAGCCGCCGCACGCTGGAAACAGAAGACCATGAAAGAACAGGGCGTGGACGGTTTCGTATTCCGCATCCCCTGACCGTAGTGCGGGACCGAACCTTCGTGCGGGACCGAACTTTCGTGCGGGACCGGATCGTATGGTGTGACATGTCGGCGTGACAGGAACACCGACGCCACACGCGGTGTTAGATTTCCACGGTCGCGGTCCCTTAAGCGCAGGATCCGCCGCAATTATGCAGAAACTGCATATTTTTTTACGCGGCATTATGCAGAATCTGCATATTTCCCGGGCCGATATTATGCAGAAACTGCATATTTCGGGGCGCAACCGTGTTTTCAACGTCGAATCATACCGGAATTCCCATGAAAAAGCTGCTTTCCCTGCTTTTCCTCATTTCCCTGTTTCCCCATGCGACTCCAGCGCAGAGCCTGCTCTGGAAAGTCGAGGGAAAGGACCTCAGTGCACCTTCCTACCTTTTCGGCACCATTCACGCGCTTTGCGCCAGCGAGGCGGACCTGCCGGATATCGTGGTCGAAGGGGTGAACAGCACGGCGCAGATCGCACTGGAGCTGGATCTGGACGATCCGGCGCTGCAGGTGGAAATGGGACATATCTCTTTCATGCCCGGTGACAGCACGCTGAACGATGTGTTCTCGCCCGAGGATTATGCCCGCCTGTCGCTGTACCTCAAGGATTCGGTCGGCATGTCACTCGATCAGATGAACAAGCTGCGGCCGTTTTTCCTGGTGGGACTGCTCATCACCAAGGTGCTACGCTGCAAGGTGACGTCGTTCGAGGAAATGTTCATGGCGTTTGCGCGCACGCAGGACAAGGAAATCGTCGGCATTGAAACACCGGCGGAGCAGCTCGACGCCTTCAGCAGCATCAGTATGAAGGAGCAGGCCGACATGGTGATGGAGATGGTGGATCATATGGACAGTACGCGCACGGAATTCCGCAAGCTGGCGAAGCTGTACAAGGAACAGGACCTGGAGGGACTCCGCGAATTCGTCGAGCATTCAAATGTGGAATATGGCCGCTACAGTGCCGCCATGCTGGTGGACAGGAACGAGCGCTGGGTGCCGCGTATCGAGCGTATCATGCAGGCCAAACCCACGTTTTTTGCCGTCGGTGCGGGACACCTGCCTGGTGAGCACGGTGTGCTTTCCCTGCTTCGAAAAGCGGGCTACAAGGTGTCGCCGGTTCGCTAACGATCGATTCCCACAAACAGCATCTGCTTCTCCCTTGACGAAGTGAGGATTTTTCCTCACTTTTTCTTTTTCTCGCCCACCGTCCACAATCCGGAATGAATCATGAGAACATTGTTTCTGCTTTCTGTTTTTGTCCTTTTTGCGCTGCTTCCGGCGCAGCAGGTCGACGCACAGGCCCGCCGTATTGCGTTTTACGAACACTTCACGAATGCAAGCTGCGGTCCCTGCGCATCCCAGAACCCGGTGTTCAAGTCCACCATCATGGACAACAACAAGGGGAATTACATCCACATGGCCTATCACACCGTGTGGCCCGGACGTGACCCGATGAATGCGTACAACAAGGATGAAGTCGACACCCGCGTACGTTTTTACGGCGTCTCCGGCGTACCGACCATGGTACTGCAGGGCGACGAGTATCAGGGGAGTCCCGTCGGCGTGTCGCAGGAAATCATGAACCGCGTCATCGCGACCTCCAGTCCCCTGCGCATCATCGTCACCGAAGGCTCCGACGGCAGCACGCGTACCGTGCATGCAAAGCTGACCACGGTGGGACAGATGCCGACCGCCGGACTGCGCGTACGCGCGGCGGTGCTGGAAAAGGAAATCACGTATGCTTCTGCTCCCGGTTCGAACGGGGAAAAGGAATTCCCGAACGTGTTCCGCAATTTCCTCAACAGCGCAACGGGTGAAGATTTCACTCCCGCGGCGATCGGGGAATCGGTGGATCTGAGCTGGACCTACGATCTCGCCAACGCGGAATGGGATACTACGAAAATCGCCGCGGTGGTCTGGGTACAGAACGAAAGCAACAAGGAAGTGTACAATGCCGGCGCCGCCTTCCTGCCCATGGTTGAACTGGTGATGGACGATCAGACCTTCAAGAAAGGCACACCACAGAACGCAACGACATTCAACGCGAGGATAGAAAATCTCGGCAGCGACGCCGCGGACCTGCATCTCGCTTTTACCGGCACCTATCCGGCAGACTGGTCCGTGGAATACGAGATGGATGGAAATACGTATACGGATGAGGCCGATATCGCTGTCCCTGGCAACAGCAGCACGGACATCACGTTCACCGTCACGGTCGGTGACGATCCTGGCATTGGTGATTACATGATGACCATGACCTCGCTCGACGACAGCGAACTCAGTCCCCAGATGCTTGGCTTCGGCGTCATTTCCGGTGTCACCGACATGGTCATCAACAACGACAACAGCTGGGGCGCCGAAGGCGAGCACACGACGAAGGATTTCGAGTACGTGTATCTCGATGGACTCGACGCCGCGGGCAGCACCACGCATGCATCCACTTCGCTGAGCACCTTCATGCGCGCCTTCGATGCAGGAATGCTCAATGACGTCAGGCATCTGTATTTCAATGTGGGATGGACCTTCCCCGCACTGCCCGACGAATTCTCCCGCGCCATGCTCGGCTTCCTCGGTGAAGGCGGCAACCTGATGGTCGGCGGACAGGATATCGGCTGGGACGTGTTCGATCCGGACAACGGCCATGGCACATCCGCTGCGCGCGCGTTCTACCGCACGTATATGTTCGCGAACTGGTCGGCCGACGGCGACGGTTCAAACAGCAGCGTATCGTTCCAGGCGGAAGATCCTCTCTTCGGCAATGTACCTTCCTCCGACCTGGAAAACGTGTACGGCAAGAGTTCGCAGGGTGTGGAATACTTCTACCCTGACGTCATTCGTCCCACTCCCGAAGGTGTGGTCGTCGCATTCTACAATGGCGACACCGAAAAGGGCGCTGCCATCCGCGGTGCGAAAAATGATTTCAAGACCGTGTACTTCGGCTTCGCGCTCGAGCAGGTGAAAGATGCAGCTGTGCGCAACGAACTCGTCAAGCTGACCTGGCAGTGGTTCCACGGCGTCATCTCTTCGGTACAGTATGACGCAGCGGTGGCTTCGCTGTCGCTCGGACAGAATTACCCGAATCCCGCCAGTGCGCAGACGGTGATACCGCTGACCGCAGGTACGCATGAGCGTCAGCTCCGCGTGTACGATCAGATGGGCCGCCTCGTCGACGCGCGCACAGTGTCCGCCGGAACGACACAGCTGCAGCTGAATACGACCGGCTATCGTCCGGGAGTGTATTACTATCAGCTCTTCGATGGCAGTCAGCTCACCGGCAGCCGCGTCATGCAGGTGCTTCGCTGACAGGTGCGTCGCTGACCTTCAGCGCAGCAGCGCTTTGATCATCACGGGATCCCCTCACCGGGGATCCCGTTTTGTTTTCCAGCGCCTCGAAGCCTGTCTTTGTTACTCTGCCGGGCAATCCGTAATTTCTGACAAGCAGGTCCATTCTGCAGACCTCCCTGCCAAGTCTCATCTCACGGATCCAAACGTATGGAAATCAAGAACATCGTATTTCTTATCGTTCTCATTGCCGCTTTCGGCATTTTCGGCTACACCGCCCGGAAGGTGTTCGGCTATCTCAAACTGGGAAAAGCGGAAAACCGCTTCGACCACTGGGACAAACGCATCAGCAACGTGCTGGCCATCGCCTTCGGGCAGAGCAAGATTCTGCGCGATCCCGTCCAGGGTCCGATCCATGCCGGCATTTTCTGGGGCTTTGTCATCCTGCTGATGGCGGTGCTGGAGAGCATCGGGGAAGGACTCATCCCCGGCTTCTCATTCTCCTTCCTCGGTCCCCTCTACAACATTATCGCGCTGTTTTCGGATGTGATCGCGTTGGTCGTTCTCGCGGCCGTGCTTTTCGCACTGTTCCGCAGGCATGTGGCGGGACCGAAGCGTCTGCGTGAGCTCGACAAGCCGTCACAGATGGACGCCACGTTCATCCTGATCACCATTGCGCTGATCATGATATCGATGCTGGTGCAGAACGGCACGCGCATTGCGCTCGGTGAAGGCGCGCAGTACGCCGGTGCCTGGCGTCCCATCAGCGCCGGCATGGCCGTCTGGTTCTCTCCCGGCAGCGGGACGGAAACGCTGTTCGAGATTTCCTGGTGGGTGCATATCGTGCTTGTGCTGGGCTTCCTGAATTTCCTGCCCTACTCCAAGCACTTCCATGTCATCACCTCCATTCCCAACGTGTTCTTCAGCAACCACGGCATCCACCCCGAAGGCGACGGTGCGCTGAAGCCGCTGGACCTCGAAGACGAAAACGCGGAGAAGTTCGGTTCCTCCGACATCGAGGATCTGACCTGGAAGCAGCTGTTCGACAGCTACACCTGCACGCACTGCGGGCGCTGCACCTCGGTATGTCCCGCAAACATCACCGGCAAACTGCTTTCCCCGAAAAAAATCATCGTCGACACCCGCGCGCGTTTCGAAGAAAAAGCACCGCTGATGAGCAATGGCGCAGGCGATGCTCCCGCGCTGCAGAAGCAGCTGCTGCATGACTTCATCACGCCGCAGGAGCTGTGGGCCTGCACCACCTGCCGCGCCTGCGTGCAGGAATGTCCCGTGATGATCGAGCATGTCGATGAAATCGTGGACATGCGCCGCTACCTCGCGCTCACCGAAGGGGAATTTCCCGAGCAGTTGCAGGTGCTGTTCCGCAACCTCGAAAACAATGCCGCGCCGTGGCAGTTCTCGCCGGAAGATCGCGCCGCCTGGGCCGACGGACTCGAGATCCCGCAGCTGTCCGATCTCGGCAGTGCCGAAGAAATTGATTATCTGTTCTGGGTGGGCTGCGCGGGCAGTTTCGATGCGCGCTACAAGAAAGTCAGCGTCGCGCTAGCGCATATCATGAAGCAGGCGGGACTCCGTTTTGCCATCCTGGGCAAGGAAGAAAAGTGCAACGGCGACGCCGCCCGCCGCGCCGGCAACGAGTACCTCGCACAGATGCTGATGGTCGACAACATCGAGAAACTGAATTTTTACAAGGTCAAGCATATTGTCACCGCCTGTCCCCACTGCTTCCATTCGCTGAAGAATGAGTTCCCGCAGTTCGGCGGCAACTACTCGGTCATCCATCACTCGGATCTGATCAATCGGCTTATCGACCAGGGATACATTCATCTCGAGAGTGATGTGCGGCAGAGCGTGACCTTCCACGACAGCTGTTATCTCGGACGCTACAACGACATTTACGACGAACCACGCTCCTCCCTCCTCCAGGTTCCCGGACTGGAACTGGCGGAGATGGAGCGCAGCCGCGACAAAGGCTTCTGCTGCGGTGCCGGCGGAGCCCAGATGTTCATGGAGGAAACCGAAGGCAAACGCGTCAATATCGAAAGGACGGAAGAAGCTCTCGCGACCGGAGCGGGCACCATCGCTTCCGCCTGTCCTTTCTGCATGACCATGATGACTGACGGGGTGAAGGAGAAAGGAAAACAAGAGGAAGTGGAAGTCAAGGACATCGCAGAACTCGTATACGAGGCAATGAGGAAATGATCAACAATCGCCTGATGGTCCGCGCCATCGCATTCCCCGCACTCGCGTCTGCGCTCGCAGTCGCGCTTCTGCTCAGTCTCCCCGCCTGCAGCTCGCAGGAGGAGAAAGGTCCTGTGACCGACACGACAATGACAACGGAAAACGGTGAAATCGACGTTACTCCCGTGCAGCCTGATGAAGGACTGCGCGTCGACATCGGCCGCTGGTATGAATCCACCTTAGAGGACTTCGGAAACAAGTACGTTTCCTTCTCCGCCGCGCGTCCCGTGGTGCACAACTACGGCATCTGCGACTCGGTGGAAGTCTTCTTTCCCGACGAATCCGCCGACGCACTGCCCGAAATTCTGATCTGTCACCTCAACGGCATTTACACCGTGGAAAACGCTTTCAGTATGCTCGGTATCGCCACCGGTGCCGTGGCTGACAGCGAGGGACAGTGGATCAGTCTTGAGAGCATGGACGAGCGCTTTGCCGGACTCAAGTTCCAGGGCCTCGAAGGCTACCCCGACCGCACCACGCAGCTCCTTCTGCAGTTCGATCGAAGCGGAGAGGAATAAGTCCAGTCAGATTAGCGGATATGAAAAACCCCGTCGCTTTTTCAAGAGACGGGGTTTTTTCTGATGAGGTGGTGAAGCCTCAGACTTCCATGATTTCTTCTTCCTTGATCTTGAGAAGCTCGTCGACGTTTTCGACATGTTTGTCGGTAAGCTCCTGCACATCCTTCTCCGCCTTGATACGATCGTCCTCGGAGACGTGGTCTTCCTTCTCTGCTTTCTTGAGGTGGTCGTTGGCATCGCGGCGCACGTTGCGGAGGGCGATCTTGGCGTCCTCGCCGAAGCGCTTGATCATTTTCACCAGTTCGCGGCGGCGCTCTTCATTGAGCGGGGGAATGGGCACCATGATGGAGTTGCCGTTATTGCTCGGGTTAAGCCCGAGATCCGCCGTGAGGATGGCTTTTTCGATAATGCCGAGCTGACCTTTGTCCCACGGCTGTATGCTCAGAGTATGGGGATCGAGAACGGACACATTGGCCACCTGCGTAAGCGGCGTCAGTGAGCCGTAGTAGTCGACGCGGACACCATCGAGCAGTGCGGTGGTGGCCTTTCCGGTGCGGATCTTGCTCAGCTCCGAGCGCAGGTGTTCGATGGAGTGATCCATGCGCGTGGAGGCATCCTTGAGAATGTCCTTCATCATAATGACTGCTCCGTTATTCAGATTGGGTAGTATGCGATTCGACGGAATCAGACACGAGCGTTCCGACATCCTCGCCAAGGAGCAGGCGCCGGAGATTGCCCTTCGTGTTTATGTTGAAGACAATAATAGGAAGTTTATTCTCACGACACAATGTTATCGCGGTCAGATCCATCACCCGCAGATCTCTGCGCAGCACATCGATGTAGCTGATTTCAGGGAAGCGGAAGGCGTCGGGATTCTTCTCCGGGTCGCTGTCGTACACACCGTTGACGCGCGTGCCCTTGAGAATGACGTCCGCTTCGATCTCCACCGCGCGCAGGGCGGCGGCGGTATCGGTGGTGAAATACGGGTGTCCCGTACCCGCACCCATGATAACCACGCGGCGTTTCTCGAGATGCCGGATGGCACGGCGGCGGATATACGGTTCTGCGATCTGATTCATTTCGATGGCGCTGGCCAGGCGCGTGTGCACACCTTTCGACTCGAGGATGTTCTGCAGGGCGAGCGAGTTGATCATCGTGGCAAGCATGCCCATCTGATCGCCGGACGCCTTATGGATGCCTTCGGCGGCGTTGGAGACGCCGCGGTAAATGTTTCCTCCCCCGAGCACAATGCCCACTTCCACGCCGAGATCGATGACGGACAGAATTTCATCGGCATAACTCTGCAGCGAATCCGGATCGATGCCGAATTCCCGGTCGCCCATGAGGGCTTCGCCGCTGAGTTTGAGAAGAATGCGCTTGAACCTGGGTTCCATGTTACCTCCGCTTAAAAAAAAGCCTCTTGGCGTGAACCAAAAGGCTGTGAATGGGAAGTGGCGTGATCAACCGCCGACCTGAAAACGTTCGAAGCGGGCGACCTTGAGATCGGCGTCAATACTCTTGCCGACTTCAGCGATCTGCTCTTTCACGGTCTTGGTGGTATCACGCAGGAAGGTCTGCTCGAGCAGTGTGTATTCCTGGAAATACTTGTTGAGGCGACCCTCGGAGATACGATCGATCATATTCTCGGGCTTGCCCTGTTCGATGGCCTGCTGACGGTAGATCTCCAGTTCCTTGTCTTTGACATCCTGCGGAACGGCGTCGCGGTCAATGGCAACCGGGTTCATCGCGGCAACCTGCATGGCGATGTCCCTGCCCAGCTTCTGTACTTCGTCACCGCTGCCGCCGGTGATTTCCATCATCACGCCGAGCTTTGCACCGGGGTGGATGTATTCGATCAGCGTGTCATCGGAGCTGAAGGTCGCGAAGCGGCGCACTTCGATTTTCTCACCGATCTTCCCGATGGTTTCCTGCAGCACGTCCGAGAGCTTGAGTCCGTCGATCTCCATTTCCATCAGCGCATCAACGTCCTTCGGCGCGTTGGCCTTGACGAGGTCGAGTGCACGATTGGCGAACGCGAGGAAGTCGTCGCTGCGTGCCACGAAATCGGTTTCGCAGTTGACTTCGACGATAACGCCGTTGCCGTTCTCGATGCTTGCGAGCACCACACCTTCGTCAGCGCTGCGGTCGGCGCGCTTCTCGGCAGTGGCCGCGCCCTTCTTGCGCAGGTACTCGATAGCAGCTTGCATGTCTCCGTCGTTCTCGTTGAGCGCCTTCTTACAGTCCATCATCCCGGCGCCCGTCTTGTCACGGAGCTCTTTCACCATGGAGGCAGTGATTTCCATCTTCTTCAACTCTCTGTGTGATTATAAAATATTAGTAATTGAATTCCAGCTGATAAAAAGAATGGCTGAACGAGCAGCCATTCCATCGAGTCTTATTCGGTTTCTTCTGACTTCTCTGTTTCCTTGGCAACCCGTTCCTCTTCGGCCTCCTGTTCGGCCTTGGCCACGCGCCCTCGCTGACGTCCTTCTTCCATGGCTTCCACCAGGGCTTTGATCATCAGTTCGATGGTGCGGGCGGAATCGTCGTTGCCCGGGATAACCTGATCGATCACATCCGGATCGCAGTTGGTATCAACGATCGCGATCACAGGGATACCCAGGTTACGGGCTTCCTTGACCGCGATGTGCTCCTTCTTGATATCGACGACGAACAGTGCGCCCGGGAGGCGGTTCATGTCGACAATACCGCTGAGAATCTTGTTGAGACGGTCTTTCTCACGCGTGAGCATGAGACGTTCCTTCTTCGTGATCTGTTCGAAGGTACCGTCGCTCTCCATCTTTTCGATGTTGGTGAGGCGCTTGATGCTCTTGCGGATGGTCGTGAAGTTGGTGAGCATGCCGCCCAGCCAGCGTTCAACAACGTAGTTCTGACCGCTCTCGACGGCGGCCTGGCGAATGATGTCTTTCGCCTGCTTCTTGGTGCCGACGAAGAGCACGCGCTTGCCGTCTGCGATCACGTCTGCGACTGCGTCGCAGGCCTTCTCGAGTTCTTCCTGTGTCTTCTTGAGATCGATGATATGAATACCGTTGCGTTCCATGAAGATGTACGGTTTCATCTTCGGATTCCAACGGCGGGTCAGGTGACCAAAGTGGGTCCCTGCCGCGAGCAGATCTTCGAGTTTTACCTTAGGCATGATTTCTCCAGAGAAAATTGTGTTGAACCTCTGCACCCATCCTCCCGTCCGCCGTTACCCCGTGGGGCACACACGGCAGACAGTCCGGATGCATGTGTGATGAAAAAATATCAGCGATCGCCGGCAGCAGCGCATGCTGAACATTGTGCACACGCCGTACAAACTCTCGCAGCAATTAACGCTTGCTGAACTGGAAGCGTTTGCGGGCCTTCTTCTGACCGTACTTCTTACGCTCGACCATACGGGAGTCGCGGGTCAGGAGATTGGAGCCGCGAAGCTTGGGACGAAACTCTTCGTCCACCAGCAGCAGCGCGCGGGCGATACCCATTTTGATCGCGCCGGCCTGTCCGTGAATGCCGCCGCCGCGCACGCGCACATGCGCGTCGAAGCGTTCGTTGGTCTCGGTCACCGTCATCGGCTGACGCACCTCTTCGAGCAGCGTATCCGTCGGGAAGTACTCGGTGAGGTCCTTGCCGTTCACCGTGATCTTGCCGGTTCCCGGGGTCAGAAATGCGCGGGCAACTGCCGTTTTCCGGCGCCCTACACAGATATTGTTGACCATAAAAAACCTTGTCTATCTAGTGAGAATGAATCGTTTGCGTTATCAGTCGATGGTCAGTGTCTCGGGCTGCTGTGCCGCATGCGGATGCTCTGCGTCCGCGTACACTTTCAGCTTCTTGATGATGCGGCGTCCGAGGCGGTTGTGCGGAAGCATGCCGCGCACGGCGTGCTCGATCACGTATTGCGGATTGGTCTGCACCAGATCCTTGAACAGACGCGTCTTCGTACCGCCGGGATAGCCGGAGTGCGTGAAGTACGACTTCTGCTCCTGCCTCTTCCCGGTCACACGAACCTTGTCCGCATTGATGACGATGACAAAATCACCGGTGTCGACATGCGGGGAAAACACCGGCTTGTGCTTTCCGCGAAGAATGCGCGCCACGTTGGCCGCCAGTCGCCCGAGCACCAGGCCTTCCGCATCTACGACATACCACTTTTTGTCCACGTCCGCTTCGTTTGGCGTGAAGCTTCTCTGTGTGGTCCGTTTGCTCATATTGTGCCTTTGTGAATCCGTTTATGACTCGATAAAATTAAACCGATCTACAAATTAACGGCATGGGATGGAAAAAGTCAAGGAATTCATGTGGATACATATTTCTCCACTAGAGATAAACAGCCGCAAGTGCCGCAGTTTCGCGGAGTTGGCCTGCGGTGTCAACATCAGGCTAATTTTGCGTGTGCTTCCGTCTTCAACGGAAATCGCGGAATTATCTCGCCAAGTTGTTTCCCTCGCTTCGCGATGGAGGCGTTTCCCTCCGCAGGCGGAGGGAGGTGTTTCGTCCCGCTGGCGCGGGACGGGGAGTAAGAAATTCCATAGGATTCCGTATTTTATTGGGATATTGAACCTCTCCCCTTCACCCTCCACGAATAGCAATGAATCATACGAAACATCACTGCAACTGGAAGTACGACGAACTCAGGCCGAATATCATGGGCATTGATACGGAAGTGCCGCTGCTCGATGGCAGCCGCGTGCCGTATGTGTTTCTGGACAACGGGGCGAGCACGCCGAGTTTTCGGCATGCGTTCGAGGTGATGGCGGAGTTCATGCCGTTCTATTCGGGCGTGCACAGAGGGACGGGCTTCAAGTCGCTGCTGGCAACGCAGGTCTTCGACGAGGCGCATACCATCGCCGGGAAATTCGTCAAGGCGGATCTCGATGCGAACACGGTGATTTTCGTGAAGAACACGACGGAGGCAGTGAACAAACTTGCGAAGCGCGTGGATTGGAAGCCCGGCGACATCGTCATTACCACGATGATGGAACATCACTCGGATGACCTGCCCTGGCGGCAGCATGCGAAGGTGCTGCATATCGGTGTGGATGATCGTGGGTACCTGGATATGGACGGACTCCGTGCCGCTTTCACCGCGCATCGTGGACAGGTGCGCATGGTAGCGATGACAGGCGCGTCGAACATCACGGGCATCGTCAATCCCGTGCACGAGGTGGCGCGACTGGCGCATGAGAACGGTGCGCAGATTTTCGTGGACGCCGCACAGCTGGCGCCGCATCGCCCCATTGACGTGCTGCCGCAGGATGATCCCGGACATCTCGATTTCATCGCGTACTCCGCGCATAAAATGTACGCGCCCTATGGTATCGGTGTGCTGATAGGATCGAAGGAGTTTTTCTCGAAAGGCGATCCGGACATGGTCGGCGGCGGCGTGGTGGATGTGGTGGAACTGGATATGGTGGCGTGGACCGCGCCACCGGCCCGCGAGGAAGCGGGGAGTCCGAACGTGCCCGGTGCTGTGGGACTCGCAGCAGCCATACACATGCTCGATGCCGTCGGTATGGACAAAGTTGCCGAACACGAATACGAACTCGTGAGCTATGCCATCGCACAGATGAAGGAAATTCCCGGCGTGCGCATCTACGGTCCGGTCGACAACGATGAACTCCGCGACAAGGTCGGTGTGATCAGCTTCGACATCGTTGACGTCCCGCATGCAAAGGTCGCAGCCATTCTCAGTGTTGAAGGCGGCATCGGCGTGCGCAACGGCTGCTTCTGCGCGCACCCGTATGTCAAGCGCCTGCTCAAACTCAGTGAGGAAAACGCCGATGCGTTGACAAAGCAAATGCTAGATGGTGACCGCTCGAATATCCCCGGCATGGTGCGCGCGAGCTTCGGCTGCTACAACAACCGTGAGGATGTTGACCGGCTGATCGCCATGCTCAAGCGCATCGCGGCCGGTGAATACAAAGGGGAATATCACATGGAAGAGAAATCAGGCACGTACTGGCCGAAGGAATTCGACTATCCCTTCGCCGAGTATTTCCCGCATTTCTCCTTCCGTCCCACGCAGGACATTGTGGAGTTCAACGAGGCGAGCTGAGCAGGCAGCAAGCAGACGCGGCAGTCCCGTGACCTCTTGCGAAAGCTGCGGTCAGGCGGGACGATAGACGAGGACGTCGACTTTTTCGACGGTCACCATCGCACCGCAGCCTGCAGCGGTAAAAATCTCTTCGAGCTGCGCGACGAAGTCCTGAATGCGGTCTTCCTTGTCGGCGATTTCGATGACGATGGGGAGATCGTCCGAGAGTCGCAGCAGGCGCGCAGTGTGCAGCAGGCTCGACGCACCGAATCCTTCTATCCCCCGTAGCACTGTGGCGCCGGCCAGTCCCTGCTCGCGTGCGCGTAGCACGACATACTCATACAGCGGCTTCCCTTCGACCCTGTCTTTTTCCCCCACGAAAATTCGCAGCAGTTTCGCTTCACCGAGGGTTTGCATGGCACCTCCTTGTTATGTGCAGGCGGAATGGCACAGACGCGTCAGCGCACGCGCGTTGACTCACGCGCAGGACGTCAGAGCATGCGGGCGAGGACCACGCCGCCGTAGACGCCGGCGAGACAGAGCAGAACGCTGCCTGCGGCGTTGGCCGTGGCTGCGAGGTAGCTGCCGTCGGCCAGCATGCGCCAGGTTTCAAGAGAAAACGTGGAGAACGTGGTAAAGCCGCCACAGAGTCCGACCGTGAGAAACATTTTCAGAAGTGGACCCGTGGTCGTGCGGCTTTCCGTCAGCTCGGCAATGAAGCCGAGCAGCAGCGATCCGAGCACGTTCACGAGCAGCGTGCCGTAAGGAAAATCCTCTCCCGCCCAGCGGTAGACGAGTCCCGAAGCGCCGAAGCGCAGCACGGCTCCGATTCCACCCCCGGCTCCCACCGCAGCCAGTGTATCCCAGGCTACATGCATTGCGCCGTTCCAGACATCATACAATCGGCCTCCCGCCTTGCGGCGGAGAAGCGTGTTTCCTATCATGACATAATACAAGACGCATGAACCATCAGCAAAGGGTATTATGAAGACCGTACTCATTCCCGGTGGAAGCGGCGCGCTCGGCACCGTGGTCACGCTGCGCCTGATCAACGATGGATATCGTTGCGCGGTCACCTATCGCAGCGTGGAAGAAGCACAGAAGCTCCGTGCGCATATCGCTCCGCAGCAGCGCGACCAGCTGCTCCTGCTTGAAGCGGATCTGATGAAGGACGAAGAGGTCGAACGCGTGGTAGAGACCGCCGCAGAGCAGAGTGAACTCTATGCGCTCGTGCACATTCTCGGCGGAATCAGGGGATTTCAATCCATTGAAGAAACCACGATCGAGGACTGGGACTTCCTGCTGAACCTCAACCTGCGCTCGCTTTTCCTGTTCAGCCGCCTGGTCATGAAGGAATTGCATGCGCGCGGCACTGGCCGCATCGTCACCATGGGCGCCATGGCTTCCGTCAAACCCGCTGCGTCTCAGGCCGGATACGGCGTGGCAAAAGCGGGCGTCTCTGCGCTGACGAAAATCCTCGCGGACGAGGGACGCCATTTCGGCGTGACCGCGAACTGCATCCTGCCCAGTATTATCCGCACACCCGCCAACGAGGAATGGGGCGGCGAGGATGATATTCCCGACTGGGTAACGCCTGATGAGATCGCGTCCACCATCTCCTACCTTCTCTCGTCAGAGGCAGATGGCGTAAACGGCTCGGATTTGCGACTTTTCGGGAAACTGAATATCTGACCTTTGCCAGTGTGAACGAATTTTACCTCTTTCGTTGTTTAAATGGTGCGATATTCTGATTTTTGTAATTGAGTAAAAGTGCAGACAGCTGAATTGAGCATCACGGACATACATAAAACGTCAGTACCTCCAGGCGAGCACGCCGCAACGGATATGCCGGATGGCATGCTTCCGCGTGCGCGCGTGCGCTTCAAGGACATAGAGATCGGCGGCGACAGCTTCGTCGTCATCGCCGGTCCCTGCGCCATCGAATCGGAAACGCAGATCGCCGAAACGGCATCTCTCGTTTCCAGTCACGGCGCGCAGATTCTTCGCGGCGGCGCGTTCAAGGCCCGCACCTCCCCGTACACGTTCCAGGGACTCGGTCTCGAAGGCGTCAAGCTCATGCGCGAGGCGGCGGATACCATCGGCATGCCGATGATTACCGAAGTGCTGTCCGAACGCGACGTCGAAGCAATGGAGCCGTGGGTGGACGCCTTCCAGGTCGGCAGCCGCAACATGGACAATACCGCACTGCTGAAAATGCTCGGCGACGTGCGTAAACCCATTCTCCTCAAGCGCGGTTTCGCAGCCACGATCAAGGAATGGCTGCTCGCCGCCGAATACATCATCGTGGGCGGTAACGAACAGGTTGTCCTCTGCGAACGCGGCATCCGAACATTTTCGAACGAAACCCGCTTTACCCTCGATCTCGCCGGCGCGCTCTTCGCACGCCAGGAGACGCAGCTTCCCGTCATCATCGATCCCTCCCATGCCACGGGCAATCCCCGTCTCATCCCGGCACTTGCCTCAGCGACGCTGGCGGCCGGGCTTGATGGACTCATGGTCGAGGTGCATCCCGATCCTTCGCAGGCGCTCTCCGACGGAGAGCAGGCGCTGCCACCCGAGCTGTTCACCGAAATGATGGATATGCTCAAGCGCATCGCCCCGGCGACGGGACGGGCGCTTCGCTGATGCGCTCCCCTTCCATACCCTTCACCAACAGCTTCCATCGCCATGAGCCGTGAAGTGCATGACATGTTCTCCGAAATTTCGGGGAGCTATGATCGCGCGAATTCCGTCCTTTCCCTCGGCATACATCACCTCTGGCGGCGTACCACCGTGCGCCTGAGCGATGCGTCGGAAGGTGATCGCGTACTTGACTGCGCAACGGGCACCGGTGACCTGGCCATCAGCTTCAAGAAGCGTGTCGGGAACAGCGGCAGGGTCGTGGGAACGGATTTCAATGCGGACATGCTTGCCTTTGCTCCGGCCAAGGCGGAGAAGGAAGGGGTGGATGTTCGCTGGGAGGTGCAGGACGCCATGCATCTCGGCTATGACGATGACAGTTTCGATGTAGCATCCATCGCCTTTGGGATTCGGAACGTGGACGATCCCGTGCAGGCACTCCGCAGCATGGGACGCGTGGTGCGTCCGGGGGGACGCGTGATGATACTCGAGTTTGGTCGCCCCCTCTGGTGGATGAAGCCGTTCTTTGCTTTCTACAGCAAAGTGATCATTCCCATCGTCGGCGGCATCGTCAGCGGCAAACGCGATGCCTATGAATACCTGACCCGCACCTCTGCAGCCTTTCCGACCGGAGATGAATTCCTCGCGCTCATGGATGAAAGCGGCATGTACGCCTCCCGCCGCACGGTACCGCTGACCGGTGGCATCGCCTATCTCTACATCGGTGTTGTACGCTGATCGTTATCATGCGCTCATCGTTATCATGCGCTCATCGCACGATGATGCTGTGATCAGGAGTCGAATAGCCTCCGCAACTCCCCACGCAGCAATTTTCCGCTCGCCGTACGCGGCAGTGCATCGAGCAGCAGCCAACAGCGTGGCAGCTTGTATCCCGCCAACCGCTCCCGGCAAAATTCGGTAAGCGCTTCCTCCCGCAGATCTCCTTCGACCACAACTGCGGCAGCGACCTGCTGGCCCCATTCTTCATGCGGTACTCCGACCACGGCGACCTCGCGCACAGCCGTATGCTGGAGCAGCACTTCCTCGATTTCCGCCGGGAGGATATTTTCCCCTCCACTGAGAATGAGGTCTTCCCTGCGGGCAAGTACATGAAGAAATCCCGACGCATCGATCATCCCGATATCCCCGGTGCGGAATCCCTCATCGGAAAACGCTCGCCGGGTAGCATCGTCATTACGGAAATACCCGGCTGCGATCATTTCCCCTGAAAGCACAATTTCCCCTGCCTCTCCAGGTCCTGCCGCAGAACTGTCCTCCTGCAGGATGCGCAGCTTCACGCCCGGAAGCGGACGCCCCGCCGTTCCGGCCTCTTCCTGCCAGCGGAGAGGATCGGCCGTGGCGACCTGCGCGCAGCTTTCGGTGAGTCCGTAGGTTCCCACGACAGGCAGGACACGTTCACGCACACGCTGCCAGAGCGCCTGCGATGCCGGCGCGCCGCCAAGAAGGATGGCCCTCAGCCGCGGCATTGCCGTACCCAGCAGCGCATCGTCCTCCGCAAGCAAGCGATGCAGCATGGTGGGGACGAGTGAAGAAACCGTCACCGTGCCGTCACGCAGCGCAGCGTCCACTTCCCCTGTATCGAAACCGTCATGCAGTCGCACGGTGCAGCCGGAGAAAAGACTGCGTGTGAGAATGGCGAGTCCCCCGATGTGATAGAGCGGAATCACGCACTGCCAGCAGTCCCGCACCCCGAGCGGAAGATTCGCAGCCGATGCCGCCGCGCTTGCCCTGTGCTGCTGCCAGCTGTGAAGCACGGCATGTGGATTCCCTGAACTGCCCGACGTATACAGCAGGCTGCAATTTCCCTCGTATGCAGTTTCTGCATCATCCCCTGCACGAGAATATGCAGTTTCTGCATAATCCTCAGCCTTGGAATATGCACGTTCTGCATATTTCGCTTCATCGGACGCCGTGAGCTGCAGTGCAGGCGCAAGATGTGCGAGCCGCGCTTCCTGTTCGTCAGGGGAAAGCCGGATATTCACAGGCGCGGCAGTGGCAGCACAGTACCAGATGGCGTGGATGAGCTGGAAGTGAAATGCGCTGTTGGGAAAATGCGTGGCGACGATATCTCCCGGCCGTACTCCGCGTTCATCCTGCAGCCAGGCTGCAAGGGAATGCACGGCATCACGCAGTTCACGCCAGCTCAGCGTGATCTCATCGGTGATCAGCGCGGCTGTGTCAGTCCAGCTGTCTGCTGCGCGATCCAGCAGTCTCATGACGTCTCGAGTATCTCAGGATCGAAACCGATGCCGCTGCCCGATGGCAGGATCAGGTCTCCCTGCTCAATGGTATCACGGGCACTGTCCTGCGTAAACATTGCGCCCGTTGCCAATCCCTGGCTACGGAGCGGAAACGGCAGCGAGGCCGCGAGCCGGGCGACTGCACTTCGTCCCACCGCACCGTCTATCAGCGACGTCAGTACAACGTCAATTCCTTTCGCATAGGCTTCGAGCGCCAGAGTGCGCACACGCTGCAATCCCCCCATGGCCATGGGTTTGAGAACCAATACATGCACCGCTTCGCGCTGCAGCAGTTCGCGGGCGACTGTGGGATTCGTGGTGGACTCATCGGCGGCAACGGGAATGATGGCGAGTCCGGCAAGCGCCGCGAGTTCATCGACCTCCTCCGCGGGTACGGGCTGTTCGATATATTCGATGCCGTAGGGCGCAAACAATCGCATCGCCTCTTCTGCCTCCCCGAAATCCCACGCGCCGTTGGCATCCAGCCGCAGCGGCATATCCGCCGGAAGCACCATGCGCACGGCACGCAGACGTTCTTCATCCTCCTCGAGATCGGCGGCGCCGACTTTCATCTTGATGCATCGGAAACCTGCCTCGACTGCAGCTCCCGCAGCGGCTGCGGCCTCCTGTGCGCTGCCTCCGCCCACCACGGCGTTCAGGGGAATGCGTCCTTCATGCGCGACGTTACCCGGCTGCTCTCCGGAGAGCTGCGCTGCCAGGGAAATGCCCTCCCTGCGTGCGATAAAATCACGCAACGCGCTTTCGGCCGCAAAGCGTGCGGTGGGTGCCTGCGCAAATTGGGGACAGACGCTGTCGAGTTCGTTGAGCAACGTGTCCGCATCAGTGCCGGAAAGCTGATCCGCCTCGGAGAAAGCGGTAAGTGCGGCCTGACAGCGTTCAAGGCTCTCGGTCCCGAACGGAAGCAGCGGTGCGGCTTCACCCCAGCCGGTGAACGTACCATCGCTGATGCGCAGGAGAATGACGTCACGTCTGACGATTTCCCAGCCACTGCTGCGGAAGGGTCTGTGCAGGGGATACTGTTGTGAGTAGATTGTTGCGTTCATATCAAGCGGCCAGCATGAAACCGGCGGCATAAAGAATTCCATACAGTGCGAGCAGTTTCCCCGTGCCGGCGAGAGCACCGTTGAGCGCGCCGCCATCCAGACTCTTTTCTACCACCATCAGCACGCTCACGGCGAGGGGAATGCTCAGCAGGGGCAGCAGGAGCCAGACGGGATAATCCTGCTGCAGGATCTGGAATACGGGCACGGCGTACGCGGCGAGCAGCAGCACGCGATATTCAAAGCGTGTGGCGCGACGGCCGATACGCACGGCCAGTGTCCGCTTGTTGGCTTTCCGGTCGGTATCGATGTCGCGGTAATTGTTGACAACGAGAATGGCGGTGGAAATTGCTCCCACGGGGAGAGACGCGATCAAGGCGTCGGTCGACCAGCTGAGCGCCTGCACGTAGTACGTCCCGGTAACGGCAACGATGCCGAAAAAGATGAACACGAAGAGATCACCGAGACCGACATACGCGAGGGGAAAGGGTCCGGCCGTGTACAGTACCGCGCAGATCAGTGATGCCACACCAATGACCAGTACCGGCCATCCGCCGATGGCGACGAGATACAGGCCAAGAATAAAGGTCAGGGCGAAGACGCCGATCATCGCGTTACGCACAGTGGAGGGAGCAATGATGCCGCTCTGCACAACGCGAACGGGACCGATACGCTCATGCGAATCCGCGCCCTTGATGAAATCAAAGTAATCGTTCGCGAAGTTGGTACCGATCTGTATCAGCAGAGCACAGATGAGCGCCACGGTGGCGGGCAAAGGGACGAAGACGCCATCGGAAATGGCCACGGCGGAGGCCACGAGTACGGGGACGATAGCGGCAGGCAGCGTTTTGGGCCGCGAGGCGAGTATCCACGCCTGCGTCTTGCTGATATCCGGAGTTGTGGTCTGAGCGCTCGTCATACTCACCAGGGCAGCCATTTGAACTTGCGGAAATGCGGCTTGCGCTTTTCGACATAGGCTTTTTTCCCTTCCTGCGCTTCTTCGGACATGTAGTACAGCAGCGTGGCATTGCCGGCCAGTTCCTGTATCCCCGCCTGTCCGTCGAGTTCAGCGTTGAAAGCGGATTTGAGCAGACGGATGGAAAGCGGGGAATGGCGTAGGATTTCGCGCGCCCACTGTACACCTTCGGCTTCGAGCTGTTCGACAGGGACGACAGTATTGACCATGCCCATATCCATGGCCTCCTGTGCGCTGTACTGCCTGCAGAGATACCAGATTTCGCGTGCACGCTTCTGTCCGACCATGCGTGCGAGATACGACGACCCGAAGCCGCCGTCGAAGCTGCCGACCTTGGGACCGGTCTGACCGAACACGGCGTTTTCCGCAGCGATGGTCAGATCGCATACCACATGCAGCACGTGTCCCCCACCGATGGCATATCCCGCCACCATGGCGATGACAGGTTTTGGCATGCTGCGCATCAGACGCTGCAATTCAAGAATATGAAGTCGGGGCACCGCTTCCTTTCCTTCCGCCATGTATCCGGCATCGCCGCGGATTTTCTGATCCCCGCCGCTGCAGAAGGCGTACTTGCCGTCTTTCGATGGACCCTCACCGGTCAGCAGCACCACACCGACATCGGTGTCGAGCGAGGCGATGTGAAATGCGTCGAGCAGTTGATCCACCGTTTCGGGACGAAAGGCATTCCGTACTTCCGGTCTGTTGATGGCGATACGCATGATGCCTTCATCACTCTTGCGGAAGGTGATGTCGGAATAGTTCTTTACTGTCGTCCAGGTAATATCACTCATGGGAATAGATGACTCCATCATTGAAATTCAGCTTCTTCCACAACAATGTCAGGCCTCTCCGCGTTTCCACAGATCAAGCAATGCACGTGCAATGTCACGCTCCCGCTCGAAGGGAAGGTCGTGTCCCGCATTCTCGAAAACCCGCAGTTCCGACTGCGGCAGGGCGTCGCGCATACGTGCGGCGATTTCCACATACTTCCCGTCGCCATCACCGGCGGCGATAAAAACAGGGAGATCAATATTTCCAAGTTCGCTCCAGAGGGAACGTTGCTGTCCCTGCCCGCTGCCGAGCAACGCGGCCGCCAGTCCACCGGCGGTGTTCGACGTCCTGTCCTGCATGGCCGCGGCCCAGCGAAGCGGATCGGCATCTTTCTGTGCCGCGAACATCGGTGTTGCACTCCAGTACCGCACGAATGCATGGAGTCCACCGCCGTCGATCTGCGCGGCGAGGGCATCGTCCTGCTGCCTGCGCGTCTTGCGCGCAGCGTCATCTTCGATACCGGGATTGGCACTGAGCAGGGCAAGGGTACGCAGCCGCTTCCCATACCTTGTGGCATAGGTCATGGCAGTTCGCCCCCCCATGCTGTATCCCACCAGATGCATATCGGAAAAGCCCCAGCGCGCAAACAGGGCTTCCAGAGCGTCGGCGGCGTATTCGAGCGAATAGCAGGAAGGATGGTTGTGCGCTTCAGGCACAGGTGACCAGCCGTGTCCCATCAGATCGACGGCGTACAGGGGACGACCTTCGAGCAGCGCGGACATACTATCCCACGAAGCAGCACTGCGCGTGAATCCATGCAGAAAGACAACCGGTGTCCCGGCTCCGGGACGCAGAAGCCGCAGGACGGGAACGGGCTGGAAGTTTGTCTCACCGGGGAGAGACTGCGCGTCGAGCGCTGTGTCCACCTCCCGGGCGACCCCGGCGAGCAGGTCGCGACGCAGCTGGCCGCTCTCCTGAATGTCGGTCCGTACTTCGATAAGCACGCAGTGCTCCGCCTGCGTACTGTCATCAAACGCAGCGGCGAAAGAGCCGCGATCATCGGCGCGATGCACGGTGAGTCCCATGGCCTGCGCGAGGGCGGTGATGTTTGCCTCCGGCGGTGTGAGAAAATGCCGCGTAAATGCCGGGTCGAACTCACGGACGGGAAGAAGTTCGAATATCTCTCCGCCACTGTTGTTGAGCAGCACGATGGTCAGCGGGAGCGATGCGAGCCTGCCGCCGACGACAGCGTTGAGATTGTGCAGAAAGGCGATGTCGCCGATGCAGAGCACCGTGCGGTTCCCGCTGCCCTGGGCGATACCCAGTGCCGTCGATAGAATCCCGTCAATGCCGTTGACGCCGCGATTGAAGTACACGGGAATCGATTTCCGCAAGACGGGAAGAAAAGTCTCGACGTCGCGTACAGGCATGCTGTTCGAGAGCATCAGCGGTGTACCTTCCTGCAAAAGCTGACCGAGCTCGGCAAGGAACAGTCCTTCGAGTCCGGCGCTCATCCCCTGCAATCCGTTTTCCAGCGCGGCGACGGCTACTTTATTCGCCCGTGTGATGAAGGACATCCAGGCAGACCGGTCCCTTATCGGTGCCTGTGCGAGAAGACGCTGCATTGCGCCGAGCATTGCTTTTGCATCCCCATGCAGATGATGCGTGACGCTGTGAGCCGGATCGTTCCGACGCAGCGTGGATGAAATTTGAAACACATCGATGTGCTCACGCGTCTCCAGGAAGCGCAGCATGCCCGCATTCGTGGCCGTGCCACCGAGCAGCAGTACGCAGTCCGGCTGAAGCTGCGCGCGGAATGCCTCGGAACGCAGAAGCAGGTCAGCGCTGCCGATACCCGCCAGTCCGTCATCGGCACGAAAGCGCAGCTGTGAGGCAGCTTCCGCGAAAACGGGAATCTGCCGCTCCGCCGCAAACGTGAGAAGCTGCGCGGCATAACTGTCACCTGCCGCATCGGGTCCGGCAATGATCAGGGGCCGCTCTGCGCGCAGCAGGGCATCAGCGAGAAGAGGCAGCGCCTCCACGCCATCGAAATACTGCGTCCACGCCCTGCCGCTGCGCCGACCTTCGTATCCTTCAAAAACGGGGAACACTTCCCTGTTGCGGATCCAATCGGGATCCACTGCGACCGGCTCGAGGGGTTTGCGGAAGGGAAAATTGCAGTGTACCGGACCCGGATCCGTGCCCTGGCTTAGTGCGACGGCGTGGCACATGGCGGCGCGCAATGCGCGAAAACGCGCATTGTCGTATTCCGGGTGTCCGGCTGAACAATAGTGACGAACGCGATCGCCATAGAGCTTCACCTGGTCCATCGTCTGCGGCGCACCGCTTCCCCGCAGATGGTCGGGCCGATCTGCAGTCAGCAGAAGAAGCGGAACGCCCGCGGCATCCGCCTCGCAGACGGCGGGATAATAATTGGCAGCGGCCGTACCGGAGGTGCAGAGCAGGGCGACGGGACGACTGGTGGCGCGTGCGATGCCAAGCGCAAAGAATCCGGCTGCACGTTCGTCGAGCTGACTGTGATCGTTCAGATCCGGATGCGAGGCGAAGGACAGCACGAGCGGAGTACTGCGTGAGCCGGGGGAAATGACGACATCACGTACACCGCTGCGCGCGAGCTCATCGGCGATGATATCCGACCAGAGTGTATTGATGTTGGGGTAGCGTTCAGACGCCGACATGTAGCAGATTCCGGGCGTAGCACAGGTGTGAAAGCAAACAAGATACGGAATTGTGATCTTCTCTGCTCGATACCGGGGTGTGCGGGATTGCAGCTCGCGGTTGTGTCAGGATGCGAGGATATCGAGTACGGTCTGCAACTTTGCACGAGTTTCCTTTTCCTCGGCCACGGGATCGCTTGCCGAGACAATGCCGGCGCCTGCGAACGCCCTGGCCTGCCGTCCTTCGATTATGGCGGAGCGGATACAGACAGCGGCATCGCCATTTCCTTCCGCGTCCGTCCACCCTATACAGCCGGCATATAGTCCGCGGGGAAACTGTTCGAGTTCACGGATATGCTTTGCAGCCGCGGAGCGCGGTGTTCCCGCCACCGCCGGAGTGGGATGCAGAGCGCTGATGACGTCAAGCATGCCGGCGCCATCCCGCAGTCTGCCCTCGATGCGCGTGAGGATATGCGTGATATGCGGAAGACGCAGCAGTTGCACGTCCTCGCTTTTCAATTCATGCACGAATTCCGCAAGCGCGTCGCGTATCATTGTGCTGACATAGGCATGTTCCGCACGCTCCTTGGTGTTCTTCAGCAGCGATGCGGGTTCTGTGGCTTCCGCATGACTCATGGTCCCGGCCAGCGCCATGGTGCTGACCGTGCCGTCGTGCACACGGGCGAGCCGTTCCGGCGTGGCACTCAGGAAAAAACGGCGTCCGTCGGGACTGTAGCAGATACCGAAGGAATGTGGCTGCTGGAGGACGGGCAACAGGCGCGTGGGATTGAAGGGGACATCCATTTCTATCGCAACAGCGCGTGCGAGTACGATTTTCTGCAGCAATTCCGCATGCAGGAGCTGCAGGCCTCGCCGCACGCGCTGCTCATAGACATCCGCATCCCAGGAAGGGACATGGATTGCGGCGGCCGTGTGCCAGGCAATGTCTGAATCCTCCATAGAAGCGGTGGGTGGAGTCTGCAGCGGCATACCGGAGAGATGCTCGCGGATGCCATCGAAGTGATAATGCTGCGCCGGCTGCCAGATGCGGGCAGCGCTGAAACCTTCCCATTCTCCTTCCCCCACTTCGTCCGCTTCGAAGGGGAGTGCGAAAAACGAAGGCACCCCATCTTCACCCACTGCAGCATCGCGCAACCATTGCCGCCAGTCCACACCCGCGGGACATTGCTGCTCCGCGCGCACGCCGGCGGCACAATGCACATCACCCCCGGGCGCATGCCAGAAGAGAAACGGGGGCGCATGCCGTTCGATCAGCATGCGGTATATGGCGCGGACATCCTTCATGCAATGTCAGCGGATGATGACCGCAAGTTCGCGCCGCACCGAGCTTCCACCCTGTGTGGCTTCAAGCACGGCGAGATACGTGCCGGGAACAAAGCCCTCGAGGTTTGCTGCAATGGTGTGCATTCCCTGCGCAAGCGTGCCCGTGTAAACAGTGCGCACAGCGCGTCCCAGTACGTCATGCATGGTAAGACGTAGATGCATGCGTGCGGGCAGCTCCACACGGAAGCTGGTGTGCAGGCGCTGGGCGGATACGGGATTGGGATAATTACCATGCAGTGTCAGCTGCTCTGCGAGCGGGATATCTTCCGTCCCGAGCGTCGTGGCATTGCCGACGAGGGGAATGGCGTACATCCCATTTGTCAGGTCATCGCTGGTGACGATAATCTGCGCGGATTTCCCGCCATAGGTGCGCGGCAGGAAACTCACGGGGAATACCAGGCTGTCGCCTGCGGCGACGGCCCCGGGACCGGGATTGGTGAAGTTGAATTCCGTTGCGTCGCTGCCGACCATGGTGATGTCGCTGATGTTGAGGGCGGATGTGCCGATGTTGTGTATGGCGAGATCCAGCGTTTTACTGCTGTCGATGTACACGTACCCGAAGTCGAGTCCCGTTGCCCCGATAATCGGTGTCACGGCTTCGCCGATGACATCCACACGGTACATCGGCTCCACTTTGTCATTGGATTCGATAAGCAGCGTGGAATGGAATTTCCCCTGGCGGACGGGAGCAAAGGTGATCTGTACGGAATCCCTTTTATCCGCTGAGAAAATGAAGGTCGATTCCTGTGTCACCTGGAACATCAGGGAGTCGCCACCGGACATGACTTCCCGGTTGATGAGAAGCGTCTGCGTGGAGCGATTGTGCAGGTATACGTGCCTGATATCGAATTTCCCGAGCAGGATGTTCCCGAAGTCCAGCGTGTCGGGGGTATGTTCGAGCGCTGATGTCCCGGCAGGGATTCCGTGTCCCCGCAAACCGACAAAGGGAACGCCAAGCGCGGCATTTGAATACACGGTGCCATTTCCGTACACGGTGCCGGTATCCTGCGGGGCGAAGCCCAGTGTGACCTGCCGCGCACCGCCGGGTGGAATGGCGCTGAGATCCCCGTTGATGTACAGGAAGCCGGGACCGACGACAGTGAAATTCGTAAACTCGAGATCCACTTCACCGCGGTTGTAGACTGTGATCGTTCTCTGCTCCTGCTGTCCAATGGGCACGTCGCCGAAATCGAGGTTGTCGGGCTGAATAACGATAGCAGCGGTCGGTGTATAATATTGCGTCACACCGTATCTGCCCACCAGCCACAATGCCCCGCCGGGACGTGCGTCGAGATCCTGCAGTCCGAGGGAAGGATAATCGGTCCGGTAAAATGTACTGCCCCCGTCGCTCGTCCTTGCCACTGCGCGGCTGAGCATGATGAAGCCATGCTGCGCATCCGTGAAGTTGATGTCGTAGATGACATCGAGTCCGACGAGTTTATTCTCCACAAACCATGTCGCCCCGCCGTCCGTTGTATGCAGCAGGGCAAGCTGTCCGCCCGCCCAGCCTTCGGTGGCGGAAGTGAATTCAATGGTCTGAAGATTGGTGGTGATGGGCGTAGTCTGCTCGGTCCAGTTCGTGCCGCCGTCAGAGGTATGGAAGATGACGCCGCCGTTTCCGGCGATCCATGCTTCCTGTGCCGAACGCGCCGCGACACCGTTGAAATCGTGATCTACGCCTGCATCGCTTTCTTCCCAGGTCCCACCACCGTCGGTGGTTCTGGCGATGGTACCATGCGCACCGGTGAGCCAGCCCGTGTTTTCATCTACGAAGTCGATTTCCTCAATCTGTCCCAGCGTAGAAATCACCTGCGTGCTCCAGCTCTGTCCGGCATCCGTGGAAAGCATGACTTGACCCTGTGATCCGGTTGCGATGATGCGTGTTTCGCTCAGTGCATATCCCGAACGGAAGCCGGGGAGAGAGATGGTATCGCTGCCATGCCAGCTGCTGCCCCGGTCGCTGGTAAAGAACGCACTTCCGTCGCCAAACACCCAGGCGGAGGTATCGCTCACCGCGCGAACACCATGCAAGTGCTGCCGGGTGAAGGCCGTTCCCCGCTGCGTCCAGTTTGCTCCGCCGTCATTGCTGGTAAACACGGCACCGCCGGTACCGAGCAGCACGACGTTCTGCTCATCGAGGGGATATACTGCATAAAAGGTGAAGCGCCGGGGCTGCTCGACGGCGACGAACTGCCAGCTCATGCCGCCGTCCGTTGTTTTGTAAACGGAACCGGGACTGTTACTGACCAGCCATCCGACGTTTTCGGATACGAAGTGCACGTCGAGCAATTCATTGACGGTGAATGAAGTGTCCGTCCAATTCTGTCCCCCGTCGGTCGTACGCAGCAGATATTTCGGCTGCTGTATGGCAAAGCCGTCCGTCGCGTTCCGGAAGCTGACCGAGCGCAAATCCGTGGTCAGCGGCGTTGTGTGACTGTCCCAGTTGATGCCGCCATCGGTGCTCCGCAGCACCTTCCCGCCGCCGCAGACGGCAACCGCTGTCTGCGCATCGGGAAAATCGATGTCGAAGACCACGGTATTGATACCGGTAGAGAAAGGATCCCAGGTCTGGCCATCGTCGGTACTTCGTGCGATGGCGCCGAGACTGCCGACGCCCCAGAGCGTACCGTCAGGTGCCAGCGCGGTTTTCTGCAGCACCATCCCCGTACGGGGAAGCAGATCCCAATCCTGCCCGCCATCCGTTGTCCGCAGCATCATCCCATTGTTCATGGTGATGACACCGGTCTGCGCATCGACGAACGTGATACTCAGGCCAATAAACGGCGTGGTACGCAGGATGTTCGTTTGGGACGTCCAGTGCGCGCCACCGTCCACTGTTTTCATCAGGGAACCGTTGCCGCCCACGATCCACCCGATCTGCGGGGAGACGAAGGTTGCGTCGTAAAATTCATTGCCCTCGGGGAGCGGATTGAGCCATTCCCATTGTGCATATGCGGGAGCAGTACAGAAGAGAAAAAGCAGTATGATGATGATGCGCTTCATATGGGACCCTCTACTATCAGACATAGCGGAAATATAGCGTAAAGCGGGACATATAATCGACCCGTTTTCCTGAACTTTGTGACACCGGAGCGGCTGAAACATTCCGCGACTTCTCCCGAATACGGATAGAGCGCTGCGCATGCAGGCTGCGGACAGGTTCCGGCTTTTGCTCTCTCCTTGTCTTCAGCCCAAAAGTGCCGTACCTTTCTCACGATTTCACAAATACCCAATCAATTCAATACCCCGAGGAGTGCAGGCATGGATGATACTTCGGTACCGCAGGAAACAACACCCGAGGAGATGGGAAGGACGGCGGAGGCACCACCTCCTGTAGAACCCTTATCCTTTTCTGACAAGTTCATCGGCGTGCTTACCGAACCCGGGGCAACATACGAAAATGTGCGAGCCGCCGGACCACGTACATCCGACTGGGTCATCCCCGCCATTATCATGATGATCGTTATTGCGGCAGGTACACTTGCGCGCTTCGCCAATCCCGACTTCCTCGCACAGGTGCAGGAAGCGCAGTACACCGCGCTTGAAGAGCGGGTAGAATCCGGCGAAATGTCGCAGGAGCAATATGATCAGGCGCGGCAGCAGATGGAAAGCATGTCGGGATTCTACGGCCCAATAGGTGCCGTAACCGGCGCCATTGGCTGGATCATTTTATTCTTCATCACCGCACTGTTCTACTGGCTTGTGACGAAGTTCATCATGCAGGGGGACATAGGATACACCGCGATGCTCTCCGTGCTGGGACTGGTGATGTTTATCAGCATTTTGGATCAGCTCATATCATTGCTGCTGCTCTATCTCACCGGCAATCCCATGGCAGCACTCAATCCGCTGATATTCATGGATGTAAACATCGCGGACATGGGCTTCGGCACCAAAATGCTCGCGCTGCTCAACCCCATCACTATCTGGGCGACGTATGTCACGGGTATCGGACTCGAGAAAGTCGCCATGATTTCCCGCACAAAGGGCATGATCGCGGCCTTCTCCCTGTTCATCGTGTTCACCGCATTGATGATGGGATTTGGCATGGCCGGCATGGGCTGAGCCGATGCTTCCCCGAAAAAAACGTCCCCTCAGCGAGGGGACGTTTTTTTATGCTTCGATTTCAATCTTTTCTATGCGCCGGATATGGCGTCCGCCTTCGAACGGTGTTTCCAGCCAGATGCGAATCATGCGTTCCGCAGTTTCCCAGTCGATCAGCCGCTCGCCGAGTGCCAGCACGTTGGCGTCGTTGTGCAGTCTCGACATGCGCGCTGCTTCAGGGATCTGGCAGGCGGCGGCGCGGATTCCTCGATGACGATTGGCGGCGAGACTGATCCCGATACCGGTGCCGCAGATGAAAATGCCGCGGTCACACTCACCCCGCACGATGGCTTCGGCGGCGGCGTGTGAAAAATCGGGGTAGTCTACGCTCTCTTCGGAGTGCGTGCCGAAATCTTTCCACTGCAATCCAAGTTCGTCAAGCAGCGTCTTCACGCGCTCCTTGTAAGCAAAACCACCGTGGTCCGATGCCAGTGCAATCATTGCATTTCCTTGATCTATGCGTTGCGTGGATCTCAGTGTTTCCGGTCAGGGCGTGACGCTGCGTCCGATCCAGGTGTAGCAGTCCTTGTTGATCATGTACGGTGTACCGCGGGGAATCTTATTGACAAACAGGTCTTCCGCCGTGGGGACAACCGTACTCAGAGCGCCCGAGCGAGCTTTGGCCTGCTCCTCGTACTGCGGATCACGTGCCGCACGGGAGTACTCGGCTCTTGCCAGCAGATACACCAGCTTGTCGATGACTTTCATGTGTTCCCAGCCGCCGCGGTTGCGTTCCACGCATCGCTGCACAGCTGCTTCGTAGACGTTGGCCACAACCATATGCGGGGCGCCCCATTCGGGATCCAGGTCCGCGGCCTTTTCCGCAGCGCTGCGCGCTTCGGAGAAATTTCCACCCTGCAGCACCGAGCGTGCGTAGTTGAGCCAGGCTTCTTTCGACTCCGGATCCAGCTCGGTCACTTTCTTGTAGGCTTCCGAGGCCTTGGAATAATCACTGATGTAGAGCAATGCCGCGGCGTAGCGTTCCCAGTAATTTTTCACCGAGGGATCGAGCTTCACCAGCTTGCCGAAGTACACGGCGGCGCTGTCATAGTTCTGCACCATTTCATAGTAGCCGTTGGCGAGCTCATAGAGTTTCTGCCTGTTGTCGGAATCGGCATAGTACGCATCTCGGAGAATGCCGACATATTCTTCAGGGTCACTGATCAGGTTTTTCATCAGTGACTGCGCCGTGGTGTTATTCGGCTCGCGGAGCAGAATCGCCTGCAGCACTTTTACCGCGTTGGCTTTCTCGGCGGGGTCGTTGCTGTAGAGCACCGCCAGACGGAGCAGGTAGTAGATATCGGCTGTGGTATAGTCATGATTGATGCCGGTCTCATAGGCTTCGATGGCCTCTTTGCCACGATCCTTGAAATGCCGCTCGAGCTGATATCCCTTTACGAGACTGTACTCCGCTTTCTTGTCAGGAAATGCTTCGATGGCGTTATCGATCAGCCACAGCACGGTATCGGCGTAGCCCGTTTTCATTTCCGGCGCTTCTGCATTCGTTGCGAGCGAGTCGTACATCTCGATCATTTTCGAATGGAAGGTTTTGAAGCGCGAGGGATCGAGTTCGATGATTTTCCAACCGGCACGCTTCGCAGCTTTATAGTCACCGGTTTTGAAGTATTCGAGGAACAGGCTCCAGTTTCTTCTGAGCAGCCGTTCAGTATCCTCTCCGCCATCATTATCCTGCGCTACGGCGGTAAAGGAATTCGCCGTGAGCAGGAGGAGCGCAGCGAGCATCAGGCCGTTTCTTATGAGTCGTTTCATGACATCCTCCAGGGTCAAAAGCAAAGTAATATTATTCGCTGTTTCGTTTGAACCACGATTCGCCGACGCTGATCGTGACAGATGCCCGTATGATGTTTTGTGAGCCCAGCAGGTTGCTGTCGCCATCCCGCCAGCCGTATTCGAGGGCGAAGTCCCCGCGACTGCCTCCGAAAATCGGGAAGCCCGCACCGGCGGTGAAGAAATATTCTTTTGCGCTCTGGTCATTGATCATCAAGTAAGGCTGTTGATAGTAAAAGCCGAATCGAAAGGCGGTTTCCGCGAGTGTACGGTATCCGAGTTCATTTTTATAAGGGTACCATTCGAAACCGGCTCCAATTTTATACGCAAGACCCAGCTCATTTTGTTTCCGATCGAACACGGTGGCATCCGTCCAGTCCTGTGTTGCGTACTCCGCAGCCACGAGCCACTTCTCCCCGAGCTGATAGGATGCGGCCACCTGGAAGAGCAGAGGATAGTCCTGCACACCGCTCGCGCCGGTCTGTGTCGAGTCTTCGGTCGAGTACTGGAGAAGCAGGTTTCGACTGGCGCGCAGTTCAACGGCAGGATGCAGGGATACGCCCAGCGTCAGGCCTTCGATACCGTCATACAGCAGTCCGGCCAGGAAACCGGATCCCGAATGACTGGTGGCACGGGTCTGATACGATGTAAAATAGCTCCCATTGTCGAAGACCATCTCCCAGTCCTGAGAGATCGTGCCGAAATAATACTGGTATGCAGCGCCTATGCGCAGATGCGGCAGCGCTTCGAGCGCGAGTCCCGCACGGAACATGGAAACGCCGCCATCCCCGGCATACGTCGTCGTGTATTCTTCCCCGGCAACTTCCCCGCGATACGTCGTCTTGTATGAAGAACGGCTCACCGGCAGCACGGCGGTTCCAAGACTGAGTTTCCAATCGTCCTCGAGCGGAAGCACAAACTGGAAGCCCTTGATCACACCGGTGTTGGAGGATGCGTTCGCCCGTTCCATACTGAGATGCTCAAGCGTGAGTCCACCCTGGAGGCGCAGCTGTGTGGACATGGACCAGCCGGCAGGGTTTGTGAGGGACATATCGTTGGTGGTCGACAGCCCGGTCACGGCACCCATGGCACGCTGACGCGCTGTTGCCATCAGATCGAGTTCGCCGATGCCGAAGCGGGATTCAATCGTACCGCCATTCTGCGCGAACAGTGTCTGTGCGAACAGCGCGGCGGGAAGAATCAGAAAAAAGATAAAAATGCGTTTCATATCGGCTCAGGGTTTCGAAGTGTAGGTGACCTGAAGACGGGGACGGCGTGTGCTGTCAGCCTCGGCACCGAAAATGGTGAGCCGTTCCAGTTCATTGTTCTCGGCGTACGGTACGAGCAGCAGTCCGTGATTGCCTTTTCCGTTCACCCAGTCCTGCACCGCGCGTGTGAGCGTCACCCCTTCAGCAACGATCATATTCTCATCGGTGTCGTCAATGCGTGTGAGAATACCCGTGCCCTGCCTGTGGTTGAGGGTGCTGTCATAATTCTGATAAATGATGATCGAATCCACCCCGCTGAAATGCGACGTCGTGCGGCTGCGGTCGATATGCAGGAAAAGCCTGGCGTAGTTGACAATCGGTGCCCCTTCAATGCTGGAGACATCGAAGAACAGTCTGCTGCGCTGTGTCAGTCCGCTGTGCAGCGTCATGTCCGGTCCGGAAGGAAATTCAGGGCCGGACGCGCCGTAGGTGTCATCGATGCTCGCACCACGCAGCGTATCGAGTTCCCCGTTCAATTCCATGATCACGGTCAACACGGGTGGCGATGCATTTTCGCTGCTCTGGAATGGTCGCAGCACATTGCTGTTTGCACCGTCGATCTTCACACCGTACACCTGGGTAAACTCTCCATCTGCCATGTGCTCGAGCCAGGAACGCACGAGCGTGCTGTCGAGAGGAATTTCCACGCTATCGGCCCCGCCAATCGTTGCTGTGATCGATCCGCTGGGAACGGCGGCGACATCGAGCATGTCCACACTGTCACTGGTGAATGTGAAGGAATTCCAGAATTCCTGGATCTCGTACACGTTCAGCGTCATTGATGCCGTACTGTCCCCGATGCTGCCCGGGAGGCTGAAGAGTTTGATGGAGGCGGAGACAATACGTCCCGCGCGTCCAACCGTATCCGAGAGCTGATACCAGCGAATGAACGCAGAGGACTCGTAGCCGTCCGCGGTGCCGATCATGAGCGATACGGCATTGTATGGCGCGAGGGTGTCGTGGAAGGAAGTGGTCTGGATTCGGGTGTCGTCGTCAGCGGTATCGAATCGCTGTGCGTCGATAAGGTCACCCTCCGGAACCAGACCTATGCCGGTCGGATCCGGTTCGTTCTGACAGGCTGTAAACAGTATTGCCAGAAACGCGGTAAAAATGAGGGAAGTACGCAAAAGGCTCTTGTTCCGATTAGTGCGCGGGCTCATCCCGACTGTCCGGGACCGTGATAAGTCATCAAAATACGATTTCTCGCTAATCCCCGGCAAGGGAGAATTCCGCGTACAATTGACGGATCGCTGATGAGCGGCACATGAGTGCAATGTTATGGTTGCGTTATTTTTTCTTCAGAAGCTTTTTATACAGATCGATGTATTTCCTGGCTGATGAATCCCAGGAATTATCCTTTTTCATCGCCCGCTTCATTGCGGCCTGCCAGATCTTTTCGTCCTTGAACGCGGCAAGCGCCCGCTTGACGGCATCGAGCATCTGCTTGCCCTTGTAGTCTTCGAAGACGAAGCCGGTGCCGGATTTCGGTTTCGCATCGAGATCCTCGACGGAATCCGCGAGACCGCCCGTGGCGCGCACGATGGGCAGCGTGCCATAGCGGAGGCTGTACATCTGATTGAGTCCGCAGGGTTCGTACTTCGACGGCATCAGGAACATGTCGCTTCCTGCCTCGATCAGATGCGCGAGGTCTTCGTCGAAACCGATATGCGCGGCCATTTTCTTCTTGTACTTCTTTGCTGCCTTGGAGAAGAGGTCTTCGTACTTCTTTTCTCCGGAACCGAGTACCACGATCTGCAGGTCGAGCTTCATCAGATCGACAAGCTTCTCCTTGATCAGATCGAAGCCTTTCTGGTCTGCCAGACGTGAGACGATACCGATCACGGGAACGGCCGGATCGTAGGGCAGCTTGAAATGGTCACAGAGTGCTTTCTTGTTTTCCTGCTTGTCTTCGAGACTGTCGGCCGAGTACGTTTTCGGGATCAGCTTGTCGACTTCAGGATTCCACACCGTATCGTCCATGCCGTTGAGCAGTCCCACGGTCTTTCGGGCTTTCTTCTTGAACACACCCTCGAGGCCGTAGCCGTATTCCTTGCTGCCACGGATTTCCTTGGCGTAGGTGGGACTGACGGTGGTAATCTGGTCCGCATACATGAGCCCCGCCTTGAGCATGTTCATGTCGCCATGAAACTCGACGCCTTCCTGCTTGAAGGCCTTGGCGGGCAGACCGGTCTTCTCAAAAGAAGCGGCGGGGAAAATCCCCTGATACGCGGCATTGTGCACGGTGAACACGATATGCGTGTTCTTGAACAGCGGCTCGTTCGCATACTCGGTCTTGATCAGGGCAGCGATGAGCGCAGACTGCCAGTCATTGAGATGGATAATATCAGGCTTCCAGCCGAGCAGTATCAATGTCTGGATGACGCCACGGCAGAAGAAAATGAAACGGTCGTCATTATCCGGCCAGGCTTCCTTGGTTTTCGGATCGACATAGAGATCCGACCTGCAGTACAGATCCTCATTGCTGAGGAAATACACCTGCACCTTGGTCTTGATATTCGTAAGGAAAGATGATTTCACGCTGCCGAGCAGTGTGCGATCGCCGAGTTCAATCGGCATGTCGGTCAGCCGTTTGATATCGTGGATCTTGAATTTCCGGTCACTTACGGCGGCGAACTTGGGCATGATGATGCGGATATCATGACCCATCTCACGAATTTGCTGAGGGAGCGCGGCGGACACATCCGCGAGACCGCCGGTTTTGGCGAAAGGAACAACTTCGCTGGACACGAAGAGGATACTCAAAGGTTTCGCCATGAGGACTCCAGACAGTTGTTATGACAAAGACTCTAGCAAAATGCAAAAATACGAAAATTGCTAAAAAACTACAATTTACCCCCAATAAAGCGCTTTCATTCCCTGAAAATACTGCGGTTCAGCACTAATACAGCTTCAAAACATCCGTCTGCGGGAAGTATGCGCCGAGAATGGCGCGAAAATTCTCTCCTGCTCTTGCGCGGCCAATTGCACCCCACTGGCACATCCCCACTCCGTGACCGGCACCACCGCCTTTGATGCGTACCTGCCTGATCCAGCGATGTTCGTCCCGTTCGATATCGATATCGATGAGCGCTGAGCGCAGAGGCAGCTGTTCGTCGCCCCTGCGGAAGAGCTTGCGAATGTTATCACCGTGCACGTAGTAGGCACGCTGCCGGGCCCGGTTTCCCATGACCACCTGCATGGTTGCGACGCGGCCCGAAGGCATGCGGCTGATGATGTTCAGATCGAGCAGATGCCAGTTGTCCGCCGGAAGATCGGACGCCATGATGGCGTCGTTCGCAGCCGGTAGATATTCGCGAAGCATGCGATCGAGAGCAGGGAGTGAATACAATTCCGTCCATCGGTAATTCGGGGAGATTCGGCAGAAATCACCATCCGGCCCGCGATCACGCACCCCGGTCAGCCATGGCTGCGATTGGGGACGCTTCCAGATCAGGGAAGAAGCCTCTGTGCGTCCCCCACAGGTACTGTGATAATAGCATTCCGCCAGCTGTCCGTTAAATGCGACAACCATGCCCCGCGTCTGTTCGACAGCCACATCCGTGATGTCGTCGCGCTGACCCGCACCGGGAAACACCTGGTCACGTTCATCAGCATATACATCAAAGAGACGTGTGAGTGGCAATGCAATTTTCCGCAGGGCGTAGGTACGCGCAAGCACGGCCTGCGCACGTGCTGCCTCAAGTTCTTCCGGTGTGCGATTGCGACCGATTTCTTCCGGAACCACGCCGCGGAGGTAACGCTCAAGCGGCAGAATATTGACGAGATACAGGCCCTCCCCGTCGGAAGCCACCAGCAGTGTATCGCTGTAGCTGCGGTCCTCAAACCCGAAGCCATGCTCTCCACCGCGCGGGAAACAGCGAAACGCGCCACGCAGGTTGCGTGCTTCCCTGCCATCCATATACACGGTCATCGCCCCATCGTCTTCAAGCGCACATCGCAGCTCATGAAAGCCATCCATTGAAAAACGCTGTGTCGCTGTCTGCATGACGCTCTCAGGTGGCAGCACAAGTGTGATTTCACTGCTGCGTTCGGCGATACAGACGCGAACAAATGGCTGCTGATCCGCGCTGTCGGAGGGACGCGAGGAGGCGCAGCCGCCAAGAATTGCAAGTGCCAGAATAACGGGAAGGAGAAGGCGATGCTTCATCGAATAATACCCTGTATACAGGAAAGGGCATGACCGTCAGGCATGCCCTCGAAATGCGCGTGTAATTCCGGTGATCAGCGGAACATGGCCTTGATGCTGCCCCAGGTGCGCTTGACGCTGCTCACACTGTGCGAGACTGTAATCTCGTTCGAGAATGAAGCGGGGGAGCCGGAGGCTTCCACGATTTTCAGCCGGTACACATAAATACTTTCCGTCGCCTTGTAGGCCGAACGGTCGGTGAACGAATACAGTGAATTCGAACCCTTGGGATTGACCGTTGACAATGTCACGAATTCACCGTCCTGCCCGGCCTTGCGCTGAATCTCATAGCGCAGCAGGTTGCTCTCCGACCTGGTCTTCCATTCGAGGATGATGTTCTCACCATCGCTGCGGCCATTGAAGAAATCCAGGAACGCACCGCCGAACGCAGTGGCGCTGACGATCAGGAGAACGAGTGATATGCCGAGAAGTCGTTTCATCATCATATGCTGACGTTTTATCAGTGTAGAATGTAATCGGAAATCCCACAAGAGTCAAGGCTGATCCCGGGGGTCCCCCAGCGCTCATCAATTTCTCACACGTCCCGCAGCGACGAATTTTTCACTGGTTGCCGCTGCGGACAGAGTGTATTTTTTGCCAGAACGTATTCATACAGGGAGACACATCATGGGGAAAAACGTTCCGTTCCTTCTGCTTTTCTTTTTTATTTCCACATCCATCGCCGCTGCCCAGCAGCTCAGTATCAATGAATTCATGGCCGTACCACTCTCTGGAGAAGCGGAATGGATTGAATTGCGCAACGGTACGGCCACAGCCGTGCGTCCGTTGGACTGGAGTATCGAGGATGCCACGGGGAAGCGCTGCGCGTTCGGAGACGCCGTGGTGGAGATTCCACCGGGGGGACACCTGGTGCTCACCGAGGCCCTGCCACTCGGCGCGGCATGGCAGTTGACGGCCGACAGTGTGCTGCTGCTGCCGCAGCTTCCATCGCTCAACAACAGCGGAGACGATCTCGTGCTGCGAAACATGCAGGGCGAGGTCATAGACTCACTGCATTACACATCGTCCTGGCTCGGCGGGAAGGGATACTCCCTCGAACGCATCGATCCCGCCGGGGCACACGAAAAAGCCAACTGGCGTCCGAGTATCGCTGCATCGGGAGCCACTCCGGGCTTGCCGAACAGCGTGCTTCCCGTACAGCGCAATCCTCTGCCTCCTCACTCCTGCCGTATCAATGAAATCATGTATGAGCCGCTTACGCAGGGATGCGAGTGGGTGGAGGTAACGTATACGGGAAACGACAGTCTCGACATGGCCAGACTGTCGCTGGAAGTGTCACCCAGGGGAGAGGCCGCGGTGTTTGCACTTCATGGACACAGCGGCAGACTCGCACCGGGCGGTTATCTGGTCATCGCTGCTGACTCCTCCATTCTCCTGCGCTTCCCGGATATGCCGCGCGGGAGAAAGGATGCGGTCTTGATCGTCCTTGACCGCGCGTCTCTCGGACTCGCGAATGACGGGGATGCGATCCTGCTGCGTGATGAGGACGGGACGCTGCTTGACAGCGTGGTGTATGTGCCGGACTGGCATCATCCGTTTGTATCGGACACCAGGGGCCGTACGCTCGAACGTCTGCACCCCGCACTGCCGTCCCTTGCAGCGCAGTCCTGGAGTACCTGCACGCACAACGCGGGTGGAACACCGGGTGCGCTCAACAGCTGCTTCACCGACAGCAGAGCAGTCGCTGCGAACGAAGCTGCCCTGCGTGTCGATCCCCTGCCCTTTTCACCCGATGGTGACGGGTATGAGGATTTCTGCCGCATCAGCTGTTCGGCCCCTGCCGGTATTCACGAGGCGCGGCTGCGCATCTACGATGTACAGGGAAGACTGCTCCGCACCCTGGTGGGCGGTGCGCCGATGGCAGCAAGGATGGATATTGTGTGGGATGGACTCGATGACGAAGGCCGGCGAGTGCGAATCGGACCGTACGTGGCATTGCTGGACATGCTCGACGTCGCGAACAATACTGTCCGCTCGGTCAAGGGCATCATCGTTGTTGCACGGAATTTATGAGGCGCTGTCGTCACGCGGGAGGAAAGATTCCATCGAACGCTTCAGTTCCTCAATCTGGAACGGCTTCGAGAAATACGCGTTGCAGCCGGCCTCGAGGCTTTGAATGCGATCCTTCGGAAACGCATGCGCGGTCACGGCGATGATGGGGATATTTCCGAAACGTTCATCCCTGCGAATGCGGCGGGTGAGGGAAATACCGTCTTCATCGCCCTGAAGGGAAAGATCCATGAGCACCAGGTCGATGCGTGTGCTTTCCAGGATGGTCCATGCCGCAGCTGCGGTGGAAGCGATGCGCAGGCTGTATTCCCGGGCCAGAAGCGAGGCCATGTATTCCTGTGTCTCCTCGTCATCTTCGACGAACAGCACGGTGAACAGGCCTTTTTCGCTTTCAGGACGCACAAGCGGTTCGACAGGCATCTGTTCCGGGATGGGTTCTTCGTCGACAATGACGGTTTCTTCCACCATGTCGGCGAGAAACTGCAGGGTGAAGGTGGTGCCCTTTCCCTTGCGGCTCTTGACGGTGATGGAACCGCGGTTCAATTCCACGTATCGCTTGGTGAGTGAAAGCCCGAGACCGAGTCCGTCAAAGGGACGCGTATATCCGGACGCTTCCTGCGAGAACACGCTGAACACCTTGGGCAGATATTCGGGCGACATGCCGATGCCGGTGTCCTTGATCTCAATGCACACACGGCGGTCGACGCAGTACACCCGCACATCGACGGAGCCGGTTTTGGTAAACTTTATGGCATTGTCGACCACATTGCTGACTGCCTGGTCGATGCAGTAACGGTCCGCGTACAGGATGGCGGCGGGACATTCGGTTGAATAGTTGAGCGCGAGCCCTTTCTTCTGCGCCAGCGACTTGAGTTCCTGCACCAGTTCTTCGACACGGTCGGAGAGACGGATTTCTTCGGGACGAACGGAGAACGTCCCTACCTGAATGCTGGAGATATTGAGGATATGCTCGACGGTGCGCATCAGGCGCTGACTTCCGCGGCGGATGGCCTGGAAGTAACTGTCCATTTCCGGGTACAGGTTTCCCACCAGCTCATTCGTGATGAGATTGCTGTAGCCAATGATGATGTGCAGGGGGGTGCGAATTTCGTGGGAAATATTGGCGATGAAGGCGTCTTTGAGCTTGTCCGACTGCTCAGCACGTTCTTTCGCGGCAATGAGTTCCGCCTTCTGGCGCTCCTGCTGCGTGATATCGCGAAGGACGATATGCTTCGCGTCCTTCTCGTCGTACGTAATGGGGATGGCCGTCAGCTCGATATCGATAATCTGACCGTCCAGTTTCTCGAGTTGTCCCTTGATATCGTAAATCTCGTCATCCTGCGAAAGCAGTCCACGCATGCGGTCCTGCTCTGGATGCTCGAAATCCGTTACGACATAGTCGAAGATGGAACGTGCGTAGACTTCATCCTCATTCGTGGCATTGCAAAGCTTGATCCCTGCGTCATTGACATACACCACGCGGTCCCCTATCACCACCATCATGGGAAATGGAGAAAGTTTGACCAGGCGCCGGTAGCGTTTTTCGCTTTCCGCCAGCTGTTCAAGATTCTTCTGCTGCAGCGCGAACATTTTGCGCTGCTGGAAAATGATAATGGCAATGATACCGACGGCGAGGCTCAGCAGAGCGACGGTACCGATAACGAGCACAAGGACCGTAGTGTTGTCAATCACGTATGGACTCTCTCGATTCTACCTGTAATTTCGCGCCGTGACCATGTGCGGTCAGGTGCTGCGCGAGAGAAGCTCCGGTTCAGAACAGCTGTATGATAATAAGACCGGAATGAGATCGTTGCGGTCAAAATAGGAAAAAAAATGGCTATCCAACAGTCCGTCGCCTGTCGATGCGAGATACCGGCGGAGATTGACGGCGCTAGGTCCCTTCCACCCCTGCGTCCTCTCCCTGTGACGCGCTGCTTTTCAAGGCGTACTTCCCCGAGTAATAGAGACCGATTGCGTACAGAATATTCTTCAACAGATTCACCGCACTGTGAATGTACCAGAAACTCTTTTCTGATTCGAGTATCAAATCCATCAGCGTAAACACGAACAGACTTCCCGAGTAATAGACGAGAATTGCGGCACTCACCCAGAACATGCCGCTCATCAGGATGGAATGCTCAAGATCCTTCAACCCTGTCAACAAGGTGACCAGTGCACAGATAATGAAGAAGACGCTTTCAGCGGAGAGCAGGTAATTCTCGAATTGCCAGACATTCCTTTTCACCGCTTCCAGCGTGGCCATATTTGAAATCAGTTCAGCGGACATGGCATCCGAAATCACGGAGAACATGCCGACAAGCCAGATGACCACGAAGACAGGGATGCTGAACGTCAGGACACGATCGAACGCCTTACCACTGTTCCAGAAACGGAACATCAACACGAAAAGCACGAATTCAACCGGCGTGAAGAGCGAGTAAATAAAGAAGTTCTCTTCTGGAATGAAACGCACATACTCTGCGAGTTCAGGTAAGCCGAAGGCGAGCAGTTCAACGATGAACGCGATCAACAGGTTCAACATCAGCAGGCGAAGACCGCGGTCGAGTTTCTTGCGTACGTAGTACCCGACGACAAGGGGAATGATCATCGTGAACGCGATGGAGAGATGCATCACGTACCAGAACTTCGTCCAGTCAGACGCTGATACAAGGAATGCAAGCACCGGGTGCTTTATCGTGAGAAAGGATAGCAGACTGAAGATTGACACTGTGCAGTCATCCTTAGGGAGGTGTAGGCATCAGGAATGTAAATGAGGGGTTGTCTTTTGAGGACAACCCTCTCATCTACAAGTCAATATACCACACACGAGAGCCTTTGCCAAAGTGTATCCCGCGCCTGTGACTGAATGTCTTTTCAGCTATTGAGCGCGTTCATCGTTTCGTGGAAACGGGAGACCGGAAGACCATTCCCGAACAGGAAACCTTCGGTCAGATCCTCGCCCTGGGCATTGACACCAACAAGGATCATCTGGGGTTTTCCTTCGGTGTCTTCAGCATAGTAGTAGCGCACACCGACGACGTCTTCCTGCATGAGCAGCTGTTCAATGGATACCCGGCTGAAGTAGCGACCCTTGACCGCGCCTCGTCCTGCTGCCATGCGGTAGTTCCGCGTCAGCGCGCCGGCTTCCTCCAGCGTGATATTGTGGTCTTCCATACCGGTGAACACCGGACGGCGCCTGCCCGTCGTGATCCGGGAGATCGCGGGAATGGGCATGTCCTGATTCAGTTGCTGCGCATCTCTTGTCGTTGTCTGGGTGTTGTCATGCATTTCGTTCATGGGGTTTTCCTTTATGCTGGCGAGATTCTTGTCCTGATTGCGATTGGGTGCGTCAGTCTCAGCTGTTGAGGGGATTCCAGGGGCTGCAGAACGGCGGACAGGGCATGGCGCGCTCGGCCATGAAACCGTCGACAAGGTCCTTGCCGTTCTCATCGACACCGACCAGAATCAGCACCGGACGTCCGTTGTTTTCCTGTGCGTAGTAATAGCGGATTCCCACAACGCCTTCCTGCGAAAGGACCTGCTCGAGAGCCGCGCGGCCGAAGAAGCCGCCCTTGATCGCGCCTTTGCCTGCGCTCTTGCGGTAGTTGCGCGTCAGCTCGGCTGCGTCGTCAAGGGCGATCGTGTGGTCTTCGAGTCCGGTAAACACCGGGCGTGTACGCTCGCGCACTTCCGGCTGCACGGGGGCAACGGGAACGTCGACGTTCAGATCGGTGGTGGCAGGGGCATTGATGGTGAGAGTTGCTTCCAGATTCTTCACGATGGTCTCCTCGAATTCACTGTTTCTATAAGATTTTTGCTTTCACTGTTTCCGGGGTCAGGATCAACGGGTTCGTGCTTTCAAACCTCCTCAGCGTCGCCGGGACCCGGCAGCTGCGGTGTTTCCGGGCCGCAGCTGACGGGAAGGCGCATCTCAGCTGTTGAGGGGATTCCAGGGGCTGCAGAACGGCGGACAGGGCATGGCGCGCTCGGCCATGAAACCGTCGACAAGGTCCTTGCCGTTCTCATCGACACCGACCAGAATCAGCACCGGACGTCCGTTGTTTTCCTGTGCGTAGTAATAGCGGATTCCCACAACGCCTTCCTGCGAAAGGACCTGCTCGAGAGCCGCGCGGCCGAAGAAGCCGCCCTTGATCGCGCCTTTGCCTGCGCTCTTGCGGTAGTTGCGCGTCAGCTCGGCTGCGTCGTCAAGGGCGATCGTGTGGTCTTCGAGTCCGGTAAACACCGGGCGTGTACGCTCGCGCACTTCCGGCTGCACGGGGGCAACGGGAACGTCGACGTTCAGATCGGTGGTGGCAGGGGCATTGATGGTGAGAGTTGCTTCCAGATTCTTCACGATGGTCTCCTCGAATTCACTGTTTCTATAAGATTTTTGCTTTCACTGTTTCCGGGGTCAGGATCAACGGGTTCGTGCTTTCAAACCTCCTCAGCGTCGCCGGGACCCGGCAGCTGCGGTGTTTCCGGGCCGCAGCTGACGGGAAGGCGCATCTCAGCTGTTGAGGGGATTCCAGGGGCTGCAGAACGGCGGACAGGGCATGGCGCGCTCGGCCATGAAACCGTCGACAAGGTCCTTGCCGTTCTCATCGACACCGACCAGAATCAGCACCGGACGTCCGTTGTTTTCCTGTGCGTAGTAATAGCGGATTCCCACAACGCCTTCCTGCGAAAGGACCTGCTCGAGAGCCGCGCGGCCGAAGAAGCCGCCCTTGATCGCGCCTTTGCCTGCGCTCTTGCGGTAGTTGCGCGTCAGCTCGGCTGCGTCGTCAAGGGCGATCGTGTGGTCTTCGAGTCCGGTAAACACCGGGCGTGTACGCTCGCGCACTTCCGGCTGCACGGGGGCAACAGGGGCGTCGACGTAGAGATCCTGCGTTGTGGTTTTTGTTTCTGTCTGCGGAAGGATTGCATTCACTGTTTCCATGGTGAACTCCTCAATGAGAGAATGATGTGATATGTATGAAGCGAGTTTGTTACTCTATGAATCTGTTTCCTGAGAATCCTGCTTTTTCAAACTGTATAAATACAATATCTTAAATTACGACATATCGGATGAGAATATCGATTATTATTCTGTAACTCTTGGACGATTATGCCCGGTTATTTTATGAATTTCCGGAGCTATGCCTGGGATATTTCAAAGAGCGATATGATCCAGCTTATCGTTTTCTGGCGGTCGTATCCTTTACCGATTGGTTTCGCTTTTACGGTCCCCTGGCGGCATCAGCACAGCAGGAACACAAGATGGCGTGTCTCTGGATGAGGCACACCTGCAAAATTCGGTATCGGGAAATATTGACACGTCACAAAGGGTTCAGTCGATGGCGACTCCAACAGCTGGTTTCACATTGTGCCTGGCACCCTGCGGGTGGCTGCAGGCGACATTTATCTTTGTCCGATATTTCCGATCATAATATCTTTAGAACTTCCGTGTGGCGAAATATAATGAAATTTTTCCTCTAATTTCATTAAAAATCATGAATGCGTGCCTTAATATTTACGAATTTATTCATGATTTCTCGATTAACGCATAAAATTGACGGTTTTCCGACCATAAAAATCCTCACATACGCCTGATTTCAGCGTTGAATTTTCAAAGTACCGGATTCAAAAGAGGCGGGTGGGCAGTGCGTATGACAAGATGTGCAGAACTCATGCGGAATCCGGGAGTAGAGAATAGCCCCTTTATTCCTTACTTTCTGCCCTGAACTTCCGTGCTTCTTCATTGCTTGTTATGCGGGACTGGCATACATTATTGCCCATGATAAAACACCTCACACTCGCCTTTCTCCTGCTCCCTGCGATTGTGGCGCTGCCCGGCGTGCTCGGAGCACAGGAGGCCCCCTGCGAGGAATTACCATTTATTCGCGGGTTGCGCGTCTACGGGGGCGATGACGAACGCAATCTGCCGGTCATGGTGAAACGCGACACGACAAAGTCGAAAACATCCTCTTTGCCGGATTTCATCACCATCCGCTTCGATGTGCAGGAAGAGATGCCGCCGCGACTGGCCATCCGCTTTTATCACTGTGACAAAGACTGGAACATCGATACGGATTTCGTCGTGCGCGACGATTTCTTCACCTACACGCGTCAGCTCGAGTATGAACAGGCGGGAGCAGGGACGGAGCAATTCTCCTGGCGCTTTACCAACCGCTTCCCCAGTGCATTCCATTCCTTCGTGCGTTTCCTGTATTCGGGGAACTGGATTTTCGATGTCACGGACGAATTCGATGAGGATGTGATCTATGCTTCGGGTCGCTTCATCGTCGTCGAGAATATCGTCCGCACGAACCTCGGGATCCGCAACGATTACTGGAGCGACTTCAGGCCGCCGCGCAACGAGGTGCATCGCCTGACGCTGAAAATGGCCATACCGGACAAGCTGTTTCCCGACTATGTCCGCACGGTTGATTTCTACAAGAACTTCAACCTCTTCGAACACTACCGCGTCTCAAGCGATGACCGTGAGGAGAACACCTTCGTCGAAGGTATCGGCCTGAAGGAAAAGACCTTCCGTTACGACAATGTGCCCCCGGGCAACGGATACCGCTTCTGGGATCTGCGCAATCCGGCGACCTATCCTGATGACAAGGTGCTGAGCAAGTTCGAAGGACCCGATTTTACGCGCTTCCGCTTTTCGGGTGATCTCAGCCGTTACTACGGTGCGGCGGAGACAACACCCCTCCGCTCGTTCAATACCGACTATCTCTGCGTCCGCTTTGAACTCGAACATCCCTTCATCGACACGAAGGACATTTTTGTCGCCGGGATCTTCAACAACTGGGATCCGCAGTGGTCCGACCGCATGATTTTCGACGAGGACATCGAACACTATGTCATGCATCGCTGGCTGCTGCGCGGGGCCTACGATTATCAGTACGTCCTTGGCCGCTACGACGAAGAGCTCGGGTATGTGGTGGATCAGGATTGGATTTCACTTGCGGGAAATACGTGGGCGGCAAACAATCTGTACTGGGCCATCATCTACTTCGATGACGATCAGTTCGGTGGCGTCAATCGCGCCGTCGGCTTTGCCAGCGCCGTGCAAAAATGAGTCAGGCAACGCCATGACACTTTCCGTACTCACCACCGTCTACAACAGGGAGCGCAGCATTCTCCGTGCTGTCGAAAGTATTCTCCGGCAGGAATATGCAGATTTCGAATATGTCATCGTCGACGACGGTTCGACCGACGCCACGATGCAACGGCTGGCGTCCATTACCGACGAGCGTGTGCGTGTGATTGCGCGTAAGCATGAGGGACGCGCGGCGTCACTCAATGCAGGACTCGCTGCATGCAGCGGCTCCCTGATTGCGATCATGGATTCCGACGACGAGGCACAGGCCGATCGCCTTGCGAAACAGCTGGACTTCCTCGAGCACCAACCTGATGTCGCAATGCTCGGCTGTCACGTGCTGGTGAGGGACGAGACGACGGGAAAGCAGCGTGTCATCGCTTTCCCTGAACATCATGAGGACATCCTGCATGGCATGCCCGTCACCAGCATGCTGCCCTTCAATTCTTCAATCATTCGCCGTCAGGTTTTCGATACCGTCGGTGGCTTCGACGAAGCGCTGCCCGCCGGAGAGGATTACGCGTTTCAGCTCCGCGCGCTGCGGCATTTCCGTTTTCACAATCTTCCCTCGGTTCTCAACACCGTGCAGCGCTCGTTTGATTCGCTTGGCGTGGCAAGTCAGCAGGCGCAGGACCGTGTGACACGCGAAGCGAGTGCGGCCTTCCTTGCTGAGGAGCAACGCGATCCGTGTTGCTTTCCCTCTCCCCGGGCGCTGGAGGAAGCGCAGGCGCGTGCGGCTTATTATCACGGACGCATCGCCGAAGCGCGCAAACGGTATTTCCATCTGCTGCTCCATGCCCCGCAACGGCTGACCACTCTTCGCTATCTGATTCCAACGTTCATGGGTCGCGGTCTGCAGTTTCTCCGCAACCGTGGCATCCTCTCACGCATCACCACCCCCCTGCGATCACTTCGCAGTTTCCGCCGCCACATTCTCCCCTGAAAAACCGCGTAATACCGCTGCGTATGCACGGTACAATTCCTCCCCGGCATCCTCGATCCGATGGTCCGAGAGAAAACGCCGTATCTCAGCCTGATACTCATGTCTTTCGTGAATGCGGACACGTTCAAGCATCTCGGCAATATCCGCACGCCCGGAGCCGGACATCAACACTCCGACAGCATACTCCGCGAAATATTCCGGGAACACGCCGCGCGCCGGTACGATGATGGGACAACCGTGTGAAAGCAGATACACAGCGCTTCCGCTGTGCAGAATGCGCTGATAGGGGAGCACACCGTAGTCCGCCACCTCAATCAACGCGGCGAGACGCTCTTCTGTGAGATATGCGTCGACAATCACATGCTCAATACCTGCGTCAGCACAAACGGATTCCAGCTGCTGCATTCCCTTTCCCGCGCACAGCAGTGTGATGCCCATCGTATCCTGATCGCGCAGCGAGCGCACAAACTCGGCATATCCTTTATACGGTTTGTGCTCACCGAACATCAGCAGGATGCGGTGGTCAGCAGTGATACCGAGTTCCCGACGCAGCTCATTTCGCTCTGCCTCCACCTCTGTCGTTCTGTATGCCGCATGACGCAGGCGATGCACTGCGGCTGTTCTGCCGTAGCGGCGTGCGACTTCATCCACCCCGTTCTGTGAATACGTGAAAATGGCGTCGGCAGACTGGAACAGCAGTGTCAGGAATACCGCCTCCCACCGGCGGAACGGGAAGTCGTGCGCAATGGCGTCGTGCAAAGAAACGACGAAGTGCATGCCGGAAACGCGCAGCAGGGTGATGAGCAGCAGGTAGCGGCTGCCCCGCGCGACACTCGCGGACAGGCTCTTCCCCTGATAACAAATGACAGGAAAGTGAATATGCAGAATGTGCATATTTTTTTTGTCTTCGCCCCCACGAAGCCTCCGCTTCCAGGCTGCTGTCACATCGTTCCGGTAGTGCAGGGGCAGAATGCGAACATCCTCGTGCATACGCATCAGCGCTTCATGTACGTGTTTCAGATGCGGATTGTCTTCGGCAAAGGCGGCATCCGTATGCACGATACACATACGGGATTCTGCTTCGCCTGCGCGGCGGCGCAGCAGTTGACGAAACGACACGCCGATATCGGCAAACTGCAGCCGGTACAACTGCGTGATCAGCACAAGGGAAAAGGCGAAGAGCAGTATGGCATGAACAGCTCCCTGCAATCCGGCTGCGCGCAGCAGCATGTGCAGAACACCGGTCAACACCGCTGCAAGCAAACCGGGAAGCCATGCCAGATGCATCTGTCGCACGGGAAAAGCGAAAGCGCGTCGCACCTCTATGTAAAAGTAGAGGTTGAGCACGCTGTTGATGAGCAGAAAACCGACGACGAAGACCGTGAGGTCGAAAAAAGCGAGTATGGTGAATGCAGGGAGAAGAACGCCAACGCTGACGAGGGTAAAGCGCAGCAGCACCCGTTCGTGTGAAATGGCAATCAGCGCCTGTCCCGCCAGTGGCAGCAGCGACTGCCGCAGCGCCTCGAGCGCCAGCAGCTGAAAGATCAGCACGGCCCCGTTCCACCGCGCGGTAAGCAGCAGCGGAATCCCCCAGTCGGCAGTGCAGATGGTCCAGACGAGAAGCGGCGCAGTGACGGCAAACACAAGTCGCGTATCGAGACAGAACTGCCGGTACACAAGTTCACGGTCATATGCAGTTTCTGCATAAACGGGATAGGAAAGCACGCGCAGTACGCCCGCGAGAAAATCCTGCACCAGGGTGATGACCCGGTAGCTGAGGTGATACACGCCAAGCATGGCCGGACCAAAACCCCGAGCGACAGCAAAGTCATCATACGTCGTCGTGAGCCTGTCGCCGGCACTTACCAGCAGCAGTCTCCAGCTTCCGAAATACTGCCGCAGCGCAGGTGTGCCCTGTACGTCCCTCATCCGCAGCGCACTCTGCCGCCAGTACAGCACAAGACGCACCGTGTACATTGCGGTGGTATACAGTCCATACGCCGCGGGATCACGCTGCTGAAAGAAGACAATGAGTGCCACGACCCAGCCAGACAGGCTTCCCGCACTGTCGATCCACGCCAGGGTTGTGAAACGCTGCGCACGCTGCAGCGTGCTGCGTGGAACGATGTCCAGCGCCCGCAGAGGCAATGCCGGGAGTCCCAGCAAAAAAATCGTGCCGATACCGTTGATGGAGAAAAGCTGTTCGAACGGAGTGGCCGCAAATCCCAGCAGCATGACGACGATCAGTGCGAGCAGCGGCGCGAAGAAGAGAACGGAACGGGCGCGAGAGGACGTGGCCCCACCTTCACGAATCAGCTGCTGCTCATTCCCGAAATCGAGCAGCATGCCGGCGAGCGAAAACACCGTCACGAAAAACGCGACGGATGCATAGGCCGCCGGACCGCTGCTGCGCGCGATGAGCACATGCAGTGAAAGCGTACAGGCCACACCCACGATGCGCGAGAGTGCGGCCGGACCGTATGACGTAAGATGTCGCACGCGGGAAACTTTTCTTCTCCTGTCACGTGACTGCGCGCTATCGCACGCGGCAGAGCACGATGGTCATGTCGTCTTTAATGCCCGTGGTATGCTCTTCGGGCAGCACCCCGGTGACGATATTCCGCAGCATGTCGGCCGCGGTCAGGGCATCGGTGCTTCCGCTGTCACCTGCGGCGAGCACATGCGCCTTGAGCTGTGAAACGCTGCTGCCCGCCCCGTCATCGTCCATCATTTCTTCGAGTCCATCACTGTACAGCAGAATCACATCACCGCTCTGCAGATCCAGTGTGTCCTGATGATACCGGGCATCGGGCTGCACCCCCAGCGCCAGGTGTCCCCCGGCATCCGACCACGCGATCTGGTACGCTGCGCCATCGCGAATCAGAAGCGGCATCGGCAGGCCGGCATTCGTGAACGTCATCTGCATGCGGGCGGCATCGAGCCGCGCGACGCAGACGGCCACAAACATGCTGCGGCTGGTATCCTGGAAAATCCGGTTGTTGGCTGCTTCGAGAATGCCACGCGGGGAATCTTCATATTCCGCGGCATAGCGCAGCGTGCTGATGGTCGACGCCATGACCATGGCAGCGGAGATCCCCTTATCGGAGACGTCCCCTACGATCACTCCCGGACTCTCGCTGTCAAACTGCAGGAAATCGAAAAAGTCGCCGCCGACTTCCCGGGCGGGAAGCGACCACGCGGCAAAATCGAAGCGTTCGTGAGAAGGTGTTGCCCCCGGCAGCATCGCGGCCTGAATCTGCTGGGCGATATGCACCTCCTTGCGAAAGCGTTCCTTTTCACGCAACTCATCCGACAGTTCCACATTCTTCCATCCCAGCATGGCATGTTCTGCAACGGAACGAAGCTCGACAAATTCCTCCGCGCTGAGTTTCCTGCCATTGCGTTTTTTCCCCAGCAGCAGCACGGTATGCCGCCCTTCATGCTCCGCGATGTCGGTCATCGCATTGAGTCCATGCATATCCTCTGCCTCGGCGAAGCCGTGAACATCCAGCACCTCCCCATCCCTCAGACGCGCAAACAGATTCTTCTGCCGCAGCATGCGCTCGACCACCTCCTCCGGAAGTGTGGTACCCGCGAGCAGGTATGCACTGCCTTTTTCATCGAGCGTGATGACGCTGGCAACGCTCACCTCGAGAATGTCGGGCAGCGTCACGGTCAATTCGCGCAGCAGGTCGTCCCGCTCGAGCAAATGCAGCAGACTGCGGCCGAACGCCGCAAGCCGGCTGCGCCGCTGCCATTCATCGCGAAAGAGCGTGCGATCGAGCAGCTGCTGAATATGTCCTTTTCCCAGGGCAATGAAAATGGCGATGACACCGGTCACGATGACGGAGACAAGAAGGGCATCCGTACTGGTGAAGGAATCGAAGTAGTGCTGGAGAAACGCGTTGAGCAGTACGAAGACAAGGACGATGAAGACGGACAACAGGGCGTACAGCGTCGTGCGCTTGAACAGTATCTGAATATCGAGGAAGCCATAACGCAGCAGCGCATAGCCGAAGGTGAGCGGAAGCATGAGGGTGATCAGGAGCAGCGCGACAAGACGCAATTCGAGCGCGACGGGGAGGAGGACATCGTAGAAAATATAGAGGATGTTGATCACGATCAGCAGGATGAAGCCGAAGGTAAACGCGGTCATACCCATGAACACGACGTTCAGCAGACTCTTCGTCAGCGGTGCCCGGGCACGGCGGTAGCTCGCCCGGATAATCAGGAGACCGACAACCGGCGAAACGGCATACACGAGGTTGGCGGCCAATGAGAATTCCTCAACAATGGGCAGCTGCATCTTCGTCAGCAGCACATAGCCGCCTGCTGCAATGAGTACGTACGGAATATATACGAGCAGCAGGCGTAGTCCCCTGCGTTCACGCATGAACCACTCTTTCGGAAACACGAGCAGGAAATGCAGCAGCATGGGGAGAAACAGCATGAAAGTGACTTCCAGACTGATCCCACGCAGCTTCCCGAGCGCACTCCACCAGGGCATGTAAATGCTGGCGTGCACACCCCCGAGCAAATACCAGGCATAACAGGCCAGGCTGCCGAAAAAGAGGACAGACTCCCGTCGCCGCGGACGCCGCAGCAGTACGATGTAGCCAACGAGAATAATAAAGACCGGTGAGATGTTGTTGATCAGAAAGGTGAGAAGCGAGATCTCCTTCCCGCGCGCATCACTGATGGAATGCGACAGAATGATGGAAAAACGCTTTTCCGCACCGCCGCGCAGCAGACGCACCCGCACGGTATCGCCGATGCGGAGCGCTGCCGTCATTCTCTGCAGCGCCATTTCATCGAAATGCGCCGAGTCGAGCGCCACATCGTTGACGCGGGTGAGGATATCGCTGGGCTGGAAATGCGCATCCGGCTCCCCTTCACGTGTCACTACCGGCACAATGCGCACACCTTCCGCCATATTCTCAACCGGGAACCAGGGCAGACTGGGTTTGGTGTATTGAATGAGGATACCCGCAGGAAGCTGCACCAGAGCGAGCAACAGCAGGAATCCCCCTGCCGTAGCGAGGGCGAGGTAGACAAAACGGGATTCGATGAATCGTCCTTTCATGCAGGAATCCGGTGGGAAACAGGCGTTCTGCCTAACATACGAAATCGTGATTGCATAGCGAAGCACTCCGATACTCCACCGGTGACCGATTGTTGCATCGCCGGGCCGTTGTTGCATCGCCGGGCCGTTGTTGCATCGCCCTACCGGGGAACAGTACATTGTGTTCGGACGTACACCGTCTCCGCAACCACACCCATGAAGATGCCGCATGAAGCTTCGACATTGCATACTCCTTTTCATGATTATCCTCCCCGTATCGATGCAGGGGCAGACACTCGGCAGCTGGGAGCATATTTCTCACCGCACCGAGTTCACCCTCTGGGATGTCGCTTTCGCCGACAGTCTGCACGGCAGCATCGTCGGTGACTACGGCGTCATCATGCGTACGACGGATGGCGGGGAAAGCTGGACGCAGAAACTCTCATCGGATCAGCACGCGTTCCGCAATGTCCGCTACCTGAACGACAGTGTCGGTGTCGCCGCCGGCTTCCGCGGCAGTTTCCACCGCACGGAGGATCGTGGGAGCAGCTGGACGCGCATTCCACTGCCAACGGAGTACACCTATCCCGGCATGGCTGTCGTGGGCAGCACTATCTGGCTCTCCGGAGAAAACGGAAGCATTCTGAAATCCACGGATATGGGATCGACATGGTCTGCACTGGAAAGCGGCACCGATGTGATGCTCAGCAGTATTTCCTTCGCCGATGCGAAACACGGCTGGTGCGCATCCCCGCAGCGGGTGCTTCTGCACAGCAGCGATGGTGGTACCACATGGGAGAAACAGAAGCTCGATTCCTTTCTCCCGGTCACGACATTGTTCGCGCGCAGCGCGAGTGAATGCTGGCTCGCCGGGTATCACGGACTGCTGATGCGTACGTCAAACGGTGGCTCGTCCTGGCAAAAACTCAACGCCTACGAAACTGATTACATCCGTCTCGCCTTCGACAACCGCGGCGCAGGCTGGGCGGTCGGCAAGCGTGGTGCCATCGTGCGCGCGGAGAAGAACAACACCTCGTGGCGGCTGCACGACCTGACATCGGCGAAGTCCCTGCATGGCATCACCTTCCTGCCAAACAATCAGGCCATCGCCGTCGGGGAATTCGGCGCGGTGCTCAAGCTGCGCAATGTGTATCCCCCCACCGTGCAAACACCGGATCATCAATAGTCACAACCTCTCATAATTCTTCACCACGGAACGGCAAACAGCATACGGGAGCACGTATGAAGGTTACAGTACTCGGCGGCGGCATGGTGGGTTCAGCCATTGCCCGCGATCTGGCACGGGAGGACGCTTGGGAAGTGTGCGTTGCCGACCGCAACGAACACGCACTCGCTGCGCTGTCTGCGTTTCCGGTCACGACACGCACGGCGGACCTGGCAGATGCCGGGGCTCTTACCGCTGCCATCAGCGACGCCGACCTGGTCATCGGGGCCGTCCCCGGTTTCATGGGATATGAAACCCTGCGCCGTGTGATCGATGCGGGGAAAAATGTCGTCGATATTTCTTTTTTCCCGGAGGATCCCTTCACGCTTGATGAACTGGCGAAAGAGCGCGGTGTGACGGCGGTGATGGATTGTGGTCTGGCACCCGGACTCGGCAACATCCTCATGGGCCGGCTGAATGCGGATATGGACAGTATCGAGAGTTTTCTCTGTTATGTCGGGGGACTCCCTGTCGTGCGCCGCAAGCCCTACGAATACGGCGCCGTGTTTTCTCCCATCGACGTGATTGAAGAGTACACGCGTCCCGCCCGCTACATCGAACACGGACATGAGGTCGTGCGTCCCGCGCTCAGCGATATCGAACAGCTGCATTTCGACGGTGTGGGGACGCTCGAGGCATTCAATACTGACGGACTCCGTACCCTCGCGGTAACAATGCAGGCACCGAGCATGAAGGAAAAAACCATGCGCTACCCGGGGCACGCAGCCCTGATGCAGGTACTTCGCGATACCGGGTTTTTCCGCAAAGAGGCAATTGATGTGGATGGAGTCGCGGTCGCTCCGCTGGATGTCACCGCGCGCCTGCTCTTCCCCGCATGGCAGATGGAAGAGGGAGAGGAAGATCTCTCGGTCATGCGTGTAACCATCGTGGGTGAGAAAGACGGGATGCGGGAAAGTCACACCTTCGATATGCTCGACCGCTACGACCGTGAGAGCGGAACGACGTCAATGGCACGCACCACCGGCTACACTTGTGCAGTTGCCGCCCGCCTTGTCGCCAACGGCAGCTATCGTCACACCGGCATCTCACCTCCCGAGTACCTGGGCGCTGAGCTGGACGTATTCAATGCCCTGCTTGAGGGACTCGAACAGCGGAACGTACGCTTCGCACACAGCATGAAGGCGGGGTAGGTTCCGCGTCAGCCTGAAGCAGGGTTACGGGTAGAAGCGGATGCCGAGAGCGGGCTGGATGTCGAAGCCGAAGCCCGGGGTGATACCCAGGATGGGGTCAATTTCGATGAAGATGTCGAGGGGCGTATTGCGCGGGATGATGTTCAGGCCGAACACCCCTTTCGCCGCGATGGCAACCTTGGAATCGTCGCCGTAATACCAGCGTTCCTTGTCCTTCCCCTTTTTCACCCAGACGACAAATCCATTGTCCTTGTCTCCGAAACCCATCACACCGCCAACGCCTGCGTAGATCTTGAAAATGCGGGAATTGAAAGCATCGTTGAAATGCCACAGATAATCGGCATGAACATGGGGATTCCCCATCGCGGACGATCCCAGGGCAAGGTCCCATGAATTCTCACTGCTCAGCCAGAATCGCGCCGAGACTGCCGTGGGCTCACCAACGGAAAAACCAATACCGAAAGAGCGTCCCTTGGGTCCCTGGGCGTGAGCAGTAAACGCGGGAAAAACGATGAGTAAAAGCGTGCATGCAAGAAGGGCCGATTGTACGAATGTGCGCACGCGGCCTATTGCCGAATTCTGTTTGGAAAGCATAAGTATCCCCTTCTTGTTGTTATCAGGCGTTTTCAATACAACGAGGGAATACAGCATTCCCGTTCCGTTCATGCTGTCGGTGACCTGGAATCAGTTTCCCGCCAACGATTCGATGTGTTCGCGCAGCAGGGCATGTGCACCACCGAATTTCCCGTTGCTGCAGAGAGCGACGACATCCCCTTCGGCAAGAATTGATTTCACGTACTCCACCATTTCAATGGGATCGGGAATGGCGCGTGCGGTGCGTCCTTCGCGCTTAAGTTCCTCGGCGATGCGTGGTGGAGAAAGTCGTTCTTCTTCGCTGTACCGTTCCGGCCGGTCGATGGCGCCGATGACGGAGACGTCGGCGAGACCGAGGGCCTCGGTGATTTCCTTCTGGTAGATACTGCGTGTCGTGGTATTCGATCGCGGTTCGAAGCATGCGATGAGTCTGCGATGCGGGAAGCGCTCGCGCAGCGCCGTGAGCGTCAGGCGCAGAGCGGTGGGATGATGCGCGAAGTCGTCGATCAGCGTGATGCCGTTCGCTTCCGCGATAATCTCCATGCGGCGTTTGATGGAGCGAAAACTGTCGAAAGCCCGCTGGATGACATCGTCGGATATCCCGAGACGTTCCGCGATCGCCACGACGGCCATCGCATTGCGTACGTTGAACTCCCCGGTGAGTCCGATCCGAAAACTGTGCAGCGTCCCGCGCCGCATATCCGTCATCCGGAAGGTCGTTTTTCCATCCTCGTATGCCATATCCGTGCATCGCAGTTCGCACTCCGATCCCATACCGAAGCGCAGCACGCTGCAGTGCGCCTGCTGCGCGACTTCGACCGCATGCGCATCGTCGCCGTTGACGATGAGCAGTCCATTCCCCGGAATAAGATTGACGAACTGCCGGAAGGATCGCTTGATATGTTCGAGGGAGTCGAAGATATCGGCATGATCGAATTCGACATTATTGATGACGGCGATTTCCGGGCGGTAATGCACGAACTTGGATCGTTTGTCGAAAAAGGCCGTGTCGTATTCATCCCCCTCGGTGACGAACACACCGTCCATCAGCGCCGTGCGGCAGCCACGGCCAAAATTCTCGGGGATGCCACCGATAAGGAAGCCCGGACTGTGTCCCGCCACCTCCAGCACCCATGTTGCCAGCGAACTGGTGGTGGACTTCCCATGCGTCCCGGCGATCACCACGCTGGTTTTTCCCTCGATCATCTCATCGCCAACGAGTCCGGCCAGCGACGTGTATCGCAGTCTGCGGTTGAGCACCGCCTCCACTTCCACATTCCCGCGGCTCATCGCATTTCCAATCACCACCACCGTCCCATTCGGCAGGGCGGAAATATGCGTTTCCGCGAAACTGTCATGATACGGAATGCGCTGCGCAGCGAGGAAATCGCTCATGGGCGGATAGACACCATTGTCCGATCCGGCAACACTGTGTCCCTGCTCCCTCAGCGCCGCGGCGACACCCGCCATGGCCGACCCTGCGATACCGATAAAGTAGAATTGCTTCATGGGAGATAAATGTAGCTATCCGGCGTGAATTTCCATATAGCTGAAGCGTTGGAGATTTCATCGCCACAGCGGATATTTGCGCAGCGTCACCCTGCAGGGAAGCATCTGCTCCCACCGCATGGGGACTTCTCCCACTCCCACTCGTACCGGATGCCACGACAATGGATGCCGATTTCACCCCCGTTATCGACGGGCTTGCAGCAGACGGATGGACCGTCGCGCACGGCCTGTTGCCTGAGTCCGTCCTGCTCGCTCTCATGGAGGAAGCCCGGCAGCTGCACGACAGTGACCGCTTCCGCGAAGCCCGCATCGGAACCGGAGGATCGGAAGTGCAGCGCGAAGACATCCGAAGTGACAGCATACTGTGGCTCGACGCCGCCAGCGCTCCCGCCGGAAGACGCTCCTATCACCGCATGATCGAGCAGCTCCGCCTGGCACTCAACAGCACACTGTTCCTCGGTCTGATCGATTTTGAATGCCACTACGCCGTCTACGAAGAGGGCGCGCATTACGATGTGCATGTCGACCGCTTCCGTGCTTCCGACGCGCGCATGATATCCGTCGTGCTGTACCTCAACGAGGGATGGTCTACCGCCGATGGTGGCCAGTTGCGCCTGCATTTCATGGATAAGATGCACGATATTCTACCCGAGCTTGGCACCTTCGTCATATTCCGCAGCGACACCGTGCCTCACGAGGTGCTCCCATCCACACGAGCGCGTTACAGTCTCACGGGCTGGTACCGCCGCCGCTCCTTCACCGACATTTTCCCGTGAGTTTTTGCGGATTGCAAAAAATGCGTAGATTTGTAATCTGTGGCACGTGAGATGAAACTTCTCCAGGTCACATCGAGTGGAGGAACATAGAATTTCACCTGGAGAGGTGTCCTCCTTCATCCCGCTTCGCGGGATTTCGGCGGACGCAGCAGGAGTGGAGAAACATAGATTTTCACCTGGAGAGGTGTCCTCCTTCATCCCGCTTCGCGGGATTTCGGCGGACGCAGCAGGAGTGAGGGAACATAGATTATCACCTGGAGAGGTGCAGGAGTGGCTGAACTGGCACGCCTGGAAAGCGTGTGTACGTGCAAGCGTACCGTGGGTTCGAATCCCACCCTCTCCGCAAGCAACGCAACCAGGTCAGGTGTAGTCACGCCTGGCCTGTTTTTATTGGGTCAAATGAACACGCGGTACCACGTAGTGTGCCCACATGGCACCAGTTTGGGACACTTTTGGGACATTCTATCCGGTACTGTATTTTCTAGAAGTCTTTGCCTATACTGACTGACCGGGAGTCAGCTTTCAGAGGAAGCGATTCCTGGATGACATGAAGGGCTTGACGTCAATGACAGCTGAGGAAAGTATGCTGAAACAACTACGAATACGAAACTTCAAAGGCTGGAAGGACACTGGTACCATTCGCATGGCTCCCATTTCTCTGTTCTTTGGTGCCAACAGCTCGGGAAAATCCAGCATCGGGCAATTCCTGATGATGCTGAAGCAGACAGTGGAGTCACCAGACAGAAAGGCGGTTTTTTATCCTGGGGGCAAAAACTCGGTAGTTCAACTTGGCTCCTATCAGGAAATGGTCTTTCATCGTGACCCGAAAAACAAGATCACCTTCGGCTACCGGTGGTCTTTGCCGGAAACACTGAAGTTCAAGGACCCTTTGTCCGACCAGGTGTTCTCCGGTAACGAATTGAGTTTCAAAGCAGGCGTTGAGCTCAGCGATGCGACAATGCACTTGGTCCAGGTTTCAAAGTTCGAGTATCGACTACTAAACAATGGTGAACAGGCGCTTTCGATCGAGCTATCAAGGAAAACTGAGAAGCATGAATATTCCGCTTCAGCTAAACAATACTCCCTTGTCCGGAAAAAGATGCGTGCTTGGGCACTCAAGGACATTGTTCGGTTCTATGGATTCCCTGATGAGGTTGTGGCCTATTATCAAAATGCGGATTTCGTTCAGGACCTCAATCTCGCGCAAGAGAAATTATTCAACTCAATATTCTACCTTGGGCCACTCAGAACAAAAGCTGATAGGCTTTATACCTGGGGTGGCATCACCCCTGAAAGCGTTGGGTTTTCTGGCGAAAATACTGTCGCGGCCATTTTGGCTGCAAGAGATCGTAAAATCAGTTTCGGGTATCGGAGGCCTGCAAAACCTCTCGAAGAAATAATTGCCCTCAAGCTCAAGGAAATGGGACTGATCGAAGAATTCAAGGTCAACCCAATTTCCGAACAACGGCAGGAGTACGAGGTAAAGGTTCGCACAAGAGGATCAAAAGATTGGGTTGATCTTCCAGATGTTGGATTTGGCATATCTCAGGTGCTACCGGTACTGGTGCAGTGTTTTTATGCTCCGGCTGGATCGATCATCCTGATGGAACAGCCAGAGATTCACTTGCATCCGAATGCACAATCGGCGTTGGCGGATGTGATGATCGACGTCATCAACTCCCGGGAGAACGGATCAGACAGGAATATCCAGTTGGTCATCGAAACCCACTCTGAACATTTCCTGCGCCGCCTGCAGCGCCGCATCGCTGAGGATGCAGTCTCGCAGGAAAAAGTATCGGCCTATTTCGCCAATATCAGTAGGACACCCGCAACCCTAGAGCCGTTGCAAATAGACGTCTTTGGCAACATCCAGAACTGGCCGGAGAACTTTTTCGGCGATGAAATGGGCGACATAACCGAGCAGGCCAAAGCCGCCATGAAGAAGAGGATGCAAAAAACCGAAGATCCGGAGGCGTCCGCATGAGCCTTCCAAAGAAATGCTTGGTGGATACCAATGTGCCAATAACTGCCAATCTCGCCAGCCAGCCTGACATGGGGTCAGACGTATCCGATGCCTGTGTACTGGCCTGTGTCGAGGCACTTGAGCATGTCATTAAAAAACATGGCTTGATCATCGATGCGGGAGACGAAATTTTCGATGAGTATCGACAGCAGCTTTCCATGAAGGGACAGCCTGGTATGGGCAATGCCTTCATGAAGTGGGTGAATGATCGACGATATAACCCAGAGTATTGCGATAGAGTGACCATAACCAGAAATGGCGATTCATACCAAGAATTCCCTCGGCATGACGATCTAAACGATTTCGACAGATCAGACCGAAAGTTTATCGCTTCAGCCAACTCCCACGCAGACAAGCCGCCCATTTTGCAGGCCACAGACAGCAAATGGTGGGGATGGAAGGATGCCCTCGCTGATGTTGGGATTACCGTTCATTTTCTATGCCCGGAGTATGTCGAGGCCAAATATTCTAAGAAGATGGGTACATGAAGGAGAGCTTTTTCAAATTTCCTACAACCCCTCATCTGGCGACCTTGCCAGGGGTTGATATCAGGGGTGATAAGGTTTTTACAGAATCAGAACGTGAAGAATTCCTGACGCATGAGGTGACTGTAGAAGAAAAAGTAGACGGGGCGAACTTGGGGCTATCGTTTGATTCAGATGGGAATTTTCGCGCCCAGAACAGGGGGGCTTATTTGCATTTACCCAGCTCGGGGCAGTGGGAAAAACTCGACGATTGGTTGAGGCTCAACACCGAAACGCTTTTCGATCATCTTACTGACCGATACATCCTGTTTGGTGAGTGGTGTTATGCACAGCATTCAATTTTCTATGGCAGCCTACCTGACTGGTTTCTTGCCTTCGATATTTACGACCGAGAGAAACATCTCTTCCTGGCCACGGCACGCCGGGATCAACTATTCGCCGATATGCATATCACTAAAGTTCCATATATTGCACGTGGGAAATTTACTTATCCTGAGGTTCGAGAACTCTTATCACAATCGAAGTTGACAAATCTACCAGCTGAGGGGATTTATTTACGAGCTGGACACGGTGAATGGCTTGAACGACGTGCCAAACTAGTGCGTCCCGAATTTATCCAGGCTGTAGAGCAACATTGGTTTCGTTCCGCCATCAGACCAAACTGCCTAAATATCCGATCGAATTTCTTAAACAGTTGATTGTATCTTTCTTAAGCATGCCGACACACTAACATGGTGAAGCAACAAACTTGGTGGCGAACTCGCGACAGGTCAATAACAACAGGACTGAGCGTGGAGGAATAGCACCCTCAGTTTTATGGAATAGTCCCAAGGGATCTAAAAAACAGTTTACCAAGATCTTCATCACGTGACCTGCGTCTGATCAATTTCGATCAGTCACTTTCTATCAGAAGTTGTTGCGCATATAGGTGGGTATGCTCCAGTAATATCACGTCATGTGTAGCACGCAAAAAAGGCCCGCCCATTGCTGGACGAGCCTTTTTACTTTGAGTCTTCCTCGATCAGTCTGAAATAGGGACAATGCCGACAAGATCCTGAACGACGTGCCCGAGACCTCTTGTTTCCATGTGTATGTAGCGCATTGTCTGTGCGATGGTAGCATGGCCCATCAACCGGGAGATGTACTGAACTGGAAATCCAAGTTCAGCAAGTTTCGTTGCGAACGTATGCCGAAATAGGTGGTTCGTCCCATGACCGATACCAGCGCGTTTTGCAACCTTGGAGCATACTGCCAACATCGCCCTCTCGCGAAGCTTACCACCCTGAGGAGCCATGAATACCAAGTCTGATTCTGAGTCCTGTTCACGAATACGTCTCAGCACTCTTAACAGGTCTTCGTTGATCGGGATGAGCCGATAGGCATTTCCTGTCTTCAGACTGCCGTCTGGGGACGCCCATATACGCAGATAGGGCATGTCCTCGTCAATGAAGACATCAGTCCATTTCAGTTCTGCGATCTCACTGAAGCGTGCTCCAGTGTGAAGCATGCCGAAGAAGGCATCCTTATGAGCTGGATGCATCTCAACACGGAAGAACGCACGAAGTTGTTCATCCTTGTAGTACTCAGGCGGCCGCTTTTGGACTGGCAAGCTCTCGATATGGTCGAAGGGATTGAACTGTAGCGAACGCTTTCTTACTTCACGGTTGAACATCGTTTTGTACTTGGAGATGTACATGTTGACGGTTTTGGCTTGACGCGTTTTCACCTTCCCTGTCGATCCTTTGGGATCGATACACGGAGCCATGAGCTGCTGCTGTAGAAGGGAGGCGTGAACCTGAGAGAAATCTGAAAGCAGCGTGATATTGTTCGCGATACAGAATTCCCGGAGGTACTGGAAGATTGGTTGGTAGCGTTTCAGTGTCGACGCCGCGCGTCCGACGTGATACTGTTCGAATTCATCGATTACATCCATGATGCGAAGACGGGGCCTTTTCAGGCCCCGCTTCACGCTCTTCTCGTCCTCCCTTTCGAGCAGGATCTTCCGCACGAAGGATCGGGCGTCTTCACGATTGATAAATGTTCGCCGGGGCCGCTCTTTGCGGCTGAGACGAATGTCAACGCGGAATCGTCCGTCAGGCAACTGACGAATGTGCTTGTCAATGATCTTTTTCATCGCGAATCACTTTGATTGTGGGACAGGACTCGAGGTGATATGACTTCATCAACTTCCTTGCGTATGCATGGGCATGGCGGCGGCGGGAGAACAATCGCCTGATCCGACGCCGACCATTCCTTGCACTTACACGGTATTGGGCTTTCATCAATCCACCCCCTCAACGACGAGCTGCGCGAGCACCTCGATACGGACTTTGACCAGGTCCCCGAGCCGAACGACGGGGATCCGGCTATCCTCGGTCCTGTCACGGACGAAGGTTTCCGAAACACCGAGTTCCTTCGCAACCTCGCTGATGGAGAGAAGTGATTTTTGATACGTGGCGAGGAGGCGCTTGCGCACCCCCTCAACCGGGTCTTGATTCTGCTGGGCTGCCGTCATTCGATGCCTCCGGCGAGGATCCCAGCGACGTCGTAGACATGCAGGAAACTTTTCCCCATGCGGATTTCCGCACGGATCACATCGCGGCGAATGCGCGCACGGAGGAATTCCGCACTTGTGTCGCATTCTTGTGCTGCTTCGCGTACGAGCAACTGGTCGCGACCATACCGTTCACGCAAGTACTTCACGTAGCGGTCACGAAGTGGGTCGGGGGAAGAAAGAAGAAAAGTCATGAGTTCACCTCACGCTTAGTCTTCTTGTTCCCGATTCCAGCGTTTTTCCGTAAGTCAGCCACAGCGTCCCGAAGGACTTCGATGAATCGTTCGCGATACTCCCGCGGTGATTTAACCACCTTCGTATGGAGCACTTCGTTCACGGCCTTAACAAAGCCAAGCAAGGTTGCCTCGTCCGGAATTGCTTCTGGCGTAAGGAGTTGCTCAATAGCGGTATCTGCGCGCTGCTGAACCTTACCCTTCTTGCCACAGCTAAGATCGTATTGGCGCTGCGGTAATGCGGAAATGCTATTTTCAATACTCGAGCTATAGCGCTGTAGATAGTTTTGTGATCGCACCAATATTTCAGCTTCGGACTTGTCGAGTTCCAAACGTTCGATGCGTGATTGCTGAGAATGGGCTCTTGATAGGACTCTCCCACAACGCGTAAATCTACGCAAGAGCTTTGTCAGCCGTTTCAATTCCAGCTGATCCGCTGTCCGAAGATTCGAGGAAGTAGGACCGGATTGTGGGGTCTCGCTCAAAGCAAGCTTGACCGGATCGGTGTGAAGTCTGCTACGTATCATTTCACGAAGCGATTCACAATGGGCACGCCCCCACTGTGATTGCTGGTGGAGTTGTTGGATACTTTTGGCATCAACACCGGTGATGCGCTCGCACGCGAGTTCGATGCTCTGTACGGCGAGGGTTAGTGACTCAGATGATATGATCTGGTCAGAGTTCGGGTCAATAATTGTGTAATTCACAATTACTCCGTATACACTCCCTTGGAGCTAGGGTAATTATTGGATACCCATGGACTGAGGATACATCATTGCTCCAGAAATGAGGTCGATCAATTCGATTACAGTAGAACGTACGGGGATATGCCTCGGAACGAGGCGAGGGTGGGTATGGCTTCGAAATGTTGGTGATGGAGAACCAACTAGCATTAAAATATTAGTATTATTCATTTTAATATTTTCATGCATTCGAAGCCTACTATATGGGGGGCTCAGAATGACTGGATAAGTTTAAGAGAGCATTAATAAAATTCTTATGCATTCGAAACCTACTATATGGAGGTTTGGAATGACTGTATAAGTTTAAGAGAACATTGGTCGTGGTGGAGGGTTAATGCGAGTCTGGGTTTACGCTGAATCTATTAACTCGATGGACGGTTGTTGCAGAAAGCCATACCCTTGAATCGAATATTTCCAATCCAAGGTGTTTGTTTTCACATGGTAATACGTACTTAGATCGGACCAATTATTGCGCTATTTCCTCAACATGAGTCGACTGTAACAGCTTTAATATCAACGGATAAAGGTCTTCATCGCGGTGGTTGAATCGGTAGCAAAGTTCTGCCAGATAAATGGGAAATAACTTTTTCGCCGCACCGCGGTATTGATACAGCCAGTGTTTCGCGCAACTCCAGAACCCCTCGATACCGTTGATATGGTCACGGCCTTTGGGCTTCCCACGTTCTTTTCGAACGACAACATGTTCTCCACGTACAGACAAAGAAGCATAGACTCGCCATTCATCAGTGAAGTACAGACTTCCTAGACTCGTGTTCTCGCTGAGCAGGTCCAGCACATTTTCTTTGTCGCGTGCAGGGATCGGGAAGGCACGCACGGTTCCGTTTCGCTTGAGCAACCCGAAGACGATGATCTTCCCGGCAGCTCCCCAGCCTTGTTTCCCTGGCCGATACCCGCCAAAACAGGTCTCATCGCACTCAATCGATCCATTGAGTTGCTCGCTGTCGGCATGCTGGTGGATCCAAAGCGTCTTTCTGATTGCGCGATAGAACCGTTCGACGGTACGAACGGAGGCTGGAGTACGAAAGCGGAGACGGTAGGCAGGGACACCGAGCACGAAGTACTCAAGCAGCTTCCGCTTCGCAGACTCCTTGATGCGAAAGCTCTGCCAGACCGTGCACAAGGTGTAGCTGCTCCGACAGTAGCGACAATGGTACCGTTTGTCACTGAGCTTCCACGCCCAGTGATGCCCACAGTATAGACAAGATCGACGCATGATTTCTCGAATCTAAGCATTTCTCAGGTCCGTTTTGAGTACGTATTACCTTTCACATTGTTCAATGGCCTTCCACTGAATTGTGGAGCCAATGAATTCCTACGTCAAAGAACAAACCTGCCTCTTTTAGCAGGCTGATTGCGGAGCCTGTTGCGACCTCTTTATCAGTCGGAGCTGCGCCGTTCTGACAGAAATAACACCGGTGCACATGTTTTGTTACACCTGTTTTAAATTTCCGCCACATCCATGTCTGCAAACAATGTGCCAACAGGACCCGAAGCGCTATTTGACGGCATTTACTGGCATACTGGCAGGTCACTTCTGTCATTATGTCGAATTTGACTGCGATTTTGGCATAAGAGATATACGGAAACTGTTTCTAATCAAAATGGAGTCTCTTATGCAAACACGCCCATACCTTTTCAAAATCATTATCGTCATCGGAGAGGAACTGATACGCAGAATCTTCCGGCGCAGATCGGAGAACGACGATGACTGATATGACATCGTTCATTGATGAGCTGATCGAAGAGCAGGAAAATCATGACGCAGCTCAAACGGAGGCGCACGCGGATTTGCTTCTGCTGGAGATATCCAACCTTCAGCAATCCATCGCGGACACGTTCACCACTGCCGAGGAAGAGCAAACGCTGATCCAGAAGTGGGCTTTGTCCCGCACGACGAAGATGCAGGACCGCATTGATCGTATCAGCCAGTATCTGGAAACGTTCATGACAGAGCGCCATGAATCATCGGGAGAGAAAACACTGAATCTGGCTCACGGGACGCTGCGCATTAGAAAGTCACGCGAAAAAGTCGAGATCACTGACTTGGGGGAATTCCTGAAACACGCCCGGCCAGAAATGCTGAGAACGCAGCCGGAATCCAGCGCGCCAGATATGGCTGGTATCCGGTCCTGGATGAAGATGTCAGGCAAAGTCCCGCCTGGCGTTGAGGTCACCCCCGGCAAAAACGAATTTTCCATCAAGATAGAGGAACAGCCGCATGGAACAGACACAAAGGGCTAAACTCGATTTAGCCCTCAATCAACCCCGAACCTTAGTCCTTTTGTTTGATAACCCCCTCACCGGGGAGAACCGTTACGGCCCTTACTACTTGTATGCCTTCGCCGATCCCGACACAGGCGAAGAGCTGAGTTTTTTCGCACCATCGGAAGCTCACGACATGCTTGAGCATTACAATGCGGGTGATCGTATCGAGATCACCAAGCACGCTCGCCAATCGGGAAAGAACGTCATCACGCAGTACATCGTTGTTCCGGCGAACGGCGGCCCGCTCAAGTCCAAGCTCAATGGGAACGGGAAGGCCGCGTCGCCAGCGCCGCATGCTGAGTCATCTCCGGTGACTCCATCAACCCGCGACAAGCTCTACGATCTGATGCTCCAGTCCTACAAAGACGCGCTTGCAATCCAACAAGAAGTCAACTCATTAAATGTCGACAAATGTGCATTAAGCCTCTATATATCAAGGCAAAGAATGCTGACAAGTGGCAACGGCGTTGCCCTGACCTCTCTCACCTGAATTAATTCCCCTACAATATTTACGAGGTAACTCATGACCGACGTTGAACGGCGGTTATCGCCATACCTGTTTCCCGTGGCTGAAACATCCGTGTACCGTGACGGTGCCGGAGAGAATGGTGTGCCGCAACTCTCAAAAGACTACAAGGCCATCGTCCGCCAGGACAACGGCCAGCTCATCTCGATACAGCGGAAGACGTACAAGCTCGTTCCGAACTCGGAAGTCATCAAACCACTCATGGATCAGCTGCACAAGCTCGACACGTCCTGGTACGTTGACAGTTCTCATTCATTCGTGGATGATGCCCGGATGAGACTGCAGATATCCTTTCCGGAACTCATTGTCCATGACGGACGTAGCGATATCGCACTGAGCCTCTACCTGCATAACAGCTACGACAGCTCTGAGGGCGTTCGTATGTACTTCGGAGCCATACGAGCAATCTGCAAGAACGGAATGGTCTTTGGCCAGATCCTTAGCAAATTCTATGGCAAGCACACGACGGGCTTCGATATGGAAAACCTGCAGCGTGAGCTTTCGGCCACAGCGGAAAAACTTCCAGTGATCAAGCACCGCATCGGCACGCTCCTGGAATCGAAGGTCGACAAAAATCTCCGCATGGAGATCGACCGCCGCCTGGGCAAGCGCGTGACCAAGTACATAGAGCAGCAGGAGCAGGAAACCCAGCGGGCACAGAACCAGTGGGCCATGTACAATATTATCACCTACTACGTGAGTCACTTGGTTCGCCAGCGGATGCGTGCAGACTACCAGCTCCGAGCGAGCAAGATTTTCGGACTGTAGACAAGAAAAAAGGCCTGTGGGGAGCAGGCCTACTTCATTGAAAGTGCTTTTTCAAATTCCCGAACAAAACTGACGAAGTCTTTTCCGAGTGCGGACAGGATTGACCGCAGTTCCACGACATCCACGCGCCGTATGCCGCGCTCGATCTTGGAAAGATACGTCTGATCCTTCCCGATACGTTTCGCCAGCTCCACCTGCGTCATGTTTTTCTTCTGGCGCAGCTCAATGAGCATATCCAGCAAAATGCTGTAATCCCTGCGATGTATCGATTTCGTTTGTGCGTCTTCCATACGTGGAAAAGGTAGACGCGTTGCATGCAGTATGCGAAAATCGCATATTAATGTGTCCATCATTCTTCTCGCATAAAGGAGGTGTTATGCTTCGTTCTCTGTTTTTCTTTGCGCTGTGCGGCTTGATCGCAGTACCTGCACACGCTCAGCTCGATGAACACTCGATTGTCAAGATTTTCGTCACATCGACGCCGCCTAATCCATATCGGCCCTGGGCACCAAGCAATCCCACGGAGGCTACCGGGACCGGTTTCATCATTGAAGGCAACCGCATCATCACGAACGCGCATGTTGTCGCGTACAGTACCTTTGTTATGGTGCGCCGGGGCGGTGACTCGAAGAAATATGTCGCACACCCGGAATATGTTTGTCATCAGGCTGACCTGGCCGTGCTTACAGTAGAAGACCAACAGTTTTTTGAAGGTGTTCCGCCGCTATCGATCGGCGAAAGTCCGTCGACGCAGGATCAGGTTACTGTTGTAGGATATCCTACGGGTGGTGATGAGCTTTCCTGGACATCCGGCATCATATCCCGTATTGAAGTCAATGCCTACGCCCACTCATGGGAGTCGCTACTCACCATCCAAGTTGATGCAGCAATCAATCCAGGTAACAGCGGTGGTCCTGCCATTGTCGATGGAAAAGTTGTGGGCGTATCGATGATGACCCGCACCGATGCAGACGGGGTGAGTTACATCATACCCCCGGAGATCATCGACCATTTCCTCGCAGATATTGAGGACGGCAGAGTCGATGGCTATCCGCTCGCAGGATTTACCTATGTCGCGTTGGAAAATCCCGGTCTCCGAAAGCAATTTGGCCTCGATCCTGAAGGAGAGACCGGCGTCTTCATCCGGGATGCTTCCTTCCCGCCAAGTGGCAATCAGGTTTTTCAAAAAGGCGATATTGTCCTGGCGGTGGATAACGTGCCGGTGCATTCGAATGGAAAGATCCGTAATGGGCTGAACATGCTCGACCTTTCCTATCTTGTTCGTCGGAAGCAAGTAGGAGAAATGGTACCATTCAGTATCATGCGGGATGGGAAAACTATGACCGTCGACTGGAAGGCCGAATATGTTCCTGAGCTTGTCCCATACCGCAGCTACAGCCGGGTTACGCCATATTATCTGTTCGGTGGTGTGTTGTTTACGATACTCACCGGCGATGTCATCTACGCGGACACCGAGGATTGGCCGGATCCGGAGCTCTACTACTTCACGACACGGCACCGAAGGGAAACGCGGAAGCAGATCATTTTCGTGCATTCCATTTTCCAGCACGAACAGACACGTGGAATGATAGGGCAGGTACATATCGTCAGCACGATCGATGGCAAGAGTGTGGCAAGCTTCAAGGATCTTGTTGAGATGCTGGACAAGGCAGACGGTACCGTGAGCATCGTTTGCGATTCTGGCCTTACGCTAAAGCTCGATGCCGATGAAGCGCGGAGCATTGAACCCGATATCATGGAGACCTATGGTATTCCGAAGAAAAAAGTCCTCTGAGCCAGATCCGCGATTGGATGAACCGTACTGGCCTGAGTGCTGTCCAGAGTGCGGATCCGACAAACTGGAGAAAGTCGTGTTCGGCATACCGACTGAGAATGAAGAGCTTCTGGGTAAACGTCGTATGGCCTGCTTTCTCCCATGCGATGCTGATATCATCAACCTGCCACACTGGTATTGCCGCAAGTGCAAGCATGGATGGCAGGCAAAGGATGATTTCCGCTGCTATGAATGGAAAGAATGGTTGAAAGCCTTCCGCCACCTTCCTTGACCTACGACACATCTATCACAGACGGCCTTGTCCATTCGGATGAGGCCGTTTTTCATATGGAGGCAGTAATGCAGTACGAGCACTGCACGACCGAACAGCTCGTGCAAGAAATCATCGGCAGACGCATTCATGATCTGCCTCACTTGCGAGACATCAAACGAAATCCTGACTTACTACTAACCATTGATGGCATTGGCGCTGTATCTGCAAAACGGATACGTGCTGCGCTTGAGCTTGGAATCCGGTATGCAACTGAGCCGAGTACAGATAAACCAGTGATAACAGGTCCTGAGGATGTCGTGGAGATTTACGGCCCCAGGCTTCGCGACCTCGACCACGAACGGTTTTACGTCTTGCTCATGGATAACGGCGGCAGGATCACGTACGAACACTTGGTATCGCAAGGCATAGCGAATGCGAGTCTTGTGCATCCAAGAGAAGTATTTCGGGAAGCCATACGACGTTCTGCATCGAACATGATACTACTTCACAACCATCCGAGTGCAGTTCGTGAGGCTAGTCAAGAAGATTTTCTCATCACATCTCAGCTTGTCGAAGCTGGAAAAATCATTGACATACAGATTCACGATCACATAATCATCGCCGGTCATTCCTACGTGAGTTTTGCGGAGAATGGCTGGCTGGAGGCATCATCATGAAGAAAACAAATCTCGCCTTGCTGATCGCTGCAGGGCTGCTCGCAATCATCAACCTGATGAATGGCCAGACTGTTACCCAGGACAGCTGCTTCTACCGCAATGGCAGGGTTGCAACGCTGATGACCTACAAAGACAGTAAGCCGGTGCTTCGTGAAGCATTTTACGCTACGGGAGAGCTGCAGATGCAGGCGGAGTATGATCCGCAATCCGGTTTGCAGCACGGAATAGAAAAGTGGTTCTACCGCTCCGGCCAGCTGGAGGAGAGTTCGGAGTTCGTGTATGGACATGCACATGGACCCAGTCGTACGTACCTGCCTGACGGTTCGCTTGAATCCGAAGTGCTGTATGTGGAGGACAGGGTTGTTCCGAAGGCTCGATATGATGAGTACTTCGCTCGGCGGTAACGAAGAAGGGCTTTGCCCTTCTTTTACTCGCCATATAGGGACGTTTCAAAATCTGAAATAAAAAAATCTGATATGGGTTTTTCCCTGCGGGCGGTACCGTTCACAGGGTCCACCGGCCCATACACGGTATGGAACCTAAATCCTTAAGATAAAGTTTGGAGTCGAATCATGAAGAAGATATTTGTTACGATGAAGCGGCTGCGCGCCACTGTTGCACGGGTAGAACGAGAAATCCAGGTGCTTGGACTCTGGCATGAGGATCTGGAGGATACGCAGGTGTGGCTCATTCCGGCGCATGTGTACTATGGTTACACGCTGGAGCGCACGGGCGATATTTTTATTCCTTGCCTGTCACTGTCGACGGTATTGGAGAAAAAGCCCTGGTCGCTGCTGGATATCGTGCGGCATGAGTGGGGTCATGTGCTCTCTCAGCACCTTACCGGCTGGGAAGACATCTTCGATGCGGAAGAATCCGTATCTCCCTATGGAGAAACGAACCCTGACGAGGATTTCGCTGAGTCTTGCCGCTTCTACCTGAAGCACAAAGGCCGTCTTCCGAAGAAATGGCGGAAGAACGATGCCATCCGTCAGAAATGGAGGTATCTGCAGGGGCTGTAAGGCCTTATATTCCAGTGAATTACTGGAATTTACCTTGCATTTTCAGATTTATTTCACCTTTTTTTGTCCACCAAGGGCATTCGAGAGGTATATGTGGGTGAGGAATAAACCGTGAGGATATCGATGACATGGCTTGAAGGACGAAATACAATCGATCGACTGTCAATCATGATGCTGATCGGCTTACTTGTTTCTATATTTGCCTGTACCGAAGATACGCTCCCTGATGAACCTCAGCCTGTGGTACACATGCAACAGGACACAACCAGTCATGAGATTGACTGGAAGGTGTATGTGTTTGGTCCTGGAATACCGTCGAGCTATTTCCTTGATATTAAAGCATTCTCGGATAGCAACGTATGGGTAGGGGGGTTCGTCTACATGGGGGAGCGAGATTCTACTGGTCACTACCCAGATCCATCTGCGGTGTTCCACTGGGATGGCGTGAAGTGGACTGATTATCAAGTCCCACTTGGAAGGTGTAAATCAGAGAATTCATACTATGGTGCAATATTCAGTTTAGACGGTAGACCGTCGGATATGTATTTTACTGACCAGGTAGGGGAATCATCGTATTACAATGGAATATCGTTTAGCGTAACTTGCTATCCAAGGGACCCGGACTCTTACTATGGAGTTGGTAGTGACGACATATTCTATACAAACGCGGGTGGGCTCTATTTTTGTGGAGAGTATCCTGGGCGTATTGCTAGACTCATCAATGGTGAAATCGAGACACTGGTAGATATTCCAGGCGCCCCATTCCACTCTATTGTCGCGAACGAGAGTGGGGATATCTGGTGTGCAGGGCACAACCCATATAAAAATACCAGTGCGTTCTACCGCTATGATAAAAATGGTGTTCTGCATGATATATCAAAAGATTTCCGCAGAGGGATTGATACACCACTGAAGCATGTTACCTCGGTCTGGGTGAGTGCTGATAGCTTGTACGCTGCTGCTGGGCCTTTTCTGTATATTCAGGACCAGCAAGACACCTCTCACTACATCATGCATGATATGCTTTCGATAGATCCAACGAACGCGTACTACGAGTGCATTACAGGTACCGCGGACAATGATGTATTTGTCGGAGGACATTTTATGAGTCTGATTCATTACAACGGAAAAAGTCTCAGGTACTATCCGGATCTGTATGATATGTTTGGAGGCGGGATAATCTATGGAATAAGTGCTACACATGACTATGTGTATGTATGCGGTGAGGATAGGAACACGCGTGCAGTAATCGGTATCGGTAAAAGGAGGTGAAGCTCAGCAAGTGAACTGAGCTTCAAAACGAGAAGGTGCGTCAACAGTCTTTAAGAACAAAGCGAACACACGTGAGTGGGATGGAGGTGAATAGTTTATGTTTGACAGGAATCTCAATGCAAATCATGTCTCGAAGCTGGTCATGCTTCCCCTGAGCATCGTCATGTTTGTTCTGCTTACCGGTTGTGATTCCCCAACAGAGCCCGATAATCGAGGCGAATCGTGTATCGCAATATGCGACACAGTCGATCAGGTGAACCTCGATAGCTGCGTTGTGATCAGTACCCCTATGAAGTCAGAAAGCATGCTGATATTTCTACAGAACGAATATGCACTCACACTAACATCGTATCTGATAATCTACGACACCGACGCGCAGAGAATCGCGTACAAGCGTCCTCCAACGGAATTTGATGTCCAAGATGGGAAACTGATATACTATGACTCATGGGGGATACGGGAATTGGATCTGCGCACAGGTGACGTACGAGATATTGTCGTAGGGTATCGGACACCGTCCTACTCGGCGGATAGTACAAGGATAATTGTCAGGCAAGTGGGATCGACATACTACTTTGATCTGGATACACGGCAAGTATCACTCATCGGTGAAAGCAAGCATATAAGGGAATACAAGCCGGACGTGCTCATCGAGTATGACAATGGATTCAAACTCATAGATCTCGTGCAAGGTACGCGGCTGGAATTGGCAATAGAAGGAATGCCTTCAGTTCATGGGGCCTTGGGATATAACGAGTGGGACATCGACAAGAAGCGAGGAATCATTGCGGCTCAGTACATTTACATCGACGGAAACAAAGACTCTAGCGCTCTGTACGAGATTGACATCGAATCACGACAGGCCATGGAGATTCTGGGCAGTACAGATAATTACTACACTCCACGTTACTCAGTCGATTCAGAGATGTATTACTCAAGAACATGTGCTCCCGAGCGGAGTGGTTATCTTCTGGAGTACAGCAGAAATGGCAGTCCTGAGAAAATCCGCCTCCGTGCCAGAATGGATTCAATCGGTGGAGTGGAATACACGTATCACCCAGATATGTAAGAGCTTCGTGTATCTCAATCCTGGTTGAGTTTCGCGCATCGAAATACGCGGTTCTCGGACACTGCTCCCCCTTGATCTTCTCCCCATAATTCACCATTATGAGTCTGAAACGCAGTATTATTTGGGCTAAAGGAGGTAAGAAAATTGCGATACAGAGTTGAACCGATCGGATTTCTTGTGGCGATACTCCTGTGTGCGTGCGCAGATCCAGAGTCTCCGCCAGTGGAGCCAATCGAGAAACAGACTTTATCAGAGATGGACACCACAAGCCATTCATGCACTTGGAAGATATTCGAAGTAGGGGTGCCAGGGGCGAGCGTATTTTGGGATGCGGTTGCTATTTCCGACACGGAGATATGGTTGGTGGGGGATATTGAACTTGCAAACAAAATACCAACGATACCGAGTGGTAAGTTCACAAAGTATGCAAATGTTGCCATTATACGATCAGAAACCTGGGAGTATCGATCATATCAGTTTCTGGAAAAAACCGGAAAATATGATCCCAGGCAAATATATGGGATAACAAAGAGCGGAGATGATATTACTCTATGGTCAAAGTACTACAACCTAACGATCAATGATACCGGTATCGCTTACAATTCATTTTTAGAAATCGCGGACGATAGTGCTTATACACAATATTTTGCATCAGGAAAGTATGGACATTCTTACGTGTATGGTAAAAATGGGTACCTCGGGCAATTTGCACCTAAGAAATACTCAAGACCTAAGAAGATTGAGACAGGAACGAGATTGATGATCCAAGATATGACTGAGGTGGATCCAAATGAGTACTACGTGAGTGGATGGGACGCGAAAGCCCCCGAGGGCTTTTTCCATCATATAAAGGACGGTGTTGTAACAAAAATGGACAGGGAGTATGATGGAAAGCGCGCTATATTTTTCGCATACGGCCTCTGGGCGAGTTATTCAAGGTTGTATGCAACATCGCCACCCTATATATATATACAGTCCCTTCGTGAGCCGGAGAAATGGGATACATTAAGGACCCCAAAGCACCGAAACGGTAATTGGACAGGAAGAGTGATGGATATCAAGGGTAGATCCGATAACGATGTATACTTTGTTGGCCACACAGGGAGCATATATCATTATAATGGGAGAACGGTGAAAACATATGACTATGTGCAAGAGAGCTTAAATGGGATTGCGATATTTTTTGCTGTAGAACTAACAAAGGAGAAAATCTATGTCGTAGGAGGCGAACCGTGGCATGCAGTAGTCGCTATCGGGACGGTTCAGAGGTAGTTCGCTGATCTAGGATCGGATTGCATTCGCATACTGCTAGATGATCAGAAGAGTATGAGAGCAAAAGTCATGTCTGTTCCGATGCACACTGTGTCGTACCTGCCACCTGGAACGCCTCAAACGCAGCTCCAGGCATCTACTTCATACAGATCATGCACGAAAGAGGCATCGAAATGGGAAAGGTGATCGTGAGGTGAGTATATGACAGCTCAAATCCGCGACAATATCGACTACGAAGGCAGACGAATGGGAGTTGGCTGCGACATCTCGCTCAGGAAGCATCCGAGGATCCGATACGTCGAGGAAGGTGAGCGAGAAAATATCCTGACAGATAGCTCAGCATGCTGGAGAGGGTACATCGCGTCCTGGATGATCAAGGACGGCCAGTTATTCCTCGCAGACATCCAAGGCTGCCTGGAACTTGTGGGAAGCGAGCCGTTGCCGGCCACTTGGGTCTCGGAAAAAATCCGATTGACAGGTGGAGAAGCAGTCAAGTATGTGCATATGGGCTATTACTCTACGTTTGAGCATGAGATCGTACTGAAGGTCAAGAGAGGACGCGTGGTCCGTGTCGTGAAGGAGACGCATCATCATCCGACGGACGAAGAACATTTCTCAATTTGGTAGCTACGCATCGAATCCAACGACATTCCCCTCTGCATCGACCGTGAGAATCTTGATCCCAGCTTTGCGTACAAGTGGAGCTCGACGCCAACGGAGTGCCAGCTCAACGGATTTCAGATTGCTGGGGATCGCAATCGCCAGAATGTCATTCGAGTCGACATCCGCAATTGTCAGAATTTGTCCCAAAGCTTCCCGGATGAGGCTGTACTCGGGATTACTCCTCGATGGGTGAGACCTTCCTTTTTTACATTCAGCAATGAAACGTCTACCGTCTTGGAGGCGAGTGACTACATCACCTTGTCCTGGCAGTGAGTGAATCTCAATCGTGGAGCTAAACGTTTGGTGCCTGTACGTTCCAGACCACTTGTTTCCTTCGGCTTGGCGTATCCAGCCCCGCTTGGCCAAGAAAGGAATGGGTTCGAAGATAATTTTCCCTTGAACTTTGACCATGGCGCCGTCAATGGATACGGAGACCACATCTGCTGCTAGTCCTTGATCGATGAGCCACATGGCTAGGTGAAGTGATACTTTGGCTTCTGGAATACGCATGATAGTTATGCTCTCAGCACATTTCCCTTACGACGGGGTGATTGTAATTCAGGATCGCCACCGCATAATCGTGTGGTGTCCCGATTCTCTTTTCGATGCAAAATGCTCCTTTGTGCTCCAGGTCTGAGATCACTCGTTTCCGTTGGTAATCGGCAAGGGTGGGGAGTGCTTGTGGGAGGCTGTCAAGCAAGGGGCCGAGCCAGATTTCGTGATGTCTTCCATATTCTGTGATGATGAATTGGAGGCATGTTCTTTCTTCATCATTGAGATCGGGATTGACGATATTGAACCAGTGTCCATCCTCTGGAGGTTCTGCAGCACGTTTCTTGACCGATGTTTCCTTACTTACCTTCTCCTTCAGTGCCTTCGTCCGTTCAGCATCCCGTTCTGCCTCAGCTTTCTCGTAATCTTTCTGTCTGCTTGCACTCTCTTCGAGCTTGCGGAGACGTTCAGGAGCAAAGAGCTTGAGTGCGTCGATGAAATTGCTCTGACCAACATTGGTAAGGAGATCGCCAGAGAAGCTGCTCTCGAATCCAACAGCGAAGACCTTCTTCGCCTGCTTTTTCAGGTGCTGGATAAGTGGGATGTAGTCCCGGTCACCGGCAAAGACGACAAACGTATCGATCTCCGGACGCTTGGCGAGTACATCCATGGCGTCAATACAAAGCCTCATATCCGCCGCGTTCTTGTGGTCTGTTCCCATGACGTACACAGTTTCCACACCAGATAGAAAGAGAGATTGTTGCGGAGTGGCCTTGATGCGTTCGTAATCGGCGTAGGCATTTGAAATGATCGTCAGGAGGCCATATTCCTTTTCCAGATACGCATTCAGATTCATCAGTAGGTCGATGACATAGTCATTGAGCTCAGGAATATCGGCGTACTTGTTTGTGAGATGATAGTAGACGTTTTCGTAATCAATGAACAGCGATGCGTATACACTCATTGTACCCTCCAGTACGTACGATTTTGATGTTGGATGTCGGGCGAATCAGGTGTCAATCAGCTCGATAGTATGGAAAACGGAGAGCAATATCAACCTCGATCTGGTGAGTGTATTTGACATTCTCGCTTCGGCGGAGTACGTTTGATATACCCTCCCTCCCCCCATGGGCGTTTCGGCATCTGCCGGAGCGCTCATTTTTTTCGCGATCTTCGCATACAGTTGACATTCATATCCGGAATACGTACCGTTGTGCAGCCAATGCCGTTGATTTTCTGGCATCAAGCATATTGTGACACCTACCTTTCTGGGGCTCATGGAAAAAACCGCAAAACAGGCACAAGTCATCGTCCAGGGAATGGTAAACGCTGGAATAAAAATGAAGGATATTGTAGCTGGGACTGGTGTCAACCCCACGACACTTGGGTGGATCCGCAAAGGACGTACTGAGAAAATCTCGGAGAAGACGTTTGACCGCATCTGGGAGTTCTGGTCAAAGCAACCGATAAGCAAAGAACAGGAAGAAGCACCTGCCCAGGAAAGCGTTGAGCCTGATGCGCGGCAAAAACTCGAAGAAGCACGTGCGATCGTGCATGACCTGCTTAATCGTGGCATGACAACGACGGATGTGGCGTATATGTCAGCGATCACGGCGAGGACAGTACGTGATTTACGTGAAGCACTCACCGACGAAGTCAGTGACAGGGTCTATTCTCGGCTGCAAGCGTACTACAAAGAACGTACGGGTGAGACATTCGTCCTGGGCGTCCATAAAGATAAAGCTGGGAAGCATAAATATGACATCGATAACAGTACTCGCTCGACGATCAGTAAGGCCATGTACGGGAGGAAGACTCCGACCCGGAAGCAGTGGTCTGCACCGATACCGGAAAAAGTGCCAGTGACTATCACAACGAACCTTAGTAAGGGGGACGTTGAGAAGACCGTGGAGAACGCACGGGAAATGGTACAGGACTTGCTGCGTGCGGGAATATCCGGATTGAAGATCGCCGAGGGATCGGGTGTGAGCTCTGCCACCGTCGCCAACATACGTAACGGTCGGTCGACAGTTGTACGTGCGAAGGTCTTCGACAGGATACGGGATTACTGGTTGAAGAGTGTGGAGTGGAAGGAGGACTCGACCGTGAAGACCACGATGGACTTAATCAGCCATGACCATGTACCGGTCAATGCTGACGCCATGAAGGCGATCATCGAGCGTCTGATCGGGAATTTCGAAGCGGCGGTAAAGGAGTTGGCTAGTATTCGGAAGGAGTTGAAAAGGTGAGCCAAGAAATGGGAACTCCGTACGTCGAAGTTCGGGATTTTATCGATACCACGATAAAATCGGACGGCACTACAATCCCCTTCGCTGGGGAAAAGCGAGGAAACATTTTTCGCATCTCTATCAACAATCTTGCATTCGATCTACCGATTTTGTTCACTGGCACAGACGGCTTAGGCGAGTTCTATCTTGTTGAAGAGCTACATTCGCCTTTAGGCTCCGGATGGAGTTTCAGCATTGAATCGGAGTACGACGAATTCGGTAGAGATGGTGGGTGCTGCCGTCTCGTCTATCATCCAAACTGCGAGACCTCGGAGATTGAAATGGCATCGCGGGGAGTCAATCCGGAGGGAAAAATAGTCCTCGCTCCGATCGCTATTGGCTTTGCGATTTATTTTATGGTCGATGGCGAGCTTGAGTATGTAGACCATGATGACTTCTGCAGCTCTCATGACGAACGCGTACTCGCATGGCAGTTGCTGTCTCAGGCAATTGATCGGGGTACTCGGCGTTGATACAGAGGGTACAGGGAGCGATCCGTTGAATTTGAGTCAAATTGGCGAGACCTTTGACATTTCCATCGAGCTGAAGATGACTTTGCCGAGACATGTCGTTTCTACCTGAAGACAAGGGCAAGCTGCCGAAGAAATGGCGGCATCGTTGAACGCTGGCAATGCCTGCAAGCACTTACAGAGATTTCCAGTTAATTTTTTTCATACTTACCCCCTACTTCAGCTTGCCGAGGTTGAAATTGCTCCCCGATTGATGTCGCAAGATCGTGAATGAGTTTTGCTTTCAGCTTTGCTTTGGCGAGATGACGAAGGAAATCACTCCGTGAACTCTATATCAGACCTCCAATTGCGTATGGAGTGGGGGGCAATAAATGAAGCGATACAGCAGAGATGGAGATATCTGCCTCGCATTTAATTGGCACCCTGCAGCCAGAACGATAACAGGTCGCAGCAATACTCCAAAGCCAACGAACTGCCTTTTTGTTGTATCAACTCTCCTGCTCTTCCGGATATTGCAGATTCTGAACGGGGAACCAATTGTTTCGGGGAGCGTTCTGGTTTATCTGTATTGTACTCCCCTCTGTGGCATATACTTTATAGCCTCTATGAATAAATGCGCGAATAACAGATTTTCTCGGATGGTCTTTATCCTCCTTTGCGGTACTGACAATAGCGATGCGAGGTAACTGAGAACCAAGCTGCGGCGCTATCAATCGTGGACCAAGCCATCGGTCAAGCAGCTCAGACGAAATATTGTGTCGTGATCCATGGTGTGGTATCTGCACCTTTTCTAGACCATGTATGGGCAGACCAAGATGCTCTGCATAATCACCTGCAACCGTTAACGAAGCCCGGCCAGCGTCTGCTGTCAATAGAATCCTGTCGCCACAAAGTCTCGTATACTGAATCACACTCATATTATTCTCCGCACTTGTGTCATCTGCAGGGAAGGATTCAGCGCCCCATACTGCTCGAACATACTGGACAGCCTTGCCTACAAGACGCACAATCGTTTCAGCAAGCGCAACCTTCTGCTCTGAAGTTGCATCTGGAGTCTTATCCGATTGAACAATAAGATCAAGATAGTATGGCACCGTAGGTGACATAACAAGAAATTGCCCAATGGACTCACCCTGGAACGGCTCGCGTATAGGAACTCCATATTCTATAGCGAGGCTTTCAAGTTCAGTGATGTTAGGATATAATTCTTTTAAACGAGTTGTAAGATTTTCCACCGATTTGAATCTTGAGAAACGAGGCAACAATACTCCTGCATACTCCCAAGGCCGGAGCATCCACAGCTCACCAATCGTAAACTCACTAAATAGCTTTCTTAGTCCTGCCGCATGATCACCATCGGGGTGACTTACGACGACTGCATCGATATGGGATGGATTGCCGTAGAAATCCCTGATATGCTTTACAAGCGCATCACCAGTTTCTAGATATCCGCCATCGGTTACATGTATGCGTGTTACACCATTGTATGAATACCGCAGAGCTATTGCATCTCCACTTTTTTTCTCCCCAACACCCAGAAAATCAATTTCATAGAAATCTGACATTGCCGTCCCCCACCTATTTGTTATTTTCAATACGCTTTGTTATATACAGCGTCTGTTTTCTATATGAGAAGAGAAATAGTACTACAAGGCCGAACACCAATGCTTCCACACCCCAATCTGCGATGACTGGATATATTTTCGAAAGAACCTCATATGACTTTAGCAAGCATAGCGCTAAGGCAAGCGCACATAGAGTTCGGTACATATTGTTGGTTTCCGAGAGCACCTCTAGCTTTTCGTCTTTTTTTGATGCCGTTAGAAAATCTTCATATGGTGCAAATTTAACGAAGCGCACAGCTTTCAATAGTGGCTCAACAATGATGGATCCAATTCTACTAATAATGAGTCCAAAAAAATAATATACAAATACCGCCTGTAGGAGGTCATCAGATGCAAATTGATATTTGGTTAGGAATCCAGATAGGGAAACGAATACAACACCCGGCAGCAGGTAATTGAATATGTTATATGATGAGATTTTCTCAAACAGCTCTTTCATGTTCCACCTAATGTAGTATTTCGAACTCTGGTTTCTTTGCTGCTTCTGCTTTTACCCAGCCACCCCCCATTCCAACGGCTTGACAGCCTCCAGCGCTCCGAAAATCCCCTCAATCACATTCTCCTTCCCGGCGAACAGTTCGTCCGGACCGCCGGAGTGCAGATCGCTGAACGGTGGTTCGTAGAGCGCCGAGGCTTCCATGATGCCACGGTAGGTGAGCTGGTCGATGATCAGTTCAATGAAGCGGATCTGCGGTGGGGTGAGGCTGCGGTCAGAGAGGAATTCGGAGAATGCTGCATGCGCGGCAGTCCGATCCATACCGACAAGACCGCGGATGAAATGTACGAGCGAAGGCGACTCGCTGTGCTTGAGTAGGTCGGACAGCAACGTCTTGCCATCGTCCTCGCCAATCTTAACGAGAGTGCTTTCGAGCGTCTCGAGGTCCTTGGGGGTGAGCTGCTGGTTCGTGCGGACCTTTTGCACGACGAGATCGTTGAGATGGTTATTCAGGTAATCCTTGACCTTCCGCTCGTACTGCACTCCGGTCATTTTCGGGATTTCGATCGTCGTGCCTTCGCGGACGCTCATGACCTCGTCCTTGAAGTCAGTGTACACAATCTTGCGCTTCTTCTTGTCCAGGAATGGTACGAGTCCGCGCAGCCTGAGGCGGAGATCCTCGAGTGTCGCCAGATCCATGCCATCCCAGAATACGGTGTCCTGCATGCTGCTCAGAAATGCAAGCTGCTTCTTCACCGCCGGTATTGCGGATTTCTCCTCGAGCATCATCGCAATATCCACTACTTTCATGCGGAGTGGCTCGTACACTCGCATATCATCCGTTACCAGGGCGAGCTGCATCTTCAGCAGGGTGAGATCGAACATTCGGGATTCGATGTCATCCGTTTCGAGCTCACTGGGAAGTCCGGCAACTTCACGTTCCAGTACAGCCTGATCAGCCTCGCTGAGCTGTTCCCATCTCGAAGCTTGTTGGAAACGCTCTACTGCTTCCAGACGCTCACGCACGATGAAGTTGTCCTTGTTCATGGCGCTGACTTCACTGTGCAGCATCTTTGCGATCGTTTTCCCGAGTTTTCCATCAGGTTCCAGTTCGGGCGAAGACTGAAGGTAGCTCAGGAGCTGGACGCGGCTTCGAAAGAGCCGAGCACCGAGAGGCGCGCCGCCCCCTGTTTCAATGCCCTGCGGATTCTCGTTGAAGAAATCGAAGTTGAAGCAGAAATCGAACACGCGGAAGTCCTGCTTGTCATCACCCGGACCATACAGATCAGGACACAGGCGCGTACCGCGACCGATCATCTGCCAGAACTTGATCTTCGAATACACAGGCTTGAAGAACACGAGGTTCGCCACTTCTGGTACGTCGATGCCCGTGTCAAGCATGTCGACGGAAATGGCGATATGCGGCGCCTTGTCCTTCTGAGAAAAATCGTCAAGGATGCTCTGCGGGTACTTCGCATAGTTGTCGATGATGCGGGCGAAGTGCCCGGCGTAATGCGGATAGTGATGGTTGAAACGCTCCTCGATGAAGACGGCATGGTCATGGTTGCGTGCGAAGATGATGGTCTTGGCAAGGCGGTCGCCACCTTCGGCTTTGTGGCCGTGCTCCATCACGTGCTGCAGGACCTTGTCCACCGTATCCCGGTTGAATAGCCAGTTGTTGATGGCCGTCGCGTTCACACGATCGGGCACACCGATTTCCTGCGTATCATCACCCCAGTCGATGCTCTCCCATTGCTCTTTTTCTTCCTCGCTGAGGGAGTCGTAGTCGATTCCTTCTCGTGGGAACTTCAGATCCACCTGCTGCACGCGGGGTGGGACGAGAAATCCATCCTTTACCGCCTGCTCCAGTTCGTAGGCATCCGTAGGCACACCCGGCTCGAGGTCGAAAAGATCGTAGGTGTTCTTGTCCACCTGTTCACGAGGCGTTGCCGTCAATCCGACGAGCAACGAATCAAAATAGCGGAAGATCGCCTGGTAACGCTGGTATACAGACCGGTGTGCTTCATCGATGATCACGAGATCAAAATGGCCGACACCAAAGCGCGCCTCGCCGCCTTTCGTTTCATCGATCAGCCCCATCATTGTCGGGTAGGTGCAGACATACACCCGTCCCTCTGTGTCTTTCTCGGTGACGAGATTCACGGGACTCGATTCCGGCAGATGCGCCTTGAAGGCGTTCGTGGCCTGGTTGACGAGGGATATGCGGTCCGCAAGAAAGAGCGCCCGCTTCACCCAGCTTGCACGCTGCAACGCATCGACGAGCGCGATGGCCGTGCGGGTCTTGCCAGTGCCAGTGGCCATGACGAGCAGTGCCTTCCGGCGCGACTGCGTGAAATGCCCGAAGATGCTACCGATGGCGCGCTTCTGGTAGTAGCGTTCGACGATGGCGTCCTTTACGGTGGAAACATCCAGCACCTTCCGCTGAGAACGACGGAGAATGATGCGCGCGAGTTCGTCCTTCTTGTAAAAACCCGCCACCTTGCGAGGTGGGTAGGATGCATCATCCCACATCCATGTCGTATAGCCGTTCGTGTAGAAGATGACGGGGCGCTGACCGTGCATACTCTCAAGGCAGTCCGCGTACAGTTTCGCCTGCTGCTGCCCCACCTTGGGATCGACTGTGGTTTTCTTCGCTTCCACGACCCCCAGCGGTTTCCCGTCATCACCCCAGAGCACGTAATCCGCTTTCCCTATTCCCTTGGCGTTTGGCATACCGGTGACTTCATACTCACGGTCACGTGCCTGAACCAGTGACCATCCTGCGCGATGGAGATCGACATCGATCAGGTAGCGCCGCGTTTTTTCTTCGGAATAATCATGCGTATCGGGCTGTTTCTCTGTCTCGGCACGGATCTGTGCAAGCTGGTCTTTCAGACGCTGAAGTTCATCATCGCGTTCATCGATTTCCTGTTGGCGCCGAAGTGCATCCTTGCTCTGCTCCGCAAGCTTCTCTTCCAGTTCCTGCAGCTTCGCACGTGGGATTGTGTCCTCGGCGCTCACGGTCCGCGGGACACGATCATCCTTCCAGGCTGCGCCTTCACGAGGCACGTCCGGCATGTACGTACGGACAAGCCAGTAGCAGATATGATGAAGCTCTCTGACTACTTCCAGCGCATCGCTCTGCAGTACCTTGCGCGAACTGTGCACGGCCTGATTTCCAACTTTCTGAATTACCCGCGCCTTCTGGAACACGACCTCCGGGAGCAGGTTCAGGAACGTTGGTTCGTGGATCAATGCTCCAAGGCCTTGGTCGTAGGGCATGCGCAGGGCGCTGTCATGTCCGTACAGCCAGTGAACAATCGTTTCCAGTGCAAAGCGCGCGTGGAAACACGCCGCTCGCGGATCACCTACGATATAGCTTTCCGCCTTCATCGCAGCGGATGCGATTTCGATGAGTCCGGCTGGCAGGAAGGAGAAGTTACTCATGCTCACAGTTCCCCATTGAAGGCACGCTGTTGGAGCGAATCAAATAGAGTATCGAGTTCGTCCAGATGGGATGCGAGGCTATTTTTCTGCTTTTGACACACCACTACCGTGTCAACGAATTTTTGTTGCATCTTCACCGGTGGAACCACGAAGGTAAATTTGCGGATACCAGCTGTACTAAGATTATAGTTGCCTGCAGTTGTTCGTGCTTCCCGCCTTACTTCATGTCGATAGGTTGGGAATTCGATTTGATGTTTTAAAAACTCACTCAGCACTGATTCTGGCGCACGGATACGCCCTCGGATCAGATATGATGCAAATAGAGATGGTCGCGAACCATCGTATCTGGCGCATCGACCGATATAATCTGGATTTCCATTTGTCCTTACGAATAGTAAATCATCCTTCACCAGTAGCAGATTCTTGAGCTCGTTTGTGTTCGGCACGGTATACTTCAAATCGCTCCAGTCAATCTGACCACCAAGGATATTTGGTATCCGTAGAACCGGCATTGAATCCACTACAGGGACATCTATGGACTTTCTCGATGTTCCATATTTCAGTTCAGAGAACACAACATCGCCAGTTAAGTACTCCCACCCTTTCGGATTTGTGACCGGATCGCCGAACATTTCCAGGAAAGTGGATTGAAGGAGGGCATCGAGCTGCTCGATGGACTCGCGGCGCTTGGCGCGCAAGGCGTCCGCCGCATCGAGAATTCCCGCAATGCGTTTCTGCTCGGCGAGGGGTGGGAGGGGGATACGTATTTTTCGCAGTTTCGCTTTGTTGAGCGTTTTTCCCTTCGCCGCGCGATCTACAAGCACGCCGTAGTCGATTACACCCAGCGCCCAATATAGAAACGTCTGATCTATGCGCGTTTTATCAAGATCGATTAGGGCGGCAATAGCCTCGTTTGTGTACAAATCGAATGCAGTGATTGCTCGCTTCCCCAGTGAAAGTTTGAAACTGAGAAGCAACGTACCGCTTGGGATTAACTTCGATCCGCTCTTGTTAGCACCATGTTCAGTTATGCCCTCCTTTGTTGTCGATATGTAACGTTCGCCGGACATATCGCTTATTGTTACCCATGGTAATTCACCTCCCCAAAAATCCGGAACAGCGCGAGATGGGGTTTTACCTATCTGGATACTACAAATATCCTCAAGCAGAGCATATTTCATTTCAATAGCCTCTCCAGTTCGTTCCTCCCCTTTGTAATCTCCTCCTCCAGTTTCGCCAGACGCTTCAGAATTTGCTTCGGCGATTCATGTTCTACCGCCTCGTACTCAACCTCCTTATAGCGGTTGATCGAGAGGTCGTAGCCGTTGCCAGAAATCTCGGACTTCGGGACGAGGAAGCTGCGGTCAGTGCGCTTGCGCTTCTTCTCGGCTTTGAGATTCTGCCAGCGCGCGAGGATGTCGGGCAGGTCGCTCTTGTCTGGTTGCGGCGTTCGCTTGTCATCAAGTGAGAACCCGTCCGCCTGCATGTCGTAGAACCACACCTCGTCCGTCCCGCCGGAATTCGTCTTCGTGAAGAGCAGGATCGCTGTGGAAACGCCCGCATACGGCTTGAATACACCCGAGGGCATGGAGATCACGGCATCGAGTTTCTGATCCTCGACCAGGATTTCCCGCAGAGCTTTGTGCGCTTTGCTGGAGCCGAAAAGCACTCCATCAGGCACGATCACAGCAGCACGACCTCCCGTCTGTAGCAGCCGAAGGAAGAGCGCGAGGAAGAGCAGCTCCGTCTTCTTCGTTTTCACGATCTGCAACAGGTCCTTGGCCGTGGACTCGTAATCCAGGCTCCCGGCGAACGGTGGATTGGCGAGGATGAGGGAATACTTTTCCGCGTCGTCCTCGTCCGCCTGTGCCAGCGAATCCTTGTAGCGGATGTCAGGATTCTCCACGCCATGCAGCAGCATGTTCATGCTCCCGATGCGCAGCATGGTCGTGTCAAAATCGTAGCCGTGGAACGTGCCCTCGTTGAACCGCCTGCGCGCCTCGGTATTCTTGTAGATTGCATCGCTGTGATGCGTACGCATGTACTCTGACGCAGCGATAAGAAAGCCCGCTGTACCGCAGGCAGGATCACAGATCACATCCTTCGGTACCGGTGCCGTCATGTCCACCATCAGCTTGATGATGTGACGCGGCGTGCGGAACTGTCCATTCTGACCGGCACTGGCGATCTTGCCCAGCATGTACTCGTAAAGGTCACCCTTCGTATCGGTGTCTGTCATGTCGATGCCATCGAGCTGGTCTACCACGTTCGCCAGCAGTCGCGGCGTCGGCATCAGGAAGAGCGCATCCTTCATGTGCTGCGTGTAAGTGGAGTCATCAGGATCGCCGTCCCCGTTGCTCCCCAGCTTCTTGATGAAGGGAAACACCTTGTCCTTCACCGTCTCAAACATCACTTCCGGCGCCGTCTCCTTGAAACGTGACCAGCGCAGGCTGTCCTGTCCTTTCCCAAAGATCGGCTCCTCGATCGGCTTTCCCGTTCGCGCCGCCTTCCGCTCCTTGAGCGTATGCAGCTCATCCAGCCTCTTGATGAAGAGTAGGTACGTCAGCTGTTCGATGACCGAAAGCGGATTGGCGATACCGCCTGCCCACATCGTGTCCCAGATTCTATCGACTTTGGATTTGAGTTCGCCAGTGATCATTAATCACCCCATCTGATTCTCTTTTATCGTGCGAATAATACGGCGAACAACAAGGAATGTCAACGCAGGGCTGCCGCAGATGCTCCTATCGCACAACCCCCGATAACCGCGTCCCACAGTTCCGTGTCCAGAGCATCATCGACTATGCCCGGACTTCGTGCGGAACCTCGAGCCGCTGCACTGCCGTGATGAAATCTCGGAACGTGATCGTTCGGAAACACTCGGTGCCGTCACGGAGCATTTCCTGGAAGTCCGATGCTACGCGCTGTGCACTCGTATCGTCCTCGTGACAGAACAGGCCGGTGTAAACCATGTCGTAATCCTTGTGCTGAAGGTATGCCTCAACCATGAGCTGATTGCGGAAGAGCTGATTGTAGCGCGACTGCTTGCAGGTCTTGTAATCTCTCAGGAATCGATCGCTGGCATTGAAGATCTGCTCGTATGCAGGCTTGTGATATGCCGTTGACGAAAACGACTCCGTGTACTTGCATTCCAAGCCGATGAGCACGCTCTTCTTACCTTCTTTGCCCACGATGGCGACATCGAATGCTGACCTGTCTCCTGTGTAGTTCTTCGGATCGTACTCGAAATGGACTTCCGTGACCTCGGTCAGTTTCGGATAGTAGTTCTTGAGAATCCGAAGAGCCAGCATTTTCTTGTCGCAAAGCGGCGCGAAGAAGTTGAAGCAGAGCGGCTGGCTAGAGAGCAGATTCCGGCGAAGCCTCGTCTCCTCCATCGCTCCAGCGGAATGGCTGTCACGCCCCTTAACGACACGATCAACCGCGTCGCGAATTTCCTGTGTCAAGAATCCAAGATTCTCTGAACCCTCCGGCAGCATATTGCAGACCGGTCCCTTGCCGTCCTGGCGTTCACCGGGCGGTACACCCAACACGAACGCGCGCCACCAGCCCTGATGCTGACGCATTCGCTTGATCCGTGATGCTCCTTCAGGTACGTTTCCGACGAGGCCCTTCAACGTTTGTTTCATCACCCTTCTCCTTGTGGTGAGCTGTCGGTGAAAGATAGGGCAAGCAACCCGAATAGGCGAATGGAAAAAAGAAGCCGGACATCTGCCCGGCTCCAGAGTATCAGCGCTTGTCCTTGGGTGGATTGGGATCATTCCCGTGGCTGTCTGAGCGCTGTATTTTTCCGTCGGTCCCGTGTATCACCAGTTCGGTGCCCTGGTTCCGACTTATCTCACGTCCAGCAGTTTCCGCCTCGCGCTTGGTATCATAATGACCGCTGCTTCGGCTCGAACCGCCTCTTCTCACATCCCATCCCCCTTCAGGATTATGAACGATGTGGTGGCTTCCTCGTGACATGTGCTACCTCATGGATTGTGATAGATAGTGTGATTCAGACAACGCGAAGGTTGTCCATATGTCTAAGTAACACGACGGGCGGATGAAAGTTACAACAGATGGCTAACGGGAAGGCGCGGATGATCTTGGAGGCAGCAAGGGCAAAGTAGAAAAGTAGGCGAACGCCTACTTTTCAAACTGTTCTTTGCTCATATCGAAATACCTTCGTCCGTCTATAGAGGATACGATGGGGCCTCTGAAACCGAGTGCGATGGGAAAGCCGTCAAACGACGGTTCCACTTCGAAGTTGATACCGGCGATCCCGAGTTTATCAAACATGTAGGGAAAGATACCTTCCTCGAAGGCTCTTTTCATGTGCCCTTGGCGACGATATTCAGGAAGCGTGAAGACCTGCAGGTCAATGCTCGCGATTTGATAGACAATGCCGACGAATTTCTCATCATATTTGATCAGATAGACCAGATCTGGCCATGAGCAGTAGATATCTTCGGGGAGTCTGTGTAGGTAGACGTGTTCTGTGTATTTGATCGGTTTGATATTACCATCATTTGCTGTGTGAATTAGTTTCTCCAGTTCTGAGTACGGTATATATGTTCCAGGTCGGATCATTATTTTCTCCTTGATTATTAATTTTATGAGCCCCATCAGGGCTTAATTCGACAATTCTTGCCGGATTCCCCGACTAGGTGGGATGTTTGATGTTATTTGTATCCCACCAACCGCGTTTTCCCAGGTAAAGTAGGTGGGATGTTTGGAAGTGGACACCTCGGACAGGGCAAATCCGTAAACTTTGCTTCCGCATTACCTATATTTTATTCTTTTCTTCTTACCACTTTATGAAAAAGGGGTGTCCAGGGTGTCCAGATAGGTGAATATCGCTTAAAATGGCCCATAATGGCCATTATGAGTGGACACCCCAAGTCCATTTTACCTGTCCAGGGGGTGTCCAGGGTGTCCAGATCAACCGTTTTCCATGAATTCAAGTGTTTTCTGGTCGGGATTCTCCACTGTCTCGGGTTTTTCCGATCCAAGGGAAGGTAAATAAGTGTAAGCAGCGGCCAATCGAGCCCGAAAGTCATCAGTCAGCTCGTAGCAGCTGCGTTTTTGACCGCCGACAGTCCGTCGGACTGATTCACCTTCTTTTATTACTCCCTGTTCCATGAGCTGGAGCCGGATGGTGTTGAGAAGACGTGGTTTTCCGTTCAAGTGCTCGGAGACCATTTCGCTCAGCAGGTACCCAGCTTGCAGAAAGTCCTGCGTCGTTGAGCTGAAATTCTCATGGTATCGCTCTTCGATCTGGCCGATGAGCCCCTCCACAAGTATTTCAACCTCATTTTTGCTGAACTTGAACAGGCGTTCTTCCCATTCCGTTATTGGCGTCGGGATCGTATACCGGCAACCCGTCATATTCGAATGAATATGGTCGAATACAGTCTTCAGCTCCGTGCGAATGTAATGTCCAATCGTCCTGCGAAGCGTGTACTTGAAGTCAGGATCGATGCTTCCAGCAGGGATCTGTGGCATGTCGTATACAAAGAACTGATTGTTGCCCGGATCAGTCGGCAACTCACTCGATGCTACCGTAATCGGCAGCAGTTCATTCGAGAGAATGATCAGATTCAGGTTGTTCCGCACCTTGTACTGTGGCATATACTTTTTGTTGATCTCAAACCATTCCTGGCCGGAGAGCTTTTTCAGCTCTGCGTACTGGAGCTTGCCGCCCCGAAGTGCTTCGTCCAGTATCCCCAGCTTTTTCTCGGCAAAGGGATTGAACGCACCGCCGATATCCTGCACGGTGACTGAAAGCTGATCATAGATCACTGCGATCAGCTCCGCGAAAGTGTTTTTCCCAGTTCCCCGAGGTCCGGTGAGAATCAACGTCGGGAGCTTCTGGTGGTTGGTGTAGCAGTACGCTGCGAGCCACTGCTTGATGAAGGTTTTGTAGGGGCCAAACGTTCGCTTGAGATAATCCTCGATGACCGAATTATCCTCGCGCCGCTCTTCGATGCATGGAATATCGACCTTCGTGGTCCCGATTGACGGGTACACCGTATACGTCGGTTCCGTGACCTGCAGCGAGCCTCTGTATTCAACAATACCAAGGGAATGCAGGTGTTTGTTGCGCACGAGGTGCTCGTAGAGCTTTTGTTTATCTTCTTCTTTTTTTGCCGAGGCCATGACGAAGAATTTTTCTTTCCCGATTTTTTGAAAGCTGAATTCGCTTCCAGTAAACCCTGCCTCATAGACCGACTCGCCATGCGACCAGAACTTGTCAAGCCGCCGATCCATGACATTGCCATCAACTTCGTGCCAATACGTCTTGGCGCATGCTGAGCAGTGGATAAAATGGTTCTGTGAAGTATCCGAGAACCCGATGAAGGCGGACGGTGAGTTGTCGTCATGGAATGGACAGAAGATCTGTGTTCCAGCTGGCTGCTCTACGGCCCGCACAACCTCCTTTGGTTTCATTCGCATAACTTCGAGTGATTCATCCCACGATTCGTTGATGCGTAGGGCTTTGCTTATTTCGACGAAATCGAATGACATCATTTCTATCTCTTCGATAGCATCCACATCGATGTCGAGATCCTCGCGGTCGAAGTCCATGACGAAGCGAGCGTTGTCCGGACTGCCCAGAAAACTCGCAGCTCCGTTTTCGAGGTTCGTGTCTCTGTTTGGAAAATGTGCAGATGCAAACGCAACGACAGCATTCGTGTACTGCTTCGCTGTAACGATTGCACGTTTCAATGGGATGAGGATGTGGAACCGGTCGTGAGGTTTGCCGTGGCTTCTCGAAGTGATGATAACGTGGTTCAGGTTGAGTTCCTGAAGCTTCGCCGCAGCCTGTTCGAAAGTCATACTGCCGTCATCGAGATCGATCATCAGGCAGTAAGCTCGGGCAAAATTCCGGATAGCTCGTTTCTCAGGGCGCCAGAGGATGGCACTGAAGTTTCTGGCTTTGAACGTTTGTTCAAGCTGTGAGATAAGGATTTCCCTGGGGTAGAAGATTTGATTGTGTTCCGGCGTTTCATTTCTCTCGGTCGCCGACACCGAGATGCGAAGCTTACGCTCCGGTGTAGTTTCCTTTTGTTTGTTCATGATGCGTTGTGTTGATATCGGGTGTAGTGCGACCACTGGCATACATAATGCTTTTCAGTTGCCGTAGAGAGCGAGCGAATTTGTTCAGCTTCTCGTTTGTGTTGAATTCTTCGATCAGGCGGTCCGTGTCAGGACCAGCTTCGAAGTAAAAAATGGAGTATCCGTAGCTGCGCTTGTGGTCTTGCAAAGCAACGTTGTTGCTCAACAGCCAGCTCGCGAGGTATAGATCATCCACGCTGTGGGAATTTTTCATTTTGATTTTTCTCCTGGATCAGGAGTGTAGGTAAGTCAGATCTCCCTCTGACTTTAGCAGCGATGCGCTGTATTGCTTATTTATATATACTCTAAATAAGCGAGAAAGTCAAGTAAAAAAGAGAAAAAAATCAGAAAAAATTAAATACGCCCTTCCGGCCCATAAAGGCCACAAAAAATTAGGCAGAAAAAAATTCTGAGCAGGCAATTCCGGTCCGGGATATAAAAGGGGGGGGCCTCTATGGCCTTGCGCGTTTTCGACTCGCCTGGGCGCGAAGGGGTGGGTTCGAAAGTGCTGCTTCTTTTTCGGAAGATAAAGTTTGTTAATGCAGTTCCGCTGTTGGCGACCCCATGAAAACGGTATTTATTCTCACTCAGAACCGCAACAATGACATCAAAAAAATGGGATTTTGGGACAAAAATGGGACAATCCACCTCTATTCCGACGCTAAGTCATTCATAATCATACCTAATACCGCCCGTGGGTTCGAATCCCACCCTCTCCGCAAGAAAAACCCCGTCATTCGATGGGGTTTTCTGCAATATGGAACATGCCGAAGCGCTGATGTGAGCTTCGTGAGCAATGGTGTAACTATCCCCATGCTGCAGTGTTGAATTATTGATTGCTGCAGTTGGATATCCGTCTCACATTGCATTTTCGTCTGCACTGCTGCGTGGTTGTGATTTGTTTCATCAGCACCGGGGGTGGTTATGTCCCTTTTTACGAAATCAATGACATGTCTTACCGGACTCGTATTCCTCGCCCTGTTTCTTGGGGGAACAACGGTGACACAGGCGCAGGACGCGACATATTCCTGCAATATTGAACTCCAGAATGTCCGCTTCGATCCGACCACGGGTCCATACGCATCGGATCCCTTCCTCGTAACGGCCACGGTTACGAACACCGGGAGCGTGACAGGGATAGGATTAACTGCCTCCCTGAATCTTGAATCCTGGCTGACCCTTATGAGCGGACAGAATGGAGTTGTGCTGATAGCAGATACACTTCAGCCGGGCGAAACTTCACAACCTGTGACCTGGAATGTGAAGCCGATTGTGCGAAATGACTCCGCACGAGTGGACATTTCTGTCACGTTCTCCGATGACAACGGCAATTCCATCGCCTGTGTAACTGACGTCCTGATACCCTCTGCTCAAGTGTCCGCGTTGTCCGTGACCTGCGAGTCTGATCCGACTGAGCTCATTCCTGATACGGTTCATGGCGGATATGTGCAGGACACCATTACTATCCGGGCGGTCATTCACAACATTGGTGGGGTTAGCGTGAAGGACATTCAGGCGAGTGCGACGCCGATGAATCCAACCGTTTCCGTTCGCACACCATCGGCCGTCCGACACATCTCCCAGCTCGATCCGGGCGACCCCGGCGTGGAAGTTTCCTGGGTTGTGCAGGTCGGTTCGTGGGAACAGGGTGACTCGGCATGTGTCCTCATACTGGTTCACGGAGACGAGCCCAGTGGGAATTCCACCCTGACGTACGAATGTACGACCTGCTTCCAGGTTCCCGAACCGGGACAGGTGACTTCCGTCCGGAGCTCGCCGCTTCCTTCAGCGCTGGTACTCAGGCAGAATTATCCCAATCCTTTCTCGCCCTCCACGACCATCAGCTACGCGGTACCTACAACAGGCCATGTCCGCATTACGGTTTCTGATTTACTTGGGCGGCACATCGCGACACTCGTGGAAGGCAACAGATCCGCTGGCTGGCACAGTGTCAATTTCAACAGCGCCGGCGTGCCAGCAGGAATGTATTTCTACAGGATGGAAACAGGTGGGACATCACGCGTACGACGGATGATCATTTCGCGATAGATCCCATGTGAACTTTTAACAACAGACGCCCCCGCGAAACACGGGGGCGTCTGCTTTTCAGGGAAGTGAAGCTTCCGAAAGGAAGCTCTTTCTTCATAAGCATCAAGCTGCTCGTCGGCATGGAGCGTCTCTGAATTACACATCACACATTCGCGGGATTATGCAGTTTCTGCATATTTTCCATGTGCGAGGCACGTGGAGGACACGTTAACGCGATTGATTCAAAAGCAGGAGAGATATGATACGGTTGAATTCGCGACCTGATCGCAGTACATGGCACCGTAGCGCGCTGCTCTGCGCGTTCTGCGTGCTGGTGCTTTGCACCCTTCCCCTCTCGAATCTGCAGGCCCAGGTCAAATCCCCCTTCCCTTTTCTCCCCACGAATTTCGATACGACGGTCAACAACAACTACCGCGGCGCACGCATCACTTCGCGCGCGCAACTGGATTCGATGCGCCGGCGGTACAACATCAGCACGGTCATCAATCTCGCAAAGGACGCCCTGCCGAAAAAAGGTCCGACAGAGATCGAGTGGACGAAAGAACTCGGGATGGAGTATGTGTCTGTCTACCTCGGTTCTTCACCGCCATCGGAAAAAAACTGGCAGAAAATACGTGATCTGCTTTCGCGCGGCGGAGTCTACGTCCACTGCGCCCACGGCGCGGACCGTACCGGCGCTATCATCGCGAAATACCGCATTGAAGTTGAAGGCATGGAGCCCTGCGACGCCTACCGCGAAGCGCGGCGTTTCGGTTTCAAACCCTGGCTCAAAGAACTGCGCGCCTGGATAGGCTGCGAAAAAGGACAGGAGAGCAAATAGGCTCTCCTGTGCAGTATCCCTGCCGAAGAATAATTATGCAGTTTCTGCATATTTTTCGCGCTTAACGGGTGGATTGCTACCCCTCAGAGGAACACATTCAGGGAAATCGATATCAACCGGTGCTGCTTCGATGCTGGATACATACCTTCCATGGTCTCCACCTCTTGTGTTGCTGTACCGAATGTCCGATGGGGCTGCGTGTCAACGTGGGTGCATGCCGGAAGTGAACTTCCCTTTCTGCGGATCCTTTGCATGCAGTTCAATTATAGGACACACAAATACGAAAATCGTTACCCTTCACTTCTCACGACTACCCTCGCATACGTTTTTCACCTTAGCAGCATGCTGCGGGAATGGCGCCCCTGCTCTGTCTCAACAACGTATCGGTACATCCCGGGAGGCAGATGGTTCGGAATAAAACGGAAGCGCCAGGTACCACCGGTGAGTTCGCCATCATGCAGCCTCGCCACTTCCTCACCCAGCAGGTTGAAAACACGCAGACGCACATGCCCTGCATGTTTGAGCTGGAGAGGTATCGTGGTTGATGCGGCGAAGGGATTCGGGTAGTTCTGACCGAGGGAGAAATGCTCCGCCTCAGGGAGTTCCGCTACAAGATCCCCTACTTTTTCAATTGTAAGTTTAAATCCATCTCGCGGATCATTGGTCGGTGGGAGCGATTTTGATAAGAACAGACCATCCGATGCTTGCACATACCACACGACGTCCGCTTCCTTGACGGTCGGAGTCCCTGCAATAAAATTAATGAGATCAAACAACCATTGGTGCGTAATTGTAGCCTGTGGCAGTCTTCCACCTTCATCACTCTCCAGTTCTCTCCCTCTGGCCAACGAAACCGCATCGAGAAATTTGATCTTATAGCGTACGCTATCTGAAGACCTCAAGCTGTCGAATCGAGATGTCTGTATTTGGTAGTAAGGATCACGAGGCTCAGGATCCTCCCATGTAAATGTTTCGGTTCGCGTGGGCCCCCATAAAGTAATGTTGCTGCGATCTATCGGTGTCAGCAGTGAAAAAGAAAACGGCGCATGATTGATCACTTCGAAAATTATGCGACCGCTGCGGCCTGGGTGTGCGGGATCATATGCTTCAATCCACTGCAACTCATCATTCTGTTCCAGCTGATGTGCGATACGGGGGGAAAGGAACGCGTTCATCCATCCCGTGATGGGGATGTCCTGATCCCAGATATCAGATATTCCTGGAAAGCCTGTGTCGAATTCGCCCGGGAATCGAGCGGCAAAACGCGTCGTGATTTCCTGGTCGGGTAGATTATTCAAATAGCGGTCTCGTGGACGAACGAGCATCTCGAATCTGCGGAGAAGGAACACGGCGTTGGAGTCGGGGAAGGGACGGGTAAGGTCTACAAGATATCCCGCATGCGGACCCGGCCGAATGGTAATCGGTGGGGAATCCTGCGTGAGGAAGGGCCAGCGGGGACTGCAGGACAGCACCATTCCGCTATCCGCCCGGCTCTGTGAAAACGTCAGTGCCGCATAACCGGAATCAAACGCCGCGCGGGGAATGGTGAAATGCTGGTATGGCACATCGTCCTTCACCCATATCGAATCCGCCGTCAACAGACTGTCATTGAGCCGAAATCGCGTCCATGAATACGCGTCCGCATCATCATTCCAGCTGTGCGTGCTGCTGTCATGCTCTGCACGTGAACCCCGCAGCTCAAGGAAGGTGTCACCGCCGAGATAATCCCAGTTGTGAACAATCTCTCCATTTTGCTGCCTGATATACAGGTCGAAATGTACTTCCTCGCCGGCACTGAGCCTGATGGCGGTGGAATCAATCTCCAGTGAAGGCCCTGCCGGACCCTGGCCATATACGGCTTTCGGTCCGAGCAAGTAAAAAATCACCAGTATGTAACTGCAACGAATCATGTTTCTTCCTCCTCTCCATATCATTTACTATACGAAACTGCCTGCAATCAGCCATCAATTTACCATCACCGCAGCAGCATCCTGCGCGTGCTGCGTCCTGCAGTGGACTCCAGCACACAGGTGTACACGCCCGCCGGCAATCCCTCAGCATTGAATGTGAAGTTCCGCGTTCCGACAGGCAGCTGTCCCTCGTAGAGCTGCGCCACTTCCTCGCCCAGCAGATTGAAGACGTGCAGCTGCACATTTCCCGCCTGCTTCATCGAGAGCGAGATGGTTGTCTGCGCGGTGAAGGGATTCGGGTAGTTCTGATGAAGCGTGAACAGTTCGGCCGAGGGTGTGGGTTCGACCGGATTCGTGTCATTGAAGTAATTTCGCAGATTCAGTTTGATGAGTCTGCCGGCTTTGCCTGCCTTGGTCGAATCGGAAGCCGTCGTATACAGTCCGTCGGTCGCCTTGACCGACCAGATAATATCGTAGTCCAGAACATCGGGATTCCCGCTCGCGGCAACGGCATAATCATGCAGTTCCTTGTGCGTTGCATACCAGAAATGGTACAGCCCATTGTTCTCGCTGCTGAATTGCTGCGCATGGGTAAGGGACTGCGCATCCACGAACGTGATTTCGTAGACGACTTTATCCGACATGACAAGACTCGGATCAAAGCGGGAAATACGGACATCCGTGCAGGGATCGACCGGCTGCGCCAGTTCCCACTGGAATATTTCCTCATTCTTCGAGCTGCCAAGTTCAATCGACGTACCATCCGGCGGTGAAACGAGAGCGAAAGGGTTGGGTGGATGATTGAGGACAGCGTAGGGCGTGCTGCGTCCTTTCACCGCTGTGTCCGCGATGCTGTACACACCGAGCCACTGGCGTTCGGGTCTGTTTCCTACACCAGAATCCGGCCGCGCGACGGTCGAGACGATGAACACATTCGTTGGACCCTCCACAAATGTCGGGGAGGTGAATACCGGATCAGCTCCGGTGTGCGCAGCATCGAACTCGTCGTCGAAGCGCGCAGTGAACATCACATCATTTCCATTGTCGTAGCGAATGTTCATGTACGCGTCCCGCGGTGTCACCACAGCCTCATAGCGGCGCTTGAGAAACACGTTGTCCGGCCGGTCCCAGGTCTGACTCGTGATCTCGACGAGATAATTCTCGAGTGCACCGAGAGAGACGGAAATCGTCGGGGATACCTGGTGGAGAAATGGCATTGTCGGGGTAATGGACAATGTGATGGCCGCATCCGCTCCACTCTGCGTGAAGGCAAGCGGCGCGTATCCCGCGGAAAAAACAGAGGCGGGCACCTTGTAGTGAAGCCGCGGGATATTTCCATTCCATGTAACGGAATCCACATCGAGCAGCACATCCCCCGCCTTCAGTTCCAGCCAGGTGTAGGCACGGGGACGCGCATTCCAGGACTGCGTGCTGCTGTCTGTCATTGCATGGGAGCCCTCAGCGGTCAGCAGTACGGCCCCGCCGACCTGATCCCAGTTTTCAACGGTATTCCCCAGCTCGTTGATCGCATGCAGCGAGAACATGATGCGCTCACCCGCGGAAACATGGAATGAGGTTGTGGAATCATATTCCAGCGCAATGCCCGCGCGTCCCTGCGCGTATGCGGATAACAGGGGAAGCACTGTCAGAAGCAGTGCTGAAAAGGAGTATCGAATCAGATGCATGGGACCCTCCGCCCAACTGATGAAGGGATATGTGGAATATCACAACATTGATATTTTCCATACCAATATCAAGATGAGCGGAGGGAAGTGATCAGCCTGCTGCTTCCTCGGGCTTTTTCGTCGACATCAGCAGGATGACGGCGCCGATGATGGCACTGACGAAAGAGCCGGCGATGATGCCGATCTTTGCCGCGTCGAGCATGATACCCTCGAGTGCGAGTCCTGCAATGAAGAGCGCCATGGTGAAACCGATACCGGCGAGAAAACCGCCACCGACGACCATGGACCAGGTCACGCCTTCAGGCAAACGCGCGAGCCCTATTTTCACCGCGATAAAACTCAGCAGCACAATACCCACCGGCTTGCCGATGAGCAGTCCGAGTGCCACGGCCACGGCCACGGGATCCGCGAAGCTGCTCAGCTGAATGGCCACGCCGGCGTTGGCGAGGGCGAACACGGGCATGATGAAATAGCTGACCCAGGGGTGGAGGTCCGTCTCGAAGCGCTGCAGCGGAGAGATGGCCTTGCGTGATGCACGTTCCACCTGTCGCAGCATGTGGTAGCGCTGCTCGCTCGACTCCCATTCCTCACCCCGAATCCAGCCGAGTGTACTCTGCACAATGCCGGCGAGACGGTTGTCGCTGACCCACTTCGATGTCGGCGTCAGCAGTCCGATAATCACACCGGCAATCGTGGCATGAATGCCGGATTTATATACAAAGTACCACACGATCAATGCGACCACGGTATAGACCGCGACGTTCTTGATGCCGAGCTTCATCATGCCGAGGAAAACACCGATGAACACCGCGCCCCAGAGCAGGGAAGCGAGATTCAGGTTCTCCGTATAGCCTATGGCGATGACAAGGATAGCGCCGATGTCGTCGGCAATGGCAAGGGAAAGCAGAAGCACACGGAGTCCGCGGGGAATGCGCGGTCCCAGCAGGGCAATGACACCCACCACGAACGCAATATCCGTGGCCATGGGAATGCCCCAGCCATCTGCTCCCGGTTCGCCAGCCTGGAAGAACAGGTACACCGCCGCGGGCACAACCATTCCACCAATGGCGGCGAATATCGGCAGGGAGGCACGACGCATATCACTGAGTTCGCCGGAGACGATCTCCCGCTTCACTTCCAGTCCGATCACAAAGAAAAACACCGCCATCAGCAGATCGTTGATCCAGTGCTGCAGCGACATCTTCAGCGTGAATTCCCCTATGACGATGCCGCCATAGGTTTTCCAGAGACCAAGAAACGCGTCGGCGAAACCGGAGTTGGCCAGAACGATGGCAATCACCGTGGCGGCGACCAGTACCACTCCACTGGCGGATTCGATATGCATGAAGCGGATGATCGGATCGATCACCTTGTCGATTTTTTCTTTCGGCAGCGCGTGTTCATCACTGCTGACAGGATGCTTTCCCATGTTTCATATTCCGTAAATGAGCAGGATCAATGTGGACACAAACAAAACAGCCGGGAATAACGGATCATTCCCGTAAAACAGGTCACTGCGGAGTGACCTGAATGCAGGGCCGACAATCGCACTACTATTATATAGGAAGCCAGGCCGTCATTGCGACGACCCGGCAAGGTGAACAAACGGAAAATGATCAGGTACCCCGCGGGAGACGGGATTATCAAATCCGCAGCAGCAGGGCGAGGGAGAGATCGAGTCCGCTGACGGACATGCCGAGATCGGACTGCAGGTCGCTGACCGGAAGCAGGTAAGTGACTTCCGGGGCCACGGCAACGGCATCGGTCAACATGAACAGCGAGCCCGCTCCCAGACGCAGACTCAGATATGCGGAAGCATCGGGCAGATCTTCATCAAGCAGCACGAGCTCTTCGGAACCGTTGAGATACTTCGTCCCCGCCGGACCCGTAATGCTCTCGGTCTGCTTCCACTGTGCGGATAATGGCAGAGAAAGCACGGGGGCCGCGGTGAGATAGAGTCCGGGCGACAGCAGATGGTAGACCACCCCCGCTTCCAGCTGAAGTACGGAGAGGGACAGCTCGAATTCATCGGTCATGTCTACCATCTCGATCTCGTTGTCCTTCCCGAGTATGGGGTAATTGTGCTGCGTCGAGCTGTATGCGCTCGCAACACTCGAGAAACCGACACCGACACGAAGTGCCAGCGCATCCACAATCGGATACAGGAGTCTGGCGCCGAACGCCACCCCGGTACCCGAGCCATCCGGAAATTCCAGGCAGTCGGGCAGGTCGCAGGTGCGCGGCGCACCGCCCTGCCACTGCATAGCGGCTCCGCCGGTGACTCCGACATACGTCGGCGCTACGGCAGCGGACTGCGCCATCGCAGCGGAGGAAGTGAGAAGCACGATTGTCAGCATTGCGATGATGTGTTTCATGATCACCTCACTTCAGATACAGCATGGAACCGGTCAGCACCGCGCCGCCGGATTCGAGTCGGTAGAAATACATTCCCGTGGGAAGCGCCTGTGCATCAAAACGCACACGGTGCAATCCCGCGTCGCGCGCGCCATCCTCGAGCACTCGCAGCTCGCGTCCCAGTGCGTCATACACCGCCAGACGCACATCCGCCGCCTCACGCAATGCGAAGGCGATGGTCACCGACGCGTTGAAGGGATTCGGGTATGTGCCGACGATCTTCGCATTGATGCGCTCATCCGCATTGATAAGCCGCTGCTGATGGAAGCCCAGGCTGTCGGCAATGAAGGTGCCCGAATTTCCAGACATGGCATGCGGTACTCCATCCGCGAAAAATGCGGAGACCACTTTCACTTCCGTCTCCATGGCGGATCCATGCAGCACGAGGAAGGGCGGGGAGAACAGCACGCCGCTGTTGCCGGATAATTCCAGTTCCGCTGCAGTCTGGAATGTGTAGATGGTATTGGACCTGTGCTCCGCGGGGTATATCTGGTTCATAAAGGAAACAGAGCTTCCGGCCAGATTTGAGAGCAGCGTTCCTTCTCCAGCGATGTTTTCTTCAAGTGGATGCAGCATGGTCTTGTCATACGTCAACGCAATCTCTCCGCTTCGAATGTTGTACGACGCAGGCAGATTGCCTTCGATCATGACCGGGATGCGCACCACCGATCCCGGCATGCCGCGAACCACGGCGTCAATGCCGACGATGAGTGTGTCCGTACCCTGATACACGTAGTTGACGCGAACCGTGTCGCGTCCACAACCGTCATAGACGACGAGAATTTCCGTACTTCCCTGCCGCAGCTGCGTGGGAGTGATGCATACGTTGACGGCGATGGACTGTCCCGCACCGATGGGGTCCTCGGGCACGGTGGGCGGGGGGCCGCCGGGATTGATGATATCAAGAATCTTCAAATCCGCATTGCCATGATTGTAGAGGTACATCGGACAACAGCTCGTTTCACCGACGCGCACCTCACCGCAGTTCACAATCTGCGGCTCGACATCCAGCACCGCGGCTTCGGAGTTTCCGCTGAGCAGCACGCTGTCGCTGACGTAGGTGACGGTCTGCGCAATGGTTTCGCGGATGAACGACTGCAGCGCAGCCAGCGTGAAACAGGAGTCGAAACGCATATCACTCATGGTCGGAGCAAGCGCATCGTATCCCTCCCTGCCCGTCGCTGCGATGGCGAGCTGCACATGTTCGGATTTCGCCCTGCTCGAGAGCAGCGCTGCGCTCCCCGCATCCATCTCGTTCGCGTCATTGACCACTGCGAATACAACGGGCTGCATACCCGCGCCGGTCGCGGCATAATCCATCGCCTGGTTGAGCGCGACAAAGAGATTGCCAGGGACCTGCGCACTCGCATCAGGCTCCGTAGAAAGCAGATCATCTTTGTAGGCGCTGAACTCCAGCAGCGTTGTGGCGTTGAACTGGTCGAAAGACATGACCGCAGCCACATCCCCCTGTCCGGGATGGGAAAGTATCGTCTCGGCGAATCTCCGCCGTGCTTCCATGGAGACTGTCTGGAAGGTGAGTCCCTCCGCAAGGGTATCTACGACAGACGGATCGGTCGGCAGCACGAATACCGTCGAAAGCGAGGGACGCGTGCGTGTTTCATACGCCAGCCATGCCTGATCACTGCCGGTGTCTTCGGGACGATAGCATATCGTGCGCTTCGCATTTGTTCCTTCCTCGAGCACTATCGAATCGAGCGGCGTCTGCGCATAAAATGGTGGCGGCAGCGCATTGAGGAAGCGAATGCGTGTTCCTCCCGTATCGGCCGCCTGGAAAATCACATCGAGGCACTGTTCCCCGCCACAGAGCAGGGTGTCGAATTGCAATGATGCAGGTTTCCGCACAGCAGCGGGGAAATCCCATGCCGTCGCATCACCCTGCACCACGCGTCCGAGCAGATATACAATCACCGGTTCCTGTCCGCAACCGTCATGCCACAGACGTATAGAGTCCATGAAAACGCCCGGCTGAGTCGGATTGAATTCGATTTCCAGCGAATCGCTTTTCGCGGGCAGAATCGCATTGTCCTCCCATTTGCCGACCAGGAAAGGACTCTGCGCTGGATCAAGGCTCAGGTGCATCGGGGCATCACCCATGTTGGAGAAAAGCAGCGTCCGTTTACGTGAGGAAGCAACCCCGCCGGCGAGCACGCTCCCGAAATCCAGTGTATCCCGTGCGACGGAAAGCATCGGTGTGACCCCGCGTGCGATGATGCTGCGCTCGAAGCGTACGTTTTTACTCAGCAGCAGTTCGACCTCACGGAGTCCGACAATAAGATCGAGCAGGGTTGAAGGACGCAGGTAGCTGCCCCCCGTGGCCGTCGCGAGCTGCATGAGCGCGGTGGAATCGGCATCGCCCAGCTGCACGCAGTGAATGCGCACCTCGCGGTCAAGCGCAAGCGTCTGCACATCCGCAGGGAGTGTGGGACCACAGGCCGCGGTGCCCGCATCCTCTCCGGCCGTGAACAGCAGAAGATTTCGCGGACCTTCCCCGGCCGCATCGAATCCCTGTATCATACTCTCGACGGCGGAATACACACAGCTGACCTCGCTGTGCGCGGAGTCGGGCAGCATGCTGCGAATCGTGTCTTCGTCACTGAGAAATTTCCCGTTCCACGCGAACACTCCGGCGCTGTCGAAACTGGCGACAGCCACCGCGTCGGTGAAGGATGAATCGAAAAGGAGTCCGTCAATGAAATCACTCGCCCCGGCAACGGACGCAAGCATGCGATCGAGTCCGGGCATGAATTCCGTCTGCATCTCCTCACCTCCGTCGAACAGCAGCGCGAGCTGCTGGGGAACGCGGGCGTCCGCGGTGAAGGCAAGCCGCAGCGTATCCGATCGCGGGGCGTCGGGGGGACGATAGCAGATCGTAATCGACTGTTGTTCTCCCGGCGGTAGTGAGAACGGGGTCGCCAGACTGCCGGTGAACGGGGGTGGGATGCTGTCGAGGCTGTGTATTGTCACCGTGGTATCGCTGTTGTTCATCAGCTCCAGCGACGTGCATTCTGTCGTCAGGCAGAAGGTTGTATCGAAATCCGAAGGCACATCGCCCATCGAAAGCAATGGCAGTTTCCTTGGAACACGGGGCAACAGGAAGCTGTTGCCGCTGCCACGAAGCGTGTCCGCAAATACCTCGCAGGGCGACGGGAAATACGGGATGGGCGTGTCATAGTGCAGCGGAAGGAGCGGCGTGAAGCACACCATCGCCGGCACGGTCTGATACGGCGCAATGGAATCCATGTCGAGTCCCGCAATCGAATACGGCGAGGAGAAAAGCGCACGGACGGAGTCCGTGTGCAGCCACGAATTCCCGCCATTGCGTACCTGCACGGGCTGGCAGTCCGTCTCCCCGACCTGCACACTGTCGAACGCCCAGGCGGAGGGCGTGAATTCGATGCGCGGACCAACGGCTTCCGCCTTCATGAAAATATCCAGCTCCACGTTCTTACTGATATCCACCGCAATCTGTCGATATATGGCCACCAGATCGGTCGACTGCGTCGCGTTGAATTCCTTTCCATCCGTCGCATTCACGATGTCGATGAGCGGCTGCCGGTTGATATTCCCGATGGTGATGGCATAGATGCGCACATTGTTGTCGCGCGCTTTCTGTATCACGGAACTGACCGACGCCGCCCCACAGATCGCACCGCTGTCCTCCCCATCGGTCAGAATGATGATGACACGCATTTTCTCACGCTGCGCTATCGAGTCGATGACACGTGACAGCGCGTCGTATGTGCAGGTCGCGGTGCCGAGGGGACGACCCGGAATGGCCGCGCGCAGGGAAGCGGTGTCTGTGGTCCACCACTGCTTCAGCTCGAAATCCTGGTAATAATCGTAGGTGTAAATCGCCGCTTCATCCTCGATATCGAGCGTATCGAGCAGGTTGCCGATGAACTCGAAGCCCGCGTCATGCGCCGCTTCGTAGCGGCGTTTGCCGTCCGGCAGCTCGAGATACATGCTGCTGCTCACATCATGCACCATGGCGATCGAAAGAGGCAGACGCGTATCCGCCCGCAGCTTCACGTACTGACTGTCCCTCGAATATTCGATGGGATTGTAGCAAAGATCGAAGGTCACCATCTCGCCGGGTTCGAGGACGACAGGCGTATCGATGCGCGTGTAAAACGGACGACGCAGACGCTCGTGATTGTGTACCGTGAGCGTCGTGTCACCGATGTTTTCAAATGTGATGGGAATACAACGCCGTGCGCGGCAGCGCACCGTGTCGAAGAGGAATGGATCCGTATGGATTTTCAGCACCGGCCCCAGTGTTCGCTGCTGCGCCTGCGTGCCGGGTGGAGAAATCAGAGCGAGACCACAGACCATGAGACACAGAAGCAGAAACTTCCCCGTATTCATAGAACCTCCAACGAGAATGTAGCTGTGCAGGGCGACGGCGTATATTTGTCTCTTATTCTGCGAAAAATTGGATTCAAAGGCAAGGGTAACAAAGCCTTATATTGATGTGTCCTTCAGACAACGATGCCCTCCTCGCCTGATAACCAATGGAGTGTCTCATGAAAGCAACGCGACTGACGCATACACTTGTCCTGTTTTTCCTGACATCTTTTTTCGCGCAGAATGCGGTGGCACAGAACGACTGGCTGCCGGCATGGATAAACAAACCCCCTTCTCCCGCCCAGATCGGCCATCCCAACAGATGGATGATTCCCCCGCTGTCCTACACCGGTATCGCCTATGACAAATGGCGTGACGTTCTTTACGTGGTACATCCCGACAGCAGCTCTTCCGGTGCCACTGCGCCGCAATACCCGCGCATCTATGCCTGGAAAGCGTCTGATGGAACTCCCGCGATGGATGTCGGACGCTCGGCGTTTCCGTTGGTCAGCGGACAGGGAGGTGAACTGCCCGTGCCGCTCGATACCATCGCATCGGACAACGGATTTTCCCGGAATCGCAGTTTCGAATTCAATCGCTGGTCCCTGTATAAAATTGATCTCGATGACGAAGGACGCATCTTTGCCTGCAACCTTGTCGTCCCGCTGTGGGATATCTGCATTCTGCTGCCCAATGCGCAGTGCGATCCCGCATATATGAATCAGGGGCCCTTCCGCATCTGGCGTTGGGATACGCCCAAGGCGAATCCGCGTCTCGTGTACGCCACGCTGAACAACAGCGCCACGGCGATAGGGGATAAGACCAGCAGTGAAATGACCTATGCCCGCTGGGGAGACGCTATTGATGTCATCGGCAAGCGCTCGATGTACACGCCACCCAGCGGTCCACCATACCTGGTCGACAGCACCCGGATCTACGTCTGCGGCGGATCCTACCCGACACAACCGAACTGGAATGCGGAAGTCGACGTGATACTGGCGGATTCCCGGCCGGAGCTTTCGCGTCCCGACGCCGATGTAGGGAATTACAAGCTGGAGTACAGGCTTGCGGTGCGGCTGCTCAACATGGCGTCAGGACTCGCAGCCCATGGCGTCGCAGCAACGGCGGTATCACTGCAGCACGAGGTATGGATGGATGGAAATCCGACATTGACCACCGCTGCACTCTGCGTGCAGCACCCGACCAATCCCTGGCCGCAGACGTATCATCAGCTGGCAGTAGATGATCGTTATCTGAGCACCTTGCTCACCGGTCCGGCCGGACCCATCCGCTATTTCGAATTGCCCGAGTATGGAAGAAAATTTCTCGTGGTTGCGGATGGCGAGCCGACAGGTGGACTGGCAAACGTCCCGAACGACAATACCACTGCACGCATCATCGATGTTACCACGCCCGGCTCTGAAAGTATTCTCTGGACGCCGACGCCCAAACTCGGGACAAACAAACTCGAGAACAATGCCGCGGCGGATAACTGGATCGCCGACGTCGACTACAAGCTGGAATATTTCTCGGAGCAGGAGAATCCCTCCGCTCCCGGTCTGCACATCACACTGTTCGTTCTCATGTCCAACAACGGCATCGCTGCCTATCACTCACGCAGTGCCTTCCCCGTGGAACTGACCACACTCACAGCAGCGCTCGAGGGCAAGCAGGTACAGCTTCGCTGGGAAGTGGCCACCGAGAGCAACAACCATGGCTTCGAGGTGCAGCGCAGCTTCAATGCGGGAGCGGATTGGGAAGTGATCGGTTTTGTTCCGGGAAGGGGAAACAGCAACGCCTGGAAGGAATACCGCTTTGCCGATGCCGTCACCAGCACCCATCGCGATGTGGGACTCGTGCGCTATCGCCTGCGCCAGGTCGACAATGACGGAAGTGAAACGTATTCACCCACCGTCGATGTGCGCATCGACGCTCCTACTGGCATCGCACTCGCACAGAACTATCCGAACCCCTTCAATCCCGTGACAACAATTTCATATCAGCTTCCAGCGACCGGCCATGTCACCCTCCGCCTCTATAACAACCTGGGCGAATTCGTCGGCACGCTCGTCGATGGAATCCGCAATGCCGGCATGCACTACGAACGCATTTCCGCCGCAGATCTGCCCTCGGGCAACTATATCTATGAATTGAATGCAGATGGCCACACCCTTCGCAAAACCCTGACCGTCATGAGGTAGTCTGGCAACAGCGTGCCTGACAACGGTGCTGAAGTATCTCCCTTGTACCCACAGCCTCCTCCCTGGCGCGGCGCTGCTCTCATATGCACGAGAGCAGCACTGCGCGACCACGAGTCAACTACGCTCGAGCGGCGGTGTCCCGTCTTTCATACCCTGACGAAGCTGTGCCCGCAATTCGGGGCTGTCTTCATGTTCATGCACTGTAATGGCATGCTGCACCGCGGCTTCGAGAAGCTCATCTTCACTGTCCGCTGCGATTGCCACCGAACAGTTCGACACACTCGGTGTGTTACGGCAATCCAGATATTTGCGTCCCATAATTTTTCCTTTCAGATGGAATGATTGATCTGTGAAGGAGCTGCGTATCAGCCCCATTTCTTTCCAATTTCTTCCAGTCCCGACTTCTGCAGGTCCTCAGGCAGCATGACTACCCGGGCTTCCACCTCTGCATTGAATACGAGATAAAACGGTTCCATCTTCGATGGAACTTTTGATGCATCCGCGATATCCACGATCATCACCGCCTGACGATATCCACCTTCCTCAGTAAAGTAGGCAGCTTCGGGCTGCACCGTCTCCATAATGCTCTGTATCTTCTTGCCGGCAGAACCGTTTTTGACAGCAGCATTGAACTCCTCGTTCGGTATCGTGACTTTCAACATGAAACGCATGTCACACCTCTTTCGATATGTTGTATGTAATATTGACTTGATCTAAATAGCAATAATATGATGCGTTGTCAAATGAGCGGGGAATCCTATTCTGAACGGAGATGCGCGGAGTAATTCGCTTGCACATGGGCGGGACAGTTTCTATTTTCGGCTTTCGGGGCTTTCAAGATGGAGGATTTATGTATCGCAATTATTCCCTGCGCAACTTACTTACAGCAGCCATCTTGCTGTTCGTCATTTCGCAAACGGCATTCTCCCAGCAATCATCGCCGCTGTCCATTTCCCCATGGGCGATTCTGCATACATCCGCACCTGTGGGCAAGAGCCGTGACCTTCATGGTGCGGTGACAAACAGCAGTCAGAGCACGCTGCGTGTGCTCTCAGGATACTTTGATTCGGCAAGCGGACCCTTTACGCTGGCAGAGCCGCTTGGTGCGAGGCTCGAGCCGGGTGAAGACGCCGAGCTGCATCTCCGCTTCGCACCCACCGATATGAGTACCGTCCGGCAGATTCTGCATATTATCATCAGCCGTGATACCAGCGTTGATACGCTGGACTTCGAGTTTTCCGGGACGGGCACCAATCTCGCGCCGGACGTCCAGTTCTCACCGCCTTCGGTACGAGCCGACGAGCGGCTTATAAACGACACCTTGCTGCTGGAATTTCTGCTTACGAATTTTTCGCCGGATACCGTACGGCTCGACAGCATTCGCATCGGTGGTTCCCATACGTATGCATTCCGCGTTGTGACGCAGTCTCCCGACCGCCTGGCGCCGGACGCCGTGGATATCGTCCGGGTGGAAGCGCTCAGCGCGGTGCCGGGAGAGCGGTGGTGTGATCTCGAAGTGTACCTGGATGGCGCCTACATGCAGTCGGCATACATTTTCGTGCCGTGGCTCCCGCGTGATGCGACGCTGCGGCCGAGCGCTAATCCACTCGCATTCAGTGATGTCATGCTCACTGAAGAGGGGGAAAAGATACTTGAGCTGCATAATGACGGGACCATTCCTCTCGAAGTAACCGATGTGCAGCTGGGAGGTCCGGATGCCGCGGAATTCAGCATCGACCCTGTCGGCACGTTCAGCATACAACCGCGGAAGAAGGTGTCGATTCCCATACGTTTCAATCCCGCATCGCTCGGTTCAAAATCCGCCTGGCTTTCCATTACCTCAACGGATCCTGCGCATCCGGTCACGCAGGTGGACTTCGTCGCCCGCGGCGTCGAACTGCGCCGTCCGGAAATTGCGGTGAGCAAATCGAATGTCAACTTCGGTGTCGTCTACATCGGGTATCCGGAAACCGAAATCGTCACGATGTACAACAGGGGGAAGGCTGATCTCCATATTACGCACATCGAAAATCTCCCGTTCAACACCTGGGAATATACGAGGTGTGAACTGAGCTTTCTGCCCGCGCTGCCTGTCACCATCGCCGCGGGTGACTCCCTGCCACTAAGGATAACCACGAATCCCTCCCGCCTTATCTTTGGCTATTCCAGAGTTCTCCTCTACAGTGACGATCCCGATACTGAGGCTCTTACTATAACCGTCGGGGGAATCTCCCGGTATCCTGCCATGTATGTACCGCAGCCGAGCCAGCTGCGATTTGAAGGAATCGCCGTCAACGACAGCGCGGATGCCACCCTGCGTATCATCGACATGGGTCAGCAGCCCTCGCGTCCCTCTCTTTCGGGCGAGACGATCGAAGGTCCGGACGCTGCGCATTTCCGCGTTGTTGATCCCCTGAGCGACGGTGCGGAGAATAATGTCAAGGAAGTCACCATTCGCTACTACCAGGGTGACAAAGGTATCCGCTATGCCTTTTTCCATGTGAATGGACGCGGTCCGATCACTCCATCACTCGATATCCCCCTGATCGGATTTGACGGAACAAGCACATCGGTGCAGCCCGCTGGGCTTCCACGGCAGCCTGCGCTCAGCGCCTGGCCGAATCCCTTCTCATCGTCAACGACAGTGCGCCTTGACCTCCCGCAGGCGGGATCGGCGGAAGTTACGCTTGTGGATATAACGGGACGCACATTGCTGCGGCAGAACATCGAGTGCATCGCCGCGGGAGAATATCTCCTCCCCATCGACGGAGCGCTGCTTCCCGTGGGTACATACCTCCTGCAGCTCCACTGGCATAACCGCCAGCACACGCTCCGCCTCCTCCACCTCGGCCGGTAATCGGCGGCGGTGTCAGCGCTGCAATTGGATGAGCGTGTGGCCCTGTGATCCCAGTGCGGGAATGCGCAGGATGTACCATCCGGGCGGCTCGGACGCGAGATTCAGCGTCATTGAATGTGTGCCCGGGGATTGCATACCGAGGGACCTGCGCTGACGTACACGTCCGAGGAGGTCGAGGAGTTCAATGTCGACGGCTGTAGCCGACGGTAGCGTCAGGGAGACGGAAAGCACATCGCGCGCGGGATTTGGGTAGGCATTGACCTGTACCGATGCCGGACGCGGCGGTTCAGCATCGACGGAAGTCACGCCGAACATCATATCATGCACCCACACACCGCTGCCCGCCGTGCCCAGGAAGAGGCCGAAGCGTGGCAGGCGGCTCATGGGGAGCGAATCCATGATGGCAACGGTCATGCAGGTGACAGCCCGGGGGTCATACCCGGGAAACGGGAGAACGCGAGTCCAGTTGTCTCCGAGATCGGTACTGCGATACAGCTGGAATTTCAGGTCGGCCGCAACGAATATCGTGGAGGGATTCAGCGGATCGCAGGCCAGTGCGACTATGCGGCCCGTATCGGGCTGAAATACCTCCGTCCAGTACACTCCCCCGTTCACGGTTCTGTACAGGTCTTTGCCCACAGCGACCCAGGCCGTGTCGGGGTGCGAAGGAGAGACGGCGACAGCGGCGGCGTTCTCCTGGAATGCGTTTTCAACTTCGAACGGGAAGGCCGTCCATGACATCCCCTGATCGGTGGATCGAAAGGCTGCGGCCTGGCGGGGTTGCTGCATAATCCCTGTATACACCGTACCTGCTGCCCAGACCGCCCCGCGGGTGGGAATGGGACTCCCGAACCAGTGCGGCGTCACGTCCATGTCTACCGCGAAAGATGCCGGAGACTGCGCGGATTGCCAGAAAATTCCTCGCGCGCCACCGTGCACGGCCGAGGAATCGGTCCATGCAAGCACAGGCTGCGGCGGCATATGTCCTGAATAGTACATGGCTTCGATAGCGCCTATGCTCGGCGCGGTCGCCATCGCCGTCAGTCCGCTGTCGGCCCGCTCCCAGTCCACCTCCGTCCCGCCGAAATACGTGAAGCCCTTGCGCAGCAGCACCGGATCGAACGGCGCCTGCTGTCCATGGCGCTCAATGCCAGCGAGCAGGAGAATGCCATCCATCGGACCCACACCCCAGTGCTGTACGCCGAGTGCGGTTACCTTGAGGGCCGGATCGGCGGCGGGACCGATGAACTCCCATTTTTCGCCCGCTTCATCCCAGCTGTATCCCCTGAATATTCCGTAACGCTGCACGGATGCGAAAAGCATGTTCGCCGTCCCGGGGAACCAGGATCCTTCCATATCCCCCTGCTCCGCTGTGATATGATCTATATACCTTTCCTCGAGTCCCACCGGATATACCTGCGCCTCCATCACCCACGGACACAATACGACGCCGCACAGCAGCGCAAACAACATCATTCGCCGTAGCTTCATATCAGTCTCCATTGCTGGTGATTGTCACTCTTAAATGACACAGGAATATGCATTTGGTAACAGCGCGCTGTTTCCGTACGCCGGAACGCCTGCCAGCATCGCCGCCGATTATGCACTTTCTGCATATTTTTTTCCGCGCTCTTGCATGCTTGACCGCAGGCTCGTAATATATCACCTATTCGGGGGTGTAACTCGGATATTCTGCATAACATTTCATCGGAAGGAGGCATCATGACTCTCATCATACGACGCAGCATGCTGCTTGTATTACTCATGCTGACCGTTGCCGCGAGCGCGGATGCACAGTACAGGATTACACTCAAGAACGGTGATCAGCTCGAGGGCGATATCATCTGGTGGAGTGGTGACGCGATGACTGTCGATATCGTGACCGTGGAGGGAACGGTGGAATACGACCTTATGAAAAAAGATGTCGCATCCGTCTTTCATATCGCACGGGGCAGGGATGTCACGCAGGAATTCGTCGGCAGGCCAATATCCCGGTCTCCGCAGGCCAGCGACAACGAAAGGTTCCGCGGACTGCTGCCTACCAGTGCTCCGCCTGAGTATCTCGCCATGCAGGAAGAGCGGTCGGCCGGACTCGCTTCCCTGATGTCCTTCGTTTTTCCCGGACTGGGCCAGTTCTACAACGAGCAGCCTACCAAAGGCGCGTTCATGTTCATTATTGGCACCATCGGTTTCACCTTCGTGCTTGCCGACAGCGAAACCATCTCGCCTATCGGCGCAATCGCTTTTGCCGTCGATTACTTCTATTCCATCATCGATGCCGCTGCAGTGGCAACGAGCCGCAACGATGACATTCGCGCCGCGCGCTATTACATGCAATATCGCGGCGGCGGGGATGCGGACACACAGGGCGCATTGCTGAAACCAGAGAAATCTCTTATGCAGGGTAGTCCCGTACATGCCCAGCCCTATCCTTCCGTCGGTTTCGCCGTCCGTTTCTGACAGACGAAGTCAGCGGCGAGGTCACGGACGCCGTCAGCGCCTCAGCTGCATTCTCTGCACCTGCATGCTTTCGCCAGCGACCAGGCGCAGCAGGTACATTCCCGCCGGCAAACTGCCAGCGTGGAATTCCAGCTGATGCCTTCCCGCAGAAAGTCTGCCGTCCACCAGCACGGCCACTTCGCGTCCCAGCATGTTGAACACGCTAAGCCGCGCATGCCGCGTGACATCCATATCGAACGTCACCGTACTCCGGGTGGAGAAGGGATTGGGATGACAGGGATGCAGCAATACGGCGGTGGGACGAACTCCATCGTCGATGCCGGTTATGGAGCAAGGTGCAAATTCGATGGACGTCCATGAACTGTCCGATCCCTGCCAGGGCGTTTCGTCGGACTGATACACAGTATAGATCTCTACGTGCTGCGAAGTCGCAGTCGTGTTGACGTTTTTCACTCGGAAATCCCAGGAAAACGACGCCGCATCACTGGGCTCCAGTGCTTCCTGCAAGCGCGAGGTGGATGTATCCTGCGAAGAGGGATCGATCTCTATGAGATCGAGTCCACTGTTGTCCACGACCTTAACGGTCGCACGGACGTTATGCAAGGGTATCCCCCCCTGATTATGCAGCAGCATGGTGTAGCGCAGCGATTGCGGATCAGGATTCCCGGTGATGCTGTCGCAGTGCACGATCTTCGAACTCACACTGTGGGAGGTAAGAAACAATCCATGTACTGCCGCCACAGGCAGCCAGATCTCCCGGGTATGGGGCGTATTGAGGTCATCGTACAACGTCAGGAGGAGGCGGACATGTCTGGGTGTGGGACGCAGATCCGCGCGCATTTTCCACTCCAACTCGACATTTTCATCCTTCTGGACAGCGATATTTGTGTCACATTCCAGAGGCATTACCGAGCTGGAATCAAGTGTAATTCCCTCCGCCGACGAAATGTTCAGCTTGATTCGTCTGATTGCTCCAGTCTGATCTGACGTACTGAGCACGCTTGCCCTGACGGTAAACGGATTGGGGGTCAGTGCATAGCCTGTACTCATCAGGGAATCCGGTCCCTCGAATGAAACGGTAAACTCCGGCTGCACACCCGGGACGTGGGCCACAGCCTCTGCCACGGCCTGTTCAAGTTGGTTGCCTTCCTCATCCTCGCCTGAAATGCTGAACTGGAAATGGGGATTGGCGTATTGCCGCAGCAGATCATTCCAGCGCACCGTCCACGACACTTCCGGCACCGGATCGCCGATTTCCCATGCATCCATCTGCTCGGGGGTAAAGGTGATGGATGTGGGTTGCGTCGCGGGATCGAGCACGACATGCGGCGGCAGCGTAATTGTCCCGACCACGTTTTTCGCCGTTCCATTCCCTCTGTTCACGCATTGCAGGCTCACGGTGAAGGGATTCGGGGTGTAATTGTGCTGTGCTTCATCGTAGCGCAGTGTGTCGGGCACGGCGCAGGTCGCACTCAGCACGGGCAGCCGCAGGGCGGGAATATGCACCAGCACCTCGCAGCTGGCGGTGTCGGCGTTCGCGCTGACCATCAGCAGGCGTACGGTGTAATCATGTGCCTCGCCGGACTGATCATGCCGCAGCATCCACTGCACGCTGCCTCCCTCGTCGGGAAAGAGCTGTGCGGGCTGCAGGAGCTTCATTTCGGGAGCACCATCGAGCTTCAACGCCGGAGGAAGGATGATGCGGGCGTAGACGGAATCGGTAAGAGCCGTCCCTTCATTGCGCACGGTGAGGGTGAGCGGGAAGGGCATGGGATCATAGCGCCGGTCCTTGAGACTTGCCGTGATAACCGGTGCTTCCGCCACCCCGTGCAGCCAGGGCTGCTTTTTCACCGGAACGCCGGTGTGCAGGGTGGGACCCGAGGGACGACGCTTGCCCTCCCCATCCAGCAGATAGCTGTGCGTCCATGCAGGCACGGTCAATTCCCCTGCATTGAAACGCCGCTTCCACTCATCGTCGTTGAGCCGTTCATAACTGTCCGTCCACTCTTCATAGAAACTCATGACGGGACCGACATACGCCCGCGACTGTCCCTCGCCATTTTCAACAACGAATACGCCCATGTTCGGCAATCCGGTGCCCACATGCATCACCCATCCGACCGGTATCCCATGTTCGTCGGTGGGCACCGTGTGAACATCCGCGGTCACGACATTGACCAACTCCTGCGAAACCCACCCGTTTTGTTCGAGTGCAAGCCACTTGGCGAAGAAAAGATCGGTGTACCAGCCGTCCATATCCGTTGCGCAGCCGAAACGGAGAAACAGCACCGCTTTCACAAACGCTTCTTCCTGCGCGGAAAGCGCTTCGTTTGCGAGTTCCTTCGTCGCGATGATACCGAGCGTATCCATAATGCCGGAAAAGGAATTGAAGTACTCGACGGCCAGCGGGAAACCGATGCCATCGAATTTCTGAGCCGCGTCGGACGCAAAATCGCGCATCCTTTCATAGAATGCCGGGATGGGTTCCACATATGCATGCGGATAGGAGCAGGTCGCGCCGCCGGAGTATGACGGCTTGGCGTAGAGGATGTTGTCATGCCGCAGCTGCGCCCAGGCCGCGAGCTGCGTGTTCATTTTCTCCTGCCACCACGCGCCGGTGCGCATGAATTCGGGATACTCGTCGACGGATGCCGGCGAAGCCAGGGTGCGTATGGCGTCAAGCCAGCCGTTGTAAATGGACATATTCCAGAAATCCCCGCCGTAGGAATCCACCAGATATCGCAGTCCGTTCAGATTCTGCGCGTACGGGTACCGCGCCATTTCTTCCTCGAGCAACTGCGCAGCGGCATTGTTGCCCGTCGCGAAGAGCACATCCATCACGGACGGCTTCATGCGCTTCACTTTCCCGTGATTGGACTCAATGCGGTCATACACCACGTTCGAGAGTACATACGAGTCTATCACAAAACGCTGTCCCAGCGGCAGAAATGCCGTTGCGGGCTGTACCTGCTCGGGATCCATCGGGTCGGACATCAGGATGCGGGAGTTGATGCGCTGTGTAAATCCGGGCTGCAGGGACAGTGCATTCTGTAAACTGCTGACATTCGCGGTATCCAGCAACGCGGCCACATCCGTGATGCCCGCGATATCGAGCGCGTCACGCAGCTGTGGAACGGTGATGTTGTCACTCTCACCGACGACGGATTGCAGTACCTCGTCGATTTCCTTGAGTTTGTTCTGTGCACCTGATTTTTCGAGCGCATCGAGCAGAAGTGCTGCATCGATGATCTGCCGCTGAATATCCTGCGGCGTCTGCTGCGTCACATGATCTATCGGTGTAGTGAGCATGAACTCAATGCGTCCCAGCCACATCATGGCTTTGAAATACCAACCCAGCTGGTAGGTATCTAAGTAGTGACCACGAACAGTGAACTGGCTGAAATCCACCGTGCGGGGAGTGGAGCTGAACAGTTCGACACTGGCAGGGGCGGCCTGATCGATTTTCGGCAGAAGCTCTTCGACTTTACTCTGCGAAGCCTGGTAGTAAGGCGCAGAAGGCGCTCCGAAGAGCAGGCTTTTCGCTACGGTAAGATACACGTCGAGATCCTGCAGATTGACGGCGAGGGCAGGATTGCTTCCATACTGGCTCTCGAGGGTGGATTGATAGCTCCACAATGTCCGGAGAACATCCGCCAGCTTATCTGTGAGCTGTTCGGTCTCGAGATACTTGAGGATTTCTTCATACGACATGTGCAGCGCATGCAGGATGGCGTCAGTGCTGATGAACACCGGCATGTCTTTCATCCAGACATCGCCGAAGGCCCTCTGAAATGTCTCCGAGCGCAGTCGCTCGCTGACCATAAAGCCGTTTTTCTCTATCAGCATTTTTTCCTCAGCGGTCAGCTGATACTTGACGCTGATCGAATCCAACCACTCAGCCTTCCCGGCATCGATCGTGACGCCGTCAAAGAATAGCGGGGCAGGATGTTCCGCCTGCAGCTGGCTCGCACCGATGTTCGCGTGCTGCGCCAGATACTGCTGATAGGCCTGAACGTCGAAGCTGCCCGACTGTCCCTGCATACGCAGTACAATCAGCAGCAGCAAAACGGATGTCAATGCTGCGTATCGAATCAGATTCCTCATGCCACACTCCCGGCTTTTAAGTGAATCAGAACATACATAATCAGGACCGGAATATCTACAACAATACCAACACCTCACGACGGGAAATGTAACAGTTGCGGATAGCACGTAATTCAGATTGCATATGTCCGAAATACGTGTACTTTACCATCAGTTAAGCCCTTTCGCTTTAATATCCCTTCCCGCCGTCGCCGCCGCGTCACTTTGCGTGATGCTGCAAGCAGGGAAACGGAGCGATCATCGTGCGCAGTCTCCCGCCTGATGGAGATGCTGCGTGCTGCCTGATTTCATATAGACCGGAGGAGACTGGTATGACCAATCGCTACAGAATTCCCGCGTTCATTCTGTCGTGTATCGTACTGCTTGTCAGCGGATTGCTGACCGGCGGCAAACTGCATGCGCAATCGTATGTCAGCGAAGCGGAGTCCAACGGCTTCACGCTGAAGAAAGTCGTGAGCGACACCGCGATCGCGACGGGACAGAATTTTTCGTACACGATATACTTTTCCATTCCTGCAGGAGCGACATCGGTGACCATCACCGATATGCTGCCACCCATGCTGGCTTTTCAATCCATCAGCGTGACATCGGCCTGCGGCTCGCCCACCGTGAGCGCGCCCCCTACCGGAACGACCAACGGAACCGTGTCATTGACCTGGGCCTCGGTGCCTTCTGGCTGCTCGGGTTCTTTTGTCATCACTGTGAACTTCCCGAACGGCATCACCTGCAACGGCAGCTCGGCACGCAATCGCGTGTGTCTGACGGGAGAGATTCTCGGCATGGCAACGGATTTCTGTACGCCGTATCTCAGCACCATGGCGATCGCCGAGGATCCGTGGAATGTCGGGAAGTGGATACTCGATGCGGGATCGCAGTCCGGTCCCTGCAACAAGGTCACCGCCGATTCCGTCGTCACCTATCGCATCTGCGTATGGAAGGATGTCGGTACCACGGGACAGCTGAACATGGAAAACGCGATGGTCTATGACACGCTCCCTGCGGGCGCCATGCTCGTGCCGGGTTCGTCGACCTGCACAGGCATGACGCAGACGGGAAATGTCATCAGCTGGAATATCGGTTCTCTCTCGGCGCTGCCGATGTACAACACGCAGTGCTGTACGTTTGACGTGCTGTATCCAACCGCCATTTTCCCGACGGGCTCGCAGATTACGAACCGGGCTTCACTCGAAGGCGTACTCGGTTCGCTGAACAATCCATGCGGACAAGCGGCGCATCTGAGCAACGAGACCTGCGTGGAAATCAAGCAGGTGACCAGCGCGACCTTCAGCAAGTATGTGTACACGAACGGACAGCCTGGCTGCGACGGCAAATACCGGATCTGGCTGTGCAACAACGGCAGCCTGCCCATCGATTCGCTTACTATTACTGATACGATTCCGACGTCGCTGACGGGACTGGCGCTCGGGGCGTCGTCGAGCGGACTCTCCCCTGTCCTCACCGGCAACATCCTGACCGTGAACCTGTCTTCACCCCTGCTGCCGACGCAGTGCCGGTATGTGGACATCGAGTTCACCATTCCCGCCACGGCAACACCGGGTTCGACCATCACCAACTGCGCCTATATCACAATTCCGGGCACACCACCTCGCGAGGCCTGCGCTTCATTCGACGTCAATGCGCCTGAGGCGAAGCCATGTATATGGAAGGAAGTCTGCAACCTGCAGCCGTCCTATTCCCCGGGCGATGTCTTCCGCTATCGTCTGCGTGTGCAGAATATCGGCGGACTCCCCATCACCGGTGCAACCATCACCGATGTGCTCGATCCCAACCTCGCGTATGCCGGCAACCTGGCAACGTACACGGCCTCGAGCTGGAGCGCGCCCTGCCAGACGACATCCAACTGGAGCGGCGTCAGCCTCACGCAGACGGGCAATACGCTCGACTTCACACTGCCCGTGATTCCGGCCGACTGCCAGGATCTCTTCTATAACTACTGCGGCATGTACGGGAACTCCAGTGTGCCTTACTATTATATCGAGTTCGACGTCATGGTTACCGACACCTCGGCGCTGGGCAATATCCCGAACAACTTCTCCATCGCCGGCGGCAATCTGACGACGACGACAACCTCGAACACGGCACATGTCAACGTTGTGGGTACCACGGGCTTTTTCCTCGAGAAGAGCGTGGCGCCGGATACGACTTCGTGGTCGCCCATGATGACGACCACTGCCGGATCAACGGTGAATTATCAGCTGCAGCTTACGGTGGCGCCGGGCAGCGTGGGATTGCGGCATGTGACTTTCGCCGATCTGCTCCCGCTGGATGATGCACCGAACGACGTGACCATACTCGGTCCCTGCGCACCGCGCGGCAGCATCTTCGACCTGTCCTTCGCCTCAACCCTTTCCACCGCCCCCGCCGCGGCAGAGTACAATAATCCCGCAAGCATGGCGGACGTCGATATCTTTACACCCGCCGGGGCTCCGGGAGCGATGTTCACCGGCGGCTGCGGGACGGCGGGAAGCTGGCTGCCGGGACTCTCACCCGGAGCGTTGAACCTTGGCTACTACTTCGGTTCCACACCAATCGGCGCGGGCAATTCCGCTACGGCCGTGCTCAGCGTCAACGTCCCCGCCTCGGCACTGGAATCCGACAGCGCCTGCAACACCTTCGCGGCAAACGGCGCCGTGCGGCACCTGATCAACAGCTCGGTGATTTCCGATCAGCAGACCGGATCGCTGGAATCTGGTCCCGCCTGCGTGCATATCAGCGAGCAGACAGGAGGAAAGGATACCTGCGTGAGCATCAAGGCGGAATCCGTCGTCTCCAGCGGCGTGGATCCCACCGGCAATTGCACGTACACCATCATTCTTTCCACGAACAATCCCGCTTCCACTCCCGCGGCGGTCTGGCTGGATTCCGACCAGGGCAGCATCGCTCCGTCAGCGCTCACTGCACCGAGCGGCGCCGGAACCTTCACCATCGTGTTCACCGACACTCCTGCGGCTGACAGCATCGCCTGCATTCGCTACGGCATCTTCTCGCAACAGCAGCAGCGCATCCTCTGTGACAGCGTATGCTTCGATCTGCCGCCGTGCGACGTGGAAGAGGATCCCTGCGATTCCATCCGCGTGCTGCAGGCCGGCGCGACATCCACCGGCGTTGGCGCCACCGGCGATTGCACCTACAATATCAATCTCGTCCTGAGCAACTCCGGCAGTACGGCGACCTCCATGTGGTTCGACACCGATGCGGGTTCACTGACGCCGAATGTACTCAGCGTGGCGCCGGGCACGACATCGGGCACGCTCTCCTTCACCGACACTGCTCCGCCGGACAGCTTCATCTGCATCCGCTACGGGTACTTCTCGCTCAACCAGGAGCGCATTCTCTGCGACAGTATCTGTTTCGACCTGCCGCCATGCGAACAGGAGCAGCCGCCCTGCGACTCGCTGATCAACGGCATGCTGGATGAGGACTGTTGCGAGTACGATGTCACCATCGTCAACGCCGTCGGCACGCCCATCACCTCCATCAGCTACTATGTGACTGGAGGGACACTGGATGCGCTGACCACCGCGCCATGTGCCCCGGTGAGTCCGCCTACGGCCGGAACCACCTCGGGAATACTTACATACGCGCCGCCCTGCGCAGGCAGCCTCGGTATGTCTTTCCAGGGTACGCCATCCACTCCGGGCGGTAACATTACCGTGACGCTGGTCATTCATCACGGGGATAAGGACAGTTGCTCGGTGCGCTTCTCGTATGAGTGCAAGGAAGAGCAGCATGGCGAACCCATCGAATGCGATAAGGTGAAGGTGAAGCCCTTCCTGTTTACGGGACTCGATCTCTCGGGCCGCACCTTTGTCGTGAGCAATACGAAGGTCCCCTCTTCCCCGATCACGCATATCGACATCAATCCCGTCCCGGTTCCCTGCTTCCTGCAGGGCGGTGCGCTGCGGGTGGACTTCGTTCCCACCGCCTGGGGCATCCCCTACACGCGCATACCGGTCACCGGTTTCATCTCCGCAAACACGCAGGTGAAGTTCAATCTGGGTGTGGATTATACCTGCGGATGGACGGGCACGATCAACCTCGTCATTCACCATGCCGACGGCGACAGCTGCGTGTACAGCTACGGTCCGTGGGACGCTTCACCGCCAACCATCGGCGGCGGCGTGATTTCCACGACGGGCATCGACAAGAAGGTGTTCGCAAACCGTCTGCGCCTCGAAAACACCAGCGGCAGCAAATCGGTGAAGTGGATTTCCGTCCATGCCGAAAGCGACTCGACCATCATCATTGCCGGATCCGGCGACCACTGGGAAGGCACGATGCTGGAGAGTGGCGATGCGCGGCTCGACGGATATGAGCAGGGACGCCATGAAGCGCTGTTCAGCCTCGAAACTCCCGTGCCGCCGAACGGGACGTCGGATTACTTCAACCTCGTTGTCGCGCGTGACACCATGTTCACCGATCCCCCGGTGATACGCTGGATCACGTACGACGAAAACGGTGAAGCGATAGGAACCGACACCGTGCGCATCACCACGCCGGTGCTTTCCATACGCGGCGAGGGCACGGCGCCCGCACCGGGAGACTTCTCCCTGCTGCAGTCCTTCCCGAGTCCCGCCCAGGGCACGGCAACCATCAACTACACGCTGGGACGCGACCTCAGCGTCCGCCTCGAACTCTATGACGCGCTCGGACAGTTCGTGGAAACGGTGGACGAAGGTTTCCGCCTCCGCGGCATGCAGTCGCTCACCTACGGCACCGCGCATCTCCCCGCGGGCACCTATTACCTGAAACTCTCCTCCGGAGATCAGCAGGTGATTCGTCCCCTGGTCATCATGCGCTAGCCGCCGTCACATACGCGCAGGGGAATATGCAGAAAGTGCATATTCCCCTTCATCGATAATCGAAAACACCGGGAAATGGCAGCATGCGACTGTCACTTCCCGGTGTTTTTTATTCATCGCGGCCGGAATGAACTCGTAGTTGTCAGCTCACAGGTCCGCACTCTTTTCCTGGAAGAACTTCCAGGGGGGCGCATGGCCCGGTGGATTGCACCAGACGCCGCCGCTGCGTTTCTGATAGTACCAGGGACCGGGGTCGTAGGCATTGCGCGTCCCGAGATAGAGGCGCTGGAAAAACCAGTCTCCGCTTTTCACCGCACCGGCCATGTACAGTGAATCCGGTCGCGAGTAAATGCTCAGATATTTTTTCTCCCCCTGGCCACTTATCCGGTAAAATGCAGTCAGAGGAATGTCGAATACGGGCTTGACAATATGCTCTCCGATGATGGCATTCCCCTCGGTACGACTGAATATCGTTCCTCCGCTATAATGTTCGATGTCGTTATGCGAAGCGATGAATTCTTCTCCGCCGACAAAAACGGATAGCACCTGCAGGTCATTGAGCAACGTGTCTTCGTTCCAGATGCGAAGGGAGCTGTTGTCAAGCGTCGCGGAGGGGAAGATCCAGGGCGGCACCCGCGTGGAATCGCGTACGGGGGATACCCGAGCGGTGTCGCGATCGATGAGAACGCGCGTTTGTGCCGTGCTCATTCCCGTAAGCAGCAGGACCAGCAGCGTGGTGAGACCGAATACCTTCCTCATATCCTCCTCCAGACATTTTAATCACTGGTGTACAGAAACCTATATCACCGGGATGGAAATGTCAATTGTCTTCGTCCCGGGTCCCCAGAAGTTCGTCCAACTGCTCAGCGGAGAGCTCTGTGCGCTCACCGGCGACATCGCGGATGCTGCGGCCGCTGCTGGAGGCTTTCTGCGCGATGGCAACCGCGGCTTCGTGTCCGATTTGCGGCACGAGCGCCGTGACGGTCATATGATTTGCTCGGGACATGCTGCGCAGGCGATCGCGATTGGGCTCGATGCCGACGATACATTTCATGGCGAAAATGTCAGTCGCATTTGCCAGCAGGGTGGTGGATTCGAGCAGCGTTGCTGCAAGGACGGGAATCATCACATTGAGTTCGAAATTCCCGCTCTGTCCCGCCACCGTCACCGTGACGTCGTTGCCCATGACGCGAGCACAGACCATGGCGACGGCTTCGGGGATGACGGGATTCAGCTTGCCGGGCATAATGGACGAACCGGGCTGCAGCGCAGGGAGCGTGATTTCCGCGAGTCCCGCATCGGGTCCGGAGGACATCCACCGCAGATCGTTGGCGATTTTCATCAGACTGACGGACACGGTTTTCAATGCCGAGGAATACTCCACCGCCGCATCGCGTGCGCCCTGCGCTTCGAAGTGATTTTCCGCTTCGCGGAAGGAAATCCCGAGCTGTTCGCTGAGCGCTTCAATGACACTGCGCGCAAAATCGGGATGCGCGTTCAGTCCAGTGCCCACCGCCGTTCCTCCCATCGGCAGTTCGCGCAATGATTCGGTAGACTGCCTGATGCGCCGCATCCCCTGCTCCACCTGTCGCGCATATCCGCTGAATTCCTCACCCAGCGTCAGCGGCGTTGCATCCTGCAGATGCGTGCGTCCCACTTTCATGATGCCGTCAAATGCCGCGGCTTTTTCCCGCAGCGTATTATGCAGTTTCTGCATATTCGGCAGCAGCGCGTTCTCTGCTTCCTGCAGAATCGCCACATGCATGGCCGTGGGCATGACATCATTGCTCGACTGTCCGGCATTCACGTGATCGTTGGGATGGACCCGCGTATCGTTGTTTCCCTGCTTCTGCAGCTGCGCGGTGGCGAGATGCGACAGCACCTCGTTCATGTTCATGTTCGTGGACGTCCCGGAGCCGGTCTGATAGATATCCACCGGAAACTGCGCGTCGTGCGTTCCTTCCAGCACTTCCAGGGCCGCGGATTTGATGGCCTCACCACGGGCACGATCAATCACGGCCAGCTCCACGTTGATTTCTGCGGCACAGAGCTTGATACGGGCGAGGGCGTACAGGACAGCTCGCGGCATCGGTTCGCCGCTCACCGGGAAGTTTTCGACCGCGCGCTGCGTCTGTGCGCCCCAGAGCGCGTCGGCGGGAATGCGGACTTCTCCAAGTGCGTCATGTTCGGTTCTGTATTTCATGCAGCCTCCTTTCCGTTCTTTTCCTTTTCATTCAGTCGTTCCTCCTCACTCCCCAGGGCCTTGCGCTCATGAATGCCGAGCTGCACGACGGAGCGGCGGAAGAAAAGCGACATCGTCCAGTCCAGCGCCACGCGCACACGGCGCGCCCAGCCGGGCATCTTGAACAGGTATACCGTTCGCCAGAGAAACCAGGCCGGGAAGCCGGAGAGCTTGATACCGAAAATGCGTGCGACCGCCGTGCGGCAGCCGAGCGCGGCCAGCGTTCCGCGCGGTTTGATATCGCAGGGCGATGCTTTTTCTCCGCGAAGTACGGCGGCAATATTTTTCGCGGCAGCTTCAGCCTGACGGACGGCATGCTGCGCCGTGGCGGGATAGGCGTCTCCGTTTGCATCAATGTTCACCGCGCAGTCACCGATCGCCCAGATCGCTTCGTGTCCCTTCACTCTCAGATCGCGTTCGCAGAGGATATACCCTCGTTCGTCGGTAGGAACATCCAGGTGCGAAATGAGCGGAGCGGGAGCGATACCCGCCGCCCAGATGAGCGTATGCGCGTCGAGGCGCTCTCCATCGCTGCACATCGCGTGATCGCGATGCACGGAGGAGACTGTCTGTCCCGTGCGTATGTCCACGCCTCGGCGGGATAACTGCTCGGATGCATAGGCACTGAGTTCTTCATCGAGTGCGGGAAGAATGCGATCCTGCATTTCCAGCAGGGTGATGCGGCAATCCGACGCCCGCACGTTCGCGTAGTCACGGGAGGCCTCCTTGAGAAAGACATCGAATTCCCCGGCCACTTCCACGCCCGTGAAGCTGCCGCCGACGACCACGAAATGCAGCAGCGCACGGCGCTTCGCTTCATCGTCCGTCGCGTCGGCCAGTTCCAGCAGCTGTATGGCGCGGTCGCGCAGAGCGACGGCGTCACGCAGCTGTTTGAGTTCGAAGCCGTGCTCACGGAGTCCCTCCACCGGCGGCAGGTTGGTGACACTCCCCAGCGCGATGACGAGGTGATCATATTCCAGTTCACCACTGTCGAACGGATCTTCCTGCATGAAACGCACGCGACGCTGATCGAAGTCGATGGACTGCACGCGACCCATACGAAACACGGTATGCTTCAGGAAGTGCCGGAGGGCGACCACGGCGTGCCGTGGTTCCAGGCTTCCGGTGCCCGCCTCGACGAGGAGGGGATAGAACACGAAGTAATTACGCTTGTCGATGAGAATGATTTCCGTCGCGCTGCGGTCGACCCTCCGCTCAAGCTGCTGGGCGCAGTACGCGCCCGCGAATCCCCCGCCGAGCACGACCACGCGTCTTTTCCTTTCCATCATGCACTGCCTTTCCTGTCTCTGATGCGCGTCATCTGACTTCCCGCGCGAATCATGTCGATATCCCGCTGCGTCAGATCGTTGGTCACGCTGTACTCTTCATCTTTCGTCGTGTTGCGCAATGTCATTGGCGTGCCCGGCTGCAATGCGTCATGCAGCTTCTCCAGCAGCAGCACATCTCCCGCTTCAATGCGGTCGTGATCCGCCGCATCGGCGAAGCGCAGGGGCAGAATGCCGAAGTTCGCGAGGTTCTGGAAATGAATGCGCGCATAGCCTTTCGCGATCACGGCGCGGACGCCGAGATACCGGGGCGCCAGCGCCGCATGTTCACGGCTGGAACCCTGTCCGTAATTCTCCCCTGCCACGATGAATATCTGCTGAACCTTCACCGCCTGCGCCCTGTCGTAAAACTGCTCGTCGATCTGAGCGAAAGTAAAGCGGCTGATTTCCGGGATATTGCTGCGGAAGGGCAGCACGCGCGAGCCGGCGGGCATGATCTCATCGGTGGAGATGTCGTCGCCGAGATGCAGAAGTACCGGACCCTGCAGGATCGCAGGCAGCGCATCGAATTCCGGCAGTGTGACGATGTTGGGTCCCTTTACGAGGTCGACATCTTCATCCTCCGGCGCAGGCGCATCCACAATGTCTTCGAGCAGGATGAGCTGCTCCGGCTCTTCGTAGCGGGGATACGGCATGTCGAGCGTGCGGGGATCGGTGATTGTTCCGGTCAGTGCCGACGCAGCTGCGGTTTCAGGGGAACAGAGATACACCTGGTCCTCTTTCGTGCCCGAGCGTCCGGGGAAATTCCGCGGCACGGTGCGCAGACTGATCCGTCCCGTGGCCGGTGCCTGTCCCATGCCGATGCAGCCGTTGCAGCCGGACTGATGAATCCGCGCGCCGGACTGCAGGAGGCTCCCGAGGTATCCATGCTCTACGAGGTTCTGCAGAATCTGTCGCGATGTGGGATTAATATCGAGGGAAACCTGTGATGGAATACTGCGTCCCTTGAGCATCATGGCGGGCACGGCGAAATCGCGCATGCCGGGATTGGCGGACGAACCGATCATGGACTGGTAGATTTCCTTGCCCGCGACTTCGCGCACGGGCACGACATTGCCCGGACTCGAAGGTTTCGCGATCAGCGGTTCGAGCTGCGCGAGATCGATTTCGTCATGCAGATCGTATTCCGCGTCCTCGTCCGCCGCGAGCGCCTGCCAGTCCTGCTCGCGTCCCTGCGCGCGCAGGAAGCGCCGCGTCTGTTCATCCGACGGAAAAACGCTGGTGGTCGCACCCAGTTCCGCCCCCATATTCGCGATCACATGGCGGTCCATCGCCGAGAGCGTTGCGAGTCCGGGACCATAGTATTCAACGATCTTTCCTATCCCCCCATCCACATCATGCCGCCGAAGCATCTCGAGAATGATATCCTTCGCGCTCACCCAGTCCGGCAGTTCTCCCGTCAGCTTCACGCCCATGATGCGCGGCATGCGCAGCACGTACGGCTCCCCGGCCATGGCCGCGGCGACATCGAGTCCCCCCGCCCCGATGGCCAGCATGCCCATCGAGCCCGCGGCGCAGCTGTGGCTGTCGGACCCCAGCAGCGTTTTCCCGGGTTTGCCGAAGCGCTCCATATGCACGGGATGACTCACCCCGTTGCCCGGACGCGAGAAATGCACGCCGAAACGCCTGCAGGCACTGCGCAGGAAGAGATGATCGTCCGGATTTCTGTAATCGACCTGGATCAGGTTGTGGTCGACATACTGTGCCGAGAGTTCGGTGCGCACGCGTCCGATACCCATGCGCTCGAATTCCAGCATCACCAGTGTGCCCGTCGCATCCTGCGTCAGCGTCTGATCGATACGCAGCGCGATTTCCTCCCCCGCCTGCATGCTGCCATCCACCAGATGCGCAGCGATAAGTTTTTCCGTGACCGTTCGGGACATCTTTTCTCCTTTCCTGCTGTTGATACCCTGGTATCAAAACGGCAGGCACGGGGAAGTCGTTCCGGGAGTCGCCCCCGCTACGCGGAGTCGGTGTTGCCTCCGCTACGCGGAGTCGGTGTTGCCTCCGCTGCGCGGAGTCGTTTTCGCCTCACCTGCGGCTCGGCGTTTTCGGCATACGCCTTCGAATCTCCAAACAACAGCGCAATCACGCTGAGCTACTACAGATTTCAGCAGATCCGACCTCCCCCCTTTTCCGTGAAAATCCGTAATACCCGTGGAAATCCGCTTGCCCGCCGAAGTCCTGTATTACAGGACGAAGGCGGGCGTTCCCGCTGGACTCATCTGATCACCGATATAAGCTTCGACACCTGCGCACCGTCCTCCGCCGTGACGCGAAGTATGTAGCTTCCCGGAGTGAACTGCGTGCCGGACACAGTTATGCGCCACTGACCGCCAGCTTCGAGCGTGCGGGAGAGGCGTTCGCGTCCGAGCATATCGTACAGCGACAACCGATAGCTCTCATCTCCCGCACCTGGAATGGCCACCTGCAGCATGCCCCCGATCGTGACCGGTTGCGGCCACGCTTCAAGGGTTAACGCGGCAGGTAGCGACGGATCGCCTACGCTGGTACTCTTCCGGATCACGTATGTCACTGCGATGCTTCGATTCGATGGAGCCGCGGATACGTTCAGTGCGGCCGCGTGTCCACCCACATCAAGCATCGTGCGGTTCGGCTGCACAACGACCGTGGCTTCGAGGTTGCCGGAGAGTGGATTTGCATTCAGCCATGTTTCAGTGGGCTGCATGCTCCAAGGCATGGACAATCCTCCACCCGTCCACAATTGCACGTTCTGCGCTGCTGGAAGCGGTCCGCCGCGTTCGGCTTCGAAGTACAGGTGCTTCGGGGAGAGCACGACACTGCCCGGGGAATCGAAGACGACTTCGATCGACGAACTGCACCCATCACCATTTCCCTGCTGATCGGAACGCCATTGCCAGGTTACGTTAACAGGTCCTGCTGCCGTCAGTTGATTGGACGGCGTTATCATCCACCACCGTGTGCAGGATGCGTTCGGGAGAAGTGTGCCGGGAGGGACAGGACCGCCCTGCTGGTTGACAAACTCCGGTGATGTGAACAGCTGTGTGCTGTCCGATCCGGAAAGGACGAATTTGGGAGGAAGAACAATCGAAGCCTCACAGCCGGTCAGAGCGATTGTCCCGGTATTTGTTGCGGTGTACGAGACGAAGAGCGGATCAGGGATGAAGCGTTCGTAGTACGGATCGGCGTACAGGGAATCGTGTCCACCGGTCGCACAGGCTGTGCCCGTTTCTTCCGGCCAGGCTTCGATGTGAATAATCACACTGCACTGTTTCCACTCCGCCTGCTCGTCGGAACGGTAGCGCACGATGATTTCCTGATCTTCGGCGATTGAGGCAGGCTGCGGGATAAGAAGCCAGGTAATTTCAGCCTCCGACGCACCTGCAATTGAGGGTATGGATTTCTGAATGGTCTCCCCTGCCTCGAGTGCTAAACGTCCAGCCTGCAAATGGTCGATTTCAGCGATGAAACCCGTTTCCTCTCCATCGAAAGGATTGGTCAGGGTCAGCGTAACGGGAAGAGGATTCGGCTCGTACTGCGACAGGCGTCGATTGAAGCGAAGTGTATCCGAAGCGCGGAGCTCACAGGAGACTTCCCCTTCGATTCCGGGGATCCAGATTTCATGCGAGCAAACAGAAAGAACGGAATTGTCCTCGGCGTACGCGGTGACGAGGCATCGCGCCATCCGGTCGTTGCGGAGCAGTTTCGCACGCAGTAGCCAGTAAAACGTCGTGTCCTTCCCTGCATCGAGTCTTCTGCCATTTTTCGTCGCCGGATCAATACAACCGATACCACTCCCAGCATCGAATGTCAGTTCATACCGCTTCACCGTGATCGGCAACGTTCCGGTATTCACGAGCCGATAGTCTAGATCCACGAGGCGGCGCTGTTCCACTTCCTGCGCAGTCAATGTATCCGGTGCGGTAAGATTGCACATGACACCTTCTTCCAGCCGCGTGATGGCGACGATCTGCTGACATACGCGCTGATGAATGCCGCCGCCGGACTCCAGGCGGTAAAGAATCGTATCATACGTGATGCCGGGCGGCTGATCGGTGAGAGTCATTTCCCAGCTGAGCGTGTCTCCTTCTCCAGTACGCAGACGCAGTGGACCAAGACCGGATTGCTGTCCTGCACCGAGCTGCAAACTATGGCAGGATGAGAGGTCGATTTCGACCATGACATCGAGGAGTACGGTGTCGAGCACCTGCCGAAACGCGACGCTTCCGATGATTGGATCCGGGATCCACCCCGTGGTGTCTTCGGGAATGAATACCTGCAAAGGACCTGGCACCGAACACTGAAGTGGGGCCAGTCCGGGGACAGACACTTCGGTTTCGCAGAAACTCAGAATTCCACCATGCTCATCCTCACCGATAACCTGTACTCGCATAGTTCGTGCATCGGCACGTTCTTGCGCCCGGGCCTGCCAGTGCACCGTATGTGTATCACCTGGTGCTAACGTGGTCCCCGGAAGATATCGTGATGACGCTGGAAACGGAATCCCACCAATATCTCCGCCAAAGTGGAGACCGAAACGTGCCACCTCGACCGGCAGATTCCCGTCGTTACTCAGTGTACAATGCACAGGAAAAAGGTCCGGAACGTAGCCGTCTTCGCTTGCAGAAGTGGACAGGTGATCAGGTGCCGTGACTGAACATGAAAGGTCCAACTGTCCGTATTCTTCATACTCAATGTAAAGATGGTGTTCACAGGGGGAAGAGGAAGGAACTCCGCCGGTCGATAAATCCGCATCTCTGAAATACGTGACCACATCAACCCATACGCCCTTGCCGGATATCGTAGTGGTGTCTACCCTCACAGTCCACGAAAATGACACAGTTTGTGATGGAGCCATGACGCCTGCGGGGGGATTCCTATGTAGCGATTGGTTTGCAGGATCAAGTGTCAGTCCGGCAGGAAGAGTCAATACACATTCCACCTCGCCGGCCTTACGATGCAAGTCGACATTCGTGATCTCCGCGGTGATGGTCATCTGCGCAGGATCCACACGTGAGGGCTGTCGAACAATTCGCACGGTATCTGCCATTGTTAGCGAGCAATTCAGCATCACACAGCCCGGCAGTCGCGTGCGAAAAAGGAAAAGATCATTTTTCCCGCCAGCAAACTGCGGTTGAATTGCCCGGAGCGGGCTGAGACTGTCCGCATGTCGATCAAGGATGCCGCCGAGAAACGTCAGGTTCCTGTTGCGTACAAAGCCATAGGTACTCCACCCAACATCCATTGCCGAGTCAATAAATACACCACTGCCATAATAGATGGAATCATTATGGATATATTTTTCGTCAACATGCCAGTAGCCGAAGGACCGTATGGTCTGTCCGGTTTCGTCCAGAATGAGCAGCGCCTGTGGTCCCTGAACCGTGTCGAGCGGGGAATAAAACGTTGTAATTGGTGATCGCACCCTGCCGAAGACCGCAATATCGTTGCATTCGAGAGTAAATGTATTTGCTGATTGTGTATCGTCTGCAACATCTTCGAGAATTTCCAGAGGCAGAAATGATGAAAAGAGCGGTTCACCACCAGCTCTGTGAAATTTCATCAGGAATGAAGGCGGGGTTCCAAGACTCAATGCATTTTTCAGGGTAAAATTGTTCGGATAGGCTGTATTTCCAGAGATGATGATATTATCGGCCGCATCAATGGCAATATTCGATGGATTTGGCCATGCCCCCGGACTGGGAGAAATAAATCCAGTTGTAAATACATACCTTTGCAGGCTGCTGTCAATCTTCACCAGCACTGGACCATGCTGCGGCACATACCAGGAGTTGACTGCAGGGATTTCGACGAGTGGGTTTTCCACTAAAAAGATGAGATTTCCCTCAGAATCGATGTTTACATCGGAAATACCCCATGGATGAGGGCTCCCCTCAATGATGTATGTACCTCGCAATACTGTAGTGTAGTCTCCGGTAAGTTTCACGACTGCAACCGCAATCAGCGTGCTGTCACCGGCAAGATTCGGTGTCTCGAGAGTATCATCAAGGGTTCCGGGAGTGACGAACCACTGTTGATGAGAAGAAAATCCCATGACAAAGACATTGCCTGCAGCGTCCGTTCTCAAGCAATTGCCACCGAAAAACGAAGGCCCCCCCAGCCAGGTTGCAGCGTCGAGCTGTCCGCTGCCGCTCAGTCTGACCAGGCTCGTGGATGAACGCCATGGTAGACGCACCGTAGGTCGTATTGGTTGAACAGTACCTGCGGTGATTGGGAAATCATCTGAAGCGGTATTGCATAGCAGATGCGTTGATGCTTTATCCCCAACCCCAATCTTGATCGAGAGTTCCTGAAATCCGGTATGTCCATATAGAGCATACGGGAGTGAATATTCATCTTCTTTCCCACCGATGTATGTTGAAAAAATAACGTGCTGTGCATCAGCGTCAAGTAAGGTCACGAAATAATCTCGGTCCCACTCTCCCCCGGCATTCGAGGATTGATAAGCGTGCATCAGAGGGAAATCACTTGACGTCGTTATTCCCGCAATGTGAATGTTTCCAGCATCGTCGGCTTCCATACCGAGTTGGCCTTCGATACCTGTCCCCCCAAAGAACGTGTTGAACTCCGTTTCAATTACCTTCCGCTTCTCGAAATAGTTGCGATACGGCCAGCTACGCGTACTATCAACCAGGGTGAGCATGCCCCCATTTCTGGACAATCCTGATCCGTGTGTACTCGTCTTAATGCCTGAATCTTCGGGAAAATTCCCGGTTTTGATCTTCACAGCGCGAGGATCAGCGCCTTCGTGCAGGATGAGGCGCTGTTTCAGCTTCCCGTTGAATTCGATGTATTCCACATCAATACCATCCCAAACGTTCACATATCGCACCCCCTTGTACGTCGGAACGTCACTACGCCATTGATTTTGATCATCGCCACGATAAAAGTTCGTATGAGTCGCAACCCGATCGATCCCTTCGATTCTCATGTCCGTTGAGGGCGCCACGAACTCTAGTGTTGCACATTCGTCACGAAGGAGTTTACCATGTTCCTCTGATATCAACTCCCCTGAAAGAATACTGCCTGTGACCTGCATTGGGCGGTAAAGTTGTACACCCGTAAGCATGAACGCCGCCTTGTCAGTGCCACGAAGCACCCCGAATTCAATTTTTTGATTCCACTGCCCCGCATTACCTATGAAATGAAGTGGCAGACGAAGTGGTTTTGTAGGAGGATTCGATCCATGTGCAGGCAAAGAGGCTATTAGGATGAGAAGGACAACATGGACCAACAGCATCATTGTTTGCTCCGTGGGTTTGACATAGCAGATGACAAATAATAGGAGGGGCATCGTCAATGCCCCACCAAGCTTAGTGACAGGAATGACATGACTAGATAGTACTGCTCAGTACCGATCTGCTCACACTAGCGGAGGATGACTATATTATGTGCTACAACAGTGTTTCCACTCTGATATCGGATAATGTACGTGCCTGGCAGTAAATTTAGTCTCAACGGTGAGAACTGAATTGTCAGATCAGACCGCAAGATGACACCACGGAACAATGACGCAATCTTGCGTCCAAGAAGATCGAATAGTTCCACAACTGTTTCTTTGTTTATACTTCCTGATATACCGACTTGCAACTGATCAGTAGTTACATAAGCAGGTTGTGGCCAAACACCCGATATTCCAATACTCGGTATCTTCCAATCTCGCTCTGCAAAAACACGATTCTTTGCCCAGTCAATACTTTGATGCAGATCTGGCAGTCTTGTTCCCAGGACACCGTCTTCACCATTCTGGCTATCATACCAAAACACTGATATAGCATCCGGGATCGATAATTGAACGTTTGGACGAATTTGGTGGTAATTCCCTACGCCCGGACCGATCATTTCTGCCTGAAGCCACTGAGGGCCGGGGCTAGTCGAATTCCGGTTATAGAAGACGTATTGACCGTAAATCTCTGTCGGTCTCGCAGGGGAACAGGGGCCGAGTTCACCGCCACCCTCCCAAGCAACGACGCCACGCACCGTGCTACTGCTACTTGAGTTTACAACTCGCGCGACATCGGGATATGTCGATGCATTTAATCCATCCGCCAGGATCAGTGGAGAGCTGAACTCTGGAACCAGGCGATTAGCAGCAGGGAAAAGGTATCTGTTGCTCTCTACTCGATGATACATCGGTGAACCAGGTGTTTGGTAATCAGTATCCCATACTAGCAATATCCCTTGCACGCCAGAGGTCGCATATATACTATCACTACATATTTTTGGCTGACGCGAGTTAAAGTATGGCATGTTTGGTCTGACAGACGTTGCATAGAACGATCGTGTGGTACCGTTCCACTTATAGTAACCAGCATACACATCATACTGATTGCCCTGTTGAGGCTGAATCGAGTACGTAAACAATGCTGAACTGATGTTCAGACTAGATTGACAATCATGAACATTCAGATCGTATCCATCCAAGGAGTAGTAGGGGATCAAGACTGCATCTGAAATACCGTTTCCTGAAATTGCGCCAAGGACAATGCCTGTGACTCCAGCTGTCATACTTGACGTCATAATGTAAAACGTGCCGATGCCATCAAACGATAGACGAAGGTCTTGATTGACGGCAACATTGACAGGTGCGGTATTAGTATTTACAACACCACCAATCCCCGGAACAATGCCACCTGCAGGTGTAAGGCCTGCCACTTTCGGTAACTTACCAGTACCACCTGCAGGCCTCGTATCTTCAAGAACAGCCACTGCAGCAGAGCCATTCGATCCAGCAACTATTCGAGGCTCAGTATAACTATATGGACTAGGATTGGGAAACGCCCAAGACCAGGTTAAAAGCAAATTTGTCGCATTCCCTGCGGCGTCATATTTCGCACCCAAACATTCCTGTTTGGTTGCATTTAGAAAGACAAGTTGCTGCCAAACAACGAATGCACCTCCATCTTTTGCGATACAGACATCTGGTTTCACAGCTGTGGTTGTGCTTCCGGGTTCGATTGCGTATCCATTTACCGCAATACCATTGTTGCTCCAACGTGGTACTCCATCCCTGTCAAATTTCTGGACGAACACAATCGAGTGGTATGAGGAAGTGTACATCTCCCGGTCTTCTGTCCAGACGACAAAAGTTGAACCATCATCAGGATTTATGACGTATCGGAAGTCACGAGCATTCCTGCCGAAGGTCCATTTTGCGAACATATCTCTCCACTTCATATCCGAAGCACCGGTGCACTCACCAGGCGTTTGACAATAAATATTTTCATCGTCCTGATCATCAAATGGGATTGGGTCCCGTCTTCCGTCCTGCCACACAAAAACCTCACGGCTAGCCTGTGGGAAATGTTGGTCCGACTTAGCACCTGTCACCGTCTTGCCATCCACTGGCCACATTTCTATCCAGCCAGGCAGCATCACCTTTTGGTATCGGATATCCATGCCATTCCCGGTCTCGTGGGTCCACACAAATACTGTGAATTCTTGATTTGGATCGCTTTGAATGAGGTTATCCATCGCTAACTCCGTCTGCCCATACGGCATAATACAGACCTGTTCACCCAAGCTTCCTGCTGGATTTGCGAGCATCCCAGGTGCTGTTGAGTTGATCAGTGCAGCGTAGAGGTCAATTCCAGTCTGCTGCGCATTGCGATGGTCCTCCCAGCCGACAGTCACATACGGTACGTAACTACCTGTTGCTGGATCTCCTGATTCCCACAGGACTGGTTGTGGCAACATCTGCGCTTGTGGTGCCGTGCACACAGCAAGCCCGTTCAACCCTGGAAACAATTGATTACCGATTTGATCGATTCGCTGAGCATATATGTCCGTATATCCAAGTGCCGGATTCTGAACAGCGTCTTGCCAGACGATTATAGCTGAGGGCGTTTGTATTTGAGGCAGTTTTCCGGTTGTCACAATTTTCGGAAACTCCTGGCTTTCGTATGATGGACCTGCCGCAACATCACCTTGATAAGGGGGTATGCCCGTGGTATACTTCTGCATACCATTTGCATCAATGCGATTGGCAAAAACAGACCAGACCGGAGTTCCGTATGTTGCACTTTGATATCTATCATCCTGATATGTGACGACTATTCCTTGCGTCAGATTGCCGAGCATGTCAAGAGTGAAAATATTGTCAACTGCAAGTTCAGGATTGTATTGATCAGGCGGTTGGTTCATCGCTACTGGGATTCCATTGACGGTCCAGTTCGTCGGTGCTGATGGGAATGTCGCGCTTGCACTGTTAATATACTGCAGGAAAACATCCCGATCGCGTGGTGCAAATCCAGGATCATTGCGATAATCGATCCAAGTGATAAACGCACCATCTACAGTTCCAGCAATACGTGGACGTTCAGCATGAGCGCCCGTTTGGCAAACAATAATCCCATTCGGAGACCATGCTGGGTCTGGACGACCAGTACTTAGATCTATGCGTTGAGCATAGATATCTGCAATGGTTGCGGAAGGGTCATTTCGGTAGTCCTCCCACACAACGATAACACCATTCATCCCATCATAGGCTGCGCGTGGATTTCTTTGATCTCCTACTTCCGTGCACACGGGTATACCATCGAAACGGTCTGTAACAACGTCCCACGGCCCATAGAGGCCACCGGAGACAGGATCAGCAATCCACTTGGATACTCCAGTTTGATTATCAATTCTTTGAATATATATATCCGATCCCGATTCATCTATGTTCCGCTCATCCTCCCATACGCTAATCGTGTAGTCAACATTTGTCGGTTTCGCAACTGAAGGGTTCAACTGGTCGTTGACCGCGATACTAGTATAGCGGTCCTTCCATTCCGTCTGTGCATTGAGCATCACCGGTGAGCTTACGACGAGAAGCATGAGGATGCAACCTATAGTACCCAGCGTGGTGACGATGCTTTGCAACGGTTTGAGCGATGCACCGATGCTGTACGTAAAATTGCGCAACGGCACAATATCGGTGCCTGTGCTTGAAATCTTCATCGGAATTCCTGTAATTACTGGTGGTCTACGGACCTTGCCGGCCTTGTGGCACCTGATGCTTCTTTGCGGGAGACTCAGGTCCGTGAGGTCGGCTGTTGATTATTGCGCTCGGCGATACAGGGAGAACAGCCAGGTACGCAAGCGACCAAGCGGTGTCCATGTACCGATCATACGTTGGTTTCGTGGTTACGATGTTGTTGCGGATAACTCTGCGGTATCAGAAACAGGCGAACCTACTTCCCTCGCCGCGTGTCCTCTGTCCCAGCTTTGCCCCGTATGCCGACTCTTCGCGTCGCTCCCTTTGCACCCGGTGCTACATTTCATCCCCAGTCTCCAAACCTCACCTCTTCATTGGTAGAACAATCGCTGTATCGCCGCAGTGGCGTAGAATTCACGGTGTCCCCATGCAGATTTTCAGGGAGACCGTTCCTCATATTTTCGGATTGCTGTCACCGATACCGAAAGATATAAAAAAAAAAAAACGCACAATTCAAATATTTAAAAACCTTTTTTTCGGAAAAAGAACTCATACTGCTACATGTGCTGCAATTAGGGAGTGTGTGGGTGTCGACTACGCTGAGCGGAGTCGTTTCGCCTCACCTGCCCCTCCCTCGAATGGCAGCATAGCAGCAGTGGCAGACCGGGGGCGGTGCCGCGGACTTCAGACGTCTTCCTTTTCGGCAAACTCTAGCAACGTGATAACTTTTCCAGTGCGGGAGGCAGTTGCTTCCCGGTCAGAAATTCATAGAAAAACCAGATCCGGTGGCGAAACTGCTACGCTGCTGGTAAAAACGATTAAATATCGGCGTCCAGCTGGTAAAATGATTACAGTCGGTTTCGGCGAATGAAAAATGACCCTGCTGAACCCAAATGGTAACGCAAAATTGACCCCCTGGTTGATGGTTGTCGCCTCCGCTGTGCTGCACGAGATCGCCTGTAGCGGCGTCTTGTCCCGCCGCAGCCATCGCTAATATCATGCTCCAATGCTTGTATGGTGCGGGCGAAGGCGGAAGTCCGAGGGAAGCGAAACGAAGCCGGAAGTGCGAAGACGCCTGCTGCGTCGTAGTTGCTCGAAGCGCAACGAAGGCGAGAACGAAACGAATCCGGAAATGCGAGTGTCTGTAGTGACTGTTGCTACTCACCATGTAGTATCATATATTAGTACTGCTTTACTCAATAACATTTCGTATCTCTCTTGAACAAGAAGCAGCGATCCACACTCAGAAGAATATTTGAAAATCCTGTCCGATCTGATATTGAGTGGAGGGATATTGAAAGTTTGTTGCGCTCACTGGGTGCTGAAATACTGGAGGGACGCGGCTCGAGAGTACGAGTCGCATTAAACGGTGTCAAAGCGGTATTCCACCGTCCTCATCCCGAGCGCGTTACTGACAGGGGACAGCTGTCGTCGGTACGAAAATTTCTTGAACAGGCCGGAGTGCGTTATGCTTGAATACAAAGGGTACAGGGGGAAAGTGGAGTACATCTCGGAAGAGCGGATTTTCCACGGCGAGGTGCTGGGTACTCGCGATGTCATTACGTTCCAGGGAAGCACGGCCGATGAAATAGAGCAGGCCTTTCGCGACTCCATCGATGATTACCTGGAGTTCTGTCAACAGCGGGGTGAGGAAGCAGACAAGCCGTATTCCGGCAAGTTCGTCGTCAGAATGCCCGAGACCTTGCACCGCCACGTCGCGGACCTTGCACGCCTCGAAAACGAAAGCATCAACAATGTCGTACTCGAAGCGGTGAAGCGCTACGTCGCGCGTGCGCTTGGGGATGACGATGTGCATGAGTAATCACACGCGCCGCATGCTTCCCCGGAAACATGCGGCGCGCTGATTTTTTTAGACCATGTGTCAGGGTAGGTGGAGGAGCGGCAGACTGATACGCTGTGCGCCGCGGGTGGCGACAACGAAATACTGTCCTGCCGGAAGTCCGGTGAGATCAAGCGCAATGTCGGACACCCCGCTGGGGTCCACGGGCGACGCAAGTTGACGCAGGGAGCGTCCCAGCATATCCTGCAATGTGAGCTGCCAGGTGTGCGGAGCATCGCCAGTGAGACGCAGCCGACCCGTCTGAATCAATGGATTCGGATATGCTTCCATGCGAAGTGTGCCGGGTTGTTTCGTTCCCAGATCGACCCGGAACTCGGGTGAATACCAGGTTTTTCCACTGTAGTCGATCTGTTTGATTCTGTACGAAATACTCGGGACCGCGGGAAGCTCCCGGTCATGGAAGGAATACGAAGATGCGCTCCGCCCGTGGGAGGGGACGAAGCCGAGAACATTCCAATCTTCTCGCGTGACTCCATTGCGCCTCTGCACCTCGAAACCGAGATTGTCCATTTCCTCTTCGGTGTCCCACTGCAGCAGTGCGGAACCCTCCGCGACATCGACAGTGAAAGACCGAAGCTGAACCGGGGTGTACAGCACGCCATGCACAAAAGCGCGGACAAGTTCCCATCTGATGACATCGAAATTCGGGGCAGTGTAGACACGGTAACAGAGTCCGATACTGTCGGCAAATATGTGAGCCTCCAGCCAGCCGGACCAGTACATGCGCCGGCGCTGAATATCCAGGAACTCCACGGTCTCTGCGGAATCGCTCAGATACATGTGCCACGGCCAGCCATCACCACACATGATATGCGTAGCGCCTGAATCCGCAGCGAGATAGGTGAACTCCATTTCCGTCGAGTCTACGCAATGCCGGGTCGTATCACTTAGTGGGGGGAGATACACGTTTGGATAGTATCTCCATACCATGCCTGTCGTGCTGTCCACCCGCAGCAATCCGAGGCTGGTTTCATAATACTGTTTGCCGTTGGGACCGGTAACCCGGTCACCGACGGTTATCGTCGTGTCGAATTGCACTTCGTTGTACATGCCCGGACGAAGCGTCACGTGATACGTCCACGAGTTGCCGGTCTCGAGAGGAAAGTAGGAAAGACGCGGTGGGGTTTGCGCTGCCGCGACAGAGGACAGCAGAAGTATCAGCACACACAGTTTTTTCATCTCCACAACCTCAGGTGATGGAAGAACATCTGTTATCTAGAGTGCCACCCGATATATCAAACGTGAAATTCTCATGCTCAGATCTCGTATGTAAAACGGTATCGATGTTCCCCGTTTTCGATGATGATTTCCATACTGCCGGACAGTCCCTGCAGCTCGCCGGTGCCGGAGTCGGGCACGACTTCGAGGATGAGGCGGTTTTCGCCGCCGGACATCATGCCGAAATGCTGCAGCACGAAACTGCCATGCCTGTCCTGGAGCTTTCCCTGCACCTGCTCGATGGCGACGTAGCCCGCCGAGGTTTTCACCGGCGTGCGCGCGCTGAGCATTTCCCCTCTGCTCTGCGCTTCGAGATCACCGAAGAACTGCTTTTCAATGGACATTCGTCCTAGCATGATATCGTTTTCCCCTGAGGCGTAGCCTTCCAGCGGCTGCAATGTGACTTCAAATCGTCCTTCTGCCAGCATGCACTTCCTTTCTGTTGGTAGAGAAGCAATACTATGTTCTTTCCGGCGGAAACTCAAGTCCAGGTAAATCACATTGCATCTTTCTGATGAATACCGGACTTTCCACTCTGCCATCACCATTGCAAAGAGGACTCCATGCTGCTGCGACTTCTCGTGCTTTCCGCCGTCGTATGTTTCACCGCCTGCAATACGACGAACAGCGGGAATACCGAAGACACGGTTCCAACCGAACGCCTCGGATCTGTCCATCACTCCGTCTATGAACTCACCGTCCTCCCGGCGGTGCTGAACAGGGACACGAAAACGGACATCACGCTTGACGTGAAAAAGCCGATCGAGGGACGCATGCTCCTGATCGACGGGGAAGGAAATATCCTCCAGAATTTCCGGGAAGGGAATTTCGATGAGAGGGAAGACACTTTCAACTATACGCCAGACAAAGGCCTGCCGTACGGATCGTACTTCATGATTTTCACCGACACGGACAATTATATCCTGTCTTCACAGGAGATCAGGCTTACCGACGATGTGCTGACAACGCTTGAGAACTGAGAGCGCTCGACGACTGACAGGGGATACGTATTCGGAGCAGGGACGGGGAATCTGGAGCATAACCGCTAATTGACATTGCTCCCTAAATAGGATATACTCTGGGGTAATTACCCGCATTTATTGCACACCTGACGTTCAGCGACTTGCATGCGCTTACGCGACGCATGGGAAGCCACTGTTGGTGCTTTTGCCCAATGACAAAGAGGAGTTCCCATGAGTACGATACAGTTTGCCGCTGCAAGCGGTGGCTCAGTTCAGATATCCGGTGAGGATGTCGGAACCTTTTCCGAAAGCCTTCGCGGTGGAGTCATTCTGCCCGGAGATGATGGTTACGATGAGGCGCGCGAAATCTGGAACGCGATGATTGACAGAAGACCCGGCTGCATCGTGCAGTGTGCCGGAAGCGCGGATGTGATTCGCGCCGTTCGTTTCGCCCGTGAACATGGCGTACTCGCGACCGTGCGCGGCGCGGGACACAATATCGCCGGCAGTTCCATTTCAAACGGCGGCATGCTCATCGACCTTTCCGGAATGAAATCCGTGCGCGTCGATCCGGTGAAACAGACAGCCCGCGCCGAACCCGGTGTGACGCTCGGGGAATTTGACAATGAGACACAGCAGTTTGGCCTTGCCACGCCGGTCGGAATTAACAGTACGACCGGAATTGCAGGACTGACACTGGGTGGCGGCTTCGGCTGGCTGAGCAGGAAGTGGGGACTGACAGCGGACAACCTCATTTCCGCCGATGTCGTGACAGCTTCAGGTGAGCTTCTCACGGCAAGCGCGGAAGAAAACAGTGAACTGTTCTGGGGACTCCGCGGCGGTGGCGGAAACTTCGGCATCGTTACGTCGTTCGAGTTTTCGCTGCATGCGATTGGACCGGAGATACTCTCCGGCCTGATCGTCCATCCCTTCAGCGAGGCTGATAATCTTCTCCGGTTTTACCGTGACTTCGTCAAAACCGCCCCCGATGAACTGAGTGTCTGGCTTGTGATGCGCAAGGCACCGCCCTTGCCCTTCCTCGACGAGAGCGTGCATGGAAAAGAAGTCGTGGTCATCGCGGTGCTCTACGCCGGGGACATGGCCGAAGGCGAAAAGGCGTTGCAGCCGCTCCGGGAATTCGGATCACCGTATGCGGACGTGATCAGTCCGCATGTCTATGCGGGATTCCAGGCGGCCTTCGATCCCCTGCTCACACCCGGTGCTCGGAACTACTGGAAGTCACATGATTTCACTTCGCTTGAGGACGAACTCTTCGGCGTCATCCAGGATTACATTCCGAAACTGCCGAGTCCCGCATGCGAAGTATTCATCGCCCATCTAGGCGGTGCAGTGGGACGTGTCGCCCCCGATGCCACGGCATACGTACATCGCGATGCCGAATTCATCATGAATATTCATGGCCGCTGGGAAGACGCGAATGATGACGATACCTGCGTCGGCTGGTGCCGCGACATCTTCTCGGCTGCCACACCGCTCGCCACCGGAGGAGTGTACGTAAACTTCATGACGGAGGAAGAAAAGGATCGCATACGCGACGCCTACGGCGCCGGGTACGACAGACTGGTTGCGTTGAAGCAGCAGTACGATCCGGACAATTTCTTCAGCTATAATCAGAACGTTCGTCCAAAAGGAGCATAGTCCGGCTCCCGGAGGCATTAGATCCCCACATTCACATCAACATCACCGTCCTGCCTGCGGGTGGGACGGTAGTTGTTGAAATTATATGTGAGCGTGAGGTTGACGACGGGCACTTCGGGTTTGACGACGAAGCTGTTGGCGAAGTTCTGTCCGATGGAGGACACGTTGTAATACGATGTCTCCAGCAGGTTGCGCGCCTGCAGGGTGACTGACAGGACGCGGTCGAAGAAGTCCTGCCGCGCGGTGACGCTCAGGTAGAACAGTGGATCGGTTGTGCTCTGGGGACCGATCTGCTCACTGAGATACATGCCGGTGATCTGCAGCCGCGTCATGGGTGTGATGGTGAATATCGCGCTGAGCCTGCCGGTCCATGTGAACGCCTGCTCGTCAATGTCCCTTCCGAACGCCGTCCCCTTCACCGCGTTGTTGAAGAGGTTGAGGTTTGGATCGAGGCGCAGCCAGGTGGCGGGACGATAACTCGCCGTCAGCTCGGCTCCCATGTTCGAGGTTTCCGCGAAATTCCCGAAGGTGATATTCATCTTGCCGTCGTCGGTGGCGGACTGCGCCTGCCAGACGGTGTTTGTCGACAGCCTGGCATAGGTCTGCACCGACATGTACACGCCGCCGAACATCTTCTGATAGTTGAGTTCCATCGCGTGGGTGTACTCGGGAAGCAGCCGCGGGTTGCCGGCGGTGCTCAGGTAGGTGTCGTTGTAAAAGGGGAAGGGGTTCAGGAGGTTTTCGTTGGGACGATTGATGCGGCGGGAATAACTGAACTGCAGCGTGTGCGTGCCGAACTTCCGCGCCATCGAAAAGCTTGGGAACCAGTCGAGTTTGTCATACGCGTAATCCTCGCCCAGCGTCTTCTGCGTCAGCAGACGGTCCATGTACTCGGCGCGCAGTCCGACCTGGTACTGCAGTCCCAGCAACACATCCGCCCAGGTCATGAAACCCGCATGCACGTAATTGGTGAGGTCGAATACGTTGCTCAACTGCTCGTCGCCCAGCCACGTGTCCTGTCCCCAGTCGTACACGCTGCTCACCACATCGTAGGAACGGATGGAGTAGTCGGACTGCCATCCGGTTTCGAAGGTGCTGGTAGGGGAGAACTTCTTCATGTAATTCATTTTCGCCCGCGCCTCATGACGATTTGCGTCGGAGTCGAGCTGCGTGGAATACGGCTGCGCACTTCGCGATCTGAAGGTGGGATCGCTGTCGTATTCCCGCGTGACCTGCGTGTACGGCAGCAACACGCGCGTGTACACCGCCTCGGCGGTGAGCTTGCTGTTCTCGGGCTCGATCTGGTATTCGTAAAACGCCGTGCCGTTGATGTACGTTGCCGTGAGATCGAAGTTGTTGCTTATCTGCTGATAGAGGTCGAGTGAAGGACTCGTGTTATGCACATCGAAGGCAAAGCTGCGTGGGATCTTCACCTGTCCCCCGCTGGCGTTGAGCGAGAGCGTATGCGTTTCATCCATCGTATGCTCGATGCCCAGACGCACGTTGTACTGATCACGGATATCCCTGCGGCGCAGATCCGTCTCATTCACAATATTGCCCTGCGGCGTCATGGTGAGACGATCCACATCCTGCACTTGGTGATAGGCGTTGCGCCGGTAATCGAGTCCCCCGGTCACCTTCGTCGCACCGTAATTCATCGACACCGTGGCGTCGGTGTTGTACTTGTCTCTCGTCCCCGCCCCGATATTCACGATGGCGCTGCTGCTGTAATCGTTTTCCCTGCGAAGCACCACGTTGATGATACCTGTCGATCCTTCTGCTTCATACTTGGCTGAAGGATTGGTGATCAGCTCGATGCTTTCGATGAGATTCGCGGGCAGCTGCCGGAGGGCGTCGGATCCCTGGAAGGGATACGGCCTGCCGTTGACCAGCACGGTGAAATTCGAACTGCCGCGCAGCGTGACATTGTCGTTGGCGTCCACCCGCACCGAAGGCTGATCGCGCAGCACATCCAGCGCGCTGCCGCCCCGGTTCTGCAGGCTCTTGCCCACGTTGATGACTTTTTTGTCGAGATGGAATTCTTCGGTGGGACGATCAGCCTCTACGGTCACTTCATCCACTTCCACAGCGGAGGGAGCGAGTGCGAGTGTGCCCGCATTTACCTGTTCGCTGCCGCCTTTGACCTCGAAATCCGCCACGCGCTTTTCTTCGTATCCCACGTAGGTGACGACCAGCGTGTAGCGTCCGGGCTCAACGCCCGTGAGCAGAAACTCTCCGGTCTCCCCGCTGTACGAGGACGCTGCGACTTCTTCGCCCGACGCTTTGAACAGCACGACGTTGGCGTAGATGAGCGGTTTTTTTGTGGAAGCATCGACGACGGCGCCGTATACGCGCACGCCCTTCTTCTCCTCCCCATCACTTTCGGCGAATACGGTAGCAGAGAGGAAAAGCAGTGCAACAAACAGGGTAAACGATAATCTCATGGGACACTCCTCTGTGTGGATGTCCCCGACTATACGGAGGATGTACACTGCGGTTGCACCGGTAAAAATTATTGCCCTGTGCGATGCCAGCGATGCGCCGCCATTCATCGAGCGCGCATCGCTTCAGTTCGCGTCGTACCGGGTCAGTTCGCGCCTTACCGGGTCAGTTCGCGCCTTACCGGATCGGTTCGCGTCGTAACGGATCAGAGCCACTGATGCTCGAGATACCAGTCGTAGGTCATACGCATGCCTGCGTCGAGAGTTACACGCGGTTCGAAACCGATGCGCTCGCGCGCCTTGTCTATCGAGCAGGTCCATGCCTCCTGCACAGCTTCGCGCACTTTCTGCACGTTGAAAAACACCTGCCGTCGCAGCAGTCTGCCCGTCGCCTCTCCCGCGGCGCCGACCACATAGATCAGGAATTCCGGGAGGTGAAAGACGAAGGGACGACGCTGCATGGCGCGGGCGATGTGCCGACAGAGTCCGGCCGTACTGTAATTCTCTCCCCCGATGAAAAAGGCCTCACCCTCCGCGGCGGGATGCTCTGCGGCACGGATGATACCGTCGACCAGGTCGCGCACGTGCACGAGATTGAGCTGATGTGCGCCGGAGCCGAGCAGCGGTTCGATGCCCGTGCGTATCATTTTGAAGTAGCGGAAGAGGTCGCGGTCGCGCGGACCGTACACCGCACTGGGACGCACAATCGTGACCGGAATTTCATTCCTGCGTTCCATCACTTCAATTTCCGCCATCATCTTGCTGCGTCCGTAATGGGAAACAGGATGATACGGCGACTGCTCGGTAATTTCGCCCGCGCCGTTGCGGGGACCGACTGCCGTCAGACTGCTCACGTACACAAAACGGCGCAGTGCGCGGCAGTGTTCGGCACAGGCATCGAGCAGATCCCGCGTCCCGAGGTGATTGACCATGTAATAGTCAACGGTCTTCCGTGCGCGGGTGAGTCCCGCCACGTGAAAGACATAATCCACATCCCGCAGCAGCGGCGCCACGGCCTCGCGGTCACTGAGATCCGCGATGGTAACCGGCACACCGAGATCGGCGCTGAACATGGCGTCCTTCGCCAGCACACACAGCTCCCACCCGCGGTTTTTCAATACCTCGACGAGGTGACTTCCGACAAAGCCCGTTCCTCCGGTGATAAGCGCTTTCATGATTGCCTCCTGTATTCAGATGTGTATGGTAAGACGATATGGTATTACGAACGGGCGAATTGCGGTTTGTGCTCCAGCGTCTGCGACAGTGGCTGCGCACTCTTTGCGCGCTCCGGCTGCTCCGCCCTGTGGCGCAGCAGTACGAGATTTAGCACGAGCACGGAAAGCGCGATACCGACTATGGCGTCGGACACGTAGTGGAAGCGTCCATACACGGTGGCCATGGGAATGCTGAGCAGGAAGGGCGTGAACACGGCCGCCCAGCGGCGATGCGCGCGCCAGAGAAAGACGAACATGACCGTGCCGGCCGCGTTGTGGGGACTCGGGAAGCTGCCACCGGGGAAATGCACGTTGGCGCGCATCCACTCTCCCATGTTCGCAAACACACCACCAGTCAGCGGCACGGTGTACTGCGTGGGATCGTAGAACAGCTGACTCGCGATCGGGTACAGCACGAAACCCAGGTTGCAGCCGATGTTCACCACCAGCAGACTGAAGAGATAGCGGTACAGTTCCTCCTCCCCGCGATAGTGGTACGCAAGCCATGCTGCCAGGGGCATGAGCGGAACATAAATGACATACGATGCCATCAACCATTCCGTCAGCGCCGGCACCGTGATGCCTTCAAGAATGTGGGAAAGCTCCACCCCGGTAAAGCGCGTTTCGAATGCGATGAGCGCGGCGTCCTTCCACTCGGTGAATATCAGATGCTGCATGCCGGCGACTGCACTGAACAGGTAGTTGACGAGCATGATGACGCCCACACCGCGGAGCAGCGCCCGCCAGGGCCTGCCGAGCAGGGAGGAAATCACATGGACGAGCAGCGTCGCCAGCAGCACAAGATAGCTGCTGAGAAACAGCGTGTCCGCATCCGCAATGCGATGCGGGAAGCTCAGGGTGAGCACGATGATCAGCAGCAGTACTGCGACGCCAGTGCCGACGGTGTATTGATACCAGCGTGATGGTTTTTCTTGAGTACGCATGACACACCTCACATGGAAAGGGTTATGGTCAGATCAGTGACGATGCCGATGCCTGCGTGCAGCAGCAGCGGCCAGAGAACAGAGCGCGTGCGCAGCGCCAGCCAGCCGAACAGCAGTCCCGCCGCGATCGAGGAATACAGTTCTCCTGTCGGATAACCGATATGCCAGAGAGCGGATGGCAGCGTGGTGACAGCGATGGCCATCGCATCACCTACCGCATCGCGAATCCCGAAGAGCATGAAACCGCGGAAGAAGAATTCCCACCCCACGTAAAAGAGCAGTACGCGTCCCACGGCATACTGCGTGAAATCCCATGACGACGCCATCGCGCCCTTGTCCACGGGATAGAACTGCTGCATGTCCGGCATCTGCGATGCGGGCAGCAGCATGGCGACGGTGATGATGGGGAGAAGAACGAACACGGCCTTCGCGCCGAAACGCCAGTCCCCCATCCGCACGCCATAGTCCCCGAGCCGCTGACGGTATCCCCAGCGCAGTACGGCGGCGGGAATGGCGGCGAAGAGCAGGAAGGTCAAACCGAAGTACAGCCAGGTACGCGCGCTTTCGGAGGCGAGCATTCCTTCGGCAGGCAGGACGTCGACACCGCAGGACTGCCTGTGCAGCGTGGTGACGACAACGCCGAGCATGAGGATCACGGTCGCGCGCCGTTCGTTCGCGTCCATTGCGAAGGGGAGGGTGGATTTCAGCACTGCGCTTTTCATGTCACACCTCCGCTCACATCTGCGGACGCAGCCAGCCGAGTGTAGCTGCGAACGCATCGTCCATTGAAGTGGGATGATAGCCGAGTTCCGCACGCGCACGGGCGCAGCTGCAGGACCAGTCGTCATAAAACACATCCACCCACGCGGGCGTGATAGAGGGATTGCGCAGCCGCGCTTTGCCCTGAAGCAACTCCAGCCATGCGAAGGCTTTCGCCAGGAAGCGGGGAATGGGAATGAGCACGCGCCGGCGTCCCGCCTTGCGCGCGAGCAGCGCGAAGAACTCCGCGTACGTGAGGTTCGTGCCGCCCACGATGTAATGCTGTCCGGCCTTCCCGCGCTCCATGGCGGCGAGCAGTGCGGACACCACATCATCGACGTACACGTAATTCCCTATCGCGTTTCCCGCACCGGGAATGCTGCGCCAGGTGCCGCGCAGATACTGCCGCATCATGATAGTGGTGGAATTGGCCTCGGTGAGTTTTCCCGGACCGAAAACGCGTGTGGGGTGCAGGACCACAATATCCTGTCCCGCCTGCACGGCATCCTCAACGGCCTCTTCCGCATCCGCCTTGCACTGTTCGTACAGCGTGTTCACGGCCGCGGTGCGCCTTGTGCTTTCACTCAGTGCGCTGCCGTTTGAAGGACCGTAGGTCATGATGGTCGAGGTATACACCACACGGCGAACATCCATCGCCCGCGCGACGGCAAGCAGCACGCGCATGCCCTTGAGGTTTTCGCGGCGCACACCTTCGGGATCGGCCGACCAGTTCCCCGCAAACGAGGCGAGGTGATAGACGCGATCACAGCCGCGCATGGCATTCGCTATACTGGATGCTGATGTCAGTTCTCCGCGGTAGACGGTAACTCCCGCCTCAAGCAGGCCCGACGCGTCAGAGGACTGACGGCAGAGCGCATGCACATGGCATCCCTGCGCGAGCAGGGCTTCGACGAGTCGTGCCCCGATGAAACCGGTGGCACCGGTGACGAGTGCAGTCATCGCGCACCTCCTTTGCTATCCACGCCGCCTCTGCTTCCCGCGCTACCACTGCTTCCTGCGCCGCCCTGGCGTTTCGCTTCGCTCACAGCTGCCGGCATATCCTTTCGTGAATACTTTTCGAGTTCAATGTCGATGGAGCCGAGTGCCAGGTCGATTTCCGCATACACGGGAATTGCCGAGCCACTGGCGAGACACCAGACTTCGATGTCGCCCTGCATGCCGCCGACGGACTCATCTTCCCATCCCGCGCTGAGTGACGTGCGATACGTCATCACATCGTCGTCAAATGCATCGACGTCCATTTCCTCCTGCTCGCGGTGACATGCCATACGCGTGTCGACGATTTCAAAATCCATCAGCGTAGGCACGGTTTCCCGTACCCCGCTGCCCGCGAGTCCCCGCAGATACATGAGAAATCCCATCGCGTCGAAGCAGCGGCGCGACTCCTGTCGGCTTTTCTTCTCGATGGCTTTTCCCTTCTCTTTCTCTTCCACGGAGAATGTGCCCGACTTCTCGTCGTAGCGGTAATGTCGCGTGCGTTCGATGTCGTCGCTTTTCTCGACGCGGAAATCCATGCAGCGCGGATCCTCTCTCAGCAGCAGGGCCGTTTCCTTCATGTCCAGGTTGATGAAAGGCACGCCGGAGGCGGTGCGGGCGATGAGGCGGACTTCCCCGCAGGAACGTCCCTCTTTCGTCACCGCGCGCTGCCGCAGCTCGATGCTGCCGAGGCGAATGAACGAGTAATGCACCGAGTAGCGGAGCACTTCCTGCTTCGCGAACGGTGCCGGGTTGTAGTGCTTGTTAATCTGCTGCGCCTGCGCTGCCACGGTGAGCAGAAGTGCCAGTGCGAGGAAAAGTGCGCAGGCGACGCTGCAGTTTCTGTCTGTGTGATTGCGTTTCATGATGTCCTCCATTTTCCAATCAGTCATGCCACATGAGTGATCCGGGTCCAGACCCGCTTATCATCCTGCTGCACACCGCGGCCGCCAGCGAGAGCACTCCGGCGGACGCCACGATCAGCAGTGTGACTTCCATGAACAATGATGCTGACATGATGACCTCCGTTGAGCGGTGAATAGTGTGAGTTGCTGGAGGAAACATACGCGCAGGCAAGCGCCCACATGTCACGTCATTGTCATGAATGCGTCAATGTCTGTCTGGAAGCTTCCCACTCGACAATTCCTGCCGGGGAGGGTGCAAGATTCGTCGGCTACGGAAAGGCGCATCCCTGAAAAGCAGCTCATACGGACTGGAATCCGCATTTCAATATTCTGGCACGGTTGTGGTATCGATTGGGGGGAAGACGATGCAAGACAATACGCAAACATTATACACAAGGAGTACCATCATGAAAACCACACGCATATTCGCCGCCCTGCTTCTTCTTTTTGTCGTCACGGCCTGCGAGGCCGATAACGGAATGGGTCCCGCAGCTGTGATGGACGAGGAGGCGCAGCTTGCCATGATGCAGGAGGAAATCGCATCGATGGCCGTCTCTGAAATTTCGGATGAAGTGAAGGACGGACTCATCCTCATGCGCGAGGAGGAAAAACTCGCCCGTGACGTTTACCTGCATTTCTACGACATGTATAAACTGAACATCTTCAGCAACATCGCCCGCAGCGAAGCCCGTCATATGTCCGCCGTCAAAACCCTGCTCGACCGCTACGGCATCGAGGATCCCATCACGAGCGACGAGCGAGGCATATTTCAGGACAGCCATCTCGCCGATCTCTACACGCAGCTCACCACGCAGGGCGATGCCAGCCTGCTCGACGCACTGCTCGTCGGCGCGACCATCGAAGATCTGGATATCAAGGATTTGATGGATCTGAGCGCGGAGACACAGGCAGAGGATATCCTCCTGGTCTACGGAAATCTCACCCGCGGCAGCCGAAACCACATGCGCGCATTCTACGGACAGATCACGGCCAACGGCGGCAGCTACGCGGCGCAGTTCATCTCGGCTGACCTCCTGCAGGATATCATCAGCTCACCGCGCGAGCGCGGACGCCGCTGACATACAAAGAGCATTCACGCGCCATCGGAACATCCACGAGTTCGCATACGCCTCAACATCGAAGCACCTTGCGTTGACAGCACGAATCAATCAAGACAACGCACCTCTCCCTGATGAAACGTCCCACAGCCTCGGCGGTGGGACGTTTTCTTTTCCCATTCGACCTAGCGCATGATGACCAGTTCGGTAGTCTTGCCGGAAAATTCTTCGAGCTGCGTCGATTGCCGCATCACCTCACCGGTCGCGGAATCCACGGTGTACAGCCGCCGGTGAATGCGGATGATATCGGCTATTCCCCAGTCCCCGAAAATGACCTCGGTCTCTATGATTTCATGGGTGAAGGTGGGACTGGGAGATACAACGTTGCTGCGCAGTATCGCCGCTCCACCACGCTGGTAATTCCTGATAAACCAGAGGTACTCAATCAGCTCGCCGAAGTTGCTAGAGGTGATGGGTCGCAGCTTGAAGTACCCGAGGAAATCGCCATGTTGCAGGAGATCCACTGTTGATGGATCGAAATAACCCGCTCTGTGCGTACGGAACAGAATGGTGATGTTTCCATCCGTTCGCGCATGTTCGAAAAATTTCTCCGTCACCCTTGAGGACGTCTGCTGCAGATACTGTCCACCATAGAGCGCGGATTGCAGTGCCCAGGCACTCGCCTGCGCGCTGTCTTCGGTCGCCAGCTCGAACCACGCATCCTCCCGTTCATTGAGAGGCTTGATGCTGATGCTGTTCACATAGTAGAGGGAGTGGTCGAGATCCTCATGATACACCCCATCCGGGTAGCGCTTTCCCTCATACACCGCGTCCCATATCTCCTGATCAGTGATGCCGGGTGTGGGATTACTGCGATCGAAAAGCGCGTTTCCCGTTCCGGGATCCGCCGGTGCATCGTCATCGGAACATGATATCAGCAGGAGCGGCAGACAGATGAGCAGCAGCCGGGGAAGGAAGGATAAAACGCGCATGGCATCCTCGCGAAAATATGGGGAACGTACTCACGGAGATAGGACACCGGTCGCGGAGAATAGTTACGCCGGGACACCAGCCGTGGTAAATAGTTACGGTGGGAAATACGTTCAGGGAAAGCAGTTTTTGCGGTTTTCGCGCAATCGGTCGAGTGTCGTCCACAGGTCGCCGAAGGATTCGAGCAGTGTCCCGCCCAGGCGCAGAATGGTGTCGCCATAACCGGCGGCCGCGCGTCCCCCGACAATGATCTCCACTCCCGCCGGCAGCAATTCCGCAAGCTGCACCAGCTCTTGCTGCACGTGCACGTCGTCGGGGGGATACACGATGCTCAGCAGCACGGCTTCGGCGTGGATCTCGCGCACGGATGCGGCAATTTCCGTGGCCGGGAGATCGGGTCCGAGCCAGGTTACATCCCAGCCGCTCATGGCTGCAAAGTTCGCCGCGATCAGCGCGCCGAGTTCATGCTGCTGTCCCTGGGGAGTGGACACCACCAGCACCGGGGCATCCTCGGGCAGCTGCGCATCGAAAAGCATGTTCGTCAGCAGGTTGCGCACTGCGGCCGAGGCCACGTGTTCATGCACGATACGCAACGAACCCTCCTGCCACCCGCGCCCGATTTCCTGGACCAGGGGAACAACGACATCCTCGAGCAGTGCACGATGGGAAAGCAGTACGGAACCTTCGACAAGCAGACGCTCCATTCCCACTCCGTCGAGGCGTCGTGCGCAGTCGATCAGTTTATCCCTCAGTGTGGACGCTGTTCTTTCCCCTTCCCATGCTCCGGAATGCGATTTGTGTTCTTCTGCTTCCAGCAACGCCCGCAATTCCTCGACCGTCATCCCGGCTATCGAACCAATGGGATAATCCTCTTCGGTCAACCGGCGAAGCAGACGCAGATGTTCGACTTCTTCGTCACTGTACAACCTGCGATTGCTGTCTGACCGCGACGGCTGCACCACGCCATATCGCTTCTCCCAGGCCCGGATGACGTAAGGCGTCAGTCCCGCCAGTTTCGCGGCCATCCGTATGGCATATCGTCCTTCCTGCATGAAAATTGAGTATTTGTCTAAAAATATCCTGTTTAATCACTACAATATACCCTAAATCCTGTTACATGCAAAAATAATGTCTAATATGGGAACCTTATTTATTAGACATTGGTTTTTATATTCAGCAACACAGAAATATCGTCAGATACTAATTAACAGGAAGCACACCGACAGCTGACGATTTGTATGGCGTCCCGCCGGCAACAACGGGACGCCATTTTTTTTATCTCAGAAGCAGCAGCGGTTTCTGGAGGCGGTGTTTTCCGCTGCGAAGGGAGAGGAAGTACACGCCCTGTGGCAGATGGGCCGCATTGAAGCGCAGCGTATGGCGTCCGGCATCCCGCCAGGCATCCTCGAGCAGCACGGCCACCTGTCGTCCCGCGGCATCGCAGACAGTGAGCTGCACGGGAGCGGCCGCGCGGAGGGTGAAGCCGACGGTGGTTTCGACGGAGAAGGGATTGGGGAAATTTTGATGCAGCATGGGGACGAGGGGACGCGAGGCAGCGTCGACGCCGGTCACGCCGTCCCATCCCGCGAGGCGGGCCATCATGTACCAGAACGCCTTTCCTTTCTGCTGGCAGTTCAGGCATTGCGAATGCGCACAGCCGCAGCTTTCGCAGGCACCGGGATTGCGTTCGCACCATTCCTGCGCCCAGTTACGACTGCTGCCGTGTTCGTCCCTGTAATCGCAATTGTCATTGGCCGCCTTGTCGAGGAAGTAATTTCCATCGGGATCGTAGCTCTCGATATCGGCGAAGTCGAAAAGGATTTTGCCATGTGTGCGGCAGTACTCGCGAATCTGCTCATTGCGCTGATGGAGTGTGCCGTCCACCCCCGTACCGTCGAGATGTCCCGTCATGTACACAAAGGTCACATCCGGATAATCCTTTTCCAGTGCATCCATCGCCGTCAGGTAAGCGTTGATTCCATCGACCGTGTTGTCCGAGCAGCCGCCGCACCACGACCACATGATCATGTTGCGGTCGCAGCCGGAGGCATCGAGCAGTGCCCGTGTGGCCGATGCCCAGGCCAGGTCGCCGTTGTGACCGAGGTCACCGGAGGGTCTGCCGTCATGAAGGGACAATGCCCCGCCGCTGCCGTCATTGTTGAAATTGAACGGTTCATCCGCCAGCCCGCGCAGCAGCTGCATGCCGCTCACGATCTGACTGCCGTGTGATGTGTGTCCATACGACAGCCGGAATTGCGCGCAGGCCTGCTCGACGTAGCTGCGGGGCACGGCGTCGAGGTCCGTGCAATGATGATCGATGATGAGGGACTGCTGTGCCTGCCCCATGGTGGCGAGCAGGAGGAGAAGGGAAAAAACAAAGGTGCTTCGACGCATTCCGATACCTATCAGGCTATGAAGAGGATGCGGAAAAGTACGGATCAGGATGATTCAAGACAACCATATCCCGTACCCGCCCGGAAAAACCATAAAAAAAACCGCGTCCCGAAGGACGCGGTACGGTGCCGGACGCACGGGGCGCCTGGCTATAGACGGGGAAACTTACCAGCGATCGTTGCGCGGCTTTGCTTCGTTGACTTTCATTGTGCGTCCCATCAGCTCGCTGCCGTTGAGTGCGCTCATCGCTGCCTGTGCCTCATCCGAGTTCGGCATCTCGACGAAACCGAATCCCTTGGAGCGGCCGGTTGCGCGATCACTGATCACGTTGGCTTCGGCGACTTCACCGAAAGAACCGAAGGTTTCTTTCAGCATGCTGTTGGTGACATCGTAGGAAAGGTTTCCGACGTAGATATTCATAGAATCCTCAAACTTGCGTGCTCCGAATAAAAACGCCATCGAAAGTCAAGCACGCGAAGAGCACGACAGCGTGGAACCTTAGGACGGTTCCAGTGAAATTCATCAAACTGTACGTCAGGTGTGTTTCTGGCGCCATCTCCCTGCGGCGCAAACGATAATAGTATTTCGACCTGATCAAAGAGCAATCGTAAACGTGAAACGGAATCGTGAAAATCGGGATACAGACTGCTCTCAAAGATCGAATGCGAAACGTGATTTCTCACAATATGCCGTGTATTCACGGCTGCAATCGGCGGGCAAATCAATACCGATCTAGTATACAGGCTTTAAAGTAAATCATTTTTTCGCAATATGCAACAGAAAAAGCAGGAATATTACATGCATGTCTTTTCCTGTCCCGCCCCCTGATTCTCCTCGTCTTTCCCTTTTCTGCACACACCGCAGCCGCCACTCCGGATCCCGCGCTTGCATGTTGTCGGCAATGTGCAATATACTGGGGAACCGCCTCGCCTGAAGTTGTATTTCATCCCGGGAAGCTCCATGCGACAGTGCTGTCTGTTCCTCTGCATTCTGCTTACTTCTGTCAGTATTATCCCACAGGTCGCCCACGCGCAGCCGAAGGGTTACGCGTCGCGCGGGGTACGCGCGTACCTCGTCAACTACAGTGCGATTCGGGGGGACCGTTACCTGGCGGAGCTTGCGGCGCGGCGTTTCGTGCTCATCGATGAGGCGGGTGCGAAGGATATCCCGCTCATGCGCGCGGTGCGTCCCGACATCCCCGTGCTCCGCTACAAGGATATCGTGGCCCTGCATCGCAGCGCGGCCGAGTATGATTCGGTGACGCTCGACGAGCACGCCTTCCTGCACAGCAGCGATCCGGCCAGCCTGCAGTATATGCTCAAGGGGGACAGCGTAACACTCGCCTGGATGCCTGATCGCCGCACGCTTCCCGTTACTGGCTACGAGCTGCAGTGGTCAGAGGATTCGCTGCTGGGGTGGACGACATTCGCCTCCGCGCCGGAAGCCGGGGAAGCGGTGACTGTCGGACTCCCCTCAGAAGCGGCCTACCTGCGCGTGCAGTCCGTGCGCGACAGTGGCAGCACGCTGAGGTTTTCCCTCCCGCTTCGTATTGGAACAAACGTGCGGCGGGACCTCCTGCTCTGGCCGCAGCGCTGTGTGGTAGACCGCGATGCCGACCGCGTGCAGCTGGATATCGCTCTGCGCAGCTTCGGGGTGGTGGTGGATTCGGTATTCATCACAGGGGACTGGGATCGCGACAATCAGCTTGAGAATGCGGAACGCGTACAACTGCAGCATGAGCAAGGGGAATGGACGTATGCGCGGGAAATCGATATCACGGGACTGCGCACATACTGCGGTTATGAATACCGCGCCGAGGCGTGGAGCAATGGAAAGGTATATCGCTTTCCTGCCGAGGGCAGCTGGCAGAGCAACGTGAACAACCGCCTGGTGAACAATACGTATGGCTTCTATGTGATGAACGTGGGGAGTCCCACCTGGCGCGATGCCTACATCGAGCAAGTGCTGCTCGCGTTTTCCGCGCGGGGGTACAGCGGATTGTTCGAAGATGACTGCTGGTACCGCGTGGCCAATTACGGGGTGGATGCGTATCCCCCGGCATTCTACGATGATCATACCTGGCGCAGCGGGTTGTATACCATGCTGGCGGATATACAGTCCGCCATCGCTCCGCGTCCCGCCTACTTCAACGGACTCCATGCCGAAACCGCCGACAGTCTGCTGCTTTTCACTGAGGGCGGCATGACCGAAGGCTTCGCCTACACGCACTGGTCCGGTCTCGTGCGGGGCGCGTCGTGGAAAAACATGTGCAATCGCGGACTCGCGGCAGGACGACAGGGCAAAACCTGGATGGCGCTGGGCGGGGCGCCGTATGATGATCCGGAGGGACGACTGTACGCCATGGCCAGCTACCTGCTCGCGGCCGACGCCGGGGCGATGTACGCCAATGCCACCGACTACCAGGAGTTCGCGCATTACCCCGAGTTCGATCTCCCCATCGGCAATCCCGTCGACGCGCCTGTCGCCGACATTGACTCGCTCGCGCGTGAGATGGGCGGCGGCACGCTGCACATTCGCGAATACAGCAACGGCAGTGTCGTCGTCAATGCCGGGAATGTACCCGCCCTGTATACCGAGCAGGCGGGACGCGCTTTTGTCGTCGCCCACGGCGGCACGACCATCGACGGCGGCTGGCTCGGGATGTCCGGCCGAAGCGACAGCCTCGCACCCGGCAGTGCGCGCATCTACATGCACAGCACGCCGCCGGACATCGCCTTTTCCCCACGCATCGATTCGATTGTGGTCCAGCCCCGCCCCCTTCCCTCCGACGGTTCCACCCCGTGCAGCATCCGCGTGCGTGCAGCGGATCCGATGGCAGGATACTGGGGCGATCAATCAAAACCCCTGTACATCGTCGTGGATGCCGGCGCAGCCGGGGGTCCCAGGCAGCTCGTACTCACCACCGGCGACCCGAACGCTCCTGAAGCTTCCGCCTGGTATGAGGGAAGTTTCAGCGTCCCTGTCGGTTCGCCACCGGGAGAACTGCAGCTGCCCGTCACGGCGTATTCCACCACGGGGATGTTCACCACCGGTGAAGCGGCGGTGCAGATCATCAACGGCGACTCGGCCAACCTGCTGCTCAACTACAGTTTCGAAATCGACAACAACGACGACGGCGTGCCCGATTTCTGGCATAGCTACGTCAAGGGCTTCGACTACGACACCACCGGCACGAACGCGCACAGCGGCCGCCGCTCGGTGCATGTACGCAACGACAGTCTGACGGAGTTTCGTGGCGTGAGTGTGCTCGTGGAAGTGAATCAAGGCAGTCCCGAAAAACTCGAACTCTCGGGCTGGTCAAAGGCCGCGGATGTCAGTGGTGATGCGAATAACGACTATTCCCTCTATGCGGATATCACCTACACCGACGGCACGCGTCAGTATGGCCGCACCGCGCAGTTCGCGACAGGCACGCATGACTGGGAATACTCATCCACCGTTATCGAGCCTGAGAAACCCATTCGCAGCATCAATCTTTATGCGCTGTTCCGCCGCCACACCGGGGAGGCCTGGTTCGATCATCTCGCGCTTCGTCCCTACCAGGAGCCCAACGGCGTTCCACCCGCCACGGCCGGCGATTTCGCGATGGAGCTGTATCCCCAGCCCTCGCATGGACCCACGCACTTGCGCTTCACGCTGCCCGTGCCCGCGCGTCTGCGCATTGCGGTGTACGACTGCCTGGGACGCGAACGTCAGCGGCTGCCCGTCCACGACTACGGCAGCGGCACGCAGCATGCCGAGCTGCCGGCCGGACTCCCCCCGGGCATGTACCTTCTCCGACTGACGGGAATCAACATCGCCCACAGCCGGACCTTCATCGTACGCTGATCGCCGAGACGCATGCGCTGCATTGCCTGCACTCAACACCAGCAGTGCTGATCAGCCCTCCGCCAGCGCAGCCTCAAGCTGCTCGCGGAAATCCTCTTTGCTCCGGAGAATATGCAGTTATTGCATAATGATGACGGGGCGTGCGAGCATGCGGCTTCCGTCGCTGACGCGCAGAAGATAGCTGCCGGAATGCAGTCCTTCGAATACCAGCGGAAGATGATGCGTTCCCGAGCCGGTGAATCCCGCGTGCAGGAGGAATTCACGTCCCAGCAGATCCGTTACCGTGACGCGCAGATGCGCAGCGCGATCAGTGCGCAGACGCAGTGTGCCTGCATCGCGCAGCGGCTGGGGATAGATGCCGTCGATGGCGAAGTTCGCCGCGTGAAGGACTTCCGTACTCAGCACGCGCATCCCGCTTTCGGAAACGTTCAACACCTCGCGCTCATTGACCGCACCGTGATGCCGTGTCACGAAGGCGACAATTCTGCATGCGAGCGGAACGCCGTCGCCGTAGGGCATGCTCATCCCATCGAAATTGAACCTGCGTGTGTATTCGGCATCCGCCTGCGGGAGATTCGGAACCACGCCCTTGATTCCCCAGTCCCCCGTGAGCGAAGCATACTGCACATGCCTGTGTCTGTAACCGATGATGGGATTGGGCAGATCGTGGTACGGATGATCCGGGTAGTTTGCGTGTCCACTGTAATAATTCGATTGATCCCAGCCAGTACCCTGTCCCGTAAGTTCATCCGCCACAACCCAGCAATGGAGACGATAATCGTCTTCCGGTGCATAGTCGGAAAACTGCACGGTGACATCGGCGAAGCCCTGCTGCGTCCAGTGATCCCACTGCGCATCCACACTGACGGCGCAGGGCGTGAAGGCCTGCAGTCGCTCGGCTGCGCGGGCAAGCCAGGCGCCGCCGGTGCGCTGAATGGGCACCGCGGTTTCGCGTTCAAAGAGGACGCGATCGATCATGGCGTTGGGATAGGAGGGACGATAGGTATCGGCGAGCTCGAGGCTGGTTGCGGTTTTCATCGCATCCGTTCCGCCGGCGTGCAGGGCCACTGCGACAGCGGCGGGATACTGCGCGAGCAGTTCTTCGACCTGTAGTCCCCCATCGGGACACCAACCGCACCAGGCCCCGGTGAATTCCTCGACCAGCACGCGTTTTTCCGAACCCGTACCACGCTGCACGACGACATCCGTCGAGAGCGAATTGTTGGAAGGCACCTCGTCCTCCACCCCGCCGTTGATGCTATCAACCGTCACGGTGATAGAATGCAGTTGTCCCGCCACCGCCGGTGTCCATGCGATCGCATGCCGGAATTCCCAGGTCCCGCTGCTGGTGAGTCCGAGATCCGTCGCTTCCATAACCTGCGGCACAGTGCCGTCGATGCTGTAGCGCAGGCGGCAGGACGTCACTTCCGTCGAGCCCGCATTGGTGACCGTACCACCGATGCTCACCGCTTCACCCACCCGCACTGCGGGCGGGATGTCCAGCGAAAGCAGGACCAGGTCGAGCGCGGCGTTGGTCCACGAGAACGCGTAGCGCACGTCGTCGTCAGGACTCGAGCTGATGTTGGGATAGTCCAATCGCGGACTCCCTTCCACCCACGCTTCCGCGCTGCCATCGGCGCTGATGGCACCGATGCTGCCACTGAGGGGACGCGGGGTCTTGCCCGCCACGAGCACCACCTCGAAATCCCCGCGCTCATAGAGCACGATAGCGAAACTGACATTGCTGACTTCCCAGGTTCCATTCCCCGGCACCGCGCTGGCCCACATGATCACATGCCGGCGATCCGGCGCCGAGCCGGTGGTCTTCGAATACACCTGGTTCGACCAGATCGGTGTACCCTCCTGCAGATGCAGATCGTCCCACCACCCGCAGATCGCATTGCGCAGCGGATCCGACTCATTCTGTGCATAGCTCTGCGTGGCAGACGCATCGAACGTGATATAGCCGTTGTCGCTGATGTAGTATCCCGTCACCTCCTCTCCGGCGAAGCTGAAGCTGAAGGGCAGGGACTGCCATGCCGACAGTGCATCCTCCTGCGGTTTGTCCATCACCAGCACGCCGCCCACGCGAATGCCCGAAACATCCGGCTGCGAGCCCGTCGATGTGGTGTACGTCCATGTCTGCCCGAACGCGGTGGAAACAAGAAGGAGGGAAAGGAGTATTGCGGAAAACAGCTGACGCATGGCGGCTCCTTGGTGGCGTGGATGAGATCGCAATATAAGAATAGAGAGTCCGACATGCAGTCCTTTTGTAATCGATCCTGTCTGTTGTATTCGATCCAGCCTGTTCCGTATAATGGAGCATCACCAACCCCTGAAAGGACGCCCATGCCTGCAGATCTGAACGCCGTATACGACGCTCTGTATTCCCTCATGAAGCCGCTGGAGAAAAACCTCGCCGTCGTACATGATGACCCCGGCAACTACTACCTCAACACCCGCGTGCCTTACAACGGGAAGGACCTGTACTTCGGCGGCATCGCCATCCGCAAGAACTACGTCAGCTATTACCTCATGGGCGTGTACATGTACCCCGACCTCCTCGACGGCATCTCCGACGAACTCTCAAAGCGCCGCCAGGGCAAAAGCTGCTTCAACTTCAAAAGCACCGAAGCCCCGCTGCTGAAAGAACTCGGCGCCCTGACAAAGAAGAGCTTCCAGCGTATGAAGAAAGAGGGGAATGTTTAGCGAATTACGAAGAACGAGTGCCATGAACTATCAGCACTCGTCCACCCTGCGTGTTTATTCCTACCAACCAGGCCTCGTTACCACGAATAATGCATGCTTTAAGAGCAGCGTATTCGAATCCTGGTCTATCTTTCCACTGTCTGCAAGTTTCTCCATTAAAGTGTCTAATGGTTCCAAAATCTCCACATTCGAGTATGTCAGAATTGTTGTTTGCCGCCATCCCTCTTGTAAATCCTCCCAGCGGAAGAGAATTGTACCCCGGCGGCACCCTCCATTTTTCCCCATCATAGTGGAGCGTGTGCGGCCCAGCCGTATAAACATCCTGAAGACTGCTAAACCACAAGGCATCTACGCCACGTACAATATCAACCTGCGTAAAAAAATTCACAGAATCACCGACTACAGTATAAAACTCTGTGACTCCTGTATACTGCCAATCTGTATAAGCTACGAGCACGGTATCCCCAACCCCATGCATGGCTGATAACTTCCAATTCGTAACTCTTTTCAATTGTTTCCAGCCGCTACCATCATAATGTACAAGTCCACCTTCGTATCCACCTGCATAGATGTTATTTGGTCCTGATGCCCAGCAATCTCTTAAGGAACTCTGAACTGATTGCACAAGGCTTCGATCTGTCCGAAACGACTCTCCATTCCAGTGTATGAAAGCATTTCCTTTGATAAACCAAATATCATCGGGAGAAGCACCGTAGAGTGTATGAATTTCATGAACGCCGGGTTTCGTTGCTGAGCCAGTCGGATCATCGTACACCTTCTCCAGTCTCCACTCTTTCCCGTCCCACCGGCACGCGTTGAATCTCTCGCCTTTATGTTCAATCCATCCAACCGCCCATATACAGGTATCGTTGATATAACATATATCTGAAAGGTGGCCCGTTGTGTTTGCTGAATCTACTGCAATATACTCCCAGGTCCACTCGTGGGAGGAAAATGTAGGAACTTCCGAAACAGGCTCAGTACTTGTCGGATCCTCGCGGCATCCGGATACATTGAATACCAGGAATGCAAAAATAATTCCTACTGCATAGTGAGTCTTCCTTATATGATATCCGCTTTCCTGCTTCAGCATATGCGTGTACCCTCTGAAAAAGTGATCTAGAACCGCGGTGCAGTTTCCGCTACCCCGGTCGTCCCCTGAGCAGTACAGAACCTCTAATTTCGTTGATATACACCATGATGTAAATACGATCTTCATAAAACTTGATGTTCGTTACAACTCCACCCACTCCATCGAGAGGCCAATTGTATCTGCTTACTGATGTCCCATCGTAACGCCATATATCTCCTGCTACGTCACCGAAGTACACATCCCCGCTGCCCGTACCCTCTATCGATGTGACAATACGCGATTTGATAATGTGCTCCCACTCTCCACCTTCATCCATTTTAAACGCTCCATCAATCCCAACAGAGTATAAATCACCGTCTTCTGTTGCGTAGAGGTAAGAAGATCCAAAATGCGCGTTGGACCCGTCGGCTGATCGACTATTTGATGTACTGTCAATGCATGACCACAGTGTGTCATGCTCCAGTTGAAATAGATAACCTTTCGAGGTTCCTCCAACCATTGGATCCGTTAAACTTGCCACTGCATAGAACTCATCCCCGGCCCGCGTGATATCCGTAATGTACAATCTGTAATTGCCATTCCTCACATGCTGAAGATCTACAGTCTGCTTGTGGATTTTTTCCCCATCGAAGACGTATATATCGCCAGGACTGGTTCCAATATAGTACTTCCCATCATACTCGCTGCTCAAACATGATGGACTGCTGAGAACGTAGGGGCCTTCCAAATCCCACGTGTACTCTTTTTGCGCTCTTCGGTATAAACTGATATTGAAGCTAGAGAATCGGTATACGGCATAGTAGCCGCTTTTTGCTTTCGCCAAGCCACTGAGCAAATCAATCTGATCGTATCTGTATAGAGAATCACCGATTAGTTCGAAATGCGTATAATCCCGGCTCTGTGAGTTCCCTCCGAATACGACATGTGTAGTATCGAGTATAAGCATATGCCAGGGCTGGACAACATATTTATCACCTTCAGAGCGTATCGTATCATATTTCCATTCAAATATTCTGTTTCTGTTGTCCGCAGGTTGACTGGCACCATCCTCATCACATGAAGTCAACGCAGACAACAGAGACATGATCGCCAATCCAAATAGCAAGAAACGTACTGCCATTCTCAATGTATTCACCCCGTTAGCTATGTTACTGGATACCTCGACATTCCCTTCGATTTTCATTGTTCAATCTTCACCTCACCAACACCTTCCCCACTTCGAACCCGTCATTATGCAGAATCTGCATAAAGTACACGCCGGGAGGGGCGTTTGAGGCGTTCCAGGTTGTGGTGGTTGCGCCTGCGGGGATATCCTGCGTGTGGACTGTGCGGCCGAGTTGGTCGAGGATGCGGAGGTGGGCTGTCGGGTTCACCGCTTTACTCCAGCTGAGGGAGATCGGTCCTGAGGAAGGATTGGGATACGTAGTCAGGCTGCTGCTCTGCGGGAGGGTAGGAATTTGCTGAGCTGATACGAGCTTGCTGTTTCCTCCATACACTCTGATTCCATTTGACAGCCCTACTTCACCTCTTCTTGTGGGACGACCGAGGAGAACAACGTCATCGAAGCCATCGCCATTTACATCTCCAAGTGGGAATATCCGCGTTACATCGATAAATGACACCTCTGGGTCAATACCTACGGAACCAAACGCCGACCTCCCGATTCCATCATTCCGGTTGGCATAGAAATAGAATGACGAGGCATGAGGGAATATATCCGTCACCCAAGCCAGCATTAAATCCCGTGTCCCATCTCCATTCATGTCTCCCACAGGGTTAGCGGATCTGCAGTAATACAACACTTGAGGATTGGGATTTAAAAGTGAATCATCAGGTTCGATAGTGCCTGAGAGATCCGCCCGTCCATGCCAGAATCTGATGTTCCCTTGATATTGCCCGTTCTCATCTCCATGAATAATATCTGCATATCCATCGTCATTTACGTCAGCTACGCAAGCATAAAGATCATCAAAGTACCATCCGGAATCTCTCCGGAGGGTGAAGCCCGTTTTTGTGAAATCCATATCTCTGCTTCCTAGAATCAGATCCCATGCCGCCGTTCCTGTTGTATCAGTAATTTTCCAAGCAGAACGAACGAGCAGGTCATCACAACCATCTCCATTTATATCCCCCGTGTAATAATAGTTGGATACAAGTGTGTTCGAACTACGAATGGGAGGTGATAAAATATAGTCGGGTTCGCTGGAGTATGGGTACCCCCCCATGTACAGGCAATATCGTATGCCACCTACGCTACCCATATAGGCTGTGGCCAAAAGGTCCAGAACGTCATCACCATTCATATCGACCAGCGCTATGCCCATAAATGGATCGGAGTGATCGCCTTGTCCCAGGTATTGGATATTCCCATCCTCACCATCACCCTCAATCATCATATCCGGCTCACTGGCATAAAACGGATACAATCCCGTATTCAGGTAGATTCTAATTCTCCCCTTTTTTTCCGGATCCGGATCATTTTTTTGTCCCCGCTCCCGGGATGTGACTATATCCACCCTTCCATCGCCATTCACATCACCAGCACGGAGTCCTGGCGTTCCTCCGAGAACGAACCCGATTGGCTCTTGCGGTAATGGATCCCCACCGAGGTACACGAACGTCGTATCCATATACGAGCTAATAGCGTAGTCGTCATATCCGTCCTGATTCAAATCACCAAGTTCCACTGAGTTCCAGCCTAGCGCTGGATGATTCGTCCCTCGAATACGTGCGATTTCCTTGATCTCGTTTTGCAGCACCTTCGTATTCCGAGCCTCCTTCGATGCCATCAAAGGGGGAAAGCACACCTCCTGCCCCACTGCAGTGGATGCTGTGACAGCAATGACTGCGAAGACTAGCATTATTCGTGAAAGCATCAACCCTCCTGATGTGTGGATACGAACCGCGATCATCCGCATTTCGCCCCTACCGGAGGTAAAAAGGTGAAATAAATCCGAATAATCAAGGAAGGAATCAGCGCAGGCGGGGACAGTAAGGCTATGTGCCTATTTTCCTGCAACCTTGTCCGATATTCGTCGTAAACCGGGAGTGGCTGCCGCTGTGGCTCGCGGCGGCGTTTTCCCCCTGACAAGATGGTGAAGCTCATGTGCGGCCTTGACGGTGTGCGAATTGCGATGCGTTCTGCCTTCCTTCTTTGCTTTGTGTTCCTGTTCGGGACGATGGGTGCCACAGCGCAGCAGAAGTCGCTGGAGCTGCGGCGGACGGCACAGCCGATCGTGCTTGATGGACGCATTGATGCCGCATGGGCGAAAGCGGATTCGGTGGCGGATTTCGTGCAGCAGAGTCCTTTCTACAATGCTGCTCCCTCGCATCGCACGGTGGCAAAAGCGCTGACGTCCGAATCGGCACTGTATTGCCTGATCATCGCGTACGCGCCGCGCGAAGAGATTTCGGCGTATACCGGCTATCTCGACAATGCGGGTGGGGATTTCGTTTCCATCATGCTCGATACGTTCGGGGACAAGAAAAGCGCCTACAAGCTGGCGGTGTATGCCGGGGGTGCGCGCAGCGATGCGCGGCTGCTGGATGATGGACGCAATCGCGACTACAGCTGGGATGGCGTGTGGTTCGCGGAAACGCGGGTCGAGGATTGGGGGTATGTCGTGGAAATGGAAATCCCGTACCGCTCGATTCAATATGATGAGAACCTGGAGTCGTGGGGACTCGATTTCGACCGCTGGATCGTCGAAGGAGCAGAGGACATTTACTGGAATACCTATGCGGAAGCCGAGGGACAGCGCATTTCGAAATTCGGGCGGCTGGAATTCACCGAGTACAATCCCACGGTGCAGGGACTCAACCTGGAAATCTATCCCGTCGCCATCGCGGAGACGAAATATGTGCGCGACGGCGTGTATGACGTTTCCCCGAATGCGGGGGTGGACCTCTTCTACAATCCATCCCCACGGCTGACGCTGCAGGTGACCGGCAATCCGGACTTCGCCCAGATCGAGGCCGATCCGTTCGATTTCAATATCAGTCGCTATGAGTCGTACTTCGAAGAACGCCGCCCCTTCTTCACCGAAGGGAAGGAAATCTTCATGGCCTCCGGCAAGCAGCAGAACATGGGCTTCTATACGCCGCTCGAGCTGTTCTATTCGCGGCGTATCGGACGCAAGCTTCCGGATGGACAGGAGGTCCCGCTCCACTTCGGCGCCAAGGCATTCGGCCGCGCGGGCACCTGGGAGTATGGCGGCTTCTCGGCCGTGACCGGGGAGGTGGCGTATGATGACGATGGCGAGCAGCGCACTGAACAGGCGGCGCGTTTCGCTTCGGGACGACTCAAACGGCAGCTGTTTCACAATTCCGATATCGGCGTGCTCTTCGTTGGTAAATGGACAAACACCGGCAGCAACGGGGTGATCGATATCGACGGCGCGGTGCGCGGCAGCGGCTGGCAGCTGGCATACCAGTTTGCCCGCTCCTTCCGTGACGGGGATGGCGATTTCGCGGCGTCGCTCGGATTTACGAATCCATCCGAGAACTGGCTCAGCGCCGTGCGGGGACGCACCATCGGCAACGATTTCAATATCGACGAGGTCGGCTACGTCCCCTGGCAGGGCACCGCCGAGATCATCGGTTTCACTGGTCCCCGCTGGTATTTCCCCGAGGGCACCATCAGCCAGATACTCATGTACGGCGGTGCGGGCGCGAGCTACGAGCACGTCGATCTCTACACAGACGTACTCGGACTCCTCGGCTACAACATGCAGTTCCGCAGCAACTGCGGCGGGGAAATCAATCTCACGTTCGGGCGCTCCAAAGAGAAAGAGCAGGAATTCGATTCCTACGAAGCATCGCTGTCCACCTGGTTCCACACCAACCCCGTCTGGGAAGCCAACATCTGGGGCGGATACTCGCGCACCTACAATTTCGACCGCGACTGGCTGGCGTATTACAGCTGGGTGGGAGCGTGGGCCGGACTCCATGCTTCCAACATCCTGTATTTCGAGCTGGATGCGGGTCAGTGGATAGAAGGCAATCCCGACGGCGGGATAGAAGATATCACCTGGAATGCGCGTCCCTCAGCCACCATCACCCCCATCAACGACCTGAGCTTCCGCCTCTACGTCGACAACGTCTTCGTGCGCTCCAGCAATCGCATGGAGCAGATCATCGTCGGCTTCCTCGTCTCCTGGAATTTCCTCCCGAAAAGCTGGATGTATTTCGCCATCAACGACGTACGCGACCGCAGCGAACGCCGCGACGGCAGCGGACTCCTCCTCCCCACACGCATGCACATCGTCGACCAGGCCGCCGTGCTGAAGGTGAAGTACCTGTATTACTTCTGAGCCACGCACCCTTGCGATTCCCCTGCATGGCGTGTATACTTGAATCGTGAATCACAGTTCAGTATTGGGATATGCGACGGAAATCCGGTGAGAAGGACAAGCGGATAGCGCGGGCGGCGATCAAGGTGTTCGCGAAGGATGGTTTTCATGGGGCCAAGATTTCGCGCATTGCGCGCGAGGCGGGGGTGGCCACGGGGAGCGTCTACCTCTACTTCAAGAACAAGGATGCGATTCTGCATCACCTCTTCGCGCAGCTGTGGCAGGAATTGCATGCGGCGTTCGATGAACTGGCGCACCGGTCGGATCTGACGGCGCGCGGGAAGGTGGAGCAGATTATCGACAGCATGTTCGATCAGTTCGGACAGGATGCGTCGCTGGCGCTGCTCTTTGTCAACGAGCAGCATCAGCTGCTGCGGCAGGATTCCGGGGAATTCATGCAGTATTACGTGGATTTTCTGCAGCTCGGCGAACGTGTGGTGCGGGAAGGGATGCGGCAGGGGGAGTTTCGCTCGGATCTCGATCCGCGCGTGTTTACCAACCTGGTGTTCGGCGCGTCACGGCAGCTGCTGCATCAGTGGGCGCGGGCGCCGCGGCAGTTCCCGATTTCACGGGTACGGGATGAAATAAAAACGGTGTTCCTGCGAGGCATACTGCCCTGAAATCGGGGCATGCTGCCGGAACACCGCGAAGGGGAGAAGCGGGTCGCGCTAGTTGAAGGGACCCATATGCTTGACAATCGATGACGCCTGGGCCGTGGGCATGATGACCACCTGGTTGACGCTGACATGCGGTGGACGCGTGGCACAGAATACCACGGCGTCGGCGATGTCGTCGGGCGTGCAGGCGTCGATGTGCTCGTATACGGAATCGGCGCGTTCCTTGTCGCCGTGGAAACGGACGACGCTGAATTCGGTTTCGACCAGGCCGGGGTCGACGGAGGAAACACGCAGCGGGGTGTCGACCAGGTCCATGCGCAATGCGCGCGTGATGGCGTCGACGGCAAATTTCGTGGCGTTGTATACGGCACCCTTCGGATAGGGATCGAGTCCGGCAATGGAACCGATGTTGATGACATGTCCCCGTCCGCGCTCGACCATACCGGGCAGCACCTGCCGGCTGACGTACAGCAGTCCCTTCACATTGGTATCGATCATTTCATTCCAGTCCTGCACATCTCCCTCATGCAGCTTGTCGAGCCCGCGCGCGAGTCCCGCATTGTTCACCAGGATGTCGATCTCATTCCATTCCTTCGGGAGTCCGGCAATGGCAGCCGTCACGGCATCGTGATCGCGTACGTCCAGCGCGAAGGTATGCACCTCCACCGCATGCTGCGCACGCAGCTCTTCAGCCAGCTGTTCGAGACGCTGCTCGCGCCGGGCGCAGAGCAGAAGGCGCGCGCCCTCGGCCGCGAAGGCGTGTGCACAGGAACGGCCGATGCCCGAACTGGCGCCGGTGATCATCACGGTCTGCTTTTCTATCGATGCCATGTCTCTCCTCTTTGTTACGATGCCATAAAAAAAGCGAATGTCTCATTCGCTTTCTCCTTTCTCTTTGCTCCGGTTCAGTGACCGGATTCTTCCTGCTGCAGGGCGGCTTCGAGTTCAGCGATGCGCGCTTCCTGCTTGCGCACGGTGCGGATGAGATCCGGCAGATGCCGCATCGCCGCTTCCAGCCGCAGTTCTTCATGAATTTCACGCGCGGGCGAACCGCGGAACATCTTTCCCTCGCCTGCCAGGTCTTTCGACACCCCGGCCTGCGCGCCCACGGTCACCCGGTCGCCGATTTCGATGTGACCGACGAGTCCCACCTGTCCGGCAATAATCACATTGCTGCCGAGTATGGTGCTGCCGGATATCCCGGCCTGTGCGGCGACGACGGAATTCTCACCCACTTCCACGTTGTGTGCGATCTGGATGAGGTTGTCAAGCTTGGCGCCGCGGCGGATGATGGTCGGACCCAGTGTGCCACGATCGATGGCGCAGTTGGCGCCGATTTCGACGTCGTCTTCTATCTGCACGAAGCCGACCTGCGGAATTTTCTCGTAGCGTCCCTCGTGGGGAGCAAAACCGAAACCGTCACTGCCGATGGTGGTGCCTGCGTGTATGGTCACGCGATTGCCCACCGTGCAGCGGTCGAGCAGGGTGACGTTCGGATAGATGAGACTGTCTTCCCCGATCTCGCAGCGGTCGCGAATGACCACGCCTTCCGCGATGACGGTTCTGCTGCCGATGCGCACATCCGCGCCGATGCAGGCATGTGCGCTGATGGTGACATCCTCACCGATTTCGGCGGAGGGATGTACGACCGCGCTTTCATGCACGCCTTCCGCCGCATAGCGGCGGGTGGGGAAAAACAGACGCAGCGCGGTAACGAAACCGAAGTAGGGATCGTCCATGCGCAGTACGGCAAGATCGTCACGCGCGACCGCGGTGTTGCGGCCGACGATGACGGCGGATGCCTTCGTGGTCGTCAGGTATTTTTCGTATTTCTTGTTGGCGAGGAAGGTCAGGTGTCCCGCACCCGCAACCTCGATGGGAGCGAGGCTGTGCAGCTCAAGCTGCGGATCCCCTTCGGGATCCGCGCCGAGTAAGCTTGCAATGTCCTGCAGTGTGCGTGCCACGGTGTTCCTGGATTATCAACGGGGACGATCGGCATCGGGCGGCACGCTGCCGTCCTGTCCCGAACGCATGTCGTCGGGTGTACCGGTGGGCTGACGGGTTTCGGTAGGCTGCGTTCCGGTGCCGCCACCACCGATACCACCGCCGCCCTGCGTGGTGGCGCCGGGCGCATCGCGCGCGGGAAGGAAGCTCTTGACGCGCTCGATGGTCTGCATGGTGAGATCGTTCTCTGGATTGGCGTAAATGATCATCACGCCGCCGCTCTTGTCGACCACGTAGTCGTAGCCGAGCTCTTTCGCAAGCTGTTCGACCTGGCTGAAGACGAGGTCCTGGATGGGACGCATGAGGCGGTCTTCTTCCTTGAACAGCTCTCCATCCTGCCCGAATTTCTGATCACGGTAATCCATGATGCGGGCGTCGAGTTCCTGCAATTCCTTCTCTGCGCGTGCGCGGCCCTGTTCGGTGAGAATCAGTTTGCGCTTGTCATAGTCGTTGAACTTCGCCTGCCAATCGTCTTCCATTTCGCGCAGCTCTTTCTGCCACTTGTCGACGGTGGCGTCGAGCATGCGCTGGGCTTCCTGGGCCTCGGGCAGTTCCTTCATGATCGCGGCGATATCTACATAAGCGATGCTCTGCTGCGCATGCGCGGACGTTAGTCCGACCAGGCTCAACAGAAATATGGCGAGAGAAAGCGTGTACCTGTTCATGGGTTTCCTCACTTATACAACGAATTACTTGGAGCCCCGTTTCAGCATGTCGAGCACTTTGAACGTGTAATCGTATTTCTCCTGTGCGTACAGCACGATGGTCGCGTCTTCGATCTTGTCGAACACGAAGGAGAGTCCTTCTTCCTTGGCCACGGCCTGGATGGCTTCGAGCACTTTTTCCTGCAGGGGACCCAGAACGTTCTGACGCATCTGGGCGGCTTCACCGGTCTGACCGAATTTCTTCGTACGGTATTCGCGGATTTCCTGCTCCATGCGGGTGAGGCGCTGCAGCGTCTCTTCCTTCTTTGCGTCGGCCATCATGCCCTGCTGCGCCTGGTAGGTTTCGACCTCGGACTGGAATGCGCGGCTCATGGTTTCGAGGCTGTCCTGCCACACCGCGAGCTGTGCATCGAGTTTTTTCTGCGCTGCCTGCGCCTCAGGGAGTCCCTCGAAGATCTTCTGGGAATCCACGTATCCGAGTTTGAGATTCTGGGCGCCGGCCGTCATGCCGAGAAAGACAAGAAGTGCCGCCGTCAAGATGAGTTGCATGCGTTTCACAATGACCTCTGCAATATGAGAATTATCAAGATATCGTTGCCGTATTAAGCAAATATATTAAAAACCGCGTCCGAATTGGAAATGGAAATGCCAGCCGTCGGCTTCTCCATCCAGCGGTTCCACGTCGTCAAAGCCGTATCCGTAGTCAAACCCGATCAGTCCCACACCCTGGATCAGCAGACGCGCACCGAAACCGGCACTGCGCTTGAGATCGAAAGGATCGAGGTAGCGCTCGTCGAGCCACACATTACCCGCTTCGGCAAAGCCGAGGATATACAGCGGCATGGGATTGAGCGTCAGCGCGAAACGCAGCTCCGCCACGTAATGCGAGTAAAGCGTACCGCCGGTGATCAGTCCCTGCACGCGGGGACCGATACTCCGGTCCTCATATCCGCGCAGCGGCATGGTCTGATACTGCAGTCCGTTACCACCCATGAAGAAATACTCGATGGGCGGAATGTACGGGTCGCTGGTGAAGCCTTTCACCATGCCGTATTCGGTGCCGGTATACAGCGTGAGACGGTTCTGATCGCCGATGCGCATCAGCGGCGTGAACCACTTGAATTCGAGCTGATGCTTGTGGTAGTTCACCGAGCCGGGCAGGAAACCGCCGCTGATTTCCGAGGTCAACGCCACGCGCGAACCCGCGCTGGGGAAGATCGGACTGTCGAGCGAGTTGCGCGAAAGCACCTGGGTGAGACTGACCTGCGTGTAATTACCGGTGTCGTAGAAACTGCCGCCGTCTTTCACATCCAGTTCCTGGTAGCGGATGAACCAGTCGCCGCGGGCGAAATCATCAGGCCAGCGGAAACGGCGTCCCAGGTTGAACGATGCACCCGTGCGGCGCATGTCGAATGCATACTGCTGCCGCTCGTCGTACAGCGAGAAGCCGACCGAGGTGGGAGTGTCCATGAACCAGGGTTCGGTGAAGGAAAGCGAGAAGATGCGGAAACGCGAGGCCTCACCGAACTGCCACTGGAAATTCAGCACCTGTCCGGCACCGCCGCGGAAGGGCTCGGCAATATTGAAGTTGTTGAAGGTCAGTCCGAACGCGCCCGTTGCGCCGAAGGTGCCGCTGTAGCCGACCGAAGCGTTGAAGGTATCGCTCGAACGTTCTTCTACATTATAGATGATGTCCACGGTCGAATCGTTGACCATGGAGGGTTCGGGACGTATGGTTTCGGGATTGAAATAGTTCAGCGTTGCCAGCTCGCGAATACTGCGGATGATGGCCGAACGGCTGAAGTAATCACCGGGCCAGGTGTAGAGCACACGGCGGATGACCTTGTCATGCGTCTTGTTGTTGCCGCGGATGTACACATGTCCGATGCGCGACTTGTTGTTCTCTATCACGTTGATCTCGACATCGACGCTGTCTTCGGCGACGCGAATGCGCTCGTCCTGCGCAAAGAAACGCAGGTAGCCATTGTCGAGATACAGCGAGCCGACGTCGGTCTGATCCGGATTGCCGCGGAGGTTCATTTCGAACAGCGGCGCGTTGAACACGTCGCCTTTCTCGAAACCGAGGCGGGCGGTGAGCAGAGAGTCGGGATACACCGTGTTGCCCTTCCAGACAATGTTGCGCAGGTAGCTGCGCTCACCCTCGTCGATGGCGATGTTGATGTGCATCTCGGTGCGGTCATCGCTGTACCAGATCGAATCGCCCGTGATCTCTGCGTCGAGATAGCCCTCTTCGCGGTATTTCTCGAGCACGAGATCCTTGTCCTTCCGGTAATTATCCCGGTCGAAATGCGAACTGCGCCAGAAACGCCACCAGCTGCTTTCCGCCGTCTCATCCATTGCGCCGCGCAGGTCACCGTCGTCGAAGGCGGTGTTGCCGCTGAAGCTGATCGAGGAAACGTCCACTTCCGGACCTTCATCGATGGTCACCTTGAGTTCGGCCCGGTTGTCGCGGGGATTGGTCACATCGGCTTCCAGCTGCACCTTGGCGAGCATGTAGCCCTCTTCCTCGTAGGAATCGGTGAGCTTGCGGGTGATGCGGTTGAAGTCCACGGGACGCAGAATCTGTCCCTTGATCAGTCCGATCTTGGCTTCGATGTCTTCAGTACTGAATTCATCATTTCCCGTGACGGTGATATGATCGAGGCGGGGCAATTCCTTCACCACGATTTTCAGGTAGATGCCATCGCCGACCTGCCGGTCGATCAGCAACTGCACATCGCTGAACATGCGCATATCCCAGAGTTTGGATATGGCGTTCGTGGTGGCGTCGCCGGGAACGACGATTTCATCGCCGTTTCGCAGTCCCGACGTCAGGATAACCGTGGAAGCATCCGCCGTGGTGTTGCCCTCGACAGAAATCCCCAGGATTTTGTAGGCCTGCTGTCTCGGTGTTTGCTGGGCGTAGCTGTGCCCCCCGGCAAACACGAGAAGAAGCAGTACCGGAAGGATGAGGTTTTTACAGACTCGTAATTGCATTAATGAGATCTTCTTTTACCGATTTGCGGCGGCTGGTTTTCCCCTGGACTTGCTCGCTGACCTTTCCAAAGCGCCGCTCGCGCTGCTGGAAAGACCGTATGGCTTCGCAGAGTTCGTGAGTACGGAATTCCGGCCAGTAGCAATCGCTTATATAGAGTTCAGTGTATGCGAGTTCCCATAGGAGGAAATTACTCAGCCGCAGCTCACCGCTGGTGCGGATGAGGAGATCGGGATCGGGAAGCGCTGCGGTGGAGAGATAGGAAGAAAGAAGCTTGTCGTCAATGTCCTCTGGCGAGATTTTTCCGCTGCGGGCCTCGAGCGCGAGCTTGCGCACGGCACGCACGATATCCCAGCGGCCGCTGTAGCTGAGCGCGAGGTTCAGCGTGAGTCCGGTATTCGCCGATGTCAGTTCCATGGCACGCTTCACTTCTTTCTGTGCCTCACCGGGGAGACGTGAAATCTCGCCGATCATCATGAAGCGCACGTTGTTGCGATGCAGATTATCAAGTTCCGAACGCAATGAACTGACGAGCAGACGCATGAGGGTCGACACTTCGTCTTTCGGGCGTTTCCAGTTTTCCGTCGAGAAGGTGTACAGCGTCAGGTACTTGACGTCGAGACGGGCAGCGGATTCGACGATCTCACGGACGGAGCGCACGCCTTCCCGGTGTCCGAAGACCCGGTTTTTGCCATGCGACTTCGCCCAGCGGCCATTTCCATCCATAATGATGGCAATGTGCCCGGGGATCGTCCCATCGGATTTCAACGCATCGATCTCCGCGTTGATGTCCGTTTTCCTGCCTGTATTCGCCAAACCTAACCTCGCTGGGTCACTTACGAACAAAGATCAACTAACTTAGAAGTTTACGCTTCCAAAGTCAAGGTAAGGAAACGTCCCCGGTTTCTTGTAACCGCCAGCCTTTTCAAGGGGTTACACGTTCCGGTCCAATAAATCAGGCCGATGCGCGGGATTTTGCCGCCGCGATGATGGCCAGGAAGTCCTCTGCCTTGAGGCTCGCACCGCCGATGAGTCCGCCATCGACATTGGGTTGTGCGAACAATTCCGCTGCATTATCCGCTTTTACCGAACCCCCGTACTGTATCACCAGGGCATCCGCGGTTTCCTCGTCGTACAATTCCGCGACAAGCTTCCGTATATAGACGTGTACTTCCTCCGCCTGTTCCGGCGTCGCCGTTTTTCCCGTACCAATTGCCCAAACCGGCTCGTATGCCAGTATCATATCACGGATCTGCAGTGCATCGAGTCCTTCAAGCACTCCGCGCACCTGCTTCTCGATCACATCATTCGTCGCTCCAGTCTCGCGATGCGCCAGGGTCTCTCCCACGCATACGATGGGAGTGATCAAATGCGCAAAAGCCTGCTTGGCCTTCGCATTGATCAGTTCGTCGCTTTCCGCGAAATACTGTCGGCGCTCCGAGTGTCCGAGAATGACATGCGAGCAGCCAAGGCTGTTGAGCATCGGAGCCGACACCTCGCCGGTGAACGCACCGAAATCCTGCTCATGCATGTTCTGTGCACCGACGGTCACGAGCGAACCCGCCACCGCTTCCAGCACCTCGGCCAGCATCGGGAAGGGGGGACAGAGGATCACGCCAAAACCTTCGATCTCGGGAGCCGGGTATTCTTTTCCAATTGCCTCCGCCAGCGCCTTCGCCTGTCCCGGCGTTGTATTCATTTTCCAGTTTCCGGCTACGACGTACGGTCTCATATGCGGCCCTCGTTATTGATACAGAAGCTTGGTGTATGATAATATACGGATGTCAGCTCCATTTCGCAGGTCAATGCGATGGGGCCGCGTGGTTGCGACGCTATCGCGTCGCGGTGTTTCACCGCTGCGCGGTGAGGTGTTGCGCCGCTGCGCGGCGCGGTTTTATCCGAGGCATGGAGCGGAACAGATCGCGAAGCAATACCATCCCGCGCAGCGGGATAAGAACGCGAACGCAACGCGTTCGCAAGAACGGCGGAGCGAAGCGGAGCCAAGAACCGCCGGGCGAACAGACTCCGCAGACCGGAAAAAGAAAGCCCCCACGTATGCACGGGGGGCCGGGGGTGGACAGGGACGGAATTGAACCGCCGACACATGGATTTTCAGTCCATTGCTCTACCAACTGAGCTACCTGTCCGTTGACAGAGTATCAAATATACGACGGTCCGCTTTGAAAAGTCAAGTAATTCACGCTTTTCAGCGCAGGGTGTCGGCGAAGGGACTCGCTGTCAGCGCAGGGGCTCGATGTCGCCGGAGCTGCTGCTGTGGGCTTCGACGTCGGGTCCGCCGCGGAAGTGGATGGAGCCGCTGCTGCTGGTGGATGCGCGGAGCTTGTCGATGACCCAGACTTTGGCGTCGCCGCTGCTGCTGGTCTTGATGGTGGCGCGCTGCGTGCGGAGTCCGACAGCGTCGTAATCACCACTGCTGCTGATGCGCACCTCCTGCCGCTCGGCGCTGCCTTCCCGAATGGTCACGTCACCCGAACTGCTGAGACTCACTTCCAGCTCCTGCGCCATCAGGTTGGCGATGCGCAAGTCGCCGGAACTGCTGGTGGAGAGATGCACACGCTTGCCGTCAATGTCGCGCACGGTGATGTCGCCGCTGCTGCTCGCTGAGATATGCACTTCCTTCTCTTTCAAATCCTTGGCGACGATGTCGCCGGAACTGCTGGTTGAGAGGTAGTCGAGCGAAGTCGTCACGAGATGAAAACGCACGGCGCTGTGCGTGCGCATGCTCACGCCGTCTTCCACCTTGATGCGCAGGATGCCGTCGTCGACGGACGTTGCGAAATACTTGAGCAGATTGTCGTCGGCCTCGATGGTGAGCTGATTCCTGTCGCCCACCTCCACGCGCAGGTCGCCGATGGTGGAAAGGCGCACGCCATGCAGCGCGGAAAATGTGCGCACATCCTTTGCCGTGTTGCCGGAGCCCGATACGCCTTCTCCCCAGAACAGGGTGTCATTGTCCATCGCATTGCAGGCGGTCATCGTCAGCGCCGCAAGCAGCACAATACATATTGTCGCGATTCTCATGATTTATCCTCGTCGCTCATAGTTGATTTCATCGCTTACGGTTTCCATGCATTGTCCTGCGGATGGCTGTCGGGTATCCATCCACCACCGAGATGCACTTCCGTAATCGGTACATCGTGATCGATGCGAAAACGCATCTCCTCTGCTCCGTCCTTCCACACCTCCGCGCTTTTGACCACATCCCTGCTTTCGCCTCCCTGCATCGTGATCTTCAGATGCACGGGAACGGGCATGCTTCCCACACGACGGACGGTGACGGTGGAAAGCGAACCTTCATTCTCCACCGAAGCGATGGCGAGATCCGGGTATCCGGGCTCGAGAAACCATCCGCTCCAGAACCAGTTGAGATTTTCCGCGGCAACGGTGTTGAAGGTATTGAAGAAATCCCATGGCAGGGGATGCTTGGCGGTCCATCGCCCAATGAACACCTTCAGCGCTTCGTCGAAACGCTCCTCCCCGAGCATTTCACGCAGCACGGCGAATCCAATAGCGGGCTTGAGATAACCGATGACCTGCAGATCGTCTCCCTCGGACGCAGTTGATGGAATCCACAGCGGGTAATCCTTCTCCGTCCCTGCGAAACGCTCATACGCACGGGCCGCGCGTATCATGTGGTCGTAATTGGACAGCCGTTTCTGCACGTCGATCGGCAGGAAATAGGCCATACCTTCATCCATCCATGCATAGCGCGTTTCGTTGATGCCCACCATGAAGGGGAAATAGCTGTGCGCGATTTCATGCGAGTGCACGTACACGTTGAGTATGCGATTGGGGAATTCCCCGTCGTTGACGATCATCGGGAATTCCATGCCGTAGTGTCCGTTGAAGACGGTGATGCCGGGGTAGGGGAAGGGGATGCCGGGACGCGCGGCGGACATCATCCGCACGGTCACACTTCCTTCCTCAACTGCCGTGGCAAAGGATTTTGACTGCGGATCATAGGCGGCGTCGACAAACACACGGCTCCTTCCGACACGGGCACCCGTACCGTCCCAGCAATACCCGCGCGCCATACCGAACGCGAAATCGGGCAGTTGCTCGCCCGCAAATTCCCAGGTGCAGCGTCCGTCTTCGGCGATGTAGGGGGACTGTCCCTGCGCCTCCGCTTCATTGACGATGCGCACCACGCTGTCGCTTTCCAGCGCCATTCGGTAGCGGCTCAGCGCCGGCTCGCGCAGCACGTCGTCTGCGTTCTGCAGCATTCCCGTCGCCCAGACGCCGTAACGCTCGGGCACGTCGATAGCGACGCGATAGGAACCGTAATCGTTGTAAAATTCATGCTCGCCATTGTACGAGTGCATATCCCAGCCGAAGACGTCGTCGTACACGGCCACGCGCGGGAACCAGTAGGCGATGAAAATCGCGCCGTTCTCATACGTGCCCATGCGGGGATTGCCCCCGCCCTCGCCGGTGTTGACGGGGATGGTGAAATTCCACTCCACGTCGATTTCCGTACTCTCTCCCGGAGGCAGCGCCTCGGGCATGGTCACGATGCAGTTGCCGCCCGAAATGGACGCCTGTCCGTTATCGGGAAGAAAATTCCTTTCCTGGCCATCCACCGTCAGCTTCCCGATATGCACGCCTTCGGTCACCGCCTGCTCACCGAGGGGAAACAGGCGCGCCGCACCGCGGCGGTTCATGTTCTGATGAAGCTTGAGCACGAGACTGCCAAGGGTGTCGGGACTGTTGTTGCGGTAGCTGATCGTTGCGCTGCCGGTGAGCAGACGCTGCGAAGGATTGATGCGCACACGCATGTCATAATCCGCCGCGTTCTGCCAGTAGCGTGCGCCCGGCATGCCGTCCGGCGAACGCGTGCCCCGGTCATACGCGCGCTTCACCTCGCGCGGCATGTACAGATCATCGCCGCCGCCGCGGGCCGAAAGCGCAATGGGAAGAAAGAGAAGAAGAAAAAGACTGTATCGCCAGGTAGTCATACGCACCTCGCAGTGGGGAAAGAGCAGAACGTCCCTCGCAAGGGACGCTATGAGCATACAACGGAAAAGGAGGAAAATTGTTGCAGTCCCGCCGCGAACTCAGAATGGCGCGGGCAGGTCATACTCGATGGACGTGAGCTGAAAGCGGGCGTAGGAAAACGGTTCATCATCCACAACCCAGTTCACTTCGGCGTCATGCGGGATGCGCATGCCGTCCACTTCGCGGTAGTCCCGGTATTCACATATCCACGGCAGGCGCACAAAGCTGCCGTTCATTTCCCTGTATCGTTCCCCCGTTTCAAAGCGGGAAATTTCACCGTCTGCATTGAAGTGAAATATTCCTCGCACTGTCATGCCACTGTCGGTCAGGGTCGCCGCTGCGGAATCCGCATCAATGGCCTCCCACTGCAATCCTTCCACGGCGCGAAATGCCGTCGGCAGCCAGGGCAGTTCGGACAGGTAACGGATGAGGGAGGATTCGTCCATTTCCCTGCCCCTGCCGAGTCCCAGTGTCAGCGCACCGCGCAGCCGGATGAGCATTTCGCCTTTCCCGCCGATGTACTTGTCGCGCGCACGCACCCAGGCGAGGGGACCCGCTTTCACCACGGCCATCCAAACAAAGCCCGGCGTCACGGCATTGAAATATTCTTCCCCGCTGATCGAAAGCCATTCCGCATCCGGCTTCGTGCGGAAGCTGCCGCCGTGACGCAGGCGCGCGAACACCGCATCATCGCGTCCCTCGGCAATGCAGCGTGCGAAATAACGCCGCACGGGTTCGGGAAGTGCCTCCTCTGCCGCAGCGATGCGGGCGGACTCCTCCGTTGTCAGCTCAGCCTGCGCATTCAGGGGTGGATTGTCACCCGCCAGCTGCCGCACTTCCTTCCATACCATGCTGTGCATCGCGTGGTTCTGCACGTAAAAGTAGGCGAGTATGCCGACGAGAATGATAAGCGGGATGACGAAATAAATCATAAAAACACGAAATTATTCAGGATTGCGATGTGTGAAGAGGGTCTGTCCCACCGGAAGAAGCACTGACTGTGACCGCCTCATTTGCGGATTCGGCGTCGTCTGTCCCACTGCCTCCCGCTTCCAGGTCCGGCGCCATGCGGAAAATGTTCAGCGCGACAACGGTGGCGAGAGCAACAAGCGCGAGCAGGTACAACTGCGAGAGTACACCAAAGAGAACCTCGGGGATACCGTACAGAATGGCCTGTGACATGGAAAAGAATTCCAGGCGCTGATGCATATAGTCCATCATGATGTCATGAATGCTGAGGTTCGTGAAGAGGGAAGCCAACAATCCACCAACCGCGAAGACGAAAAGCAGAATGGTTGCGATCGCGGTGCGCAGACGGTAACGGTTTGCCAGCGCAAGACTGCGTTCCATCGCGCGTCCGATGCTCATGCGCCTGAGCACCACGAGCTGCGGTGACATGCCGAAGGCGTAGCCACCGGCGAGAAGAACGAGCAGACCGAAGACGAAAAGCACGGGCTGGGGACCCGTCAGCTCGGTCCCGTGCAAGGTCACTGCGAGCACTCTCGCCAGCATGTTAATCGCACCCCAGAGCATGAGAAAGATGAACATCAGTAGCGCGATGATTGCCATGCCTTTCCCCAGCCGCATGAGAATGCGCTCGACCAGCATCGGCAGCGACAGGCGCTCTTCCTCCTCCGTGGCCTCCACCAGGTGCATCATGCCTATCCAGGCGATGAGCGGGAGTATAATGGAAAATGTTTGTGCTGAAATCAGCAGCACATTGATCATGCGTCTCGGATCTCTTCCGAGCATGAGGCTCACGAAATAATCGAGAATTTCATATGGGAGCAGCAGGAGCAACGTGAGCCACAGCAGTCCGCGCCACTGCCGTTTCCAGGCGGATGCGGCAGAGGAAATGACCTCAAGAAGCGTGAGCGGCTGCGTGTCAGCAGGCACCGGTGTTACCCTTCCGTCCATCATGCCTCCCTGCTTTCAGTGACAGGAGCGGCTTCCGCTTCGGGTGGAACTTCCTTCCAGTGAATGCGCACGTTCATATAGAACACGGTGCCCATGATGAGAACGATGAAGTTCATCGGTTCGGTGATGAGCATGACGAGAAAGCGTGCGAGAGGAGTGACAGCCATGGTTTCCAGAATCATGCTCACGATCAGGAATGGAAGAAAGATCGCAAGTGAAATGCCGACAACGTGGAAAAAATGTCCCTGCACGAGGCGGGCGCTTTTGCTCATGGATTCAAAAACCCCCGCTCCGTCGATGACCATGAACGTCGCGAAAAATCCCATGTACACCATGAAGACAATGCCGGGAAGAACGAACAGTACGAGGCCGAGCATGAGTCCCAGGAAAATGATCAGGTAGGCAATCGCCACGGGCACGTACAAACGTACGGTCACCTTGAACAGCTCGTCGACACGGACCGGGTTTTCACGCACGTCTTCCGCCGTCAGCCGCATCAGGTAGATCGCATTCACGATGGTGAAGAGCATTGCGATCAGCGTGGACAGCATGCCGTACTGGAAGTTTTCCAGTGTGACCGGATCGAAGCCGAAGTAGCCGTCCAATCCCGTTTTCAGCGCCGCGCCGGGCAGCACGGTCACAAAGAACATCAGCAGCATATGCTGCGCATTTCTTCGCAGGATGTCATAGCCGATGCGGTAGAGATCCCTCACGCGCAGCACCGAAGTCGACAGGTCGTAACGCATTCGTTCCTCCAACTTGAAATGCAGGATAAAAAGATGGAGAAATTTGTCACTGAAGGCAAGCGCGGGAGGGGAAATCAGTCCCTCAGCGCACCGCTTCAGTCCCTCGCCGCATAGCTGTGACAGGTGAATTCCCCGCCTTCGAGCATGTGTCCGCAGCGCGCCAGCATGCACAGCACGGACTGCATTCCCTCCTTTTCTTCATCGCGTATGCAGTTTCTGCATAATTCCGGACGCGGAATACTCTCCGGCGAAACTTCATTCCCTTCGTCGTCGTACATGCCCATGAATTCAATGAACGGTTCCTTGCTCATTTCCATCTCCCTGACTGGATGTGGCTGCATTTTCGCCGCTCCCTGCGGCTTCATTGCGGGGAGATGAATATATTGCCGCGAGCCGCGCATGACAAGAGAAGAATGTTTCCCTGATAGAAAGGTCCCTATGATTCGTCTTTCCTTTACCGTCCTGTTTCTGCTACTCACAACTCAATTCCTCTCCGCACGTGTGCTCACCGTCGGCAGCGGAGGATACAGCGGACTCGAATCCGCAGCCGCCGATGCGCAGCCGGGCGATACCATCATGTTCGCGGCAGGGACGCATGCGGGCGGGGCTGCGGTGTCGGATCTTCATGGCACCGCCCAGCAGTCGATTACCATCATGGGGGCACCGAACGAGACCGTGCTCATCGAGGGCGGCGTCAACGCTTTCCAGCTGAGCGACGTGTCGTACCTGCGTATCACCAACCTGCAGTTTGACGGACAAACGGGCAACGGTGTCAACATCGATGACGGCGGCAGCTTCGATACGCCGAGCATGTACATCAGCATCGACAACTGTCACTGGCTCGGCATCGGCGCCACGGGCAACAACGATCAGCTCAAGATGTCGGGGGTGGACAATTTTACCGTCCGCAACTGCAGCTTCCGTGACGGCGCCGCAGGAGGCAGCATGATAGACATGGTCGGCTGTCACTACGGGGAGTTCGCGGGCAACCGCTTCGAAAACGCGGGGTCGAATTGCATACAGGCAAAGGGCGGTACGCGCTATATCAGTATCACGCGCAACCTGTTCCTGGGCGGGGGACAGCGGGCGATCAATATCGGAGGGTCGACCGGACTCCCCTACTTCCGTCCCCAGAATGCGGATTACGAGGCACAGGAAATTTCCGTCATCGCAAACATCTTCACCGGGGCCATCGCCCCTGTCGCCTTTGTCGGCGCAGTGCGCTGTGAAGTCGTCAACAACACCATGTTCCTCCCGGAAAAATGGGCAGTCCGCATTCTGCAGGAAACCACGGACAGCCGCTTCCAGCAATGCGGAGAAAATATCCTGAGCAACAACCTGTTCTACATCGATGCCGCCGCTGCAGCGCCGAGTTTCAATATCGGTCCCAACACGCGTCCCCTTACTTTCCTTATCATGAACAACCTCTGGTACAACGCGGACGACGAGAACTGGCAGGGACCCAATACTCCGGTAACGGATATGCACATGATACTGAATCAGGATCCCCTGCTGACGGCGCCCGCACTGCGTGGCGGGAATTTCACTCCCGCCTCCGGATCACCGGCGATCGGTGCGGGTTCGGGACTGACGCGGGATGTGCTGGATTTCAATGGACACCTGTTCCGCGATCCGCAGACCATCGGCGCCATTGAAGCCGATACCACCACAAATGCTCTGCGTACCCTCGCACCCCCGGCCTCCTTCCAGCTCACGACATGGCCGAATCCGTCTCACGGACAGCTGCACGTGCGCATCAGCGATATGCGCACTGGCGGACAGCTGCGAATTCACGATATCCAGGGGAAACGCGTCCCGCAGACGGAACGGTGGATTGACGCGCAATCCGCAGGCAGCGAAGAAGTAACCCTTTCGCTGAACAACAGTCCCGCCGGCTGGTATTTCCTCATTGTCGAATCCGCCGGCGGCCTCCGCGTGCAGCCATTCCTTCTGCAGAAGTAATAGGCAGCAGGTCTTCTAGTCCAGCACGTGTGCTCATCCAGCAGGTCTGCTCGCACAGGCGATCAAGTGACTGAGGATATCAGGTCACCCAGACCACGACGTACTTCTTTACTTCCCATCCGGTTGCTTCTTTCGTGACCAGCGCGCAGATGCCCCACGCCGCCAGTACACCGGAGCTGTTCGAGGCGTAGACCAGCGCGGAATTCCCGTCGTCGGAAAAACCAATGCCCGACAGTGTCAGGTAGCCCTGCGCTCCGGGATACGCCGCGAAGAACGGATCCCAGTTCGCTCCGCCGGTGAGCCGCTGGAAGGTACTGTCCGCGATAAGCTCATAGTCTTTCGCGATACTGAATTTCCTCTCGAGCGCGCCCGCCGATGCATTTGCCTCATCATAGGCGTTGAGAAGCGTGTCACTGACACCGAGCGATACCTTGATGAATGATCGGCCCGATCCCTGCGGGAATGCGTAAGGATCGGTCATGTTCTGAATCACCACCATCTGCGTGGCGGGATAAATGAAGACGGAGTCAATAAGCGCGGAATACACCGCGTAGATATCCGTCGATGTATCGGGAGTGTCGGGGGTGGACGGGTTATCGTCGCAGGCGGGGAGCAATAACAGCAGAAGGACGGGAAGGAAGAGACATTTCCGCATTCTTTACCTCCGTTTTCCGGCCGCACGCGATTGCGCGGCATGGCATGTGAAACAGCTTGTACAGGTAATGGACACGGGAAATGGGAATACGTCACACGGAAGGCTGGCGGCGGAGTCCCTTGAGCAGAGTCCTGAGCGGATTTTCTCCGGCGAATGCCGCGGCTGTCGCGAACAGTGTATGCATGGACATTGACGATTCATTGGAAACCGCGTATACGGTTTCCCAGCGCGGCGCGTGGAACTTGGCTTTGAAATTATCGAGTCCCTCAAAATTGTAGAAACGTCGTCCCCACGCGCGCACGGTCGACAGCACCGCGCGCAGCCACACGGGGTTATGCTCCTCGCGCGCGCGTGCGTGCCGGGAAATCGGTGAGAGTCCGAGCGTCACATGCCTGGCGCCTTCCACCGCCATGGCATTGACGGCAGCATCGATAAGCAGTTCCGCCGTTCCATTCGGCGCTGCACTGCCGCGCACGTTCTGTTCGATCAGCCAGCCCCCGCGCTGGGGAATGGGCGATGCCACGAGAAAGCCGACGACATGCTGCTCCAGGCGCGCAATGAAGATCATGCGGTTGAAAAGCCTCTCCAGTGTCTGCGGCTCTATGAGGAAATGCAGGGGTGGAAGTCCCCTCGTCTGCAGCCATTCCTCCAGGCAGCGCTGCAGTGCGGGATGTGCAGTCGCGCGCTCATTGTCCCACCGCTCAACCACGACACCCTTGTTGCGCGCGCGATTGAGCTGCGCGCGCAGGGACGCGTGTTCAGCGAGCATCAGCGGCCAGTCGGCCGGATTCCAGGCAGGCTGTGCGCCGAGCACGATGGATGTATGCGTCTGACCGCAGGGCAGGGCTTCGATCAGGCGCTGTTCGGCCCCGAAATAACATACGCGCCTGCTCCCTGCCGCCTCGAATTCGTCGATGACATCAGCCAGCCTCGCGGTGTCGCACACCGGTGCACCTGCCGCAATGCGCACCCCGTAATGTCGCACGTAGCCGACCACGGCATCACCTGCACTGCTGAACCAGTGCTCGATACCGGGATTGAGTATCTGGTACGACGTCGCATTCCACCCGTATTGCAGAACCAGGTCGAGCGCGAGCTGTACCTCCATTGTAGCCGTGTGCGGGGAAAACGGTATCATCCTTTCCGCTCTGTGATGCGTACGAGTATCAGCGCATACAGGAATACAGCGCGTCGGCCTGTGCGGCGCGTCAGCCTGTGCTGTGAATCAACCTGTGCGGCGCATACCGGCGGCAATGCCGTTGACCGAGGCGCGAAGGACGTCGAGTATCGCCTGGCGCTGCTGCGGATTGACGGATTTGCTCCGGAAGCGTTTCAGCAGCATGACCTGTATGTGGCTGATGGGATCAATATAGGGATTCCGCAGCATGATGGAGCGCTGCAGCGAAGGATTGTCCTCGAGCAGGTCGCCTCCGGTAATGCGTGTGATCGCATCGCGGCTGCGCCGGTACTCCGCTTCGATGTCATGGAACAGCGCCTCTGCCGCCTGTTCATCGTCACAGAGATGCAGGTATTCGGCCGCAATCCCCATGTCGGCTTTGAGCAGCGTCATCTCGATGTTGCTGACCATGACTTTGAAGAACGACCACTCTTCATACCACGCAGCAAGCTTTTTCCAGTTCAGTGCGCCGGATTCCACGGCGTTCTGCATGGCAGTACCAAAGCCGTACCAGCCCGAGAGGATGTTCCTGGTCTGCGTCCATGAGAATACCCAGGGGATGGCGCGGAGGTTGTCGATGGCGTCGCTTTTCTTGCGGGACGGGGGACGCGAGCCGATCTCGATTTGTTCGATCACGTCGATCGGTGTGGCCTGGCGGAAGAACGGAATGAAATCCGGGTTCTCCAACAGCGCGCGGTAAGCCTGCATCGCATCCCGTGAAATATTTTCAAACAGGGTGATGTGTTCCGGATTCTCGCTGCGGCGCGACAGATAATTGCATTCCGCCGTGCTGCGCAATACGGCGGACGCCGCCAGCTCCAGACTTCGCAGGGCGATCTGCGGCATGGAATATTTGGCGGAAATCATCTCCCCCTGTTCGGTAATCTTGATACTCCCGTCGACGGTCCCTGATGGCTGCGCCAGAATCGCCTGATGCAGCGGACCGCCGCCGCGTGAGACACTGCCCCCGCGGCCATGGAAAATCGTCAGATGCACATCATGCGCATCGCAAACCTTCTTGAGGGAAATCTGTGCCTTGTACAGCTCGAAATTCGAGGTGACAATGCCACCGTCCTTATTGCTGTCCGAATATCCCAGCATGATTTTCTGTTCATTTCCACGCAGGGCGAGATGCTGGGCATAGGCGGGATTGGTGAACAGGGAAGCCATGACGTCGGCAGCCCCACGCAAATCGTCGATTGTTTCAAACAGCGGCAGAATGTCGATGCGCGAATTGCGCAGTTCTCCCTGCCGCACGTCAATCAATCCCACTTCGCGGGCGAGCAGCATGGCCTCGAGCACATCGCTCGCGGCGGTACTCATACTGATGATATAGTCACCACAGCTTTCCTCACCGAATGTTTCTTTCCCCTCGAGAATGATTGCCATTTCTTCGAGCACCTGCAGCGTTTCGCCCTCGAGTTCGTGGCGGAGTCCGACGATGGGACGACTGTTGAGCAGTTCGCGTGTCAGCAGCAGGCTGCGATCCTCCTCCGCCAGTTCCGTGAGATTCGAACACACCTCCGCCCTGTCCATCAGCTCAGCCACGGCATTGCCGATCAGTTCCGAGTTCTGCCGCACGTCCAGTGCCGCGAGATGAAAGCCGAACGTCCTCACCTTGTACAGCAGCGGCTGCAGCAGACGCGAGGCGATCATTTCCCCGCCATGATGCAGCAGACTGTCGTGCATGAGCAGCAGATCGCCTTCGAATTCTCCGGCATGGGCGTAGCCCGGCTGCTCCTCGTTGAGGGTGTTGCGCAGCTTCTGCCAGATCATGTAGGTTTTCACGCGGTAGATTTCAGACTGATCGCGCAGATCTTCATCGGTGATCTGTCCCTTCAATGCAGCCTTGTCGGACCGGAAGGAAGCCAGCAGTTCCTCATCGGCGTGCACGAGCCGCGTCGAGTTGCTGAGCGTATTGAACAGCCGGTCCATATCCGCGATATAGAGCTGCAGAATCTGTCTGCGATGCAGATCGAAGGTCATGCGCGTGATATCCGTTGTCACATAGGGATGTCCGTCCCTGTCGCCCCCGATCCACGACCCGAAGCGCAACAGCACGGGTGCCGGTTCCACACTGCCGTACAGCTCGGCTATGTCATGGTTCAGGCGGCGGTAAAATGGCGGGATGGACTCATACAGAATGTGGCGGAAATAGAACAGTCCCCGCCGCACTTCATCGCGCACCGTCATTTTCTGCGTGCGAATCGCGTTGGTCTGCCAGAGAATGGTCAGCTCCGTTTTGATATCCTGGCGCAGTTCTTCCTGTTCCTCTGCGGTCAGCTGCGTAGTATCGCGCCGCAGCAGCAGTTCGCCGATGTGGAGAATTTTCCGCAGCACCGTCTGCCGTGTCGCTTCCGTGGGATGCGCGGTGAACACCGGAAGCAGCTGCATGGAGGAAAGGACGGAATGCAGATCCCCGGCCTGCAATCCCTCAAGCGCCATATCTTCCAGGGCCTCGCGCAGGGATCCGGGACGCGCGTCGTCCGATGCCGCAGCATGCACACGCTGACGCCGGATGCGATGAATTTCATCGGCTGCGTTGACAACGACGAAAAAGAAGGTGAAGGCGCGGATCAGTTTATGTGCTGTGGCAAGATCCAGTGCTTCGACGATATCACGGATACTGCGCTCGGTCTCGGGACTGCCGTCCGTTCTGTATGATTTGGTCAGGCTGCGAATCAGCTCGACAATTTCGAAAAAGTCCCTTCCCTCCTGCTCTGAAAGCACATCTCCGAGCATTGCGCCCAGTTCCCGGATATCCCTGCGCAGCAGCGCTTCCTTGTCCCCTGGCAGGACGTCGCTATGCATTTCCGCCATGCGTACCTCGTTGTGTTGTGTGTTTTCACAACACGATGCGGACTGCCGATGTTCCGCACAACGGCGCGAAGCGGCAATTCCGGCACGAAGAAAATAGGGTAGTACCACCTATTGCATAATACGCGCGAAGGTGTTGTATTAGGAACAACCCCCCCGAACAGTATGGAGGGCGGTATGCGCTGCCTCATCATCGAAGACAATGACGGAATGCGCGAACTCCTCCGCCAGCTCCTTACGGATTACTGTGAGGAAATTGCGGAGGCGCGCAACGGGGAGGAGGGCTACAAAATATATCGTTCATCGAAGCCGGATCTTGTCATCATGGACAATTTCCTGCCAGGTATTGATGGACTCGAGACTGCGGAGAAAATCATTGAGATAGAACCGACAGCACACATCGTCATGGTGACGGATTTTGACGAAGTTCCGTATCGCCAGGCCGCGATGCGTTCAGGTATTCGGGGCTTCTACGGAAAAAACGACCTCATGCATCTACGTTCCTACATTCGCTTCCTTCAGGAAGCGGGTCCACCGGATGCAGGCCCCCGAAAGAACTGACCCCCGTTCGCAACTGCCGGACGATTGGGGGTGGATACTTTTTCTGCAAAGGGTTATAATTCGCTACCCGTTGTCATTCCCTGCAACGTTTTCGGAGAACTTCTCCACGAAACGTCGCACATACGCACAGTCACTTGTCGGTCAGGAAAAGCAGTCTGTATGTTCCTCCTTCCGCGTTTCAGTTTCTGGGTAATCGTCCTGCTCCTCTGCAGCCATGCCGCTACGGCCACGCCCGCATTTCCGGGGCAGCACGGATCCGATGCAAGAATGCTGTCGTCACAGCTTGACAGTGCCGATGCGGCACTGGACGCCGGCAATGAGAAAGCCGCCATCCGTATCCTCAGGTCATCGATCAGACAGCTGAACGGGCTGATCAGTCGGGAACGGACGCTGACCACGGAGCTTTCCACGAGGCAGAAAGAGATTTATGCGTTGCGCGATACGCTGACCCAGCTCGAGGGACGCATGGACATGAAGACCTATCAGCTCGATGTGAGTGAAGGCTGGCGACGCCGGGAAAAGGTAAAGAATCTGCAGGCGCAGGAACTTCAGCAGAAGACTTCTCAGCTGTCGCGGGAACGGCTGGAGAGGGAAGCGCTTATTCGCTATGTCCTCATCGCAAGCGTTGGCATTACGCTGCTCATCGGCTTCCTGATATTCCGTCGCATGCTTGATCGTCGCCGCGCCGTAGAGCTGAAAGCGGAAATCGCCGAAGCCCGCGCTGCGACACTCGAAGCGGAAAAGCGGCGCGACGAGTACGAAGCGCGAAAACGCTTCACGCGTCAGCTCATCGATTCGCAGGAGCAGGAAAGGAAACGCATCGCTGCAGATTTGCATGACGGACTCGGGCAGGATCTGCTGGTAATCAAGAACCGCATCACGCTCGCACGCCGCGAGATTGACCGCGGAGGCAACTATGACTACGAGCTCGATGAAATTACCACCGCGGTGGCTTCGTCGCTGCAGGACATCAGGCGCATTTCCCGGAATCTGCGTCCCTTCCAGCTCGACAGACTGGGACTGACTTCCACACTCGAATCCATGCTCAAAACCGTGCGCGACAGTACGGGACTGAACCTGTTTTTTGAAATTGCCAATATCGACGGCATTTTCAGCAAGGCCCGGGAAATGGATCTGTACCGCATCCTCCAGGAGAGCGTGAACAACGTGGTGAAGCACGCGGAGGCCACCGAACTCGAGGTCACCATTACCCGCCAACCAGATCTGATCGTCTGCAGGGTCCGTGACAATGGCAAAGGCTTTCAGCTCGAAGACGCCGGCGGACAGGGCGGTGACGGTGTGGGCGGCTTCGGTCTGCAGGGCATGCGAGAGCGCGCGGTCTATCTCGACGGCAATATCCAGGTCACCACGGCACTCGAAGAGGGCTGTACGCTGTCGCTGACCATCCCCATACCTGAACCTCAACAGAGCGCATCGAACAAGGAGAGTGTCCATGCCGCAACAGAATAGGATCAGCATCGTGATAGCGGATGATCACCCGCTTTTCCGCAAAGGTCTGCGGGAAGTCATCGAAGCGGAGAAGCACCTGCAAATCATTGGTGAAGCAGGAGATGGTGAAGCGGCAGTGGAGCAGATTCAAAAGCACAAACCGGAAGTGGCGGTTCTCGACATCGACATGCCGCGGCTCAACGGACTCGATGTCTGTGAGCGGGTACTCAAACCTGTGACGGCGCCCGGTGTGATCATCCTCACCATGTACGACGACGAAGCGCTGTTCGAACGGGCAATGCATCTCGGGGTGAAAGGATATATCCTGAAAGACAGTGCCGCCGACGATATCGTGCAGGGCATTGAAATGGTTGCCCGCAAAGGGTATTTCATCAGTCCTTCACTCACCGGACATGTCATGCGCGACAGTCCCCTGCGCAGTGACAACGAAGGACGCGCCGGACTCCTGAAGCTCACCCCGTCAGAGCGCCGTATCCTCGCGATGATTGCAACGGAAATGACATCGGCGGAAATCGCGGACGAACTGCATATCAGTCCACGCACCGTCGAGCATCACCGTTCAAATATCATCGGGAAACTCGGGCTGTCCGGCCAGTACGCCCTGGTTCGCTACGCGCTGCAGAACAAGGATTCGCTCTGATCTCCACCCACATTGCAGTTCTTGCTTGAGGAAACAACCTTTCGCTACGCGCTGCAGAACAAGGATTCGCTCTGAGCGTCAGCCGCGTTCCAATTCGTGTTTGAGATAACGTCCGGTATGGCTGGCATCGACCTCGGCCACCTTCTCCGGAGGTCCCTCCGCAACGATATATCCCCCTTCATCCCCACCTTCTGGACCAAGATCCACAATCCAGTCAGCCGTTTTGATCACGTCGAGATTGTGCTCGATCACGACGACGGTATTTCCCTTTTCCACCAGTTGATCCAGCACGTTGAGCAGCATACGAACGTCCTCGAAATGCAGCCCGGTTGTCGGCTCATCGAGGATGTACAGTGTATTCCCCGTCCCCACTTTTGACAGTTCGGTTGAGAGCTTGACGCGCTGCGCCTCGCCGCCCGACAGCGTTGTGGCCTGCTGTCCGAGACGGATGTAGCCGAGTCCGACATCAAACAGTGTCTGCAGCTTGCGTTTGATGCGCGGGATTTCACTGAAGAAATCCAGCGCCTCGGCGACGGACATCTCCAGCACATCGGCAATTGATTTCCCGTGGTAACGCACCTCGAGGGTTTCCCGGTTGTAGCGCTTGCCCCTGCAGACCTCACAGAGCACGTAAACGTCGGGAAGGAAGTTCATCTCGATTTTCCGCACGCCGTCGCCCTTGCAGGCGTCGCAGCGTCCGCCCTCAACATTGAAGCTGAAGCGGCCGGCATTGTAGCCTCGGATTTTCGCCTCGGGAAGATTGGTGTAGAGATCGCGGATAAAGGTGAACAGACCGGTGTACGTGGCCGGATTCGATCGCGGTGTTCTGCCGATGGGTGTCTGATCGATATCGATGACCTTGTCGATATGCTCGAGCCCGTCAATTCCCACATACGGCAGCGTCGCTTTCGTGGAACGGAAGAAGTGCCGCGACAGCAGCGGATACAGGGTCTCGTTGATGAGGCTCGATTTGCCGGAGCCGCTGACGCCCGTGATACAGGTAAACGTCCCGAGCGGGAGACTGAGATCAAGGTCCTTCAAGTTGTGTCCCTTCGCCCCACGCAGCAGAAGCGTATTGCCGTTGCCTTCCCTTCGCGTCTCCGGAAGTGCGATTTCTTCCTTCCCGTTGAGATACGCTGCGGTCAGCGAACCGGTACGCGCGAGTCCCTTGAGCATTTCCTTCTCTGTTGCGCTGTTCGATTTGCGCGCGCTGCCGTTCCCGTTTTTCGCGGACCCATTGCCGTTCGTTTTTCCGCGTCCGTTGGCCCTGCCGCTGCTCTTGAGAATCTGGGCGATCTCGCCTTCTGCGACGACTTCCCCGCCGTACTCGCCGGCGGCGGGACCGAGATCGATCACGTGATCGGCGTTCTCGATCATCTCCCGGTCATGTTCGACGACGATGACGGAGTTGCCGAGATCGCGCAGTGCCTTGAGTGAATCGATAAGGCGCGAGTTGTCGCGCTGATGCAGTCCGATAGACGGTTCGTCGAGAATGTACAGCACGCCGACCAGCTGCGTGCCGATCTGTGTCGCCAGGCGTATGCGCTGCGCCTCGCCCCCGGAGAGCGAACGTGCGGAGCGGTTGAGGTGGAGGTAGTCGAGACCGACATTCGAAAGGAATTCAAGCCGGGAGGATATTTCTTTGATGATCTGGTTGCCGATTTCCTTCTGCCGGGAAGTGAGCTTGATGTCTGCGAAGCGCTGCCGCGCATCCTTCACCGACATGCTGGTGACATCATGTATCGAATGTTTGTCGATCAGCACTGCCAGGCTCTCGGGCCGCAGGCGTCCCCCTTTGCAGCTGGGACAGGCTTTCGAGCTCATGAACGATTCGGCCCATTCCCGGATGCCGTTCGATGTCGTATTCTCGTAATACTGCTCGAGGCTTTTGAGCACTCCTGCAATACTGTGATTGTAATTCGATACGCGTCCGTCGGGATGCGTATATGCGATGCGGTATTTTTCCTTGCCACTGCCATGCAGCAGCGTCTGCATCGCCTCTTCGCTGATATCAGAGAGCGGCGTATCGAGATTGAAATCATAGCGCGCGGCCACTGCTTCGATCTGCGCCCACCACCATGTGCGCCTCGGCTTGCCGAGCGGCGCCAGTCCCTCTTCATTCAACGTCTTGGCCGGATCCGGAATGATGAGATCGAGATCGAACTCGCGCGTCTGTCCGAGTCCGTCACACGTCGAACACGCCCCGTAAGGGGAATTGAATGAGAAGCTGTTCGGTGCGGGCTCTTCATAGCTGCTGCCACAGACGGGACAGGAGTTCTTGCGGCTCATCAGAATATCTTCGCCGTTCATGTCGACGATGACGACGCCCTCGCCGAACTTGAGTGCGATTTCGAGCGAGTCGCTCAGCCTCGACCGGGCTTCGGGATTAACCACCAGGCGATCCACAACAATTTCGATGTTGTGGATTTTATAGCGGTCCACTTTCATCCCTTCTTCTATTTCCCGTACCTCACCGTCGACGCGCACCTTGGTGAACCCGTCCTTGCTGATTTCCTCGAACAGTTCGCGGTAATGTCCCTTGCGTCCCCGAACCACGGGCGCGAGAATAACCAGGCGTGTCCCTTTTTCATAACTGAGTATGCGGTCGACCATCTGGTCGAGGCTCTGCCGCTGCACGGGCGATCCGTCCTTGTGACAATGCTGCACACCCGCCCGCGCATACAACAAACGCAGATAGTCATAAATCTCCGTTACCGTGCCAACGGTGGAACGTGGATTGCGGCTGACCGTTTTCTGCTCGATGGAGATGGCCGGACTGAGTCCTTCAATGTTATCCACATCGGGACGCTCCATGCTCCCGAGAAACTGCCGGGCATAGGCAGAGAGACATTCGACGTAACGCCGCTGTCCTTCCGCATAGATGGTATCGAACGCCAGGCTCGATTTCCCCGAGCCCGACAGTCCGGTAATCACCACGAGCTGATTCCGTGGGATGTCGACATCGACATCCTTGAGATTATGTTCCCGCGCTCCGCGGACAGTTATGAAATCGTGCTGCATGTATGTCAGGTTGGAATAACCGGATACGTAACTTCAATCTTCTAAAATGAGAAAACAATCGTTTTGCACAAACACAAAAACGGGCACCCTGAGGTGCCCGCTTCGCTTTCGCCGTCACTGTAGACGGTTATCGCGCTATCACCATTCTCTGCGAAAATTTCTGACCGTTTTTCTGCAGCTGCAGGATGTAGCTTCCCGGACCAAGCGCGGATACGTCGAGCACGCGGGTTTCCCAGCTGCTGTTCGCGACATCACTGCGATGTTGCTGCAGAAGGCGGCCGGAGAGGTCAAACAGACTGAGTGTCGCCGCTTCGACACCGCTTCCGCGGTAACTTACCGTCACGCTGCCGGTGGCCGGCTGCGGATACATCGATGCAATGCCTTCGTCTCCTGACGGAGATGCAGAAAGCGTGACCATGCCGTGAATCTCCTCTGTTCCGTCACGGTCGATCTGTCTGAGACGGTAGCGGATGACACCATGCAGTCTGCTGACATCTTCCGACCAGCGATACTGTCGCGGAGTGTTGACCGTCCCGCCACCCGTGACAAAGCCACGCGGCAGCCAGGCGCCATCGTTGACAGCACGCTGCACTTCGAATCCATAATTGTTGAGTTCCGTTGCGGTGCCCCACTGCAGCTCCGCCGTACCCGCGCGCAGATACGCGGCGAACGACGTCAGTTCCACCGGGAGCGGGGTGAGATTCCCCGTTTCAATGGCGTTGAAATTCGTGGTCGCGAGTCCGATAAAACTCAACGTATCCCCGGTCGTCATGTAATCCTTGTTGATCGTTCCTCCCGAAGACGAACTGCCATAATAGAAACGGACCTTCGTATTGGCATCGATTCCGAGGCGGCTGCTGAGCGCCGCCATCGGCACCTGAAAATCAAGGAAATAGAAACCTGAGCTTCCCGCAGCCGTACTGCGCACAGCTGCTGGGTTGGCGAGTTTTTTGTCATAGGTGTAGATGACATCGGTGGTGGTCTGATCCTTGACCTCGACAGTCATGTTGTTGGAAACATTCACCGAGACCCAGCCGATTGGGGCACCCTGTCCGGTGGAATCACCGATAGCCACAACCCAGGAGTACTGCGACCACTGACCGTTGGCCTTGTACGGATTGGCACTGAGCTGAACGCGGAAGAACGCATGTGTCCCGTCCGTATTCACCGAGACGGAACTCGGCGTGGTCGCCGAATAAATGATATCCGTTTCCAGTGGCGTCTGATCATTGACATCCTGGATGTATGCGCCGGTGCTGTCGGTGTAATCGATAAAGCTGGCAGGCCAGGCACCGGGCGTATACTGCGCATGCAGCAATGGTGCCGATAAAAGAAACAACAGAAGGGGAACCGACCACCGGAACAGTGGACGCGAGAAAGGTATATCTTTACGTACCATGAAATCCTCATGACGTGTGAATGTGATGAAATGCGCTCTCTACTTTCATCGATCCACCACATCACGGGATCGATGCGTATCCGGCCGGCCGAGTCATGCGCTATCATTTTGACCCGGCGAGAACCGTGGGATCAATATAAATCAGGGAATTGTGTGCTGCCTGAACAGCGCATTACAACTGCATGAAAAGGTTGTAAGGTTGCGGATGTGCCGCATCCGGATTCACGGGAGCATGAAAAAACGCACCCCGCTCCGCGTGCTGCGAAACGGGGTGCGCCTCTCTTCATCAGGTATGGGTATTATTTCATGAGAACCACTGAATGGATGCTGCGCTGCGCGCCGGCGGTAAGGACGAGGAAGTAACGTCCCGAGGAAAGCTCTTCCGCATTGATGACGGTCGAGTGCATTCCGGCGGAGAGCTGCTCGTCAACAACAACCTGCACGGTGCGGCCTGTCACATCCATCATCTCGAGGCGAACGGGGCCGTCGGAGGTGAGCGTGTAGCTCACTGTCGTCGTGGGATTGAAGGGGTTGGGGAAGGCATCGGTAATCGCGATTGCGTTGCTTGTCTCGAGCGAGACCATGACAACCGATGAATATTCATAGCTGCCGTCGCGGTCAATCTGGCGGAGACGGTAGTAAAGTTTCGCCGCGCCGCGCGGAAGGGATGCATCATCGAAGCGGTAGTCGCGGGGCGTGTTGCTGGTGCCGCCGCCGGCGATGAAGGAAACTTCCGACCAGTTCTCTCCATCAACCGAGCGCTCGACCGAAAATCCGTAGTTGTCGAGTTCCGTGGCAGTGTTCCAGCGCAGTTCGACGCGGTTCGACTTGAGATAGGCGTTGAAGGAGGTCAGCTCAACGGGCAGCACACCACTGCCGATGATGGAAAACCCTGTCGGGGTGAGCGTGGAGAAATCCACCGCCGCGCCGATCATGAAGTCCTTGCTGATCTGACTGGGGTTGCCGGCAGCTGTGCTCGTGCCGTAAAAGAAACTCTGAATGGAAGTCTCGGTCAGTCCGAGATGCGTATTCGATCCATTCCACAGAGCGGTCATCGGAACCTGGAAATCGAGATAATACGTCGTTGCATTCGGCACCTGCTGTACGCGTGCTCCGTCAGGACTGTTGTTGTTCGAGCTGAAGGTGAAAATCTCATCAACATTACTGCCGTCGGAAACAGCGACTCTCCCTGAATTTCCAACGACGTTGACATACACTGCGCCGATAAATCCGTTCGTGAGGTTACCGAACTGCACGATCCACGTACCATTCTCCCATTTGCCGTTCGATGCTATGGGTGAAGCCTCGAGCTGGAAGCGGTAAAAGGTCGTGCTGCCGTCATAGGCGACACTGACCGAGGCAGGATCGGCAGTCGAATACCACAGGTCGATATAGTCGGGCGACATGTCATTGGGATCCTGAATCAGGTTGGAATTCGCATCGCGGTACGCCACCCAGGAAGTGCCGGTGTTCGTCCCGGTTCCGGGCCAGTCAGCGGCCGTCTGGCCATTCATATTCATCGTGACAAGGATAATGGCGATGGCGGTTGTGATCGTAAGGCGCAGCATGTTCATTTTTCTCATCATTACTGGTGCAATTCGTTATCTGCCAGTAGTGTCGCATGAACCGTGCCAATCCGTTATAACGAAAAAACAGGCCCGTTTGGCCTGTTTTAAGGGATTTGTATTATGCCTTCAGATAATCGTTCGGATTCCGAACAAGCAAAATCCTGCATTTGTAGGGAAAGCAAACATGAGTATTCAAGAATCCCGGTCGTATGCCAGTGGAAAATCCGGGCAACGAGTGGAAAGTCCGGGCAGCGGGGTAGGTTGAATGATCCGATCTGGAGAATGGGCTCAGGTGGCGGTGGATTCCCTCATTTGCTCTGTGTGGGGGAATAGTATGGTAAAGTTACTCCCTTCGCCCTTGCGGCTTTGAACATGAATCTCCGCCCCATTGAGTGCGAGGTACTCTTTCACCAGCGCGAGTCCCAGTCCGATGCCCTCATAGCGCCTGGAGAGCCCGGTTTCTTCCTGCGAATGCGGCTCGAACAGCATGGGGAAATATTCTTCGGCGATCCCGATGCCCGTATCGCGTATGCTGATGCAGCAGCTATCATTATCCTTCTGATACAGACGCACCTGTACTGATCCCTTTTCGGTGAATTTGATCGCATTGTCGATGAGATTTTCCACTGCTTTTGAGAGACTGTACTCGTCAACGGTGCGCACGGCCGACTCCACATCCATCTCCAGGCTGAGATGCAGGTTTTTCTGCGTCGCAAGGGGTCGGAGATCATCGACAATCTGCGGGACGAAGCGGCAAAGATCCACCGGTGCGGGATGCAGACGCAGGTCGCCGCTGCGCAGGCGGGAGACGCTGAGTATCAGATCCACCGTACGGTTGAGACGTTCGATGCCGCGCTGGATGCTGTCGAAGTACTCCATGCTGTTCACATTGCACTCTCCGGCGCAATCGGACTGCACCAGGGACGCAAACCCCGCAATAATATTGAGAGGTGTACGGATCTCATGTGAAACTGTAGCGAGAAAGGTATCCTTCAGCCTGTCCGATGCTTCTGCTTGTTCTTTCGCGGCCACAAGTTCGGCTTCAGCACGTTTCTGTTCGGTAATATCCCTCAGCAGCAGCATGAAATGCTGCTCATCGTCCATGAAGTACATCGAGACATGTGCATTTACGGCAATTGGTGAGCCGTCCCTGCGAACACCGGTAAACTCATACTTGTCCGGTATGGAGCTGTCCTCATCCCGGTGAAGCATATAGTGTGTCAGCCGCTCATGATCTTCCGGATGTGCGAATTTCAGCATTGGCGAGCCCAGAACCTGACCTGCATCGGAATAGCCGAACATTTCCATGGCGGCACGGTTCGCAAGGAAAATCTTTCCATCCTTCAGAACGCACATCCCATCGAGGGAATGGTTGAACACCAGTTCGAACTGCTCGTGTACTGTCTGCGAGACCCGGCGAATACGCGCCTCCTCATCCTTTGCATTATGCATGTCCGTGATATCCTGCGTGACACCGGTAATCACCGCCTGGCCGTCCTGCACACGATCGCGCAAACGCAGTCGCGTGCGCATCCACCGCGGTTTCATCCCCTCCCCTGTCACGCGCAATTCCAGCGTCACCACATGCAGCAGATTGTTCTCCCTGATGATATCGCGTATGGCCTTTCGAAACTGCATGCCCTGACGGGGGGAAAGAAACTCGCGAATGAAATTTTCTCCGCTCAGCGTGGAGAGCAGGGGATGCACGCCGAGCAGCGCGCGCGTGTCCGGAGGCAATTCGAGCGCATCCGTTTGGACGTGATATTCAAAGGCCCCCATGTTCCCGAGCTGCAATGCGTCCGTCAGGCGTTCCCGGTTCTCGCGCAGCGTGCTCTCCTGCCTCCTTCGCAGTCCGATATCACGCGCGAAGAAGCACACATAACCGCGTCCCTCGAACAGCAGATAATTCGCAGCGACCTCCACCTGCACGATGTCTCCGTCTATCCGGGTCAGCACTGCTTCGTATGTACTGCTCCCCAGTTCCCGCAGCTGTGCGACAAACTCCTCCCAGAGCGGTGGACGATGGGCCCTGTTGACATCCCAGGCCTTTTTCATCAGGAATTCTTCGTGGGTGAAATCCAACAGCCTGCAGGCGGCATCATTTACGTAGTACACACTTCCGTCGTCCCGCACCCATACAATAACATCGCTCGAATGCTCCAGCGAAAACTGCAGCAGCTCGTACCGCTTCTCTGCCTGCTTGCGGGCAGTGCAATCGCGCATGCGAAACATCATGCCCTGCGTTTCGCCGTGGTCAGCGCTGAGCAACCGTGCACTTACTTCCAGCCACAGCACATCGCCTCCGCGACGGCGCACGCGGAATTCCCCGGTCTCCGAAACGGCGGAATCGACCACATTCTGTTGAAACGTCAGAAAGCGCCCGCGATCCTCCTCATGCAGAATCTTCTCGAGTGAACAGGTCCCGTCCAGCCAGAGCGCGGCCTCATAGCCCGACAACTCCTCGCAGAACGTGGAGATGTACACCGAACGATTATCCCCGTCGAGGTACAGGATGCAGTCCCCGTTCTTCGCCGAGGTGACCATACCACGATCTTTCCTGCCTTCAAGCTCCGGGAGCAGACCCCTGTCGATATATAGTATGAGGGCATGGCGCGCATCGAGCGGCAGTATGCGCACGCCGACCACATGCCCCACAGCCTCCGCATCATCCGCCGCACTCAGGAGTTCATGCATTTCCCCTTCCCTGACGACCTGAAGCAGAATATCACCGAGATCCGGCTGCGCCAGTTCCAGAGGGAGATCCGTACCCCCGGAGAGGATGAGAGAAGGGAATGCCGTACGGGCCGCATCGTTGGCCGACAGCGAAACCAGCCGTCCTTCATCAGAGAATACGGCGAACTGTGCAGGCATGGGCAACGCCTGCGTCATGGACATGATACTATCGTGTTTCATTGTATCTACATACAGGATGGATTCCCTGCGCCTGGCTCCCTGAGGCATCAGAAAAGATCCGTCCCGCGGTGTTCAGAAACTTTTGTTGTTCGAACGGTGTCGTTTTTGCGTTTTCACGCAGTACACTATCACAGCTACCGGCTTACCAAATATAGTAAAATTCTATACTTATCAACACATCAACTTGTCTATCCACAGGCAATGCAATCATCGGTGACAGGTTCTGAATGAAAGAACGCCATGGCTGTTCCCTGCCTGCCCGGATTTTCGTATTTTGTTTGGTTGCAGAAGTGTTGAATCCTTTACGGGACACATGAGCGAAGAAGAAAACAGCAAAGACGCCGAAGCCGGATCCGAGGAAAAGGAAAAGGAGATGACCTTTCTCGATCATCTCGAGGAACTGCGCTGGCGTATTATTTATTCCATGATCGGCATTGTCGTCGGTGCCGTGGGACTGTGGTTTTTCATCGATCCGCTGATGGAGGAAGTGCTGCTCAAGCCGGCGATGCAGTTCGGTATGGAGCTGCAGAACCTGCGTCCTTTCGGACAGGTGTTCCTGTACATGCAGGTGGCCATTTTCGGCGGCATCATCGTCAGCATCCCGAACACGATTTACCAGATCTGGAAATTCATCGCACCCGGGCTCTATCCCCACGAGCGCAAGTACATCACACTTATCGTCGTGTTCACCTCGCTGTGCTTTCTTATCGGCGTGGTCTTCGCGTACATGTTCATTCTGCCGGCGGCACTGCAGTTCTTCGAGAATTTTGGTACCACCGACATTCAGAACATCATTTCCATTGAATACTATTTCGAATTCATACTTATGCTGATGATCGGCGCCGGCGCGATCTTCGAACTGCCCATGCTCTCCTTTTTCCTCTCCCGCCTGGGCATTGTCACACCGAAGCTGATGCGGAAATACTGGCGTCACGCCATGGTCGTCAGCTTTTTCGTCGCCGCGCTCCTTTCTCCCGGACCCGATCCCTTCAGTATGCTGCTGATGGCCATCCCCCTGGTCTTTCTCTACGAAGTCAGTATTCTGATCAGCAAGCTGAGCCAGAAGAAGAACAATCCCCGCAACAAGGAAGACGAAGGAAACTGACTTGAAGCTTGACAGCATCATTGCGCCAGTCGCGCCACAGCTGAAAGAGTTCGAAACGCATTTCAGGCGTTCGCTGCGTTCGGATGTGGGACTCGTTGACACCGTCGTGCGCTACATCGTCAAGCGCAAGGGCAAACGCATTCGTCCCGCGCTCGTCCTTCTCTCCGCCGCGGCCTGTGGTGGCATCAACGAGACAACCTTCCGCGGCGCCTCCCTGGTCGAGCTGCTCCACACCGCCACGCTCGTTCATGACGACGTCGTCGATGATTCCGATACCCGGCGCGGCTGGCCCTCGATCAACCGCATCTGGAAAAACAAGGTTTCCGTGCTGCTCGGCGACTACGTTCTTGCGCGCGGACTGCTGCTCTCGCTCGAACATGAAGACATCGCCTTTCTGCACAGTACCTCCACCGCCGTGCGCCGGATGAGCGAAGGGGAGCTGCTGCAGATTCAGAAATCACGGCAGATGAACACGGACGAGGAAACCTACTTCCGCATCATCGGGGATAAAACCGCATCCCTTCTCGCCACCTGCTGTGAGATCGGCGCACGCAGTGCGACCGATGATGATGAGCGTGTTGCGCAGCTGCGTGATTTCGGGGAAGCCCTCGGCATCGCCTTTCAGATTCGTGATGATCTGCTGGATTTTCTTGGAAAGGAATCCACCATCGGCAAGCCGGTCGGCGGAGACCTCAAGGAAAAGAAATTTACCCTTCCGCTCATCCACGCCTTCCGCGAGGCGCCTGCCGCCAGGCGGAAAGCCGTGCTCCGGGCACTTAAAAGCGGGGTGAAGCGTAAGGAGATAGCGGAAATCCTCGCCTTCGTTCAGGAATACGGGGGGATCGAGTATGCGGACAGCACAGCGCATGAATATCGTGAACGCGCCGTATCCTGCCTTTCCGCGCTGCCGGATTCAGAAGCGAAACAGGCATTGACCGATCTGACGACCTTCGTCGTTTCCCGCGCGAAATAGTTCAATCCCCTTCACCATAGCATAACACGTCATGAAGCGATTTACCGTACTCATGAAGCGACTCACTGTATTGACAGTGCTCGCCTTCTGTGCTCTTCCGCTTGCGGCGCAGACACAGGTCGAGCGCATTGAAATGCTCGAGGATGATCCCGGGCGCCCCATCACGTTTGAAGACATGTACAACCTCGGCCGTGTGTCCGATCCCCAGGTCGCGCCCGATGGCAACACCGTCCTCTACGTTGTCACACAGTACAGCGTGGAAAACAACACCAGCAACAGCGACATCTACGCGGTGGATATCACCGGGGAAAACAGCGTCCGGCTGACCGTATCGCAGTCCTCCGACCGCAATCCCCGCTGGTCGCCCGACGGCAGCAGCATCGCCTTCATCTCGAGCCGGGAGAACGGCTCGCAGATCTGGGTGATGAACCCGGACGGCAGTGCGCAGCGCAGGCTGACCGATATCTCCACCGGGATAGACGATTTCACGTGGACGCCAGACGGCTCGCATTTCCTCTACAGCTCGGCCGTGTTTCCCGATTGCAGTGACGATGCATGCAATCGCGCGCGACTGGCTGCACGCGATGAGGATCCGGTAAAGGCACGCCGTATCTCGCGTCTCCCGTACCGCGTGTGGAACAGCTGGAAAGACGATCGCTACAGCCATGTGTTCGCGCTCCCCTCGGCCGGCGGCATTCCCGTCGAACTCACCCCCGGCGCGTTCGATACGCCGCCGATTGATATCGGGGGACATCAGGATTTCACCGCATCGCCCGACGGACGCGAAGTCGCCTTCGTGAAGAATACCGATGAGATGGTCGCGGCCAGTACCAATAATGACATCTGGCTCGTCGGCATAGATGGCAGCAATCCTCGCTGCATCACCACCGCGAATCACGGTAACGACAATCAGCCCGTGTACTCGCCCGACGGCAAGTACATCGCCTACCGGTCGATGGCCCGCGCCGGATACGAAGCCGACAAGTACGATCTCAAGATTTACGAACGCAGCAGTAAAAGAACGTGGACGCTGACCGAAGGCGTGGACCGCTCGGTGGATGAAGTGATGTGGACACGCGACAGCAAACGACTGCTTTTTACGGCGCAGGACGGACCGTACAAGTCCCTCTTCGATGTGCCGGTGCAGGGCGGCGACGTGCTGCGCGTCCTCAAGGGCATCCTCGAGCTGCAGTATTCGCATATGGACACGGTGAAAACCATTGAACTCGGGACCTACCGTCACGACTTCCGCCTGCACCCCGACGGAGAAACACTGGTCTTTCTCGGCGAGCGCATGAACTATCCCGCCGAAGTCATGTCCATCAAATACGACGGACAGCGCATTTCCAATATCCGTCAGCTGACCACGACCAACCGCGAATTGATCGAACAGCTCAACATGCAGGCGCCCGAATCGTTTACCTTCAAGAGTTTCGACGGAAAGGAAGTGCAGGGATGGATCGTCGTTCCTCCCGACTTCGATCCGGCAAAGAAATATCCCATGATTTATCTCGTGCATGGGGGACCCCAGGGCGTGTGGTCAGATAATTTCCATTACCGCTGGAATCTCGAGCTGTTCTCATCTCCCGGTTTCGTGGTTGCGGCCGTCAACTGCCGCGGCTCTGTTGGTTTCGGACAGGAATTCACCGACGGGGTCAACGGCGACTGGGGTGGTGCACCGTTCAAGGATTTGATGAAGGGACTCGATTTCATCCTCGAACATTATCCCTTCGTGGATAAAAACCGTGTCGGCGCGGCCGGCGCCTCCTACGGGGGCTACATGATGAACTGGTTCCTCGGCAACACCGACCGCTTCAAGGCCATCTTCTGCCATGCAGGCGTATACGATCTGCGCAGCATGTACGGTGCGACCGAAGAGCTGTGGTTCCCCGAATGGGAATTCAGGGGCACTCCCTGGAAAAACCCGAAAATGTATGACCGCTGGTCCCCGAGTCATCTGGTCGAAAAGTTCAAAACGCCGACCTACGTCTCTCACGGACAGCTCGACTTCCGCGTCCCCGTCACCCAGGGCATGCAGCTGTTCACCGCGCTGCAGCGCCAGGGCGTGGAAAGCCATTTCCTGTATTTCCCGGATGAAGGACACCTCGTCCTGCGTCCCCGAAACTCCCAGCTCTGGTACGGCGAATTCCACAAGTGGTTCACGGAAAAGCTGATGAAGTAGCGAGCGCCCGAAGCTGAAATGCAAAAGTCCCTCCAACCTTGCCTCTGGTTGGAGGGACTTTTTTTTGCAGACGGACCTCCTCAAGCTCGGGGAATTCGTCTCCTGCTTCATCTTCTCGCCTCATCATCCACAGCATTCCCGCTTGATGGATGGGTCCGTCGGCGTTGTCATGTCTCCCGCAGCACGGTGATTATCAGTTTCGAGCCAGGGTTCCTAACTCCCGGTGTATCATCGACCGAAGCTGCCGGGGGGCATCAGCTTTGTCCTGCACATTCTCGATGAGGGGAATATTACCGCGAAGCACACGCTTCCAGCAGCACTTCATCCTCATGTCCACATCGCCCTCCTTGATAGTCAGGCACAGTGTATCCGCCTTGCTCAGATCCAGCGTCGCCTCGGCAGAGCCGTCTGCCGTACGCAGACAGACGAGGTTACTGTTGACGCATGCGACCGGTTCGAATTCATAGCCGCGGACACAGAGCAGATTATCGGTGATCGTCACATCTCCTTCACAGCTCCGAAGAACGAGTGCTTCCCCGTCCTGTGCTGCTGCTATTATGCTGCACAACATCAGCAATGTTGCGCCGACGATTGCCAACTTCATGGCATCCTCCAAATTCTGTGAGGGGTTCATCGACTTTACGTCCGTTAGACACGGGCGCAACATGCCCCGGCTTGTGTGTCCCCTTCAGGGAAACCCACCTGCGTGACCGGGAAAACTGGCATTGATTTCGTAGAGATTGACGGTGACAAGAAACGGAAGACGCAAGGAAAGAACAATAGGTATTTCTACCTATTTTTATAGGTAGTACCACCTATTCTGCCCAAAACAGGCCGTATTCGCCGCTTATTCAACAGATTTTCAGGGAGTCCCGGGGATTTTTGCCATGCAGAAGCGCATTTTTCTTGGAAATTGACTTGGGCTGCTCTTTATTTACACGCCTGAATACGAAAGAACCGACTGCATGATAGCGCTGACAAATATCACCAAGGAATATCCGGGAAAAGTTCTGTTCAAGGACGTCTCGCTGCGTATCGGCGACCATGAGCGCATCGCCATCGTGGGTCCGAACGGTGCGGGGAAATCCACGCTGATGAAAATCATCACCGGTGACCTCGAAGCGGACAGCGGTGATATTGCACAGTCGCGCGCGAATTCCGTCGGCTATCTCCCGCAGGATGGCGTGCTGCACAGTGGCAGAACATTGATGGAAGAAGCCTCCACGGCCTTCGACGACATCATTGCCCTGCATACGCGTGTCGACGAGCTGAGTGCGGAGCTCAACCGTCTCTCCGATGCCGGCGCCAGCGAAGAGCAGCTTCAGCGGCGCGTGGAGGAACTCGGTGAAATACAGCACGTGCTCGAGCATCGCGAAGGCTACAGCATTGAAACGCGCGTTGCGCAGGTACTTTCCGGACTCGGTTTTTACGAGAAGGACTTCCACCGCTCTACCGAAGAATTCAGTGGAGGCTGGCAGATGCGCATTGCGCTGGCGAAGCTGCTGCTGCGTGAACCGACAATCCTCCTGCTCGATGAGCCGACCAACCACCTCGATCTCGAGGCCCTGCAGTGGCTGGAAGAATATCTGCTCGGCTATGAATACAGCATCGTGCTGATTTCCCATGATCGCCGCTTTCTCGATACGCTCTCGAAGCGCACAGTTGAAGTGAGTATGGGCGATATCACCGAGTATTCCGGAAATTACAGCTACTTCCTCGATCAGAAAGCCCTGCGCATGGAGCAGCTGCGCGCGGCGCATGCGAATCAGCAGCAGGAAATCCGTCAGACGCAGCAGTTCATCGAGCGCTTCCGTTACAAGAACACCAAGGCGCGGCAGGTGCAGAGCCGGGTGAAAAAACTCGAGAAAATGGAGCGCATCGAGCTTGAGGACGAGGAGGGGAGCATCAGTTTCGATTTCCCGGATCCGCCTCAGCCGGGACGCATGCTCATGGAGCTCGAGGGCATCGGAAAATCTTTCGGCGAACTCGAGCTGTTCACGGACATGGATTTTACAATCGAGCGCGGCGACCGCATCGCCTTCCTCGGCGTGAACGGCACGGGCAAATCCACTCTCGCGCGCATCATCGCCGGCATCGAGCCCTTCCAGGAAGGGGAACGTCGTCCGGGACACAATGTCGTCATCAGCTACTACGCCCAGAACCAGGCCGAGGAGCTGATCCCGCAGAAAACCGTGTTTCAGACAATCGACGACGTCGCCGTGGGGGAAGTGCGAAAAAATCTGCGTTCCCTGCTCGGCTGCTTCATGTTCTCGGGCGATGACGTCGACAAGCTGGTTTCCGTGCTCTCCGGCGGAGAAAAAAGCCGTCTCGCGCTCTCGAAAATGCTGCTGACGCCCTCGAACCTGCTCATTCTCGATGAGCCGACCAACCATCTCGACATGCGCAGCAAGGCCGTGCTGCAGGATGCCCTTTCCCGCTTCCAGGGGAGCTTCATCATTGTCTCGCATGACAGGGATTTCCTCGAGCCCCTGGTGAACAAATGCGTGGATTTCCATGATGGCAAGGCGCGCATCACCCTGGGCACGGTCAGCGATTACCTCCGCAAACGGGCCGAAGAACTGGACGAGGACAGTGCGCAGCGCGACGCCGCGGGAAAAAGCATTCTCCGGCGGCAGACGCAGCATCATGACCGCGAGCGAAAGCGGGAAGAGGCCGACCGGCGGCAGGCCCGTTACAAGAAAATCAAACCACTGAAAAACCGTCTCGACCGCCTGGAGAGACAGGTCGGAGAGCTGGAGCAGGAGAAGGCGGATACGGAGGCGGCGCTGGCGGACGAAGCGACGTACAGGGACGAAGAAAAGGCCCGCCAGCTCACGCAGAAATACCGGGAAGTTTCCACTGCGCTGGATGACGCTTTCGGGGAATGGGAGCAGCTGCAGGCGGAAATCGACGCGATTGATGCGGATTTCGACCCGTCTTGACTCTGCGTGCGCTTTACGGTATTATTTTCACGAGAATCAGTTCCGACAGAATTTTTTACGGGAAAGGGAACAAACGTTCCTCACCCGTGTCTTTTGCGTGATAGTGCTTCGATTTGCGTTGAACTGACAGGAACAACGTGCTGAACGATGTGAGCCAGACCGATACGCAGGATCTCGTTCTGCAGCAGCGAATCCGGGAGGGAAACAATGCTGCATTCGCAGATCTGTACAACCGTCATAAACACGGTGTGTACCTGTTCTGCACGCGATTCCTCGGTGAGCGTCCCCTGGCGGAAGACATATTCCAGGAAGTGTTCGTCAACCTCCTGGAGAAAATCCGCGAAGGACTGGAAATCACCAATGTCCGCGCCTACCTGCTCCGTTCTGCGCGAAATCGATGCTACAACAGCATTCGCGATCGCAAGTACGCGAAAGACATCGATGACATGCATGACATGCTCGGCGGCGGCGCAGAAGCGGATCCGGACGATCACGAAGAACTGCATGCCGCGCTCCGGCAGCTGCCGGAAGACAACCGCGAAGCACTCCTGCTCTGCGAATTCGAAGGTTACAGTTACGAGGAAATCGCAGAGTTGACGGAAGTACCGGTCACAACCGTACGCAAACGCATTTTCCGGGCACGCCGGAAATTGCGTGAACTGCTCTCTCCAGGCACGACACGGATGTAATGCAATGATTTTCGAAGAACACATCTCGGCTTTTCTTGACGGCGCACTCTCCGCCGCAGAGGAAACGGAATTCCTCCACATTCTCTCGGTCTCTCCCGAGAAGCGCGAGCTGTTTCATGCACATCTCGGGGTGAAATCCGCCCTCGCCGCGGACGCGCGCAGCAGCGCCGTCCCTTCAAAACTCGATGCCGCGGTGTTCGCGGCAGCTGGTGGCGCGGCAGCTGGTGGCGCGGCAGCTGGTGGGGCTGCTGCCGGTGGCGCGGCAGCCGGTGGCGCGGCAGCTGGTGGGGCTGCTGCCGGTGGTCTTGCAGCCGGCGGCTCCACAGCGGTCTCCTCCGCAGCGGCTTCCTCCGCAGCGGTTTCCTCCGCGGGCGCATCCGTAGTTGCTGCTGCGGGCTGGTGGACGGGAATGCGCATCGTGAGCGCGGTACTGCTCGGTCTGTCCCTGTTCGGGGCGGGCTATTTCCTGCATGATCGGCTGTCTGGAAACGAGGAAACGGCTTCCGAGACCGCAATTATGCAGAATATGCATAAGGAAAGCCCTGGAAATATGCAGAATGTGCATAATGACGCCGCGCAAAATATGCAGAATGTGCATAATGGCGCTGACGCAGACTCGCGCATTGATGGTGGGGAGGGACGCGCAGCGCAGGGAAACGGCCAGCAGGGAAGTTCAGCTTCTGCGCAGCGCGTCGTCTACCGCAACGTGTACGTTACGCGTGTGGATACGGTATATCTGACTGACGCGGATCGTGACCGCAGTCCGCAGATTGTCGAACGCATCGACACCGTCTCCATCGCGCTGATGCACAGCGCGCCGGAGCAGCGTCCCATACAGATCAACCAGGCCCCCCTGCGCTCTGCCGAGCTGCCGCTTCCGGGACATCTCGAACTGGAAGTGCAGCGCGAACATCTGACGACCTTCCCGTACATCGATTACAACCGCCTCGGTGTTGACCGCAATCAGCAGCGATTCGCAGCTTCCGCCGCATGGATATTCAATGAGCACCATGCCGCCGGTGTGACCGTAGGACAGAAGCCGTTCGCGATGGATTATTACAACCTCAACAGCGATACGCTTTATCTCTACCAGGACCAGCCGGTTCTGCTCTACGGCGGCGCGTTCTACCGCTTCTCGCTTCCCGCCTTCACCGGTGTCACCCCCGAATTCACCATGATGCTCGGAGGAGCGGAATTCGGTCCGGTCATCGGTGGACGTCTTGCCGTACAGCTGTCTCCCACCCAGCATTTCAGTATAATAGTAGGTGCAAACGGTACGCTTCTCGCATACCGCTTCAAGGATAAAGTGTTTACAAGCCAGAATCTCGGACTCTCATACGGAATTCGTTACCGCTTCTGACATGATTGCTGTTATCCGGAGAGTATTCGGAATCTCATCGGTGCGCACCGCACTGAAGGGATTCCCCCTCTACCTCCTCGTCCTGTGCGTGGTGGCGCTGGCATTCTCTTTCTCATTTACCGCCTGCTCTCCCCCGACAGGTGTCGTGCCGGATACGCTCTCCACCAACAAGTGTCAAACCGACTGGGGTGATTCCGTCGCCGTGGTACGCAGCACCATACGCTTTGAAGCGCAGGTCGATACGTCGCTGTATCCTCTCGAGCGTTTTTCCGAAAGCGGTCTGCGCATTGCCGTGGTCTGTATTCCGCCGGATACGAGTTCGCTGCCGTATCTCGACCTCTATTCCGTTTCGGCGAACTATCTCGACATTCCCGCGACAGGACTCCCTTTCACAACGAAAATCCCGGCGCGGTATTTCTCTCATTACGGCTGCACGCGCGTCGCGGTAAGTGTCATTCTCCTGTACAGCGATGTGAATGCGAACGGGCATTTCGAAGCCGGTGAGCCGGTGTACGGAGCCGGAGAACAGAGCCTGTATGCTTACGCGGAAGGGACGGTCAGCAATGATGACATCCGCGGCACGCCGTATGAAAGTCTCCAACTGTTTTCGAACGTGCTCGTGCGTGTCGCCGTAAATCCGGCACCCCGTTTTCGTCCTGCGCCCGACTATCGCGCAACGATTTTTCTGATCAACGTACGCGGTGATGCCGCGTCCTACGAACTCCCCTATCCGTGGGAGCCCGTACACCCGCTGCTTCCATAGCAGCTGCTTCCGTAGCAGGAAGCAAGGAGCTGAACTGATGAAACGCAGAAATATCATATCGTCCCTGCTCTTCGGCATGCTGCTGTGCATGCTGCTGTTCCCCCAGCACGCCGTTGCGCAGCCCAGGCTCGACCTGCGCCTGCTGAAACCGAATACGCCGGACTACTATTACTACCAGCTTTATTTCGCCGCGTACTGTGGTGACAGCGTGATTTATGATCTCGACAAAGGGCAGCTCATACTTGAGGAGGACATTGGACTGATCGATACCAGCAGGTACACCATCGACCGCCCGGCCTCACCCGACCGGAATTCCTGCTACGAACTCGCCATGGTCTTCGACAACAGTAATGCCATCAGTCCGGCAGATCTCACCGAGATTGCATCAGCATCCGCCGGTATCATCGACTCGATGAACAGGGACTGTCAGCGCAGCGCGGTCCTCACCTTCGCTGACCATCCGACCTTGCTTTCCTTTCTCACCAGCGAGCGAGAGCAGGCGAAAGCAGCGCTGGATGGAATGACTCCCGGAGGCAGCCGCGCATTGTACGATGGGATTTACACCGGCGTCAGTGAGCTGCGGACGAACGGAATCATGAATGTACGCATCGTGCTCGTACTCACCACCGGCGGGGATCAGGGCAGTACCACCGATCAGCTCAAACTGCTCCAACATGCGAGGGGACGCGACATTCGTATTTTCATCGTCGAACTCGGATCCACCCCCCACCGGGACGAACTGGAATTCATCGCCAGGGAAACCGGGGGTCTGTACTATCACGTCACGTCGGTGGATGAACTCGGGCAGCTCTATGCGACATTTCCCGGTTTCTTCCGGCGCGAGTTTGACGAGCACCGTATCGTCAGGCGTACGGCGAATACGGACATGAAAAATCTCCTCATCCGGCTGCGGCTCGAGGCCTGCCAGGACAGCGTCTGGGCCGAGCGGCTTTTCCATGACTATCGCGCCGACACCGTGATCAGCGCCATACCGCCCCTCACCCAACGGTCGTTCACTCTCGGACAGAGCTGGCCGAATCCCGTGTCCGCCTCCGGAGGAGCACTGCAGATTCGTTTCGAGGTGCTTGCATCGCAATCACGGACGCTCTCGCTGCTGCTGTATAACGGACTGGGGCAGCAGGTCGCCACACTCATGCCACCACAGCTGCGTTCACCCGGCGCCCACACCATACAGTGGCGTCCCTCGGGACTCCCACCCGGTGTGTACTATTACCGCCTCACCGGCGGGAAAGACATTCTTACAGGAAAGATGACGGTCATACCCTGACCGAAGGGAATTTTTACGCCGGTCACGTGTCTCTCTCCTGCAACATCACTCAGAGATTCACCTGACCGGAGGGATCCATGCATACCTTGTCACGGCTGCTGCTGCTTGCCGTACTTCTCAGTCTGGGCGCAAGTACTGCCGATGCCGGCGTGCTCTGTGCCCGCAGAGCGGGAACCGAAGCACCTGTATACAATCTGCGTATCAGCCATATCCGCACGCATGTGCAGATTGTCGGACAGCTCGCCATCACCCATGTGGATGAAGAATTCTTCAACGACAACAACATGGAGCTCGAGGGCTTCTATGCGTTCGCGCTCCCGGAAGGGGCGGAGATTGACGGTCTCTGGCTCTGGGTCGACGGCGTAAGGCGCACCTTCATCGTCAAGGAACTCGAGGAGGCGGAACGGCTCTACGACAGCGTCGTCGTCGGACAGCGTCGCGATCCAGCCCTGCTCGAAACCCTCGGAAAAAACCGTTTCCAGCTCAAAATCTTTCCCATCGCCCCGCACAGCTCGCGGCGTATCGAACTGCAATATTTCACCACGCTGCCCCTGACGCAGGGGGGACTTGTACACTACCGCTATCCGATGAATCTGCAGGGATATCAGAGCGAGCCGGTGGAAAGCACATCGCTGCATATCGAAGTGGCCTCGCAGCTGGATATTGGCGGGATCGTGACGAACTACGATGACAATCCGCTTGTCTGTTCGGTGCAGCGGCAGGGCGACCGAAACTTCACGGTGAATTTCGGAGGGGAAAACCAGTTCTACAGTTCGGACTTCGAACTGTCGTTTGAGCAGCAGAATCTGTATTCCTTCTTCCCGGCACTTTCGTACGTGGATCCTGACGAAACGCATCCGGCACCCTACTTCATGTGCTGGCACCCGATTGCGCCGGATGATGGGACGGAAGTGCAGCCCCGCGATCTGACCTTCGTGCTCGATGCCTCAGGAAGCATGACCACCGAACGCATCGCAACCGTGCGCGACGCGGTCATCGGTATCCTGCGGCAGCTGCGCTCCACAGACCATTTCCGCCTCGTTCTCTTCAGCGCCGCGACGTCCACTTTCCCGGCATCATCAGAACTGCTGCCGGCGACGCAGGAAAATGTGCGCGACGCAGAAACCTATATCACGCAGCGCTACATGGCAGGGGGAAGCACCAACTACCAGGCAGCGTTCCAGGCTGCTCTGGATGCAAATTACCGCAGCAACGCCGCCCGTCGCATGCTTTTCCTCACCGATGGCGTGCCCACCGCAGGTGATACTTCATTTGACGGTCTTATCAGCACCATCGAGGGCTATGACACCTATGGGGTGAGCATCTATCCGGTCATCGTGTACAGTGAAAGCATCGATCTGCTCTACGACATCGCGGCCGCGCGAGGCGGGAAGGTCACGATTGTCGAGAACGGCGACAATCTCCAGACCGTCATTTCACGCATCATGCTTGAATTGAATATCACCGCGGTGACGGATGCAACGGTGACGTACGAAAGCGGACAGACCTTCCTGGTCTATCCCGAAAGCTTCCCGCCGAATCCGGGCATCGACAGGCTGATCACAACGGGACGTCTCTCCGGTGATCTTCCTGAACTCGTACGCCTCCGCTATACCGATGCGGCAAGGGAGGAGCAGGAAATTGTCCATGCCGTCGACTTCAAAGCTGTGCGCACCGACGTGCCTCAGATCGCCTCGTACTGGGCGTCGGCACACATCGCAAAGCTGATAAAAGAGTATGACGCCACGGGAAATCCGGAGCTGAAGCAAAGCATTATCAATCTCAGTATCAAGCATCAGATATTAACGCCGTTTACCGCGTTCCTTGTGCTCGAGAACAATCCCATCGATCCCCCGGTCTCAGCGGTCTCCGAGGCCGCGCCGCAGCCTGTTCGCGTTTCGCTCGGACAACAGTACCCGAGTCCCTTCTCTGTCAGCAAGCACGGACAGCTGCGCATTCCGTTCACGCTCACGCAGCAGAATCCGGTGCGAATTGTGATCACCGATCTGCTCGGACGCGTCGTACGGGTTCTCGTCGACAGCGACTTCAGTGCGGGACGCCACGATATTACCTGGGATGGACTGGATGCATCCGGAAGGCGCGTGGCAGCGGGAACGTATCTCGTGCGCCTGACGTCGCATGAAACCGCACTTGCGCGCCGCATCACCGTGACAGACTGATCACACCGACAGCGCATACACAGATGTGCATACAGGGCGACCACGGAGAATTATGATCTCCATCTGATCAGCAGCCCTCCTCCGACCCGGCATTCCCTCCGAATGCCGGGTTTTTTTCAACTGCCGTTATTTCGGATGCAGTCCGTCTGGATTTGACATTCCCGTCCGCCATCCATATACTACCGTGTCTCTTACAAATGAATTCCCGCACCTATAAGGACCCGTTTCACGGGACCCTGCACGTCGTTTCCGGCTTCACGACAGATACCTGATCTGCATGTGAGCGGAACACCTGTGCGCAAGCCCTCGAAGCATGAAGCAATTCCCGGATCACCGCGATAAGCGCGGCACGAATGATCCAGTTGTATCATTGGAGGAACACTCATGAAACATCGTTTCCTTGTTTCCGTCATGCTGCTGCTCGGCATGACGGCTCTGCTTACATACCCCGCACGCAGTCAGCAGCCGTCGCCCCCGGTGCAGCGGGCATTCCACTATCAGGGCTGCCTGACGGATGCCAGCGGCAATAAGATCAACGGTACGCGCGACGTCATGTTCGAACTGCTGGACACCGATACATCCCCGATGACGGTTCTGTTTTCCGAGACGGCAATGGGACTGCAGGTCAATGATGGCATTTTTGAACACGCCATCGGTACAGTCGACACCACAGGAAATCCGCTGCCTCCGCTGATATTTCAGAAACGCGTTGCCCTGCGGCTGACGGTAGACGGCGAGACCCTCGATCCCATCATTCCGATTTTCCCCTCACCGGTGGCCCTGGTCGCGCTGTATGCGGACTCGCTCAAGCAGCCCCTGCCTCCCGGACCCCAGGGTCCCGCCGGACCGGCTGGTCCCGCCGGCACGAACGGGAAAGACGGACTCAACTGCTGGGACGCCAACGGGAATGGCATCATGGATCCTGCCGAAGACACGAATGGTGACGGCTCATGGGATGCCGCAGACTGCAAGGGTCCCGCAGGCGCACCGGGTGCGAATGGTAAGGATGGGAAAGACGGAAAAGACGGCATCAATTGCTGGGACACCAACGGGAACGGGATGAAGGATGCCGCGGAAGACACCAACGGTGACGGCGTTGTGGATGTCAATGATTGCAAGGGACCGAAAGGAGATCCCGGTACGGGCGCCAGTGATACGCTAATCATCGATTATCTCGAAGTCACCGGTACGTCGCTTCATGAAGGAAATGAGCATTTCAAACGCGGCATCACCGTTGGCGGTGCCGACAGTGCGCGCAGCGCTCTGCGCATCGATTCCACCGGAGAAATCTATGCGCGCAGCCTGCATATCATTGACCCGGACGTGACGGGACTCTATGACATGAACAAGGTCGTGGAATTCGATTCTTCCGGATCAGTGCATCGCATGCCTGAGCGGTACATCACCTTCAATCCCAGCGATCCCACGAAGTCTGACACCACAACGGTGACAGGAAAGGAAATCAAGACTCCGGCAATCGAAGTGTTCCATCCGGTCACGGGACTCCCCCTGTTTCGCTTCGACAGTTCGGGATCGTATCACTATCAGCGTGAGTTCTATCTTACACCCAACAAACAGAATCCCACGAAAAACGACACTACACTCATCAAGGGTGATGGCGTCACGACCCCCTATTTCGAGGTCTACACGCCGGGGAATCCCGAACGGCAGGCATGGATCGACTCGGATGGTGAAGGATACTTCAACAGTCTCCATGTCCTCGATTCCCTCGGGAATCCCATTCTCAATATCAATCACGACGGATTCATCGAATTCATCACCCCGCCGATATTCTACTCGGGATTGAGCATGTATCTCGAGAACGGAAACTTTCTCGACATCAATCCCCTCGAAGGCTTCACGATCAAAGATCCCACCAACCTATCGAATCCCTGGGTCGCACATATCGATCCAAACGGAAATTCGCTGTTCACCGGCGCGAAGAATGCCATCGTGACGACAAAGTCGTATGGCGTGCGCAAGATGTACGCGGAAGAGGCGACCGAGGTATGGTTCAATGACCGCGGCTTCGGGAAGCTCAAAAACGGCGAGATTCGCGTCGAACTCGATCCGGTCTTTCTTGAGACAGCATACATCGATGATGACCATCCCATTCATGTCCGCCTCACGCCAACCGCGGAATGCAACGGACTGTATGTGGCCGAGAAGGGTGACGACTACTTCATCGTGCGAGAGCTGATGAAAGGTTCATCGAATGCCACCTTCGACTGGGAAGTGAATGCCAAGCGGCGCAATTATGAAAACGAACGTCTCGAGAGTTACGACACGGGAGCTACGCTCCCAGGGGAGGTACGGTAATGAAGCGCTTCGCAAATTCCCTGCCGCTGCTGCTGCTCCCTGTTCTGCTGCTGCTGCCCGCTCTGGTGGCTGCGCAGTCGAGCAGCAATTACGTGCTGGTCGCCGATGTGTTCGATAACGGAGGAGGACGGGCAGACGGCAGTTCAAACAACCTGGCATCTCACAGTATTGTTGGACAGGCGGCGGTGCACCATACCTCAGCCTCCGCGAACTACGAGGCATCGTCAGGCGCCGAATGCATGTTCTGCGACAAGCTGACAGGCACTGCGGTACCGTCGGCAACCATTCCCATGGTCATGCGCCTGTACCAGAACTATCCCAATCCCTTCAACCCCTCCACCACCATTCGCTATTCACTCGAGCGCGGTGGCACGGTGGAACTGTCTGTGTACAACCTGCTCGGAGAACGCATCGACGTGCTCGTTTCCGAGTATCAGAATCCGGGTGATTATCAGCTCGACTACAATGCGGCAGCGCTGCAGAGTGGTGTGTATATCTACCGGCTGCAAAACGAACATGGACAGCTGACGAAACGTATGGTGCTGATGAAGTAGCACCTGCTGGAATCTCGTTGTGGAGAACGCCGGAGAAGCACATGCTCTCCGGCGTTTTCTGTGGCATGACCCTGAACCTTACTGCACTGCAATCCGTTGCGACGTGCTGCCCGATCTGCTGCGAAGAACGCCGAGATAGATGCCACGAGAAAGCTGCGGCAATCGCACGCGCATGCTGCGCAGCCCCTCGCCGGACGGCGCGAGCGTCCACCGCTGCTGAAGCCTGCCGAGCAGATCGTACAGTTCGAACTGCACGTTTTCGTTTGCTGGAGTGTGCCATTGCAGCGTCACTTCTTCCCCGATGCGTGCGGGCTGAGGGTACACAGTGCAGAACTGCGCAGCCGCCGCTTCCACTGCGCCGATACTCGTCGCGAGATCGCCGACCTCATAATACAATGTGTCCGCAAAGGGAATGCGCGTCGTCCAGCCCCTGTTGTCCGTCGCAGTGACATACCATTGCATCCACGTGGCCGACGGCGGAATGCTTACCCAGTGCTCGGTAAGCTCTCCGGCGACCGCGGGAATGGTGATTTCGGTAAAGGGATCGCCGGGATGATGGCGTTTATGCAGCGTGCATTGCTGCAGTTCCCAGTCGTCATCCCATGGATCGCCTTCGACCTGCGTCCACATCAGCACCTGCTGACCGGGATTGAGTCCCCAGGTGGGCGTGTGATAGATGTACGGGGCATGATTCCAGGCATAATCGCCGAAAGCCTCGAGATAGTCGTAATTCCGCTGCCAGGTGGTGTACATCATGCCATGGAAATTCGGGACATCGCGCGTCCATTCCTTCCAGCGGCGAATCTGCGAGGCATCCTGATCGTAAAACGGTGCGGAAATCTGCCGAAAGCCATGGTCCGAAAAGAAGCCGAGACTGTTCTGCACGATACCCTCGCGTCCGTTCCAGTTGACCATGCCAATCGATGTCGGTATCTGATCCGCGCTGCCGCGCAGGTCGCCGTGCACGAGATAGTACGGTCCTTCGACCGCGTTGTGATAGGGGTCGAACATGTCGGTCCACACCCAAACATCGGCGCCGGGGTGATGCTTCTGAATGATGGCCTCGCAGCGCTGAACGTTGTCCGCGAGAATTTCGGCGGGCGAGATGCCGCGCGCCTGGTCGCCTGCATCCCAGTTCATGGTGCGGATTTCATCATGCTGCATGAAATAGCGGTCCGCCTGCAGCACGCTGTCGAGCACGCGAAATTCACGATCGAGTATCTCATAGACTTCCGGATGCGACATGGTGGACATCACCTGTCCCTCGTTGATCACCACGGCATGATACCACGACACCAGTACCGTGTCGCCTTCCCTCAGCTGTCCCGAGGCCGTTCGCCGCAACATCGGTGGAGTATGATACTTGTCATAATTGCCGAAGTAGCGGTTATTCCCCATATCCGCATCGCGCAGCGTATCGAAATCCGCACCCTCGCTGTACACCAGTGCGAGCTGGGGATGTGACACCGTCACGGGCGCCCCTTCGCGCCGGATGAGATTGACGAAAGCCGTTTCCTCGAAGGAAAGGTCATCCCACCACATGCGGCCCGACTGCGCACCCCAGGTGCCGAAATACAGTCCGACCGTATCCGCTTCCAGCGTGTTGATGGTGAATTCGACCTGCATCCAGTCCGTCGTCGACGGAATGGCGAAATCATTGTATGCCAGGGCGTAGCCCGCATTGCTGAGAACGAAACAATCGATGGACGAAGCGGGCTGCAGGTCTTCGGTTTTCACCCAGGCGCTGACATGGTACTGCGTGAAAGGCGTGACTGGCGTCCAGTACGACACGCGTCCATGTCCATGTTCTGGTGAATACTGCGCGAAATTCTCCATGCGCACTGACGTCGTGCCGGAGTGCTTCACCTGCGTATCGGCAAAGCTGATTTTTCCCGGCTGATCGATGAATGTGAAGCCCGGGAAATTGTCCCCACTGTGCTGCTCGAAATCCCCGTTCGGCATCGCCACCTCCGTTCGTGGTACGATGACCGCCTCATCGCCCTGGAACACAAATTTCTGCTGCCGCACCGGGAGTCCCGACGCCAGATTGGGATTGTGGAATAGCAGACTGTTGGAGTAGCCGATGGGCATGACGCCGGGAATGATTTCCAGCTCCCGTGCCGCGGCATAATCACGCAGGGAAGCCAGCGAATCGAGATAGCGCGCTGGCAGCGTCGTGGGTCGCGTGAACTTCGAATCCGTCAGATGTACACCGTTGAGCCGATGCGACAGTGCCTCATCCCACAGCGCTTTCGCCGCGGTGACATTATCGCCCACCAGCACATTCGTAGGATAATAGAACCAGCGCACGGGAAATTCCGGCGCATCGATGATGCGACAGCCTTCGAGTCCAAACCACCCCGGTTTCGGATACAACATCTGCTTCAGCGTATTGAGCGCGTAACGCATCCCCGCTTCATCCGAAGCATTGACGAGCATGCGCCAGGTCAGCACATCGATGACATACCCTTCCGGCCCCGGATACGCCGGTGTTACGCGCACGTACTGATCCCCCACCGCAGCCAGCATGGCATTCAGCTCCGCGCTGCACACCCCGAAGAAAATTCCGCTCTGCGACGAATCCGCCGGCGAGTACAGCCGAACCTCGAGCGTGTCCTTCCCTTTTTCTCGCAGAAACGCATTGAACGCCGCCGCCGCTCCGTACAGTGGCCGATCCGGTATAAGGTAGATGGAATGTCCCGCCACCGGTTCAAACACCGCGCTCGTAAAGCGCGAATACGCCTGCCGCGGCTGCGGATGCAGATCTCTGAAATCCGTCTGCCCGAGTCCCACCCCACTCACGCCAAGCAGCATCACAAAAGCAAACACCACACGTCTCATCGCATCACCCGTCAGATTGCAGATTCTTGATTTCAAATTGCAGATTGCAGATAACAGATCGCAGATTGAGGACTATAGAAATATAGAAAGATCGAAAGATGGAATCATCCTCTGAACGCCGCCGAGCGCCTATGTCCGCCGAAGCTTGAGCAAAGCGAAAGCGAAGGAGGAAGCGAGGCTCCCGCATTCCTGAGCGCCAGCGAAGGCACTCCCGCGTTCCTGAGCATCAGCGAAGGAACTCAGGCGCGACCGCAAGGCGGTCGCTCTCTGCCTTGCTTCCGACGCCGTTCGCCGATAAATTGAATTTTTTACCATAGATCGAAATTCATGACCTTTCTCAATCCCCTGTATCTCCTCGCGCTGGCGGCTGCGGCAATTCCCATTATCCTGCATCTTCTGAATCTGCGGAAGTCGCGGGTGATTGAATTCAGCACGCTGAGTTTTCTCAAGGAGCTGCAGCGGAGTAAAATCCGCAAGCTGAAGCTGAAACAGTGGCTGCTGCTCGCGCTGCGTACGCTGATCATCATCTTTGTCGTCCTCGCCTTCACGCGTCCCGCCCTGCGCTCGGGTTTCGGTTTTCTTCCCGGTACAACCGCGAAAACATCGGTGGTCATTGTGATGGACAATTCGTTCAGCATGATGGTGTCGGACGAACACGGTCAGCTGCTCAAGCAGGCGCGGCAAAAGGCATTACAGATCGTTGATCTCATGCGTCCGGGAGACGATGCGGCGCTGGTGCTCACCACCGCTCCGCAGCAGACGCGCGCGTTTACCGCAGCGCTCAATGCCATTCGCGGAGATATCGAAGACGTGACCGTCTCGTACGCGCATGGCGATTACGCAGAGGCGATGACTGCCGCGAGCGCTCTGCTCGCACAGAGCGGCAATTTCAACAAGGAAGTCTATGTCATCACCGACCGGCAGCGCTCCCAGTTTGCTTCAGCCGAACAATCGCCGCGCGCGCTGTTCGACGGCAGTACGCGCGTGTTCATCCTGCCTCTGGGGGACGAACAGACAGGAAACGCCGCCGTTGTGGATGCCGAAGTGCGCAACGCCATATTTGAAAGCGGCAAGCCGGTTGACGTACGCGGTACGATTCGGAATGCCTCTGCGTCGGATATGAGTTCATCCATCGTTTCGGTGTTCCTCGACGGAGAGCGTGTTTCCCAGCAGACAGTGAGCGTGCAATCCGGTGGAACAGCGCAGGTGGACTTCACCGTGCTCCCCCGCCGCGCGGGATGGATCGAGGGCTTTATCGAACTCGAAGACGACGCGCTGCCCGAGGACAACCGCCGCTACTTCTCATTTCATATTCCTGAGAAGCTCAACATTCTTCTCGGACCCGCGTCGGGGAAGGACGCTGCCATTCTTCAGCTGGCGCTGAATCCAACGCAGGAAGAAACCGACATCGCGAAGGGATTCAATATCGATGCCGCCGATCGCGGCAGTCTGCTCTCCGCAAATCTCAGCCGCTACGATGTTGTCATCCTGCTCGGTGCCCGCGACCTTTCATCGGCCTTCATCCAGCGCCTGGCTTCCTGGCTCCGAGATGGTGGCAGCGTCATGCTCTTCCCGGATGCCGACGGCAATGTCGACACCTGGTCAAACGATCTGCTACCCGCGCTCGGACTCCCCGCCGCGCAGGGAAGCACCGGATCGCTCACAGAGGGAGCATCATTCATCACCTTCGGCGCGGTGGATTTCGACCATCCGTTGTTCGCGAACATTTTTGCCAGTGAAGAAAGCGACGAAGCACGGCAAATCGATTCACCACAGCTGTATTACACGATAAAACTGCGTGGAAATGAACGTGCGCGGCAGGTCATCAACACCAGCAATGGCGACGCATTTCTGCTCGACGCTCCCGTGGGTGAGGGTCGCGCGCTGGTATATGCTGTCAATCCTTCCCTGCGCTGGTCCGATTTCGCGCTGAAAGGAATCTTCGTTCCTCTTCTGAACCGGTCGATGTACTATCTCTCCGCTCGTGAAGACAATACCTTCCAGATGGATATGGGCGCGACGGCCGAACTCACTGTCCCCAGCAGTGCGGCTGGTGAGGCGCTGTTCGAACTTCGCGGCGCGGAAGGCAGTGTGCAGCGCATCGTGCCGAAATCACTGCCGTCAGGACTCGTATTCCCCATCACTTCGCCCGATCGTCCCGGGGTGTACACACTCAACAGTGGCGACAATATCCTGCGCTCTGTCACCGTCAATACCGACCCGGCCGAATCCGATCTCGCTCAGGCCGACGCGGAACAGGAGCGCGCGTTCTTCCAGCGCCTCGGCATCGAGAAGCCCATGGAACTCGGCGTCCATGTCGACGTTTCGCAGGCGGTGGCCGAAGTGCGCTTCGGTGTGGAACTCTGGAAATACATGATCGCGCTGGCATTGCTGTGCGCACTGATCGAGATGCTGGTCGCACGCGACGTCAAGCGCGCGCAGCTCGAAATGGAAAAATAATTGTAACACCCCATCCGGTAATGCATGCAGGAAAACGATAAGGAATACAGGGAAGAAGAGGACGAGCGCACGCCGGCCTATGAAGAGGACATCTCTCCGGCCGGGGATGACCCGGCTGGGGATGACCCGGCTGGGGATGACCCGGCTGGGGATGACCCGGTCGAGGAAGAAAGTGCGCATGAACCATACTGGGAGGAACCGGTGGATGAAGAGCCGGAAGATGAGGGACGCAGCTACGTCAAGCCTTCCGAACGGTTGTACGACACCGCACGCAGCGTTGAACGGGTCATACTTGTCGGCGTCTCGCGTCCCCCTTCGCAGATGCGCTTTGAAACCGACGAACATCTCGAGGAGCTCGAACTGCTCACCGAAACCGCGGGGGCCGAGGTGGTGGAAAAGATTTTCCAGAACCGCGCGGCCATCAGTGTCACCATGTTCATCGGCAAAGGAAAGGCGGAGTTCCTCGCAGAGCGCTGTGAAGAACTCGACGTGCAGACGGTGATTTTCGACGATGACCTGTCGCCGGTGCAGCAGCGCAACCTTGAGCGCAAGCTCAATCGCAAAGTCATCGATCGCACTTCCCTCATCCTCGATATTTTCGCCCTGCATGCGCGCACCAACGCGGCGAAGACGCAGGTCGAACTCGCGCAGTACGAATACCTGCTTCCGCGGCTCACACGTATGTGGACGCATCTCTCAAAGCAGTACGGCGGTATCGGCACCAAGGGTCCGGGTGAAACCCAGATCGAAACCGATCGCCGAATCGTGCGCGACCGTATCGCGCATTTGAAGGACAAACTCGCGCGCGTCGATCGCCAGCGTGCCACGCAGCGAAAGAATCGCCGCGACACCACACGTGTTTCCCTCGTGGGATATACCAACGTCGGGAAATCCACCCTGCTCAACATGCTCACCGGCGCGGATGTACTGGCGGAGGACAAGCTGTTCGCGACGCTTGATTCGACCGTGCGCTCTGTGGACATCGAGGGACGCGAGGTGCTGTTTTCCGACACCGTCGGCTTCATCCGCAAGCTGCCTACCAGGCTGATTGAGAGTTTCAAGAGTACGCTCGATGAAGTGGTCGAGGCGGACATCATCCTGCATGTGGCCGATGTTTCGCATCCGTCATTCAAGGAGCAGATCGAGGTGGTGCGCGATACGCTCAAGGAACTCGGTGCGGAGCAGACTCCGACCATCATGGTGTTCAACAAAATCGACCGCATGGAGAATACCGGGGCGATGGCGGGACTCAAGAGCGAGTACCCGTACGCGGTGTTCATTTCCGCGGCGCGCGGCATCAATCTCGGCGAACTCAAAGCCGCCGTGCTGCTCATGCTCGAAGAGCAGCATCGGGAAAAGACTTTCGTCATCAGTCCCCCCGACTTCGCAATCGCCGCTGAATTCCACCGCCTCGCACGCATCGTCGATGAGCGCTACGAGGAAGACCATATAGAAATTCGCTGTGTCCTGCCGCCTGACGCCGAACAGCGGCTGCTGAATGTACACGCGGGAAAGGTGCGTGTGACGGAGAACAATGCATGACACGACTTCTCGTCCGGCTGTTTTTCTTCGCACTGCTGCTGTTTCCCGCTTCTGCCTTCAGCCAGGGAGTGATTTCCGGCACAGTGCAGGAGGCTGAAAGCGGGGAAGCCGTCATTGGCGCGAACGTGATTCTCGCCGGCACCGGCAAGGGCGCCGCCACCAACCGTTACGGCTATTTCGCACTGGCCGGCATTCAGCCCGGCAGCTACACCCTGCGCATTTCGGCCGTGGGATATCGAACGGATGAAAGGGAAATCGAAATCACGAAAAGCGATGAAATTCGTCTTCTCGTTTCGCTGCAGCCTTCCGTTATCGAACTCGGTGCCGTTTCCATCGAAGCCACCAGGCAGGAAGCAGAAGCCCGCAGGCTCAGCTCAGTCGACGTGCCCATCGAACAGATCCTGCGTCTGCCCTCCCTTGGCGGTGAAGTGGACGTCTTCCGCGCCCTGCAGCTGCTGCCCGGCGTGCAGGCGGCCTCGGAGATTTCTTCAGGATTGTACATCCGCGGCGGCAGTCCCGATCAGAACCTCGTGCTTCTCGACCGCATGGTACTGTACAATCCCTCCCATCTTGGCGGTTTCCTCAGCACCTTCAATGCGGACGCCATCAATAACGTCACCCTGGTAAAAGGCGCGATGCCGGCGGAGTACGGGGGACGCCTTTCCTCGGTCGTTGACGTCACGATGCGCGAAGGGGGACGCGATCGCATTCGCGGCGCAGGCGGCATCAGCATGATCGATTCCCGTCTGACGATTGACGGTCCGATCAACGAAGACATTACCTTCATGCTCTCGGGTCGCCGGGTGTACCTCGACTGGCTGGTCGACCTGATGTCGGATGATGCCTCGCTCAATTACTACTTTTACGACCTCGTGGCGAAGACGAATATCCGTCTCGGGGATAATGATCGCCTGTTCTTCTCCGGCTTTTTCGGCCGCGACGTCATGGGCGAGCCTTTCGATGACGATGACGATTTCAATGTCAGCTGGGGAAACAGCGCCGGCAATCTGCGATGGACGCATATTTTCGGCTCCAAGCTCTTCACCAACGTGTCGGCGGTGATCAGCGATTACCATTTCAGTTCGGAATTCCAGGAATGGGACGACACGCGCTTCAAGAGCATCTCCGGCATTCTGGACTATTCACTGCGCGTGGAAGCCGAGTACTTTCATTCCGCCGAACACAGCTTCAAGCTCGGACTCGAAAACACCCTGCACACCTTCACCTCGGAAGCTTCCTCCGACCGCAGCGAGTTCACGGAATTCGATCCTCACCTTCCCACACATCGCGGCACGGAAGTATCGCTGTTCATGCAGGATGAGTGGAAACTCTCGCCGCAGTTCACGGCGCAGATCGGGGGACGCGCATTTTATTTCGACCGGGGACCCTATTTCCGCTTCGAACCGCGTCTCGCGGCCTTCTACACATTCGACAATGAGGTGACGCTCAAGGCGGCGTTCATCGGCGCCAACCAGTTCCTCCACCTCGTCACACGCAATGACATCACCCTGCCGACCGACATGTGGTTTCCCTCCACTTCCAGTCTGCCACCGTCGTATTCCCTGCAGTATGTACTCGGGGCCAGCCGCGATTTCGACGACGGCATGTACAGCGTTTCGCTCGAAGGATATTACAAGAGCATGAATAACCTGCTCGAGTTCCGCGACAACGCGTACTTCAGCATCTTCGCGCCGCTCGAGGAAGAACTGACCGGCGGCGACGGACGCAGCTACGGTGCGGAAGTGTTCATTCAGAAGCGGAAAGGAAATTTCACCGGCTGGCTGGGCTATACCCTGGCATGGACCGACCGCACCTTCCCGGAACTCAACGACGGGAAAACCTTTCCCCCCCGCTACGACCGTCGACACGATATCAGTCTCGTCCTCAACTACCGGCTCGGGGAGAACTGGGAATTCACCGGTGTGTGGGTGTATGGTACGGGACAGGCGTTCACTTTTCCCGTCGCGCAGTACACGCTCGACATCAACGACGGTGTCAAGCTGCTGTATTCCGATCGCAACGGCTACCGTCTCCCCGCCTACCACCGCCTCGATCTGAATTTCAGTTACGGCTTCAAGTGGTTCGGGTGGGACTGGAAAGCCAGCATCAATCTTTACAACACGTACAATCACCTGAATCCGTTCTCGCGCTATCTCGATTACGACTGGCAGACGGACAGCTGGAAGCTGAAACAGATCACGCTGTTCCCGCTGCTGCCGACCTTCGGACTCAGTTTCCGCTTCTGATACATGAAACACACAGCCGCCATACTGCTCGCGCTCATGTTGTTCACAGGTTGTGAACAGACGGTGGATACCGACTGGCCGGATCATGAAGAGAAACTCGTCGTCACCGGTTTTCTTCAGTTTCGCACGGATTCGGTGTTCGTCTACGCGCGTGTGAATCGTACGCTTCCGCTCTCCGAGCCGTTCAATGACAGCAAGGCCATCATCAACGATGCGCTCGTACAGGTGCGCGACGCAGCCATAACGCATGATATCCCGCGCGACAGCAGGTTTTATCCCCTCCAGTATGATTTCAATTACCGGGGTGTGTTCGTGCGTGATGCCAGCAAAGACTACTCCTTCACCGTCAGGCAGGGAGGAAAAACAGCGAACGCAGCACTGATAATTGATGAGAGCAGCGCGGAGTTTGATCAACTCGAGATCAGCGAGACAGGGAGTTCCGGATACGTGCACGCGCGGTGGACACTGCGCACACCGGACAGGCGCAGTACTGTTACCTGCTATTTCGAACACTGGGACAGCCGTCATCAGACCTGGATGGAGACCCAGTATTTTGATCTCAACGATTACAGTCAGCGTGACGGCGACGTCCTTCGCGGCGAGAGCTATGTGTGGACGGGTACGAACGAAACGCATCCCCGCCTTCGCTACGTCCTTGTCGTACGCGATGGCGTGTACACTGATTACAGCAATACACGCTGGTCGTGGGACAGCGGTGGAGGCATTTTCGAGCCTGAATCGAAAAACCCTCCATTCAACGTAACCGGCGATGGCATCGGTTTTGTCTGGTATGAATTCCGGGGAGATCCCGTGGAGGTTGTCTATTGATTATGCAGTTTCTGCATATTTTCAGCGTGCTTCTGCTGCTCGTCGCCTTTGCCGGCTGTGAGCAGACTCTGGATATCAACGAGATCCAGGAGGAAGAAAAACTCGTGGTCTGTGGCGGCGTGTTCGTTACCCCCGATTCCCTGTTTACGAATTTCTGGTTTCAGCGCACCGGATCCCTGGGCAAAGCCTACCGCGGTGAAGATATGATAGTCAGCAATGTCGATCTCACTCTGCAGAGCGGAGGGCAGGATATTCCACTCCCGCAGAATAAAGGCTGGTATTACGGGGAAACCATGGACCGTGAGCTGATGTCCGCCCGGCGTCACGCAGCCACCGGGGGAGCAACGGATTTCACCCTCAGCTTCTTCTGGAAAGAACACCGCATCCCCGTCGAGTTGCACGCCCCCGAGCTGCCGGTTTCGCTTCCAGCCGTAAACATCACTGAAGCGATGCAGGACGGTACACCGAGCTACGAAATCGCGTACGCCTACCCTGATTTCCGGGATTATAGTGAAGTAGTCATCTACTTTGATATTTTTATTGATTCGACGAAACAATGGCAAGACTATGTGCGGGCCCGCGTGAACAATTGGCTCAACTGGCCATTTACCGTGGTGAACGGTATGCGTCTATATACACTCCGCGATTGGCGTCCCGTAAACACCATTGCACGCTTCCGATACCGTATCCAAATTTCCGATGCTGTCCAGACAGAGGCTCGCAGGGCCATGCACCTCCAGGCGCAACATTACACTGACGACGAACTGCACCCCGTCTTTCGTCCCACCGGCAGCAATCCGGATTTCAACGTGTACGGAGACGGCACGGGGTTTGTCTGGTACGAGAGGTTGGGACCATGGATAGAAATTCCGTAGGATATGCGCATGTCTGAAGAACGACCTGAACCCCGGCCCGGCACCCTGTACGTAGTGTCCACTCCCATCGGCAACATGGATGACATCACACTGCGCGCGCTGCGCCTGCTGCGCGAGGTGGACCTCATCGCGGCTGAGGACACGCGCACGACCCGCAACCTGCTGCGTCATCACGGCATCGAGACCGAGTGCATCAGCTATTACGCGCGCAATGAAACGCAGCGCATTCCCATGCTGATCGATCATCTGCTCGCACCACGCTCGCTGGCCGTCGTCTCGGATGCCGGTACGCCCGGTGTGTCCGATCCCGCCGCGCTCCTCATCGCCGCCGCGGTAGAGAACGACATCGAAGTCATTCCCATCCCCGGCGCATCCGCTGCGCTCGCGGCACTGGTGGCGAGTGGACTGCAGATGGACCGCTTCCACTTCGAGGGCTTCCTCCCGATCAAAAAACGGCGCCGCAGCCGCATCGAAGCATTGAAAGACGAAACGCGCACGGTCATCATGTATGAATCCGTGCACCGTCTCGTGAAAACGCTTCAGGAATTGCACGAGATGCTGGGCGACAGGCGCGTATCGGTCTCCCGTGAAATCACCAAGCGCTTTGAGGAAACCGTGCGCGGCAGCCTTTCCGAAGTCCTCGCCCATTTTCAGGAGCATCCCCCGAAGGGCGAATTCGTCATCGTTCTCGAAGGCAGCAGGGAATAGCTTTCCCGTTTTTCCACCTGTCCTCTGCTTTTTTCCACCTGTCCTCTTCCCCAGCCTGCACGCAGTGGATTGATTTCACGCATCTGTGTGTTGTGATTAGTACACGCACATCTCAATCCGCGCTGCGCGCAATGACACAATCCTCTGGACAATGCTTTGGAGAAAACAGCCATGAAATACCTCCCCATTATCGCCCTGCTCCTGTTGCTTTCAGCCTGCGGAGCAGAGGCACCGTTGAAAGAGAGAATTGTCGGGAGCTGGGACATGACACAGGTTCTGCACAACGGCAAGGACGTCACGGCAGAGCATGATCCGAAAAACACGCGAAGCATCACCTTCCATGACGATGGTACTTTCATGAGCGAAGGATTCCCGGTCGGAACCAATACCGGGAAATGGTCCATCGCACCGAAAACCAAAGAGCTGTTCATCGACAGTGATGCAGGGGAGGGAGATGACAGCTACTGGTTCGTCGATCTCGAGGGAAATCGCATGGTCTGGGAAGGTGCACGTGGATATGCCACCGAATTCACCCTGATACAAACACGCATCGAGTAGAAAATGGCAGGCTTCGAAAAGAAAACCCGGATTTCCTGGGCAAACCACCTCATTGAACTCCTTGTCGTGTTCGTCGGTATTACGACCGCATTCATGCTGAACAACTGGTGGGAGGACGAAAAGGACCGGGACCGTGAACAGCAGTACCTGCGCAGTTTTGTGGATGAACTTGAGGGAGATGCGGTTCGGCTCGACACAATTCTCGCTCAGAACGAAAGGAACCTCTCCGTAATAGAGACCATCGTGGGGAAGCTGTTGCAAGGTGAGATCTCAGAGGACTCCCTCATGATTGCAGTCAGTCAGATGGTACAGATCAGCCTCTTTATTCCGAAAACAAACGCATACGAATCAGCGAAATACAGTGATGGCTTCACCCTTCTAAGAGATTACGAGCTCAAGACAAAACTGATAGGATATTATGAACGCTATGAGGGAAAGAAGCTGGTCGAAGAATATTTTCGCATGTACATCGATCGCTACATTCTCCCCTACCTTTTCAATCACATCGATATGCTCAGCGGAACGCTGCGCCATCGGGACTCCATCGATGTGGTGCAGGTGAAAAACCTTATCGCCGGATACAATCAGCTGCTCGTACAAATGGTGAAAGTCTATCGTGAACTGGATGAAGCGAACAATGAGTTGCGCGCGTCGCTCAGCGGTGCGGTGCAACTCGAAGAGTAAACCCACCTCTCCTCCCCACTCTTGCATCTCATGCAGGATTCTACGACCTTAAAGCGGTCAAACATGACATTATTTATCGTGTTGCATCGGGATTCCGCCCTCCGGCAATCCCATGCGTCCCTATTTCGAGGAGAGCCATGAGACAGTTCATACATATCCTGTTCGTTTCCTTATTCACGACAGCAATCGTATCAGCCCAGTCCGTCAGCTGGCAGAATGTCGGTCCCTTCGGCGGCGAAGTGAATGACATCATTACACTTGAGAGCGGGGTGATGTATGCCGGTACGACGTATGGAGGGATATACAGGTCCACCGATGGAGGAATGCACTGGGAACTCGCGACAGCTGGACTCAGTCATGCGTTTCAGTACAACTACTGTTACAGTCTGGAAACCGATGCTGATGGCGTGCTGTATGCCGGGACGCATTACGGGCTGTACCGCACGACGGATGATGGCGCGACATGGACGCAGCACACCGAGGGATTGGACAACTGGACGCGTATCCAGGTGCTGCTCAACGATGGAAACGGAACGCTGTTTGGGGGAGTGTACAACAGCGGGGTGTACCGGTCCACCGACAGGGGGGAAACATGGAGCGAATCGAATGAGGGACTGAGTAATACCTCGGTCAACGATCTGGCCGTGGATTCCGAGGGACGGCTGTATGCTGCGACGGAGAACGGATTGTTTCGTTCCATCGACAATGGCGACAGCTGGACGGAGATGAGCGAGGGACTCGAATACTCCTGGGTGAATTCACTTTTCATCACTCCAGGCGATACAATAATTGCAGGAGGCAGAGGCTCTTCGAGTATCAGCGTGGACCATGGAGCGACCTGGACCCCGGGGCTCTCCTTCGGCTGGCACTGGACAGTGTACGCGGATGCGGATGGCAGCTTCTATGCAGGTGGAAATACAGGTATTGTGTTCAAATCCACCGACAGGGGAAGCAGCTACGAGACAGTTACCAAGGTGCCTGATGCGACCTTCCACAGAATGCAGCCGTCGGCACGCGGTGGCATTATTGCAGCAACGGAGAACCACGGTGTCATCGAATCCATGGACGGTGGTCTCACATGGGAAAGCAGAAACAGCGGACTTGCAGCCACCGATGTCATCGAGCTCGTCCACGGAGACGCCGGCCTGTTCGCGGGTACCTACGAAGGCGTGTATCACAGCACGGATGACGGTGCCACATGGATGCATCGCGTGACGGAGGAAAGCGGTGTGAATTTCCGCGCATTGGGTATCAGCAGCAGCGGCCGTCTCTTCGGTAGTGCCTCCGGTGTCATATCCATCAGTGATGACAACGGTGTCACCTGGCGGTATGGTGACAGTACACTCACTGAAACGTGGGCCGACTGTTTCGGCTTCGGTCCGAACAACACGGTCTACGCCTGCTACTGGGATGGCATTTTCCGTTCCACCAACGGAGGGGACAGCTGGTCTGAGATCAGTAAAATCGAGGGTGTCGCGAAACAGGTGTGCTATGTCACGCCGGCGGGAAGCATCATCATCGGGACCAGGAAAGACGGTCTGTTTCGTTCGACCGATGGCGGGTTAACATTTACTCAGGTGCCGAGCGCGGGATGGGACAATGACGACCACACCGCCATCATTGAAGCGGCAAACGGCGATCTCCTGCTTACGAATTTCAATGGCGTGTTCCGTTCCTCTGATGACGGCGTGAGCTGGACCATGCTCGGGCAGGTACCGACGTATGGCGTGAAAGACATCGCGGAGGATTCAAAGGGAAACCTGTTCATCGCCTCGCGCGGAGGCGGGGTTGCCGTATCCACCGATGGCGGTGCGACGTGGACTGAGGTCAACGACGAACTCGGTCATCTCGTTGCGTATGCATTGTACATCGACGATCAGGACAATATTTACGTCGGAACCCGGGGCGGCGGCGTATTCAAAGGACGATTCAGCCTCACCGCCGTCGAGCAGACGCCGGTTCTTCGTCCCTCGACTGTCACACTGCACGCGAATTACCCCAACCCCTTCAATCCCGGTACCACCATTCCCTTCACTCTCAGCACGGCTGCGGAGATTTCGCTCATCGTATATGATGCGCTCGGTCGCAAGGTTGCGACCATCGCCGCGGGACACTATGGCGCAGGAACGCATCGCGTATACTTTGACGCAAAGGATCTCCCGGGCGGCGTCTATTCGGCGCGGCTTTCCGCAGGCGCTTCGATGCAGCACATTCGCATGTTGCTGCTGAAATAACACGTCGTACAGAAACTCCCGTCTGTCGCAAAGTGAAAGCGCCCTCGAAATATTCTCGAGGGCGCCTTTTTCATATCGGCGTCTTGACTTCAACCGCGACGGTGCGGCAATAAAATCTCCCCTCTGGTAAATCGTTGTCGTAGAGTTCCGGCGCCTCGCCGATGCCGCGGGCGGAGAGTTTCCTGTAGGACGGCTTTTCTTCAAGCAACAGCGCTTTGACGTTTTCCGCGCGGGCAGTAGAGAGCTGCTGGTTGTGATCCGCCTCCCCCAGCCTGTCAGTGGAACCGGTAATCTCGACCGAGGATGTCGACTTGATGGCCTCCCCGACGAAACGCCGGATCATGCGGCGGTTGTGCGGAAGAATATCGGAGCGGTCGAAATCAAAAACGATCAGCGACAGCCTCCCGATTTCAAACGAATTCTGTTTTTTGTGCACGGGAATCACCATCGACGATGCCGCTGTCAGTCCCCGCGTATCCTTCACCTTCAGTTCTGCCGTGAGCGCGTCTTCTCCACGCACGCGCGCTGCAAGCAAATCGTCGAGCTGCCAGCGCAGTTTCGCGGGGGGAGCGCCTTTTCCCTCAAAGGATGCCACCGCTTCCTCGCCGTGCAGCACCGTCATCGACCAGCGCTCCATCGCCGCTGTGCCTTCTGCACCGAGCAGCAATTCCATTTCCGGGGGGGTGATGTCGTATTCACTCAGGTGTTCATGCACGACGGGACGGAACACTTCATCGTATTCCGACATGATTTCCACGCGGCGGTTTTCCTCATCGCCTTCCGCATAGGCCTGGCTCGATGGCATCTGCGGCAGCTTCTGCGTACTCAGCGCAATACGGCTGCTGTCAATTCCCCATACATCGATGAAATATCTGCGCACCGTGTTTGCGCGGCTGTAGGCAAGATCCGTATTCCCGCGTTCCTCGCCCTTGTCGTCCGTCGATCCGACGAGGGTGATGCGAATTTCAGGATTCAGACGCAGCCGGCGTCCGACGATATCCAGCAGATGATAGTATATCGCCATGGTTTTTCTGGGCAGTCCACTTTCAGTAAAGGCCGCGGTATTGCGCGCGTCCATGATGCGATACTTGTCCGGAAGCCGGGCGGAGTTTTTCTCAAAGAACACATACGGAAGCAGTGGAAAGGTTTCCGTGACGAAGGTTTCGACAATATCGATTTCCGCATCCGTGCTGCTTCCGATGGATGCCACCGGCGGCTTCGGCGCCGGGGGTGGCGGTGGCGGTGGAGCGGGTGCGGCGGGAGGCGGTTCCTCCACGCCGGGCTCAATGCGCCAGGTCAGCGATGCCCCTGCCGAGAGCGCGGAGATGTTCCAGTCATATCCTGTCGTGGCGTCAGAGATTGGCCAGGAGTAAAGCAGCTCCGGTGAGAATTCCATCCCGCCGCTGAGCTTCAGCGTATACCCTATTCCACCGACAAGAGCACTGCGCAGCTGCGCATCATCGAACTCCCCACTGCCGTTCGAGCGTGTGCGTGTGAAACCGGGATACAATGCCCCCTGGGGCGAAACGATGCGCTCTTCCTGTGCCCATGATGCGGCGACAACGGGGAGTCCCACCCTGAACGCCCCGGAAACAAAGAGGGGAAATGACAGCGGCGCTATTTTCCCGCCGAGTTCAAACGTCAGATAATCGAGTTCGACGTCTTTCGTGTACTCGCGGACCAGCGGAGCAAAGGTGTTGTCCTCTCCTGTGGGTACGATGATACCGTTATCACAATACGTGCTGAGGCGTCCCCCGCGCGGAGCGTATCCGAGTCGCACGCTTCCGCGCAGCCATTCGAGAAGTTCGACTTCGCCGACCAGCGCGACGGAAATTCCTTCGCCTCTGCCCGACGTGAACGCGCCACATTCTCCTTCCGAAGCGCGCACATCCTGCCAGGTGTCATGCCAGACGCGATCATAGCCCGCGCGCAACCCGAGGTGCCAGATGGACTGGGACTTCGCGGCTGGCGTCGCGATGATGAAAAAAATGGAAAGGATGGAAAGATGAAATAATCTCCTTCTCATGCTGCTACTCCACCACAACCATGACGCGCGTTTGCCGGTAGGTGCGCGTGCGCATTTCGTAACTGTAGATACCGCTGGAAAGTCCACTGACATCGTACGTCAGTTGATAGCGTCCGTGCGTATACCAGGTGTCGGTGAGTATGGCGACCTCGCGTCCGCGAGCATCCCGCAGTGCGATGCGCACCGGCGTATCCTCCACCGTCTCGAACTCGATGGTGGTCAGGGCGGAAGCAGGATTCGGGTAGTTCTGCTCGAGCGCGTCGCGGTTTTCACTGATGGAGATGCTGTCGATGCCGCAGCGGGGATTGATGGTGATGGGCGTCATGCACCCGTCACCGAACAGTGCGATGAAGAGGGTGGAATCGGATGCAAAAGTGATACTGTCGGTGCGCATGACGAACTGCATGCGGTCGGATGCCGCCACACGGAAGGAAATCCAGCCGACGGGACCCGAGGTCACCTGCTGATTGTCGCGCAGGGCGATTCGTACACCGTCAGGACGCAGGGTATCGCGCACGGGCCGGGCGGTAAACACCGGCTCGAAGCCGAGATACTCGAGCGCGCGACGGTGAAAGAGTATGGAGAAATCCAGGTCGAGCGGGTTCTGTGGAATATCGCGATTGAGAAAGACCGGGAGCCTCAGTACTTCCCCGATGTCCGCAGTGATGGTCGTGTCCATGCAAAGCGTGATCAGCCACGGCGGTGTGTACCCGCTGCCGGTGATGGAGAGTGTGGTATCGACTTCCTCGCAGCTGACGCGCGTAACGAGACGGATGCGGGCATCGTAGGCAACTGCGGCGCGGGGTCTGAAGAGAAAATCCAGGCTGCGCGATGCCCTCGGCGGAACGCTCAGCGGAAGCGCTCCTGCGTAGGCGAACACGCCCTGGTCGGGCACAAAGCTCACGTTATCGATGATGAGAGCATCGAGATAACTCGGATTTTGAAAAGTGACACTGACCGGCATGGCTGCCGTCAGCACCGGTGTCGCCGGAAATACCACCGATGCGATGCTCGGGATGTACTGCAGCACGCGGGACCCGACGAGATTGATGCTGTATACCTGCTGTCCCAGCCGCGTGGTTGCGGCAACGTGCAGCTGCGCAACGGATTGTACGCTGGCCACGCGCGCGGGGAAAAACCTGATGTCTATGCTGTCGGCGAAATGTGGCGGCGTGTCCCGTGGCGGCAATCCGCTGAAGGTGCGTCCCTTCCAGCTGAAGGCCGCAGCGTCCGTTCCCGTAATCCAGATCGAGTCGATGGTGATGGGCACGCTGCCGTCGTTCACCAGTCCGATCACGCGCAGCACACTATCGCAACGTGTGGCTTCGGTGAAGACGATGGTGGACCATGGGACGAAAAGCGGGATGATGATGCCGCGTCCCTGCAGCTGTCCGTTCGCTTCCACCGTGCACGGATTGCCCGACTGCACGGCGATGCCGCCTCCATATGTCGTGTTGTTCGACGGCGCGAATTCCACCGTTACCAGCATGGTGTCGCGATACTGCAGGGTGCTTCCTATGGGCGGCACGGCACTGAGTACGGTAAAGCCGGCGGGCAGCGGGGGAATGGCGTCGACGACGACGGGAGTGGGACTCGGGTTGGTAATCCGCAGCACACGGGTCAGCGTGGTACCGACCTCCACATCCCCAAAATTCGTCATGGCGTCGATGGTGAGCTTCGGTTCGATATTCGTCCCTGTCAGCAACATGCGCAGCTCGCCTTCCGGTCCGTCGGTATCGAATACGAGATCGGCGGTTTCCGTCACAAAATCCGGTGCGCCTGCGGGACAGTATTGAATGATATACTGCCGCTGTCCCCCCACGGGAAGAATTTCATTCGTCGCGGGAAGCGGCGGGAGGAAAGTGAATTTCACCGACCCGGTGATGCTGACGCTGCGCAGCGTCAGTGCGGCGCCGGTATTGTTGGTCACTGTCACCGTATCCTGCCTGCACTGGCAGTTGATCACATTTCCCGCCTGCAGATAACCGGGATCGAACACCAACGAGCCGAACACCCCGTTCCCTTCCAGAATTACGCGTTTGATGATCTGGCAGCCGACGTCCTGAAAATTCAGTGTGTCGCGGTAGAATACCGGGTTGAGCGGACGAAAGTTCACGTTCACCGTTGCAGCGCTGCCAGGTGCGATGTTGACCCGGTTCCCGCCCATGATCGAAAACACGCGGCCTGAACTGAGGTACATGAATACGTCTCTCGTATCGATACCGTTGTTGTCGATCGTCACCGGCAGGGTTGCCGACTGTCCGACGATCACATTTCCGAACTGTACGAGCGAGTCGCGGGCGGACAGCTGCACATCAACAATGCGTCCATCGAGCGGGATGTCCCTGTACACAATACAGCCGCGGAAATTCATGCGTATGCGCGCCGTGTCGGTGTAGTATCCCTCGACCGACGACTGGAAACGAATGTACATGCGATGTGATCGTCCCACCCGCGCGGTGAACGGCAGAGTGGTGGGGGTGGAAAACACCGGGTTGCTGAATTCGATAGCCTCGACCACGAAGGGCTCGTTCGTGCGGTTCGTCAGGTAAAACTGTTCCGCCAGGTTGAGGGACCGACGACAGGGCTGATTCGGGCGGTCGAAGCTGATCGAAGAAAGCGTGAGGCGAGCAATGTCAACATTCCTCCCGAATAATGGCACACGTCCACTGCCGGGACAGACGTCATCCGACGCAATCAGCAGCGTATCGACGAAACTGCCGGTATCCGCCGGAGCGAAACTGAGAAGCACATCGCGGCAGTCACCCGGCTGCAGCGTGACAGGCAGCGTCCAGCCTCCACCCGGTACCGCGGTAAACGCCGGTGAAGAAGTCAGCAGCGACGTCACGGTAATGGGTCCTCCGCTGGTATTGCAGATCTGCAGCGTGGTATCGCTTGTGCTCTGATTCACGCAGCCGAACAGCGTATCGAACACCACGCGTCCGGGCGTCGGTGTCAGCTGCGTTCGACGTTGAATATCGATGGGAATAACCGATGCGGGATTGCAACTGTTCAGCGGAGTGACATTCAGTGTCGCACGTATGTTTCCGGTCACACGCAGCTGCGTCTGCAACTGCACCGTTGACGGCTGATTCTGCGACAGCGTCAGGAAGTTGCTGCCCAGGATAAACTGTCCCGCGTCGGGCCCGCTGAGCGAGAGTGCGACCTGTTGCGCACAGGACGAAGTATCGGTAACCGTGACGGTGAGAGTCGTGTCGGCGGTGCAGCCGAGTGGAAGGGAAAAGGCGGCGGGGGTGATAAAGACGGACTGTGGGACAATACGCGTCGATGGAACAAATCGAAGCGTTCCGCGCCGGTTGCCGCGTCCATTGAAATCCGAGGCGTCGCAGAGCACGTCTCCTCCCGCTTCGTTGCAGCGGAAATACAGGATCAGTCCCGCCTCATCGCCCTGCAGCGAAGCATAGCGCAGGCAACGCAGCTCGGCCTCACCGAGCGTGCGATTCCACATGCGTATTTCGTCAAGTTCACCGGTGAGGGGTCGCTGCAGCGACGGATCGTTTGTCTGTCCGTTGAAACTTCCCCACTGCAGGTAGCTCATCGTCGCGCGCATTGCCGTGAGCGGAGTATCCGCATTGCGTCCCTGTGCCTGCAGTGTACCATCGATAAACAGCCGCGCCTGCTGCGTACCTCCATCCCACATGGCGGCGACATGCATCCATACGTCATAGCGCATGGCGGTTTTGATCGTGGTGTTGTCGAAGTCTCCGAATCGCGATACGTCCGGACTGAGTGTGAACACCAGTGAGTCGCTTTCGTCAATGAAGAGCAGCCAGCGATCGTCGGTATCGGTGCGCGGACCCCATTCGCCCCCGATATACTGGCGCACGCCGGACTGCCGGCTTACGCGCATCCACAGCTCCACGGTCATCGCCCGGGTTGAATCCACCGAGCGTAGTGCGGGTGTGGTGAAGACGTCCACGTAGTCGAGATTTCCCCCGGAAAAACGCAGTGCATTGCCGAGACAGCGCGTATCGCTGTCGCAGGTCGACTGCGCCGTGAGCAATTGCGGCAGCGCGAGAAGCAGGAGTAGAGGGGCGACGAAATGTCTGCGTGTCAACAGCATCCTCCTACCGTACCACCAGCTTGCGGCTCACTTTCTGTGTCCCGACCCGCAGCTGATAGTAGTACACACCGGCCGGCAATCCCTGCGACTGCAGCACCGCTTCGTGTCGTCCCGCTTCAAAGCTGCCACGCGCGATGGCGGCGATAAGACTGCCGCGTACATCGTAAAGCAGCAGTTCCACATTTGCGCGACCGGCAAGGGTGAAGGGAATCGTGGTGTGTCCGTTGGCAACGGGATTCGGATAATTCTGCGAGAGCGAAAAACCGAGCGGCGCGGCAGCATCATGCTGCGCCGTGGTTGTACGCACGAGTGGCAGCGGGGTAAAGCGTCCCCCGAGCAGCTGCGTCACGTCATCTGCGGGCAATTCGAACCAGTGTTCCAGCAGCTCGGAATAGATTTGACGATAATCGAAATCATGCAGAAGATCGCCGCTGTTGTCGGTCACATCGAAATCGGGATCCTGTCCGAGTACGCCGCTGTTGACCGACTCCCCGAAGAGAAACTGCACGGAAGCCGTCCCATGATCCGTGCCGCTGCTGCCGTTTTCCCGTGTGCGGCGACCGAATTCCGACATGGTCATGCCGACCACGCGTTTTCCCAGTCCCTGGTTTTTCAGGTCGTCGACGAATTCCTCGGCTGCGGACGAAAGATTCTGCAGCAGGCGCGCGTGCGCGGACGCCTGATTGCTGTGCGTGTCGAAGCCCCCGAGGTACACCATGTACACTTTCGACTGCAAACCCCCGCTGATCAGGCGCGCCACGAGGCGCAGCTGCTGCGAGAGTGAGCTGCCCGAGTAATTCCCGACATTCGTGCCACTGGTGAACGCATCGTTGACGCGCTGGGAATACACATCGCTCTGTTCCTTGATGGCACGCACGAAAAGGTATTCTTCTCCGTATGGCGTTCCGCCTGGCACGGCTTCATCGACCTGGTTGCGGCCCAGACGGAAGAAAGTCTCGGGATCCGCGAGCGTGATACCCATGTTTCCTCTGTCCGCCTGCAGCATCAGCGAAAGTGTGCCGCCGATCTGTACCGCGAAGGGATCGGGCGGTAGTTGCAGCGGGTATGTCGGGTGCGTGATTTCCAGGTATCTCCCCAGCCAGCCCGTGTCCAGAACGCTTCCGGCCCCGGAGCCTGTCAGCCAGATATTTTCGGAGCGGAAATGCGAGCGGTTCGCATTCTCATATCCCACCCCCTGTACGGCAACGAGTTTACCTGCGTCGAAGAGATTGCGCATGCCCGTCATGTCGGGGTGGAAGCCCATGGTGGGATTCGCGATGCGCAGCACCTCCTGCGGAGAAATGCCGAGGGTGGGACGATTTTGATAATACTGCTGATTGGTATAGGGGACGAAAGTATTGAGTCCGTCATTCCCCCCGAACAGCTGAATGATGACCAGGACGTTATCGTTTTCCGAAAGCTGTCCCGATCCGATCGCACCGTAGCTGCCGGCATGCACCGGAATGCCGCGGAAGAACAGCGGTACGGATGCGACTCCGGCGGAGGCAGCGATAGCGCGGGAAAAAAATTCGCGTCGTTTCATGCGTCCCCCTCTCAGTGCAGTTGAAAATCTGGAGCCGACGCAATGCGCGTCAGCAGGTTGCGAAGATTCGTGTCGGCGTTCGGCGCATCGATATTCCATTCATACACCGGCGCCCCTCCCAGCATGGTCTGCAGGTAGCCGTCGCGCCGTGTCTGCGACACTTCGACCGGAAGCAGGAGCAGCAGCATGTCATCGAGCAGCTGGTTGGCATCCGAAACGTTGTCGAACGTCTTTCCCCAGGCGACAATATCCATAGGCGTCTGCGAAGACCCGCCTGGAAACTGTCCTGTAATGAAGCGCTCGGCGAAGGACTTGCGGTAGGGATACGTGGTAGTGCTGATCCAGGTCCTGTAGCCATCCCATCCCGCCACCGTGGGCGGATACAGCAGATGTTCCTCGAGCGTTTTCATATCCGCTACCAGACGGTCGCCTCCGGGATTTGCATTGAGCTGCCGGGCGAGTCCGACCGAAAACACGGCCGGCGATTTGATCATTGCGCCGATATTGACGGTGTCGAAAAAATGTGCGCTTTTCAGCAGCGTCTGCACGACCGGATAGATATCGTAGCTGTTGTCGCGCAGCAGCTGTGCCATGGCTTCAACCACCTCGCCGTCAACCGCCTCGGGATTGTCATAGACGAAAAAGGAATACAGCTTGCGGCAGATGAATTTCGCGACGGAGTCATCGTCGAAAATGATATCCACCACTTCGTCTCCCTCAAAGCGTCCGTCGAGCGACGATCGTCCCACAATCGTGCGTCCCATAAACGTCTTGTTTCCCGCGTCATGCAGCAGGGGACTGAATGAGGCGTCATAGCCCGTGAACTCATCGAGCTGCCAGCCGGTCAGACAGCGCGCCGCTTCCTTGATATCCTGCTCGGTGTAATTCCCCTCACCCATGGTGTAGAGTTCCATGAGTTCGCGCGCATAGTTCTCATTGGGATTGCCTGCGATGGAAATGGCGCCGTCGAGATAGCGCAGCATGGCGGGGTCACGGTTCACATCCTTCATCAAATCGCGGAAATTCCCGAGTGCGTACGAGCGGAACAGTGCGTTCTGCTGATAGAGGAACTGCGGGATTTCCACAACACCCGCTTCCGTGGTGATGTGCCGGTGCCAGAACAGCGTCATCTTTTCGGTGATGTTCATGCCGCTGCCCGCCATCCGTTGCGTCCACCACGCACGCAGCGCATTCATCCACGATTTGTTCTGCTGCCGGTATGCGTTTTCCTCTTCCGCCGTGGTGGGCTGCGCCTGCAGTTCCCCAACCCACGATCCCGGGGCAGACGGCGCACCGACGGGTTGCAACAGCACATCGACCAGCTCGCCGGGCTGCATGCTTTCGGCGGACTTGATTTCCGTCCACGTTGGCAGAAAACCCGCACGACGCAGCAAATGCGCTGCACGCCGCCGGTCCCACGGCTCCTGCGGCGTGGGGATATACGGTTCGAGTCCCGCTGCCGTCCTTCGCTCCACTCCATATAGCATCGGGGGCAGCCTGCGGCGTACCCGTATGCCCCTTCCCCCATCCGACTGTACAGCAATCTCAGCCATGCGCAATCCTCATATGCAGTTTCTGCATAAAAAATACCTCAGAATATCACCCAAAACCAATCAAGAATATCCGTGATACCTGCCTGAATGCGTCGACACAGGGTATTGTCGATTGCAATGGAGGGCTTGGGGAGGTATCAGACTGAGAATAAACACACAGGGATGAGAATTGTTACTTCGGGAATTCGACGCGAACGGAAACACGCACGCGCGGCTGATTCCCTCTGTCCGCTTTGAGATAGCGTTTCACATAGATGCGGCGATAGAACGCATCTTCCCTGTCCTTGAAAAACACATGATCGTCGTGCTCGGAGATGTCGATGCCATCACCGGCCAGAAGCGCGGAAAAGCCTTCGAGCAGTGCGTGATAGTATGCCAGGCATGCTTCGTCTGAAGAGAACTCCTTTTTCGCCGAAATCAGGTACTCCGGTTCGTCGCCAGAATAGTCTGCCACGCGCGCGCGCTCGTTCTCGAATTCAGGGATATCGTATTTCTTGCTGAATTCCACCTTCCCGAAAGAAGTCAGATAGCGACCCTTCGCGGCAGCTTTCCAGTCCTCCGCCGTCATGATTTCCGAGAATTTCGAAGTGGACTGCTCCCACAGGTACATCCACGCCTTGAATACCTCTTCATCGGGACCGGATCGTGCCGCCATCGCCGATGCATACACCTGCGCAGGCACCGCAAACATCACGAGCATGGCGCAGAATATCAGTGTCTTCAATCTATATGAAGTCATAGCTCCTCCAATTCCAAAATGAGTTGAATTGTACAATACGGAATCAGAGCAGTGCTGTCAAGAAACATCTGTCTGCAGGGCTGGACTGCAGACCGGATTTGTAAGCTGCGTCGTTGTGTTATCAGGACTGCAGTGTCACGGCGATGCCGTCGCGGTAGGCGGTGGGTTCCATGCCGAAGGCTGTGGTGAATTTGCTGCTATCGAAGCGGTAGTCGTGCTCGTACTGGTACATCATTTCATCGTTTTCGCGAAGGACGGGCATGAAGAGTCCGAGCACGCGCAGCATCCACCGCGGAGCCACCTGCAGTTTCGCGGGACGGCCGGCAAGTTCACAGGCGAGTCCGGCGAATTCCTTTCCCGTCAGCGCTTCGGCTGTCGTGGGCGCATGCCAGGTCTGGCCGTAGGCATCCTCACGCATGGCCAGCATTGCGGTGGCCCTGCCGGCATCGGGCGTATAGGTGAACGTGTGAACCTTGTCGGAGCGTCCCGGCCACTGCGGCGCCTTCCCCTGGCGGATGCGATCGAATATCATGGCATGCGTGATGCTCAGGAGGGCTCGCGGACCGTAGAAATCCGCCGCACGCACGATCATTGCCTGCAGTTCTCCCGCGGAGATTTCATCGAGCAGCGTAGTTGCAATGCGCGCGCGTAACTCACCCTTTTTACTGCAGGGATTGTATGGCGTTTCCTCCGTCATCGCCCCCTCCACGAGTCCATACGCATACACGTTGTCGAAAAACACCATACGTGCGCCGTGGCGCTTGCAGGCGTCAATCGTGTTGCGCATGATGCGCGGCCATTGTTCTTCCCATACCGGGGTTTTGTACTGGAGTCCCGCCACGAGATACACGACGTCGCTGCCCTCAACCGCCCGTGCCGTCGCAGCCGCATCGAGCAGGTCCGCCAACAGCGTTTCATCCGTATCGTGCACCTTTCGCGGGTTTCTGCTTACCTGCCGTACCGGCACCTTCTGTGACGAGAGATAATGGGAAATCTCGTGCCCGATTACGCCGTTGGCACCTAGAATTGTATGCATTTGACAAACTCCTCTGTTCTTCAGCAGTTGTTCCTGTCGCGGTTTTCCGCAGGCAGTGGTGTTGGGATTGACATGTAAACCTCACGCCTTCTCACGTAAAAAACAAACCATTCCCGGGACGCATTCTCCGTGCGCCAGGAATTCCGCCCGTGGTAAAGATTGCGGACGCAGACAGGCATTGCAATCAAGCGAACGATTTGCGATACTTACGGCGATAAAGTATATGAATTGTCCACATTTCATGGAAGCGAGAGGCGTATGTTACCATCCTATACCATGTCATTCGACGGCGCAGTGCTCACGCGGGGTTTCTGGCTCTATGTCTGGGATATCCGGGGTCCTTCAGGACGCTACATTTACGTGGGAAGGACAGGTGACAGCTCATCGCCCAACGCTGCATCACCGTTCCACCGCGTTGGACAGCACCTGGATTTCAGCGAGAACGCAAAGGGGAATTCCATGTCGCGTCAGCTGATGGCACTGAAGGTGCGTCCCGAAGACTGCCGCTTCGAGATGACGGCCATCGGACCGCTGTTCCCGGAACAGAAGAACTGGGACAAGCATGTTCCTTACCGCGACAGAACTGCGGGACTCGAGAAAGCGATCGCCGTCACTCTCAACGGCCGCGGCTACACCATACTGGGCTCACACCACTCGAACGCCGCACTCGACATGAAGCTTTTTCCCGAGGTGCTGGAAGTTCTCGATCGCAAATTCCCGCTCGTTCAGCTTCCCTGAGCACAGGATACAGCCTACTCCTTCCACCGCCTTGGATCATCCGGATTCAGGAAACGCCTGCCCTTTCTTACGTTGCCTCTCACCGATGCGTGGCGTATTTTCCCGCAGACGCTAATCCGCAACATGATTTTTTTACTCGCGCACATCGCCTGTGCAGCGGGAAGGAGTATTGTAATGCACCATGCATCCGAAAGTGGAGGGCGGTATGTCTGTTGACAGTTCCTCCTCTCCACGCAGACTTATCATCTGCTGCGATGGAACCTGGAATTCTCCGGGGAAAGGTGTGCAGCGGCTCGGAGAACGCGAGCAATGCACAAATGTCGTGAAAACCGTACGATCGATCGCGCCGTTGGACGAACACGGCCAGGATCAGATCGTGTACTATGACAGTGGTGTCGGAACGGCGGGACTGTTCGACAAGTACGTCGGGGGATTTACCGGCCACGGAATCCGTGAGAACATCGAGCAGGCTTACCGCTTTCTTGCAAACAATTACAGGGACGGCGACGAAATATGGTGCTTCGGCTTCAGCCGGGGCGCGTATACCGTGCGCTCTCTCGGGGGATTGATCAATACCGTCGGACTCCTCCCAAAAGGATCCCTGAAGTTCTTTCCTCTTTTTTACAACTACTATCGCACCGCGAAATCCCGGCGCAAGGATCTGCCGGAATACGATGAGATCACCTCCATCATCGGCACGAACCGCAAACCCCCAATCACCTTCATGGGCGTGTGGGATACGGTGGGGGCTCTCGGAGCGCCGACGCCGCTGCTGGGACGCATTACGCGTTCATGGGTCGGCTTCCACGACACACGTGCAGGGAATATTCAGTACGCTTACCACGCGCTCGCGGTGGATGAGCTGCGCAAACCCTTCGCACCAAGTGTGTGGACCGAGAAGGACGATGTCTGCAAGGTCATGAAGCAGGTCTGGTTCGCCGGTGCGCACTCGAACGTGGGCGGAGGCTATCTCGATTGCGGACTGTCGGATGGCGCCCTGATCTGGATGATGAACAACGCCACCCGGCATGGACTCCGCCTGCTCGATGACTGGATGGAGCAGGCCGATCGCATCCAGGCGAATCCCGATGCGGAGATCGTCCATTCCTATAAACTGATGTACAGGATTTTCGGAGCGATTTTCCGCTGGCGCTACCCGCGTCCCATCGGCGGCAAACACCGGGATGTGAACGGGACGCGGGTAAGCGGCTGCGAGGAATTCGTGCATGACAGTCTCCACTGGCGCGCGCGAAAGAACAAGCACACCGTCAATCCCCGGAACCTGGCCTACGGGATTGAACACCTCCCGGTGGACAAGCCCTGACCGCCTGCACCAGCACGGAAACGATCAACCATCGCCGTATATCGCTGTTTGCGTTTGTAAGAATGGCACAGCATTTTGGAGAGGCATCGCCGTCGCAACAGATATATGGAGATCATTCTGCAACCCACGCTGAACATCGGTATTGTCGGAGGTTCGCTGGCGGGTTGTTCCGCAGCCATCCTCCTGAAACGCGCCGGACATGAGGTCACCGTTTATGAACGTTCCAACGGAGATCTGAAAGGACGCGGCGGCGGCATCGGCACGACGGGGATCGTGCTCGAATCGCTGATACGCAACGGTATCATTGATGAAGATTTCCCGCACTGCACGATGGACCTCATGCCCTTCATCGGGAAAGGGGAACAGCAGCAGAAGCTGGGGAACTCGCCCTGGAGCATGCCCCTCGATCTGCAGACCTTCCACTGGAGTGCGCTCTGGCGAACCCTGCGCTCGCGCGTACCGGATTCGTCCTATCATGCGGGCGTGCCCGTCGCCTCTGCGGAAATGCTCGACAATCGTCAGGTGCGCCTTCATCTCGAAAGCGGCGAAAGCAAGGATTTCGATCTCGTCATTTTCGCCGACGGCGCGCATTCTCTCGGACGCAGCCTGCTCTTTCCGGACAGCGCATTGCAGTACCGCGGCTATATTCTCTGGAGGGGACTGCTGCCGGAATCAGAGATCGATGACAGTGCGCCACTTGAAGCTGCCGTCCCGCGCCTTTCGCATCAGCGTGAACCTGGGAATACCGTCATGTATTTCATTCCTGGTTACGACGGCGATACCACCCCCGGCAAACGCATCTGTAACTGGGCAGTGTACGTCCCCCTGCGTGAGGAACATGTCCCTTCGTTCATGACGGGAAAAAACGGCATGCCCTACAAAGGGATGCTCCCTCCGGGGAGTATGCGTCCGGAAGAAGAACAGCGCCTCAAGCACATGGCCCGTGAAAACCTCCCCACCTATTACGCGGATATCATCGCACGCAGCAGTGATACTTACGCGCATCTCATCTATACGGCCGAGGTGCCTTCCTATTACAGGAATCGCATGTGCCTGATCGGCGATGCCGGTGCCGTCATTCAGCCGTTCACCGGATCGGGTATTTTCAAGGGATACAACAATATTCGCAGTCTGATCGACGCCCTGGAAGACACCGGCAATATTGATCAGGCATTACTTCAGTGGGACGCCATGCAAATTGTCATCGGACGCCGCCTCATGGCGCTCGGTGATCAGATGGAACAGGCCTTTATCTGGAATCCGCTCGATCTGTCTTCTGCCGACAGCAGCAGCACGGAAAAATGGTGGAGTTCCTCGGTGCGGTTTCCCGAAGATTTTTCCCTCCGTCGACAGCCAACAGCCAGAGACATTTGAGGATTTTCATGCGCAAATTTTCCTTCCTTTCTCTCCTGCTCACTTCATCCCTTCTGCTCTCCGCATGTTCGGATCAGGGAGAAGTCCGCGTCATCCGGCATTACCCGGCCGACAATGTGGACAACATTATTTCGAAGAATCGCATCCTGCTCGATGACAACAGTTACGACGGAGCCGGTTCGCTGAGTATCACCGTCGAAACACCCACGACCGTACGCCTGTACGAAACCGGGGATATCGACGCGGAGGACGTGATGCTGATCTACCAGGCCGCCGTCAAATCCCGTGATCTCGACGGTATGGCATATCTCGAAATGTGGTGTGTCTTTGATGACGGACGCGAATTCTTCTCTCGCGGTCTCAATGCGCCGTGGACGGGCAACATTCCATGGAGCATTGTGGAAACCCCGTTCTTTCTCAAGAAAGGACAGAACCCGACCAATGTCCGTTTGAACCTCGTTATCGATGGAAGCGGCACGGTCTGGATCGACGATATTTATCTGAGAACACTGCCCCTGCCGATGCACTGAGTTCACATGCCATTCGCCTTTCTGTCAAAGCTGTTCCGGCTCGGTCGCATCCCCGCGGCCATACGCGCAACACTCGAGGCGGAGGAGATCCTCGTCCAGGATGAGAATGTCCCAGGATGGGTGATTTTCAAAGACTTCCGCGCACCCGGGAAACGCTTCAAGCACAGGGCCGAGGGAATGACCGGGTTTCTTGTCATCACCCGGCGACGGGTGCTCGCCCAGGCTTTCGGCCAGCGTATCATCAATATTCTCCTCGATCACCCCAAGTTCCGTCTGCTGACCGTCGATCTCCCGAAAGAAGACCGCATCGAGTTCTCCTTCGAAGCCGCGGATTTCCATGAAGATCGCTCAGGACGCATCATCGTCGGTTTCAAAACCGGTAAAGCCCCCCAATTTGTCGCCGCGCTCAAAGCCGCGACGACGACGGACGGGACAACGAACTGATGCTGCAGCAGATTCTCATTGGAGCCGCACTCGGCGCATTCGTCGCCGTGCCTGCATATTTCCTGCGCATGCTCCGGTATTCCGGTGCCGTTGCCACCTTCGTACTCGCCACCGTGGTGTACGGATTCGGCGGATGGCAATGGACGATTCCCATTTTCACTTTTTTCCTTCTGTCGAGTCTGCTGACCAGTTGGCGAAAAAACGCAAAGAAGCGCTTCGACACGGTCTTTGAGAAAGGGGGAAGCAGGGATGCCGGACAGGTTGCCGCCAATGGCGGTGTGGTCGGCGCGCTTGTCATTGCCGCAGCGCTGTTCACGCATCCATCCTGGTATGTACTTTCCCTCGTCGCAACTGCGGTGGTGACCGCCGACACCTGGGGAACTGAGCTCGGTGTGCTGAGCCGCAGAACGCCCCGGAGCATACTGACCGGACAAAAGGTCGCTGCCGGTACATCAGGTGGAATAACGATCGAAGGAACGGTGGGCGGCGCGTTCGGCGCGGCCGTGGTGACTTCCACCGCATTCTTCTTCATTCCTCTCCCCCTGGAAACCTATCTCCTCATCGTCGCAGGCGGCATGTTCGGCAGCCTGCTCGACAGTCTGCTTGGAGCCACCGTACAGGCGCAGTATCACTGTCAGCAGTGCGACTCCTATACCGAGCGGGCGCTGCATTGCGGCATGCCGGCACATCTGCAGCGGGGCAGCCGCCATATCACCAACGACGCGGTCAACCTGCTCGCATGTATCCTCACGGTAGCCGGAGCCGCACTGTTCCTGTAGCGCCGGATTGCGTTCGCGGCACGTCCATGTCGGTACCCCCGCTCTCCCTTTCCTTCCATCGCAAGTTCATGTATGTTGTGAACATGCCTGTCCGCGTGTTTCATATCGCCGCAGCAGTACTGCTGCTTGTCGTTCTACAGTCCTGCGAGCGCGAGCGCATCATCGATCCCGGTCCCGACACTACCGCACCGCTGCCTCCGGCGGGTATCGTTGTCGAAGGCGCGCGTGATGGATACATTTTCGTCGGATGGCAGGAAAATTCAGAGCGCGATTTGCGCGGGTATATCGTCTACCGTGCGGAACAGCGCGCACCGCAATCCTTCGTTCCCATCGATACCCTGAGCATCAACTATATCATCGATACGCAGCGCAGTTATGATACGACGTACTATTACTGCGTGACAGCGATCGATCAATCCGGAAACGAAAGTACGGCGCTGGATACCGTGCACGCCGTTTCCGAAAACCGTGCCGATCCCGACGCGCCTCGCACACTGAACGTCAACGGTTACAACGACGGCAGCGTGCAGGAAATCCGCATATCATGGGATGCGGTGGAGGAAGCCGACCTGGCCTTCTACCGCGTCTACCGGGGCAGCACCCCGATTGAGGAGATCAGCGAAAGCACCCTGCTGACAGAACTTCCCGCCACGGCTTTTCACGATTCCACTGGCAACGGGCTGAACTTCCGCTACTATTATGCGGTGACCGCTGTGGACAACGGCGGGAGAGAGAGCATTCTCTCACCGGGTGGTAGCGACATCATCGCAGAGCGTCCCCAACCCGTGGCCCCGGTTGGTGGGGAGAAAACCGTCGTTTACCCCCTCCTCAGCTGGCTTCCCGTGCCGGGAGCATCGCGCTACCTGCTGTCGGTTTCGCTTTCAGAGAACACCGGCGAAGTCTGGAGCTCGTATGCCAACGCAACGGGGGAGGACACGCTGCGTTTCCGCTATGACGGCTCCGCCCTGACGCCGGGAGAACAGTACTTCTGGCGCGTCTCCAGCGTGACCTCCGCCAACGGGAAACCCAACGGCATCTCCGGTGCACAGACTTTCGTCGCCGACGACTGAGCGCTTCGCGGGTCTGCCCGCGATAATGTATATTTTCCGAGCCACCGACTTCTGCCCACAAAGCTCCCGGGAAAGCCGTGTTCCAGACACTCCGCGTATTCCGCGCCTGTGCCTTTCTGCTTTTGGTCCTCTTGTCCGTTTCCTCGGCGCAGCAGGACAGCAGCAGGACAGCGGACGCTGCAACGGACAGTCTGCAGACAGGGGGTCCCGGCAGCATTTCCCTGGGATTCGAACGTAACGTCAACACCTTTCTCTGGGATCTGGGAGGAAATTACCGCTACGAAAATGGTCCCTGGCGTCTGACGGCGGACGAACGCTTTCAGCGCACGCTGATACGCACCGACCGCAGTACCGTCAAAGATGAGCAGAGTTTTCGTCTCGACGCTTCACGCGACCTCGCACGCGATCTGGCGGTAACCACGTCTTTCTCTTCCTTCATTTTTTCCGACAATCGCGCACTGGGACTCAACGACCTCTCCACGAGCAAGGCTCTCGGGGGTGTTCGCTGGTCACCGCTCAGCGTGCTGGAAGTAGCACCGATGGCAGGGGTGAGCGTGGATAATCAGCAGGGAATCGAGGACATGGGATTCATGTACACGGGACGCGCGACGCTCCGCGACCTGTTTATCGGACGCAGCATGGCACAGGGCGAACTGTATGCCTCAGCTGAGTACATCGATCCGCGCTTTCAGTCCGAACAGCGGGGCAGTGCCGAGCTGCTGGCCAACTTCGGTCCCTCAACCATGAACCATACGCAGCTCACCATACGTAACGTCCGGCGGGAATTCTACCTCGCGTATGATTCCACACTGGAGGCCCAGACAGGCATCGGACACCCGATTGAATCGCGGGACGAACGCGTGGTCACACTCAGCAATACCCTGCGCTATCAGTTACTGGAGACGCTCGGACTCATTGCGTCGATCGATCTTTCCCAGCGTGATATCGCGCGTGCGCGACCGCACAACCGCGTGAATGACGAGAACCCCTTTTTCGATAACGACATCAGTGAATTCCACCTGAACGGATCGACACAGCTGATGTATGACAATGGAGACGGGAGTCGTGGAAGCTTTCGCATGGAATTCAACGAGCGGGATGAGCAGCACAGCATTGACCCGTTCGAAGGCGCTTCGACCGTCAGCATCGCACGGCAGGAACTGCTCGAGGAACAGAAAAACAACTCGATAGAGCAGACGCAGCTGTCACTGAATTTTTCGCAGGCCGTCAGCCGCAGCGATACGCTCTCACTCTCCGCATCGACTGTGAAAATGCAGTATGACACACCGAGTGAGGAAAACTACGATGATCGCGATGAGCTGTTCGTTCTTGCGGGCATCCGCTGGGTACACCGTTTCTCCCCGTATTTTCAGGCTTCGCTGGCCAGTGATATCAACTTGCGTCACACCGTATTCATCTTTTCCGAACGCAGTGCGAATAACACCTGGAACCGCGTCCTGCGCCTCGCACCGTCAACGGAATTGCGTCTCGGACGCGGTGTCGTGAGCCGCAACTCTGCGGAAGTCGTCGCGAACTACACGGTGTATGATTTCGAAACCGCATCGCTGGCACAGCGCAGCTTTTCCCTGCGGCAGCTGACGCTGAGTGATTCGACGCTCATTCATCTCGGCAGCGATTACTGGGCGGAAATTCAGCTGCATATGCGCGTGTATGAACGCGGGGAGTTGCGCTGGTCGGCATTTACCGTGCGTCCCGTCCAGTTCTTCGATGAACGAAGCATGTCGTTGTCGCTGCTCTGCCTGCGCGGAACCGTGCAGGCTTCGACAGGCCTGCGGCTGTTTGAGCAGCGCCGCTACCGGTATGACGGACTCGACCGCGTGCGCAGCGGTCTTCTGCAGAGCCTGGGTCCAACCGCCAGCCTGCGGCTGCGTATGGCCGACAGCGCCGATATCGTTGCTGAAGGGTGGTATCAGCTGACGCGGGAAGACGGCGGAGAGACACGCAGCACGCCGAATCTCTCGCTGCGGCTTTTCTGGAATCTGTAACGAGGATTTTCTACTTTAATGATCATATTTCCATTGAGGAGACCGCGACCCTGAGCAAGCCCGTGATGACAAAATCCATCAGCATCCCAAGCGTACGCAGCAATATCAATCTGGTCGAGGCGTTCATTCTGGAAATCCACGATGCCATGACCCTTGAGGAATCCGTACTCGACCGCATCATGATATCGATTACGGAAGTCGTCAACAACGGTATCATTCACGGCAACAAATCCGATCCGGAAAAGAAAGTCCACATCAGCTGCAGCTGCTATGAGGATCGTGTCGACTTTGTCATTCGCGATGAAGGGACAGGCTTTCACCCGGAAGACATCCCCGACCCGCTCGCAGAAACCAACCTGCTCAAGGAAGGCGGGCGCGGTGTGCTTATTGTCCGTTCGATGATGGACTCCGTTGAATTCCATCAAACCGACGGAGGGATGGAAGTCCATCTCTCCGTGCGACGCTCAGAAGACTGAGTCCCAGCAACCCCACCGAACACAGGAATCGTTCATGCCCCATCGCCAGTATCTGCCCGGAGACGAGACCCGTCTCATGACCATTCAGCGCTATATCGCGGAAGAAGAGCGCCTTCATCCGGATGCGACCGGTGAATTCTCGACACTGCTTCGCAATCTTGCGCTCGCCGTGAAGATCGTATCGCGTGAAGTGCGCCGGGCAGGACTCGTCGATATACTCGGCCGGGCCGAAACCACCAATCCCAGCGGCGAGGATGTGAAGAAACTCGACGTGTTCGCAAATCAGATGATTATCAACGCCATGGAAAGCGGCGGACAGCTCTGTGTCATGGCTTCGGAAGAAAATGAATCCGTCATCCCCATCCCGGAGGAATTTCCCTGCGGACATTATGCCATGCTGTTCGATCCACTCGACGGTTCTTCTAATATAGAAGCGAATGTCACCATCGGAACGGTATTTTCCATTTTCCGCCGTGTCACCGGCGGCAAGCAGGGAAACGAGGCGGATGTTGTGCAGCCCGGCATCAAGCAGGTCGCCGCGGGATACATCATGTACGGATCCAGCACCATCCTGGTATTCACCACCGGCAATGGTGTGCAGGGCTTTACGCTCGATCCCACCATCGGCTCCTTCCTCCTCTCCCATCCCAATCTTACCATTCCGTCACGGGGACGCATCTACAGCGTCAACGAAGGAAATCGTAAAACCTGGGATGAAGGTTTTCAGCGCTACATCGACTTTCTTCAGACACCGGACAGCGCTGCGGGGCATCCCTACAAGGCGCGTTACGTCGGTTCGATGATTGCCGATGTGCATCGCACGCTGCTGTATGGCGGCGTCTTTGCCTACCCGGCCGACAGCGGGAGTCCGAACGGAAAACTTCGCCTTATGTATGAAGCCAATCCCATGGCCTTCATCATCGAACAGGCGGGCGGACGTGCATCCGACGGCAGTAAGCGCATTCTGGAAATCGAACCCACGGACATCCATCAGCGCACACCTCTGCTTCTCGGAAGCCGGGAAGATGTGCTCGAAGCAGAGGACTTCATCGCCGGCCGGCGCTGACGTGGCAAGCACATCCATCATGAAACTGCAGACGTCATTTTCGATCCCGGTACTGCTCCTGCTCACCTGCACCCTGTTTCTCACCGCAACCGGACCGGTGCACGCGCAGCGCTCTGCAGGTGACCGGGCGAATATCGATCCCATGTTTCTCATCGACATGCCTGTCGCAGGCATACTGCCTGCTACCTCCGGCGCCGTGGAAACGACATTGTATCCGAACGGCGGTGTGCTGGCATGCTTTACGTACGGACTCGTGACCAACCTGAACGTGGGGCTTTCCTTTGGCGGGACGAACCTGATCGGCAGCGGCGGCATCACGTGGAACAACCTGCCCGGTATCAGCGTGCGTTATCGCGCGCTCGAAGAGAGTATGCGTCGTCCCGCCATCGTCGTCGGCTTCGACAGCCAGGGACATGACGGGTGGCTTCCGGGTGCGCGACAATACGTGATGAAATCCCCCGGCTTTTACGTCACCGTCAGCAAAAATTACCAGCTCTACGGGACCGTCAGTTTTCATGGCGGTGTGAACTACACGCTGGAACGGCACGATGAGGACATGGATCCCAACATTTTTATTGGCGCGGAGAAATCCATCGGTCCCATCGCCTCCGCCCTTCTCGAATACAATTTTGCCTTCGATAACGACAAAGACCGACGCGGATTTTTCAACGGCTCGCTGTCCACCGGCGTGCGTTTATCCACAAACATCGGGTTCAATGTGGATATCATGCTGAAAAATCTGCTCACTTCGGAATTCGGGTATAACAAAATCATCCGTACCATACGCCTGCAGTACGTGCGGTATCTCTGAGCCTGTGGCTGCTCCTCGCCTGAATCATTGTCCTTTATTTCGCCCAGCCCCTGTCCTCTCTGGAGGTCACTTCGGTGGGACTTTCCTCATTCATCGAAATAATGTAGCTTTTCCGTGTTGTATAAGGTCAATTTTCATGTCCATGGTGGCATGATTACGGCACGAATTTTGTTCTCTATACAGGTAGAGAATACATCGAAACCGATGAGGTGTGTCATGAAACGAACAAGAAACCTACTCATTGCGCTTGCATCTGTTGCGCTGCTGTTTGGAACATCCGGCTGCTACACACAGATCGCCGTGCGCGACGACTATCCCCGCTACGAGGATTACGGCTACGCCGATTATTCTGAGACCTATGAAGATACGCTCGGGAACGTCGTCACAAACAACTATTATTATGATAGTTATCCCCGTACCTCCGCGTACTTCGACTTCTATTACCCCGTACGCTGGGGTTCATACTGGTCGATGAATTACGATCCCTGGTATGGGAGTTACTACAGTCCTCCCTACGGTGGATACTACACGCCGTACTGGGGATATTCTTCGTACTACAGTCCCTTCTGGTACGGTCCCTCCTACTACTGGCATTCCCCGTATCACAGCCACTGGGGCTATTACGGCTGGGGTGGCGGTTATTATGGCGGTGGCTACTACGGCGGATCCGCTGTTCTCACGACCCGGCACACGGGTTCACGGGTACGCACGACAGGCGTCACACGCAGCCTGACTTCCAGCCGCTCGAGAAGTGCCGCTGGCACCACACGTTCACGTGTCTCGCGGGTCACGAATGACGGACGCAGCTCCGTGCGTTCGTCCGCAACGCGCAGCAGCCGCAGCAACACCTATGAGCGCCTGAACAGGAGCACGAGAGAATCGGTTAACAGCTCGTCGAGAAGCAGCTCTCGCTCGGCGTATGAGAGGGCGCGGAGTTCTTCCGGCAGTTCACGCAGCAGCAGCACAAGCCGCTCACGATCGAGTTCCGGAAGCTCCAGGGAATCCACGCGTTCATCATCCCGTTCGGGTTCGTCAAACCGCAGCTACACACCGTCTTCGCGCTCACGTTCGAGCAGTTCTTCGGGACGCAGCTATACGCCTTCTTCGCGTTCGAGCAGAAGCTCATCCGGCAGCTCCCGCAGCTACTCCCCGCCGTCGCGCAGTTCCAGCGGCAGCAGTGGACGCTCCTCGTCATCCGGCAGCAGCCGTTCTTCTTCCGGTGGCGGCCGCAGTCGTTCCCGTTAAGCCATTTGAAGCCGCTGTAAATCAAACAATGGAATTGCGGCCGTTTCGCAACAGCGATACCTCATTGAAACGGTCTTTATGGAGGAACACATGAAACGCGCATTGTCGATCTTTATTTTTCTCATGCTGGCCTGGTCAATGCAGGCCCAGGCGCAGGTTATTGAAGACGCCCTGCGGCTCTCGCACACCGGTACCGTGGTCGGTACACGGAGCGCCGGCATGGGAAATGCCTTTATCGGACTCGCCAACGACGCAACCGCGCTGTACTGGAATCCCGCGGGACTCGCGCAGCTGCGTATGCGGGAGTTTTCGGTCGGACTGGCGAACATGGGTTACAGTAATGACGCCTCTCTCTTCAGCGTAACCGAAAACGGCGACAACAGCCAGATGGTACTCACCAACCTGAATTTCGCCGTGCCTTTCCCTGTTGTCCGCGGCAGCTTCGTTGTCGCAGCCGGCTACAACCGCATCCTCGACTACAATGGTGCCATGATGCTGGATGTATACAACCCGGAAAGCTCAATCCAGGCGTCGCTGTTCAACGAGGATTACGATCTGGATTTCGCCTGGAATCTCGGGCTGGAAGACGTGATTGTCGATTCGCTGCTCAACGAGAATCTCCCCGGCTGGCTGGCCATTCCCGTGGCCAACCGTGTTCAGCAGACCATCGACCAGTATGAAGAAGGCGGTCTGAATCAGTGGTCCATCGGCGGCAGTATGGAAGTCGCCCAGGGTGCCATGGTCGGCGTCTCGCTCAACGTCCTCAGTGGTTCTTACCGCTACGAGCGCACATTCATCGAAACCGATGTCAATAATGTGTGGCAGGGTGCCATCCTCGGTATCAATCCCGATCCCAATAGTACGAACGATATCCTGCGTACTGATTTCGATCGTCTCGATCTCTATGAGGAGATCAACCAGGACCTCTCCGGTTGGAACATGCGTTTCGGTTTCCTGTACAATTTCCGTGACAAGGCACGATTCGGCGTATCCATTCAGACCGCAAGCAGCATCACCGTGAACGAGGATTATTACAAATCCGGCGACAGCTATTTTGCCGACGGTTCCGGTGAAGGCTACGACCTCACGTTCAGCAACCACAATTACGAAATCATCACCCCGGCAGTGTACTCTTTCGGTGCCTCTGTCAATCCGGTGGAATCCGCCACCATAGCGGCCGATATCGAACTCGTGGATTATTCCAATATCGAATTCAATGCCAGCAACGACCTCGACGCCTTTGCACTGAGCGAATTCAACCGCAGTATTCGTCAGGAGTTTCGTTCGACGAACAACTTCCGCGTTGGCGGTGAATTCCGCGTGCCCAACACCGGTCTCGCACTGCGGGCCGGTTTCGGATATCGCTTCTCACCCTACGAAGCCGATGAAGGAAAAAGCGAGTACAACGTGACGACACTCTCCGCGGGCGTCGGCTACACCTTTGAACATAATATTTCCCTTCAGGCCGCCTACGTGCACTCAAGCCTCGAGACCTTCAGCTACCCGTACATCGATCCGGATACCGATGTGCCGGAAAGCGCATTTACCGTCAACCAGGAAATTGCGGTTTCCCAGCTCATGTTCGGACTGGTTTACCGCTTCTGACACAGGACGACACACCTGCATCAACCCCGGGGCACTCACTGGCCGCGGGGTTTTTGTTTTCACGGCATTTACAGTGAGTCCACTTCATGCATTGCTTTATAATGCGTCTCCCACTATATTGCCTAGCTTGTATATCTGTTCTTTTTTCGTGGAGTATTAAACATGGGAATGATGACAAAAATGCGCGACAATGCGCACGTATTCATCATCGCTTTTATTGTCGTCTTCGTCGCCTTTTGGGTGATCAGTGATGTTGATATCGGTTCCATCATGCAGGGCTCTGCCAACGAAATTGGTAACGTGGGTGGGAAGTCCATCACGTACCAGGAGTACCAGGCAGTAGTCGACCGCGTCGCCGAGCAGCGCCGCCAGCAGAATGAGGGACGTGAGCTTACAGAAAACGACTTCATGCAGATCCGTGAACAGGTCTGGAATGATTTCGTCACGCAGTCCATCGTCGAAAATGCCATTGAGGAATTCGGCATCACGGTTTCCGATCAGGAAATCACGGACTGGGTGTGGGACCTGAACAATCCCCCCGAACAGCTCGCACAGTATTTCAAGGACAGCACGGGCCGTTTCAACGCGCAGGCTTATGAGCAGTTCCTTCGCAATCCAGGTCCGGAAAATCAGGAGGCGCTCATCGCCGTTGAGCAGCAGCTCAAATCAGAACTGCTCCGCTCGAAGCTGACCAATATTCTCACCTCCTCTGTCATTGTCTCCGAAGATGACGTTCGCTGGAAATACATCGAGAATAATATCGATTTCAACGTCAGCTACGTGTTCTGGGATCCGCGCGTGTTCGCAGCCAGCGACACGAGCGAACCGACGGATGCAGAATACCAGAGCTATTACGAGAAGAACAAGGATCGCTTCAAAATCGAAGACATGCGTGTTCTCAAGTATGTGCTCTTCCCGGATGCACCTTCCAAGAGTGATACCGCTGCCGTGCTCAACGAGCTGAACAACATCAGCAAGATGGTGAGCGAAGGTTCGGATTTCCTCGAAATGGTTGAGCTAAACTCCGAGACTCCGTATGATTCCACCCAGTGGTCGACGCGTGAGAACGTCCCTGAGCAGGTTGCGGACAAAGTCTTCGATGTCCCTGTCGGCACTGTCGTCGGTCCCATCCCCAACGAGACCGGCCTGTCACTGTACAAGGTCATGGACTCCCGCACAGGCGATCAGAAGCTCTACAGCGCAGCGCACATTCTTTTCCGTACCGACGGCGGACAGGATGAGGCAGCGCAGAAAGCCAAGGCAGAAGAGGTGCTCGCCAAAGCAAAGTCGGGTGAGGATTTCGCAAAGCTCGCCGCGCAGTATTCCGAAGAACCGGGTGCCGCTGACCGCGGGGGGAAACTTCCCTGGTTCAGCAAGGGCCGCATGGTTCCGGAATTTGAAAACGCCGTCATGAATGCGCGTGCCGGACAGATCGTCGGTCCCGTCAAGACGCAGTTCGGCTACCATATCATCAAGGTGAACGGTTCATCCAACCGCGAAGTCAAGCTTGCGGAAATCCGGATGTCCATTCGCGCCGGCTCCCGTACCATGGAAGAGATTTTCGAGAAAGCGCGCAATTTTGCGTACTTCGCCAACGAAAACGGGTTCGAGCAGGAAGCCAATGCGCAGGGACTGCAGGTGCAGGAGACCGCGGAATTCGCGAAGCAGACTGGCTCGTATGTCCCGGGTATCGGTACAAATCCCGCCCTTATGCGCTTTGCTTTCGACAACAGTGTCGGTGATATCAGCGAGGTACATCGCGCCAGCAACGGCTATGTCGTCGCCATGCTCGCAGACACGCGCGATGCCGGCTATCGTCCGCTCGACGAAGTCCGCGATCAGATTCGCGCCCAGGTAATTTATGAGCGTCAGGTTGAAAAGACCTTTGACATAGCAAAGCAGCAGGACGCTGGTGGAAAGTCACTTGACGCGCTTGCGAACAGCAGCCCCAATCTCAACGTGACCACACCGCCGCCATTCAAACTGCAGAACGGCGTTCCCAATATCGGTCCCGATCAGGCTTTCATTGGAAAGATGCTCAAGCTCGAGCCCGGCAAGTCGACTGCTCCGTTCCGCGGCCTGCGTGGTATCTATGTTGTCCGCCTGCTCTCGAAATCTGATTTCGACGACACGGCATACAAGGTGAAGAAAGATGAACTGCGCAAGCAGGAGCTTTCCTCTCTGCAGAACGAATTTGTTCGTTCCTGGATCGAAGAAAAGCGTGACGATATCGACATCGTCGATAATCGACATAAATTTTTCCGCTGATGCCTCACGGCGCGGTGGAACTTTTCGCAGCCGCTTCCGATTTTGTGGAGTAGCACGCGATTAGCCTGACCACGAACTGAGGAACAGAATGCGCATCCCCCGGTGGAAGTACACGACAGTTACGAAACACCGGGGGATGCTGTTTTTTATCCTCATCCCTCTGCTCGTCTCCGGCGTCGCAACAGCGCAGGAGGGGACAGACGCGCAGCACAGGCTCCATTCCCTCTCCTTCTTCGGCGGCATTGTCGAAGACTCCCAGATCTTCCTCTCTCCCCAGTCACCGGATCCGGTAGAACGTCAGGCAAACACGGATATCGGCAGTACCTTCGGATATGGACTCAGTTACCGGTACCGCCTTTTTTCCACCGTGGCGCTGCAGCTGCACGGGGAATACGTGCACGCACGCAGTTCGTATCGCGATCAGGTGGGTACGAAGATTGAAAACGGCTACGATGTCTGGATCGCGGAAGTCAGTGGGATGTTCATGCTACCGTTCAGCAGCAGAAGATTTGAAATGTTTGTCGGTGCAGGGGCAGGGATGTATGTCGGACGCCGCGTGTATGTGATTGCGGATGTATCTTCCGAAACGGCCTCTTCACTCCCCGCTTTTGGTATCCACGTTCTGGTCGGTGCCGAATATCTGTTGACCGATCATCTCGGACTGCGTGCCGATATCGTCTTTCGTGATCCACAGATGTCGGTGGAAAACCGCTTCCCGCTGTCCACGGTACAATCCAACGGCGTTGCCTACCCGTTGGAGACCTCCCCGTTTCTCTCCCACGTAAATCTCAACGGGAATGTGTATGCGATCGGGATTTCCTGGCACTTCTAGGTGCATGGAATTCCATACGCGCCACAATCTTCCTTTCCCTCCGGCTCTCTACATTTTTTCCGGGGCACTGATACCGATGATGGAAAATCCGTTGGCCAGTACCTGCCTGGTCGCGTGGCACAGGGCGATGCGTGCGGCACTGAGCGCCTTGTCTTCCGTAACAACCCGGCAGTCGTGATAGAACTTGTGGAACGCCGTCGCCGCGTTGTGCAGGTATGTGCAGATATGCTGGGTGTCGTAGGTTCTCGCCGACAGCTCAATAATTTCACCGAACTGCAGCAGTACTTTGATCAGCGCAATTTCCGATTCATGCTGCAGCAGATCATATTGCCCCTCTGTTGCTGCACCCATGCCTTCACTTTCAGCAAAGCGGAGAATGCTCGCGATGCGTGCGTGCGCGTACTGGAGATAGTACACCGGGTTGTTCTCGCTCTGCTCCTGCGCAAGACGGATGTCGAACTCCAGGTGTGAACTGGCGCCGCGCATGATAAAGAAATATCGGACGGCGTCGCTGCCGACGTCTTCAATGAGGTCATCGAGCGAATACACATTGCCCGATCGCTTGCTCATCTTCACCGTTTCACCCTCATTGACAAAGCTGACCATCTGGTGGATGATGACGTCGACGTGGTCAGTGGAGAGTCCGAACGCGCGCACGGCTGCGAGCACGTCGGGTATGGTCGCGATATGATCGGCGCCGAAAATATCGATGATGCGGTCGAAACCGCGGAGAATTTTTTCCTTGTGATACGCGATATCGGGAAGACGGTAGGTGGGTTCACCCGTGCTCTTGACAATGACGCGGTCTTTGTCGGCCCCGAATTCCGTAGTCTTCAGCCAGACCGCGTCGTCTTTGTCGTAGGCCAGTCCTTTTTCCCTGAGATCCTTGAGCACCGCGTCAATTTTCCCTTCGCTGTAAAGACTGTCTTCATTGTAGAAGACGTCATGCTTGACCTGCAGGTGATCGAGCGTTTTCCTGATGGCAGCAAAGCACCACTGTTCGCCTGCTGAGCGGAAGAAATCCAGTTCCGCCGTCATTTTGCCATCGCCGTGCTCATCGGCAATTCCCTGTGCGATTTCGCGTATGTAATCGCCGGCGTAATGAATGTTTTCTTCCTGCTCCGCCTCGCCGAAAAGCGCGCGATAGCGCTCGCGCACGGTGATGGCGAGATTCTGCATCTGGTTGCCCGCGTTGTTGAAATAGTATTCGCGGGTAACCTTCCATCCCGTCCATTCCAGCAGAGAGCACACCGTTTCGCCGATACACACCTGTCGTCCGTGACCTGCATGCAGGGGACCTGTCGGATTGGCGCTTACCCATTCCACATTGACGGTTTTCCCTTCAAAGGCATTGCTCGCACCGTATCTGTCGCCCTGGGTGAGGACGGCGGTGAGTCCCTCATAAAGATAATTCTGCGCGAAGCGGAAATTGATGAATCCCGGTCCCGCGATTTCCACTGCAGCAATACGCGTGCTGTCGAGTTCCAGTGTATCGACGAGCTCCTGCGCGATCTGCCTGGGATTCTTCTTCGCCACGCGTGCGAGCGTCATTGCGATATTGCTCGACAGGTCACCGTGCTCCGCGACCTTGGGTTTTTCAAATTGTATATCCGCTTCAGACGGATCAATTCCGAGAGCGGACAACGCCGTCTCGATGCTGCGTTTGAGATAGTCTTTCATATGCTGTCTATGTAGGGGGGAGTGAGAATACTGTACCTGGACGCGGGACACATCATCCTGATCATGCCTGCGCGTCATTCATCATGGACCTGCGTGACGGGGGCATCGCCCCAGAGCCGTTCGAGGTCATAATATTCCCGCACTTTCGGCTGAAATACATGCACCACGACATCGACGAAATCGAGAAGCACCCACTGGAGATTGTTGAGTCCTTCCTTTCGCCATACTTTCACGCCGATTTCCACGGCGCCATCCATTACCGCATCTGCAATTGCCTTCACCTGTGTGTCGGATTCCCCACTGCAGACGACGAAGAAATTCGTGACGTCCGAAAGTCCCGTAAGATCCATGATGACGACATCCTGCGCCTTTTTCGACAGGGTCAGTTCCGCTGCTTGCCTGGCAAATTCTTTCGCTTCCAATATCTACCTGATTGTTTCTCTTTACTTGGATGGTTTGAGGGACTCGTAATCGCGTCCTATGACAACAGACACGTTGAGATAATAATCCGGATTTATCTGCTGAACAATGTTCTTTTCATCGATTCCGAGTGCATATGCCACTTTTCTCGCGGCCGCGAGATCACCGGTGCGATCAATGACGAGGGACTGCTCGACATCAAACGTCTTGTAATTCGACGACTGCACCACATCGAAATTCCTTTTTCTCAGGAAATCCGTGAAATCCTGAGCAATGCCTGACACACCGCAGCCGTTGAGGACATCGAGCTGGATGATTTCACCCGCGGTTTCTCCCTGCTCTGCATTTTCCGTCGTCCACTCCACCGGCTTGTTCACGATGGAATTTGTGATAAACGAGTACAGGAGGAAAAAAACGACGATGCTCAGCAGCGCGATGAGAATATTGAGAAAAAGATTTTTCGGACTCAGCTGTTTTTTCTTTTTGACCCTGGCCATGAGGCAAATATACATAAAAAAAAGCCGTGCACACGGCTTTTCGTGAATACCACTGTGTGTCGGCGATTTATTCGTCGTCGAAGTCATCAGACATGAAAAGCCCCGTTCCACCAAACATTCCATATCGCCCATAGGAACTGCCATACGGATAGTACCCGCCGAAAGGATAGCTGTTGTATTGCAGGCTGATGTTCATATCCTTGCTCGGTTTGTAGTCAATGCTCGCGCGGCGCAAAAATATGCCACTGATATCGTTCTTGAAGCTTTGACTGGCTGATCCGAACGGCGAAAACATCATGGAGATGTCGGCACGCACGGACAGCGGTTCCGCTATTCTGTAACGGAGACTGTTGGTGTACATTGACATTCCCAACCCCTGGTCTCCCATCATTCCATAACTGAAAGAAAGACTGTGTCGCATCTCGAGATTTTCCGGGTGGAAGAACCCGAGAATAGGTGCACTGCCGCTCTCCTGGTACATGCCGTCGGAAACCGAGGGACGACGCGGCTCTTCACCCCTGAACTGCGCCTGCAGCAGAACGGGGACAAAAAGGAAGAGGAGTATCGTAGTAAAATGACGCTTCATGGTGTTTACTTTCGTCCTTGAAATACTCTCGAATTCTACGCAGGACAGGGCAAAAAAACAAGTCACAGCCTCGTCCCGCAATCTGATTTCAGGGCCTGAATAACCGTAAAATTTGAACAGAAAAAACTTCAATTTTTTTTTCCCCCGTAAGTCATTACGGCACCCATACTTTGAAAAAATCAAGTCCTCACAAAGATTTTTTCATATTGAAATTCACTCGCGCGGTCTCTATACTAGTTCACATCCACAATGGCTTTTGAGGTGTGGATAAGTTGTGAATAACACCTGTTGAAATCCATACATACGTGTCCCTTCCGTCCGGATCGGGTTTGATTCCCGGAACGACACTCTGAGACACCCCTGACGCTCTTTCTCTAAAACACAAAAAACAAAAGATTTAGCGGAATTCCGGTTAAATCTCAGGGGGTGCTGTTGTTTTTTCTCAGCAGGAACTATTTGAGCGCAATAAAACGGATTTTTGTCTTAATTCTGTGAATAACTCCTCGCCCATGAACGTTGCAACCGAGAATTCTGCCGCCTCCGCATGGAGTGCATGCCTGGAATTCATCAAACCGCAGATCAAATCCCTTACATTCAAAACCTGGTTTGAACCCATCCTGCCCACCAGTCTGCAGAGCGGACTGCTGACGGTAGAGGTTCCCAGCACCTATTTCTACGAATGGCTCGAAGAGCATTTCTTCGACCTCATTCAGGCAGCATTGCACGAGGTTCTTGGAGACGAGGCCAGACTGCAGTACGCGGTGAAAATTCCCAAGGATGAGAAGCTTTCTCCCGCCGTACAGCATAATCCGTATCCAACGGGGGCAACCGGTGGAGCGGCAACCATGGGCGCGCAGAATGGTGAAATGCGACATATGCGTTCCGATTCTGCCCCGCGGCGTGATCCATTCGTTACCAATCTCAATCCGAAATTCACTTTCGACAGTTTCATCCGCGGCGATGGCAATCAGTTCGCGCGCGCAGCCGCACTCAATGTCGCAAACAATCCGGGCGAAACCGCATTCAATCCCCTCGTGCTGTACGGGGGTGTAGGACTCGGAAAGACGCATCTGATCCAGGCGATCGGCAACTACGTTTCGATGAACAATCCCCAGAAACGGGTCTACTACGTCAGCAGCGAGAAATTCACCATCGACTTCGTCGAGGCCATCGAGAAAAACAACACCATTGAATTTTCGAATTTCTATCGCAGCATGGATGTGCTCATTCTCGATGACATTCAGTTTTTCTCCGGGAAGGAAAGAACGCAGGATACCTTTTTCCACACCTTCAACACGCTGCATCAGCTCAAGAAGCAGATCATTCTTTCTTCCGATCGTCCGCCCAAAGACCTGGTCGGACTGGATGAGCGTCTGATTTCACGCTTCCAGTGCGGACTCACCGTTGATGTGCAGCCGCCTGATCTGGAAACGCGCATCGCCATTCTGCGTAAAAAAGCGGACGGCGATCACATAGACATTCCGCAGGAAGTAATAGAGTTCATCGCCTCGAACGTCAAATCGAACATTCGCGAACTCGAGGGCTGCTATATTGGACTGATCGCGCGCCATACGCTTGAACAGTGTCCCCTCGATGTCAATCTCGCAGAAAAGGTTCTGCGCAACGTGATTGATTCGGAAAAGAAAGATATCACGGTAGAACAGATACAGAAAATGGTGGCGGATCACTTCAAAATCCCCGAGAATTCGTTGCGCGCCAAAACCCGGAAGCAGGAAATTGTGCTTCCACGCCAGGTGGCGATGTATCTTTCAAAGAACCTCACGCGGGCTTCGCTGAAAACCATTGGACTGCACTTCGGTGGACGAGATCACAGCACCATTATCCATGCGTGCAAAACCATCGAGCGCAGTATTGCCAGTGATGACTCACTGCGTATGCATGTGGAAAAACTGGAAAAACAGATTTCCTATATTTCGCGCTGACCCGTCCACATTCGGTGGAATACGCTGTGGATAACCCCTTCAGGCAATGTTTCCGATGTGGAACATTGCCTTTTTCTTTGTTTTGGATTGCAGCAATTTCTGATAATGTTTTCCACACACAGTCCCCACACAGCTTGTACACATCAAGGATTTTCTCACGGGAATCCGGGTTATCTTATTGCAGGACAACAGTTACCTCTCGCCAACCACGGTTATCCACATATCCACATTCCTAATAATAAGAGCATATTTATTTATGAGAAATCCATGTTCATATCATTAGGGCGTGCATATGCAGCGTGAAAAGGAAAACATGGCAGTGATGGATGACATGCATGCGTTGTGGAAAAAGTTTGGGGTGAAAAATTCGCTGTGCCTTTGCGTATCCGGCAGTGTTGCGAGAGGGGAACAGACTGCGCATTCCGACACCGATATTCTGCTTCTGTACCAGGAAACAGAGGGGATGGAAGAAGGTACTACCGCAACTGGTGATGCAGATGAAATGCTGCGGTATCTGCATCGTGAGGGAAGCCACATCAGTGTGATAAGCCGGTCGCTGCAGGATTGCCTGGATATGATGGATGAGGATGTGCGCTCATGGGTGTCACAGATGGACGCCACGTACGTTGAAGGCAACAGGGAGTTGTTCGCTGATTTTCGCCGTGGGATGTGTCTGCAGGCGAAAACACACAGGATGCAATTGCTCGAGGCTTTATTCACTCTGGCGATGGAACGGCATGGTCAGTACGGTGAAACGCTTGCATTGCTGGAGCCCAATATCAAAAACAGTGCTGGCGCACTGCGCGATATCCATACGATATACTATATGTCATTGCTGATGGGTTCGGAGCAGCTTGACTGCGAGCCGGTACCCTGGCCGGAAGTGCGCAGCATACTGCGTACGGTGCAGTTGCAGGAGCTGCGTCGCGAGCAGTTGCTCGAAGCATACGATTTTCTGCTTCGCACGCGACAGGCGATGCATGATTGCAGTGGACACCTGCATGATACGCTTGATTTTGATCTGCAGCGTGAGGTCGCCGCAGAAATGGGGTATGGAGATGCGTCTGAGAAGAAGGGGGTGGAAGCATTCATGCGGCACTACTATCGTCACGCGCATACGGTTCATGTGGCACTGCAGCTTCTGTTTTCTGATCTCGGTCTGACGACAAGGCTTGAAATGCTGTCCGGCAGCAATACGACGACCGGGGAAGATGTGATGGAGCTTTTTCTGCAATCCTGCCGGGAAAAAATTCCTGTCAGCATTGGACTCGTGCGTCGTCTCGATGGCGATGCGGAACTTCGCTTTGACAGCGCGCAATGCAGGGCGATGTTCGATGAAATACTGAGACAGCCGGCATACGTCTATGCGACCCTTTCGCGCATGCATGAAATGCGCATACTCGGTCGGTTGCTCCCGGAGTTCCGTGCACTTTCCCAGTACTTTCAACACAACATCTACCATTTTTTCACTGCGGATGAACATACGCTGCGCTGCCTGCGCTCCGTTGAAGAATGGCGAGAACGTGGCGATGAGCATGTCGCTGTGGTGCTTCGTGAAATTGAAGATATATCCCCACTGCGCTATGCGCTGCTTCTGCACGACATTGCAAAACCCATCGACTTGAAACGCCATGAAATCGTGGGTGCCGATATGTGTGACGACATTCTCAGACGATTCAACCGTATGGATATTGCGGATGATGTTCGTTTTCTCGTTCACGACCATCTGCGCATGGAACAGCTCGCCTTTCGGAGAAATTTCAGGGACCTGGCAGCCCTCCAGCCATTTACTGAACGGGTGGAAAACCTGAACAGGCTTCGCCTGCTGTATGTGCTCACCTGTGCCGATATGTCCGCACTCAATCCTGGCGTCCTCACCGAATGGAAAAAGGATTTGCTGGCGGAATTATACGAAGCTGCAAAGCATCATCTTCTGCAGGATGATTCCACGGAGCAGATAAGCATACGCGAGGGTTTCATCGTCGAGGAAGCCACGAGTATGGAACATCATCAGTTCAATACTTCGGTTGACGACATCCTCGACGGTGAACTCATGCGGATGAGCGTAACGCATCATCGCTCGTATTCGGAAGTCACCATTTTCTGTGTGGACAGGCCGAAACTGCTTTCTCAACTTTCCGCTGCGTTCTTTGCCGCTGACGCCTCTATTGTGGATGCTGCAATTGAAACGCGAAATGATGTGGTGATAGACATGTTTCGAGTCGTCGATATCATCAGCGGGAATAATCTCGGAAGGGAACAGACACGGGAGTTGCGAGATATCATACGCAGCATGTGTGCGGGCGAGTGCGATGTCGAGCAATTGTATACGCGCAGCAGAAGAAAGTGGATACGACGTCTGCGAAAAATGCCGCGTGAAAATATCAAAACAGCTGTAGAATATATTCCGCATACGGCGGCGGATGGCGCACGGCAGACTATTGTCGAAGTTTACGCCCCGGATACATTCGGTCTTCTCTACAGACTTGCAGGTGAACTGTCAGAATTTGGATTGAACGTGGTATTTGCCAAAATTGCAACCCGAGTGGATGGCGTCGTCGACAGCTTCTATGTCGTCGATTCCGCTGGGAATCCACTCGATGATGAGGTACGGAAACAGGATCTCCGGTCACGCCTCCTGCGACAGATCAATGAGATGACACAGCAATGAATTCTTCTTCACGCATGCCGTCGTGGAATATTCCTCAGTCACAGAAAAGTATCGGGGTGTTTGATTCCGGTATTGGCGGACTGACGGTGGTGCACGCGCTGATGAAGCATCTGCCGCATGAGAACATCACCTATTTCGGTGATACGGCACGCGTGCCTTATGGCAGCAAATCGGCGGAAGTCGTGAGGGAGTACGCGTTTGAAGATACCCGCTTCCTCATGCAGCAGGGAGTGAAGATTATCGTTGTCGCGTGCAACACCGTTTCAGCTGTTGCCATCGACGATCTCAAGTCTCATTTCGATATCCCCATCGTCGGCATGATTCAACCAGGTGCTGAAGCGGCTTGCAATGCGAGCAGGAATGGACGCGTCGGAGTGATCGGAACATACGCGACCATCGGCAGCGATGCCTATCCCCGCGCCCTGCGTCATTGCAATGACACGTTCCATACGTTCTCGGCAGCATGTCCCCTCTTCGTTCCACTTGCGGAAGAAGGGTGGGGATCTCACCCGGTATCCGCGCAGATCGCAGCGGAATATCTTCAACCCATCAAAAAAGAACAGATAGATACGCTCATCCTCGGTTGTACTCATTATCCCATCCTGCGTGATGTTATTCAACGCACGATCGGCGAGGAAGTATCACTGATCGATTCCGGTGAAGCGGCCGCAATTGAAGTTGAACGTCTGCTCCGGGAAAGCGATTTGCTGAACGCATCCGCACATCAACCAAACTATTCATTCTTTGTTTCCGATGTTCCGCAGCGCTTCAAACAGCTCGGGGAAATATTCCTCGACAAAGCCGATCTCCGCGTAACCAGAGTGCATCTCGCGTAAACGGACGAAGCACTTCCCTTGCGCCGTTTTCCCACCTGCCATGACCAGAACGCAAAGCCCTCCCATCCTGTGACGGTATTTTTTCCACAGGGCAGAAATCGCTAAATTTATCACGACTTGTTTTTACAAACCGGTTTTTTAACGGTTTGGTACACCTGAAAAACGAAGCAGAGTTGCTATTATGAGTGCAGAAGAACACGGAAAGAAACGCGATTTTCTTTTCGAAGAATTTGAAGCAGCTACAAAAGAGCGCTGGCTGGAACTGGTGGAGAGAGATCTCAAGGGAGCGGATTTCGACAAAAAGCTGGTATGGGACAGCTATGAGGGATTCAAGGTGCAGCCCATGTATTTCCGTGAAGAAAACGCGGAATTGAAACATCTTGGCAGCATGCCCGGTTTTCCTCCATATCTGCGCGATGCGCGCTTGACGGGAAATACCGAAACCCCGTGGTCTATCATGCAGACGCATGCCTCCAGCGCGCGTAATGAACTGCGCAGGGAGGTACAGACGGGACTGCAGGGCGGAGAGACGCGCGTGGGATTGCGATTCCATGAAGCATTGAGACGGGGTACGGCCATTGAGCAGATGCAGGATCTGCCGGAAGGCGGAGCCTGGATCACCGACCTGGAAGAGCTGCGTGAATTTCTCGAAGACCTGCCATCCTTTGAAGGACTGGATATCGATGCGGGCCTTTCCTCACCGATTCTGCTTGCTGCAGCCCTGGAAGCGGGATGTCGGAACGTACATACCGCAATGGATCCCGTTACACAGCTTGTAGAACGGGGAGAATCCGACTGTTCGTTCGACACGGCCTGTCGCCTGATGCGCGACAGTGTGCAGGCGGCTGGGGCATCGGGAAAATCACATCGTGTCATCAGTGTCAGCGGTGAAGCCTGGCACAACGCCGGCGCGAGCGCGGTGGAGGAAATCGCCTGCGTGCTGTCCACTGCCGTCGAATACCTGCATCAAATGCAGGAGCGGGGTATGAATGCAACAGCCACTGCGTCACGCATGCGATTCACCTTTCCGGTGGGAAGTACGTTCTTCATGGAGGTCGCCAAACTGCGCGCCGTACGCGCACTCTGGTCCCGCGTCACGGAAGCTTTCGCCATCGAGGATACGGAATCGGCACGCATGTGCATGCATGTGCGGAGTTCGCGATGGACGCAGACTGCGTACGATCCGTATGTCAACATGCTGCGCGCAACGGTGCAGGCAATGGCCGGAGCAACGGGCGGAGCGGAGAGTATCGATATCGCACCCTTCGATGAGGTGGCGGGTACTCCCGGACCGTTTTCCCGCCGAATCGCACGCAATGTGCAGATTATCCTTCAGGAAGAAGCACACCTCGCGCAGGTCGGAGATCCGGCAGCAGGTTCCTATTACGTGGAACATCTCACCGATTCAATCATGCAGCATGCATGGACGCTGTTCCAGGAGATTGAACAGCAGGGCGGCATCCTTTCCGCGCTGGAAAACGGAAGCGTGCAGGAGCGCATCAGGAAAACAGCAGAAAAGAAACGGAAGAATATTTCACGCAGGAAAGATGTCATCGTCGGTACGAATCAGTATCCGAATCTCTCGGAGAAACCGCTTCCGACTCCGTCCACATCCCCTGTTTCAAACGAAGCACTGCAGCGAGCATACAAAGAGAAATGCGACGCACGCGGTCCACGTGATGTGCAGTTACAGAAACTGGGCGAGCTGCTGCGTGAGGACAGCGGAAACAGCATCGATGCAATGCGCACCGCATTGAATGAAGGAATCACGGTGCCTGAAATTCTTGAACTGATTGTCTCCGCATCAGCTGATACGACGCAGGTAACCCCATTGCCGCCCTTCAGAGCGTCAGAAGAATTTGAGCGTCTTCGCGGCACGGTGGAGCATATGGAGCGGAAACCACGCGTGTTCCTCGCTACCTATGGTCCCGTCGCCTGGAGCCGCGCGCGCGCAACCTTCGCATCAGGATTTTTCGGTGCAGCGGGCATGGATATCATCGACAACCTGGGCTTCGAATCCCCTGTGGAGGCAGCGGAAGCAGCACTGCAGCAGGATGCAGATATCCTCGTTGCCTGCAGCGAAGATGCCCGGTATGCAGAGAGCGTACCTGAAATCCTTCGCATCGTGCAGGAAAAGAAGCCCGGCATGCTCGTCGTTGTCGCTGGAAATCCGGCAGACGATGTTGCTGCGCTTACCGAAGCGGGCGTGCACGCCTTTGTCCATGTCAGATCCGACGTGGGCGAAACGCTTGCAAACGTTCTCCAGACACTCGGAATTGAAATTTCATAAGGCAGGAATACACCGTAATGAAACCTGATTTTTCCAGCATTCCATATATGCAGACGAGGGACGGAGCGCACGGCATCGCTGACTGGGAAAAAGCACTGCGTGCGAAGGACAGGGACGCTGCATCGTTGCTCTGGAATACACCGGAGCATATCGATGTGAAGGCCCTGTACAGCGAGGAAGATCTTGAAGGACTCGAACACCTGGATTTTGCTTCCGGTATTCCGCCGTTTCTGCGTGGTCCGTACAGCACGATGTATGTATCGCGTCCATGGACCGTACGTCAGTACGCGGGCTTTTCCACGGCAGAAGAATCGAACGCCTTTTATCGCAGGAATCTCGCGGCGGGACAGAAGGGGCTTTCCATCGCCTTCGACCTGGCGACGCATCGCGGATACGATTCCGACAACCCGCGTGTGATCGGTGATGTCGGCAAGGCCGGCGTGGCCATTGATTCCATTCACGACATGCGCATTCTGTTCGATCAGATTCCGCTCGATAAAATGTCTGTCTCCATGACGATGAATGGTGCTGTTCTCCCCGTGATGGCACTCTATATCATTGCCGCGGAGGAACAGGGTGTGAGCATGGAGCAGCTAAGCGGCACCATTCAGAACGACATCCTGAAAGAATTCATGGTGCGGAACACGTATATCTATCCCCCCGCACCGTCCATGCGTATTGTCTCCGATATCATCGCCTTCACCGCGAACAACATGCCGCGCTTCAATTCGATTTCCATTTCAGGATATCACATGCAGGAAGCAGGCGCGACCGCGGATATCGAGATGGCATATACGCTGGCGGATGGACTCGAGTACGTGCGCGCAGGAATCGATGCGGGACTCAGCATCGACGCGTTTGCACCGCGTCTTTCCTTCTTCTGGGCCATCGGCATGAATTTCTTCATGGAGATCGCGAAGATGCGCGCCGCACGCATGCTCTGGGCAAAGATCATCAAGCGTTTCGATCCGCAGAATCCAAAATCCATGTCGCTGCGCACGCATTGCCAGACATCGGGATGGAGTCTGACCGAACAGGACCCGTTCAACAACGTGACACGTACCTGTGTGGAAGCACTCGCAGCGTCGATGGGTCACACGCAGTCGCTGCATACCAATGCCCTCGATGAAGCCATCGCATTGCCGACGGATTTCTCAGCCCGCATTGCGCGCAACACACAGCTGTTCATCCAGGATGAAACCGCGGTGTGTCGCAGCGTCGATCCCTGGGCGGGTTCGTATTACGTCGAACGCCTCACACATGAACTGGCGCACAGGGGGTGGACACTGATCGAGGAAGTCGAGCAGCTCGGCGGAATGACGCGGGCGATTGAAGAGGGACTCCCGAAAATGCGTATTGAGGAAGCGGCCGCCCGGAAACAGGCTCGCATCGATTCCGGAAAAGATGTCATCGTTGGTGTGAACAAGTACCGTCTCGATGAGGAAGACCCGATCGATATTCTCGAAGTCGATAACAGTGCCGTGCTCGAGGCGCAGAAACGCCGGCTTGCGCGGTTGCGCCAAGAACGCGATAATGCTGCTGTCGAAGGTGCGTTGCAGCAGGTGACCCGCACGGCCGAAGGCAGCGGAAATCTACTCGAAGCCTGCGTGAATGCCGCGCGTGTCGGAGCAACCGTCGGCGAAATGTCCGACGCCATGGAAAAAGTTTTCGGAAGGCATCAGGCTGTGATCAGATCCATATCAGGTGTGTACTCGAGTGAAGCGGGCGACGACGACGATTTCGTTGCCGCACGGGCGCTTACTGATCAGTTCGCGGAAAAGGAAGGTCGCCGTCCCCGCGTCATGATTGCGAAGCTGGGACAGGACGGCCATGACCGCGGTGCAAAGGTGATCGCCACGGCCTTCGCCGATCTCGGCTTCGATGTTGATATCGGTCCCCTGTTCCAGACACCGGCTGAAGCAGCACGGCAGGCGGCGGAGAACGATGTGCATATCATCGGCGTCTCCAGCCTCGCTGCGGGACACAAGACGCTGGTGCCCTCGCTGCTTGAAGAACTCCGTGCCGTGGGACGCGATGATATTCTCGTCGTCGTCGGAGGTGTCATACCTGCACAGGATTATGAATATCTCTACAAGAAAGGTGCCGTCGCCGTCTTCGGTCCCGGTACCGTTATTCCTCGTGCTGCGCAGAAGCTGATGCATATCCTGCTTGAGGACTGACAGCCGGAATTCTGTAAATCTGTAACGTCACCTGTGATGCGTTCTGCTGTGCAGGTGACGTTTTCTTTTTTTCGTTGAATATGAAATATCGAATGAATACACTGTAGTGTTGAATCCAGCTACGCCTTACAGTGATGAAGGGATAGAGTGATGCATACCACTTCCCGAAACATGATCGTTACCACACTGCTGCTGTACCTTGTTACCGCCAGTGTGCAGTCGCAAACAATCTCATATATCATTCCCGACATCGGCAGTCCGGGAATGAACACGCTGGTGGAATTCATCGGTCCACACGACGCTGTCGGAAATTTCGGCAGCGATGGATTGTACATGAATAATCCGGGAGACGCCCTGCGCCTGCGCTGTGTGAACCCGGGAGACAGCAACACGGTGATCATTGGTCCCTTCGTCGTTTCGTGGGATGGACGCATGATCTCAGCGCAAATCTTTGTCAATCCAGACGCGAATCCCCCGAGCAGCAACTGGCAGACCGTCGGCCTCCAATACCAGATTCCCATCGAGTTCGTACGCAACGGTTCGGCCGGGAATGCGGAAATGTTTTACGTGGTGCGGCCGCAGGCGGCGATCGTGAAATCAGGTGACGGAACGCTTGGCAGCGGCGGAAGCTGGGGCCTGCGTTCGCCCCGCGGCGCAATGATTGTCGACAGTCTCGTGCTCATGGGAGACAACTATGATGTCTCGCTGGTGGATCCCGATCTGACAGCGGATGGAAACCAGGGAAATCTTCCTGTGACGATTATCTCCCGCGGTCCCGTCCGCATGGGCAGCAACACCACGCTTTCCGTGGATGCGAACGGCAAGCACGGGGGACCCGGCGGTGGCGGTGGTGGGGGAAGCTTCTGCGATTTTACCGGTGACGGCTCCGATGGCGGAGATGGTTTCACCGGTGGGGGCAGGGGTGGAAGAAACAAATCCGGAAATCCTTTTGGCAGTGACGCGTACCGCAATCCCGGTATCGGCAGTGGTGCGCCTGTCGGAAACACAGGCGGAAGCCTCAACGGTGTGTCCGGCGGAACCTCACCGGCACATGAAGCCTCAGGCGGGGGAACGGGACACCCGTTCGGTACCTCCGGCGAAGGCTGTTCAAGCGGTTCGGGCTGCAATCCTCCCGGCGGTTTCGGCGGTGGAAGCGGACAGCAGCAGCTGCGGGACGGTGGCGGCGGTGGATACGCGACCCCGGGCGTTTCGTCCAACAACGGTAATGGCGGGCAGGTACATGGCAATGCCGCCATCATCCCGCTTGCGGGCGGTTCGGGTGGAGCCAGCGGAAACCCGCAACTGGGTCTGGCCTGCTCGGGCGAAGGCGGCGGCGGCGCGGGAGCACTGAAGCTTTCGGCACCCAGCATGGAAACCTATCACTTTACGGCCTTCGGGGGGTCGTCTGGAAACGGCAGCAGCACGGACGGTGGTGCAGGTTCCGGTGGGGCCATTCATATCGGAAGTAAACTGCTGTCCTCCGTGTGGAAGATAGAGGCACCGGGAGGTCTGGGTCCTGGAAAGTTCGGCGGCGCAGGACGCATACGCATGGATGGTCCCCTGGGATGGACCAGCGGTGGATTGCCGGTTGAAGAAAGCATGTTTACCGGTCCTTCAACCGATACGTCGACTTTCGTTCCTCGCACATTCACGCTCACGGGAACAGGCAATGGCGAGGACATTCACCTGTATATGAAATCCGATCGCACGCAGTGGGCAGAGATTGCAGTGCTCAGCGGGTATGGAACGGACTGGACGCATGATATCACCCTGACGGACGAAGGCTATTATTACCTTGCCGCGCTGCAGACGAATCCCTCAAGTTCTTCGGCGCAGTTCACCGCGAGTCCGGCATACATCCCGTCACAGTCGGCCGCGAATATTTTCATCTTTCGTCCCGTACCCGAGATCGCAGCAGCGGTTCCTCTCACGATGCCCGGACTGCGATGCGAGCAGAGCATGCTCGACACGGTGATCGTAGAGAATCTGGGCGACGGGACACTCAACATCAGTGCCGCGGACTTTGCTTTCGGCGACCGTGGTTTCACACTGGTTGAGCCGGCGGGTTTTCCCGTGGATATCCTGCCCGGTGGAATGCGTGCATTCATTGTTCGTCATGACAGAGTTGCCGGGAGCAGGGGGGTGATCACCGATACTCTGAAGGTGACCAGTAACAGTCCGGGTGCCAGTCCGTTCACCATCCCCGTCAGCATCACCGTTGATGTCGCGGAATTCATGTTTGCGTCCAGCGCACTTGCCTTCCCGGATATACTGCTCTGTGAGGGATCGCAGACGGACACCTCCATTGTGCTTACGAATACCGGCACCATTCCTCTTCGTCTTGAACTGCCGGTGATTGACAACACGGCCTTCATTCTTGAATCCCCGCAGCCGACGGATTTCCCGGTTACGCTGCAGCCTGATTCCACACTCGAACTTCAGCTGCGTGTCGATCATGCAGCTGCCGGCACGGAGACCGGTACACTGACGCTGCGGTCCGTCGCTGAAGATTGCGCGTTTGCGCAGCAACTCGACCTCTCCGCCTCGGCGCGCAACGCGAATCTCTTCGTCGGCACGATCTCGCCTTTTTCCACACTGCAGTGTCCGGGTGAAAGCACGGACAACACCATGCTGCTGCGCAATGATGGTGAGGTGCCCATCACGGTGACAACGCTGTCATCGACGCTGCCGCAATTCACGGTGATATCACCTCTGCCTCCGTTTTCTCTGGATGTGAACGAACAGGTCGTTGTGATCGTGCGCTTTGCACCGCAGGCTGCGGGACAGTATAACGGTGCGCTATCCATTGTGGCCGATCCCTGCGCAGTGACAGAAAGCCGGGTGCTCACCGGCAGCGCAGACTCTCTCAATCTCGTCGCGCGTGCAATGGATTTCGGTCTGCACCGTGCTTCAACGCTTCCCGCAACAGCGAGCACGACATTGCACAACACCGGCAGCGTTCCGGTGACGGTCAACTCCATGCTGGATATCCCGCCGTTCAGGGTTACCGGGGGCATCCCGGTGACGATTGCGCCCGGTGACAGCGCGGTGATTGACCTGGAGTTTGATGATCCGGGTGCGGATGGAACGTATGTCGCGAGGCTGCCTGTCAACCATGCACCTGCATGCAATACCATGGCGCTGGATGTACAGGGACGCGTCGCAACCGCACGCGTCGTCGTCAGTACCGATACGATCGTGGCTGAACCTTCGGAGGTGATAGAACTCCCGATTTACCTGAGCAATGCCGAGAACCTGCAGCTCTTCGGAGCGACGTCCATCACGGTGAACCTGCGCTACAACGCCAGCCTGATGGTGCCGCTCTCCGGTGAGCAGGGAAGTATCGTCGGGGACGAACGGGTTCTCCCGCTCGATCTGCCCCTGGTTACCGATGCAAATGGCGTTGCGATGCGCGTACCCTTTATGGTTACGCTGGGCCTTACCGACGAGACACCGATTCTGATCAGCGATGTCATCGTCGTGGGTGGTCAGCTGACCGTGGTTGTTGAGCATGGACAGCTGACGGTTGAAAATATCTGCCGGGAGGGAGGAGATCGCTTCTTCGATGGTTCCGGGCAGATATCCCTTGAGCCCAACAGGCCCAATCCGTTCAATCCGACAACGGAAATCGCGTTCGAGATTATCGAAGCGGCACCGACGCAGCTGCTTGTATTCGATGCGCTCGGGCGACGTGTTGCAACGTTGCAGGACGGCCTGCTCGCACCGGGAAAATACATCCGTCGTTTCGATGCCAGCGGACTTCCCTCGGGTGTCTATTTCTCGGTACTGAAAACGCCTACGGTCACCCGTATGCGGCGCATGCTGTTTGCAAAATAAATAGGTGTGCATGTGCGTGGGCAATCCGGACACGACGGTGATATCCATGGTGATTGCTTGCAAAAAGCGCATTGTTTCCCGAAATTGTGCCTTCCGCTCGAGTGGCGGAATTGGCAGACGCGCTGGACTCAAAATCCAGTGGGGTAAAACCCGTGCCGGTTCGATCCCGGCCTCGAGTACGACAGGGGCTCCGAATTATCGGAGCCCTGTTTTATTTCCAACGACAAAGGCTCCGTGATTGCGGAGCCCTTCTTTTTTCCCCAGTGTTGTACCTGTTATTTCTCCCAGCGGACGGCCACTGAACCCACCCCCGACTGAAGCTTCATCAGTACCTTGTTTTCACTATCGGCGAAGTTCTCCGTTCTGTACACGTTATCGCTGTGCTGCACGAAATGGTACATCTTTTTTGAACTCAGCCAACTGTCGCTGGTCAGCGCCTTTGCACCGACATTTTTCGGCAGCGTGATCACGAGCGAACCCACACCGACGTCAGAGCTGATCCGTGTTCTGCGTGGCAGCGCACCGGTGCAATCGAGCTGGTATTCTCCCAGTCCCCCTTCAAAGTCGAGATGTCTGAAACGGAGATTCCCGATATGGCGTGTGCGCACCGAACCGACGCCCGCTGAAATGGAGACTTCGTCGATAATTTCCCGGTTGGGTCGGTCAGCGCTGATTCTCACGGAGCCGGCACCGGTTTCGAGTTCGAGTCCCCGTACGTGAATCCCTGTAAAATCCAGTGACGCACGCCCCGCGCCGAGCGTGATATCAAATCGAATGGGAACATCGTTATTCATCGCGAGATACCAGGTGCGCGAAGACTGTCCCTGAAACAGACAGGCCAGCGCGTTCATATCATCACCATCTTCCGTATTCAGATCCAGCGTCAGATAGCCAATGCCATTTTCGACACGGTAATCAATGTCGACATCAGCGTACTCTTCCTCTTCTTCACTTTTTTTCTCGCGAAGCTGGAGAAGGGCGTTGCCATTGCCGCGCTTGAGGTACAGCGTCCCGAATCCGCCATTAATTGTGGCCACCACTTCACGTGCGCCACCGAGCTGCACGCTGCGTGCGCGTCCTTCCTGCGCCTGTGCAACAATGAGTGGCGGAAGCAGCAGCGCAAGTGTGAACAGCAGGATGCGGTCGATATTTCTTTCTGTACCTGTCATTCCGTCTCTATTGTACGAAAAAATTCCGTTTGAGTTTCGCTCATGTTTCCCATCGCATTGATTTGCAGAATGGGGTTTCGTAAGTTTCAATAATAACAAGTTCAGGAGCATGTTACCTCAACTGAAACTTGACACATCGGCCGTTGCGGACCTCCTCACGGGCTTCGTTCGCAACGAGATTCACCGAACAGGTATCACACGCGCGGTTATAGGACTCTCCGGTGGTGTGGATTCCGCCGTATCCGCATATCTGACTGCTGAGGCGCTCGGCGCAGACAATCTGCTCTGCGTCATGATGCCATACAGCAGCAGCAGTGCAGACAGTCTTTCGCACGCGCAGCTTGTCGTTGACCGGCTGGGTATTCACAGTGAGACGGTGGATATCACGCCCATGGTGGATCCGCTTATAGCGACGGACCCCGAAATGTCCAATGTCCGCCGTGGCAACATCATGGCGCGTGAACGGATGATCGTGCTCTACGACAGATCCTCACGTGAGAGAGCTCTCGTCGTCGGTACCGGAAACAAGACGGAGATGCTGCTCGGGTACAGTACCTTGTTTGGCGATTCCGCTTCCGCTGTCAATCCCCTCGGTGATCTTTACAAGACGCAGGTATGGCAGCTGGCCCGGCATCTCGGTGTTCCCGATGAGATCGTAGACAAAGCCCCGAGCGCTGATCTGTGGACAGGACAGACGGATGAAGCCGAGCTGGGGTTTTCCTATCAGCAGGCCGACGAGCTGCTGTATTTCATGATTGATGAGCGCATGGATGATGCGCAGTTGAAAAAGAAAGGGTTTGAATCAGAGCTCATTGAAAACGTGCGACGGATGGTACGGCGCAACCAGTTCAAGCGTGTGCCTCCGCTCATCGCCAAGGTGGGTTATCGAACCGTGAACGCGGATTTTCGCTATCCGCGTGATTGGGGCTCCTGAACGAAAGGGGTCTGCCGTCTGCGCAGGATGTTTTTCACACACAACCGTGGAAAAGGATATGTTCGAACGCAAAATTGAAGAGACCATCGCTTTCCTGCTGAAGGAAACCATCGCCGACCAGGAAAACATTACTTCGCGGCAGATTTTCGCGTCCGATGTACCCGATGCATTGAAACGGATGTTCGAGCAGGATGTGGATATATGGCTCAAGGAAGAAGAAGAACGGCTTCAACAGTCGCCGCATTTCCGGTATGAAGATAGTGCCGTGACCGAGCTGTTCGACGGTATTCTTTCTCATGCACGTGAAAACGCGGTCTTTTCCCGCGAAGAGTATGTTCACACGCTCGAGAAAAACATCAAACTTCTTTTCAATTATCTCTGTCGGCCGCAGTGGACGCTGCACAAGTATCTTTTTGCGGACAGGGAAAACGCGTCGACGGATGATATCATCGACGGCCTCCGGTATTTCTGGGATTACGAGTATTACCCGGTGATTCTCCGCGAGTATTTCTCGAAAAAGGATCTGACCGTGATGCAGGAACGCAAGTTCAGCGAACTCCTCGGTCATGTCGACAGCGAGATCGTCCGCAGTTTCGACAGCCGCAAACTTGCGCATCTGACTACGCCGCTGTTCAACCTCTTTTCCATGGGGAGCAAGGCGGAAGAGAAATTCGTGCCCGTCGAAGCGCTCTCGATTTTCTTCGATGACAAAAACCTCTCCTCCATCGTTGAGCGACTCGACCGTGAGAAGGAGCAGCGCGAACAGATCACAATGCACGACCTGGTCATGCTCATCAGTGAAGTCGATTTCACCATGAGCTACGATATCTCCACAATTGTCAATCAGCATGTCCATCAGTCAGATGTTATGAAGCCGGAACGGAATATCACTGCCGGAGAGGATTTCGAAGTTCCGAAAATCGTTACCCCGGAACATGAAGAGGAAAACCGCCGGGAGATCGGTGAGGAAGAATCCGACCTCGATTTCGTGATCACCGATGAAGAGGATGCCGTTGTCGAGCAGCATTACGACAGCATTCCCTCCATGGAAGACGATCTGCTTCTCGAAGAAGAACAGGATGAGGAAGGACTCTCCGACGACCAGCAGCTGGCAAGCGATGAGTACGAGGACACCGTACCAGCGGATGCAGAAGACGACGATGTCGTGGAGCTGGAAGACGAAGCGTATATCGATAATGACGACCACCTGCAGGACGAGCTTCCTTCGGAGAATGAGGAGTACGAAAACGCGATACTCGAAGAGGATGAGGAGCTTCCGGAGATCGAAGACTACGATTCGACGGTCGAGACCATTCTCGATATCGAGCAGCAGCTTGAGGAGCAGGATACCATTCCGGAGATGACGCTGGAGGAGGAAGAATCGGAGATGGAAGAATATTCGCTCGTTGAAGAAGAGAGCGACGCGATGGGAATGGGGGACCTTTCTGGTAGATCTTCAGCTTCCGGCGATGATTCCTCGTCATCCTTCCTCGATGAACTTCCCGATCTCTCGCTTGATGAGGATGAAGATGAGGTATCCGAGGAAACTTCGGATGACGCTTCTCCCGAAGGAGAGACATCTCTGAAGCTGGAATCCGAAAGTACGGAACTGGAGATTGACTGGGACAAGGAAGTGGAGGACATCCCGGATGTCGATCTCGAGGATGTCGAAGAGGAAGAGAAGGCATTGCCCGATGACAGCATCCCGGGCATTTCACTGGAAAACGAAGATCAGCTGAAGCCCGCAGAAGAACTGCTCGGTGAGTTGGATCTTGATGATCTCGATGATATGAAAAATTCTTCCTCCGGCGGCAGTGCTGATCGCAGGAATGATATTCCCATTGTCGAAGACCCCGTGGATCTTGACAGCGGCAGTGATCACGCAGCAGAAGAAAAAGTCGAAGCTGCGCCCTCTCGTCCCGCCGAAGAAGTCATTGCGGAATTTGGCGACCTGCGTCAGCAGATCTCCGCGGCGGACAAGAAGAAATACGTCAAGAAACTGTTCAAGAAAGAAGATGATGCGTTGGACAGAGCGCTGGCCGCACTCAACGGCAAAGGCACCTGGCGCGAGGCATCCGAATATATAGACGAACTCTTCATCAAATACGACGTGGACATGTATTCACGTCTTGCCGTCAAGTTCACGGATGACGTGTACAAGCGGTACATCAACGAGAAATAACCTGTGTTTGTAGATCAAGTTACCATCACCGTGCGCTCGGGCAAGGGCGGTGCGGGGTGCGTGAGCTTTCGCCGTGAGAAATTCGTTCCGAAAGGCGGACCTGACGGTGGCAATGGCGGACGTGGCGGCGATGTCGTCCTCGTCGCCAGCAGCCAGCTCCACACCCTGCTCGATCACCGGTACAAGCGAGAATATGCAGCGCCGGACGGTGCCCCGGGAGAAGCGTCGCGCCGCAGCGGGAAATCCGGCAGCGATCTGCGCATCGCGTTGCCTGTCGGAACGATTGTGCGCGATGCCGAAAGCGGAAAGATGCTCGTTGACCTTGTGGAGGACGGGCAGGAATTCATTGTGCTACAGGGCGGAATCGGCGGCCGCGGCAATGCGGAGTTCGCCACGGCGACCAACCAGGCGCCACGCCGTGCCGAAACGGGGAGGCTGGGTGGCGAAGCCGTACTGTCTCTCGAATTGAAATTACTGGCGGATGTCGGACTTGTTGGCTTTCCCAACGCGGGGAAGTCCACGCTCATCTCTGTCATTTCCGCTGCGCAGCCCAAAATTGCCGACTATCCGTTCACGACGCTGCAGCCTAATCTCGGAATTGTGCGATACCGCGAGTATGACAGTTTTACCGTGGCGGATATGCCCGGTCTCATCGAAGGCGCCCACGAGGGCAAGGGTCTCGGACATCAGTTCCTCCAGCATGTTGAACGCACCCGCGTTCTTGCTGTTCTCATAGACTGCATGTCCACCGACTATCCCGCCGATATCGACATCCTCCGTCATGAACTGACGAACTACAGCCAGGAGCTCGCCATGAAACCCTGGTTCATCGCGGTTTCGAAAACGGACGTCGCAGATGACGAGACCAGGGAGCGTATCGAAGAGCTCTCTGCGCGGTACGACGTTACGGTGCTCTCTTTCTCCTCTGTAAGCGGGGAAGGCGTCTCTGCATTGAAGGACTTGATGTGGCGCATGATCACCTGACAGGCAGGAAAACCCTCTCGGTGCTTGGCGGACTTTCGGCGTTACTCGTCGCAAGTGTGCTGATTGGTTTACGCGTAGGCGCATACGATATTTCCCTTCCCCACATTTTTCATCTGCTTTTTCAGCGTACACCCTCTCCCGCAGAAGCTTCCGCCTATGCTGTGCTTCACGACATCAGGCTGCCGCGCGTGCTGCTCGCACTGCTGGTCGGCGGGGGACTCTCGGTTGCCGGCGCCGTCTTCCAGGTGCTTCTGCGCAACGTTCTCGCCGATCCATACATACTCGGAATATCCGGCGGCGCATCCGTCGGTGCGCTCGTGGCCATTGCCACGGGACTCAGTACCGTCGCACTGTTCGTACAGCCCTTGTTCGCTTTTGTCGGCGCCGTCCTTGTCGTACTTATTGTGTATGTCGTCGGAAGCCGCGGACGTGTGCATGACAACACACTTCTGCTCACGGGGGTTATGATAGGCGCATTTCTCTCCGCAATTATTCTCGCGCTCGTATCGACGCTCGATCGTCCCCTGCGCAACGCACTGTTCTGGCTGATAGGTTATCTCGGGAATGCCACCATCGATGAGGTTCTTCTGCTTCTGCCCGTGGTGTTTATTCTCGTCGTCGCGGCAATGTTCCATGCGGGCCGACTCAATGTACTTGCCCTCGGAGCAACAGCCGCTCAGCATCTGGGGATATCCGTGCGGTCCACCACACTGCAGCTCTACATCATCGCCTCGCTGCTGACCGCGGCAGTCGTCAGTTTTTCCGGCGCAATCGGTTTTGTGGGACTCATTATCCCGCACATGTGCCGGCGGCTCTTCGGTCCGGATCACCGGCTGCATATCCCCGCGAGCTTTCTCAGTGGTGCGGTGTTTCTGATAATTTCCGATATTATCGCACGCAGCGTGATTTCTCCCTCAGAACTTCCTGTGGGAGCTGTTACCGCAGCTCTCGGTGCTCCCGTATTCATTTATCTGCTGCGAAGAAAATCCTGACCTTATCCCTTGATTTTTAGCATCAGATATCCATAACTTTGTAGTTCTGTAAGGAATATCATCAAAAGACTTGAAGTAACATGAAACGTACATTTCAGCCCAGCAACCGCAAAAGAAGGAACAAACACGGATTCCGGGCCCGCATGGCCACAAAAAACGGCCGCAAGCTGCTTGCGAGAAGGCGTGCGAAAGGTCGCTGGAAACTCACAGTCAGTGACGAACCGAAGCATCGATAACTCGTCCCGTAATCGATTTTCAAAATCTGAAATCCTTCGCGGATATCGGGCGTTTGGGCGCGTACTCTCCCGCGGGAGGTTCGTGCAAAGTGGAAATGTTCGATGTTATTATGATATACAGCGGGAAATCCCACCTTACGGTTGTACGGTGGGATTTGCTGTTAGAAAGGCACGCTCCGCGGTACAGCGGAACCGTGTCCGGCGGTACCTGAGGGAAAGTTACCGCCAGAGAAAACATGGACTGCTCGCACAGTGTGAGGAGAAGCAGATCGCTCTGCGCTGCGTATTTCTCTTCAACAGCCTGGCGCAGCGCGGTCCATTGCAGTTTTCTCAGATCGACCTGGCTATGGAGAATTTACTCATCAGAGTGCAGGATAAACTGCAGGCCTCATGAAAAAAGCCGTGACCGCAGTACTGGTGTTTCTGATTCGCGTCTATAAGTTCGCGATCTCACCGCTGTTTCCTCCTTCCTGTCGATTCTATCCTACCTGTTCATCCTACACGATGGAAGCCATACAGAAACATGGTCCGGCCAAGGGCAGCTGGCTGGGGGTAAAACGCATTCTTCGCTGCCATCCCTGGAATGAAGGGGGATATGACCCTGTACCGTAATTCGCACATAAACGAAAAGTTGTAAGCATGGACAGACAAGCGATCATCGGGTTTATCATCATTGCCATTCTATTTGTGGCATGGATGTTCTACACGGCACCCTCACCGGAGGAAGTCGCGAAACAGCAGGAAATAGCCGAGCAGCAAAAGCAGCAGGAAGAAGCGAGCAAGGCCGAAGAGGATGCGACAACTTCCGAAGAGAAGACGGAAGATCGTTCGCAACATGGCATGAATATCGACACCACGCAGTCTGCGTCCGATGACATGCGCTACGGCACCTGGTTCTCGCACCTGGATACGGGATCGAATACCACGTTCAAGATCAAGACCGACAAATTCGTTGTCGAGTTCGCAAGCAAGGGCGGAAGCATCAAACGCTGGACGCTGAACAATTTTACCACCTGGCGCGACAATCCCCTGCAGCTCATCGAATGGCAGCGACAGAGCGATTTCGATATCGTATTCGCCAGCTCGGATGGCCGGTTTATAAACACTAAGGATCTGTATTTCCGTTTCAGTACTATTCCTAAACAGGGCGAGGTGACGCTCACAGACAGTATGTCGTACACGTTTGAAGCTATCCTTCCAGTGCGTGACGACAGTATGGCGATCATCAAGCGCTATGTGATCCACAACGGCGGGTACAACGTGGACATGGATATTGAAATGGTAAACATGAGCGCTGTCATTGCGAACTATGAATACCAGGTGATATTCCATACACCGGCATACTCGGAACGAAACAGTGTCGAGGAGGCCAGCTTTTCGGAAGCGAACGTGTATGTTGACGGAAATCGGAATTCCTACAATGCAGATGATGCCGAAGAGCGTTTGAAAGAAAATTTACAGGGAGAGACCAAGTGGGCGTCCATTCACAATAAGTACTTTCTCGCGGCACTGATTGCACGTGACGGTTTCACGGGAAGCGGTGCATACGTGGAAGGCATTATGAAGCCCCAGCCGAACGAAGGACATCGTGAGGAGTACGAAGCTGGCATCAAGGTGAAGTATCGGGGCAATGTGCGTGAAGTATCGAAGTTCACCATATTCATCGGTCCGATGGATTATGAACTTCTCAAAGCGCAGCATGAAGGACTCGAGCAGGTGCTCAGCCTGGGCTGGGAATTCGTGGTGCGCCCCTTCTCTGAGTATTTTGTCATGCCGCTGTTCAATTTCCTGCACAGCTTCATACCAAACTACGGCATTGTCATTATCATTTTCTCCATCATCGTAAAACTCCTGCTTTACCCGCTGACGAAGAGCAGCATGCGTTCGATGCAGAAAATGCAGAAGCTGCAGCCCATCATCACGGAGATGCGTGAAAAGTATAAGGACGATCAGCAGCGTCAGAACACGGAGATGATGAAACTCTACAAAGAGTACGGGGTGAATCCGGCAGGCGGCTGCCTGCCTATGGCGCTGCAGATGCCTATTCTGTTTGCGCTGTTCACCATCTTCCGCTCCACGATCGAGCTGAGGCATCAGCCCTTCATGTTCTGGATCAGCGATCTCTCCGCTCCGGATATTCTCATCGACCTCCCGATGAAAATCCCTGTGCTTGGTATGAGCTTCATCAGCGGTCTCGCTCTGATGATGGCGGCGACGATGTTTGTCCAGCAGAAAATGTCGGTGAAGGATCCTCGCCAGAAAACCATGGTCTACATCATGCCCGTGATGTTCTGGATTCTCTTCAACTCTTTCCCCTCTGGTCTCAACCTCTATTACTTCATGTTCAACATCCTTTCTATCGGCCAGCAGTACCTGATCAACAAGCGCCATGCTGATGAACCACTGACAAAGGTCACACCGAAGGGTGGAAAGAAAAAGACCAGCTGGACGGAGCGCACCCTGGCTTCCATGCAGGAAAAAGCCAAGGAACAGGAGAAGGCGCGCAAATCCTCGAAGAAGAAGAAATTCTGAGAAACGCTGTTTCACGTGAAACAGGCCCCCTCCCTCGCGGGAGGGGGTTTTTTGTTTCACGTGAAACAGCTGGTGCCGGTCGTTGCTTGTCGGCTCTGGTGACCTGAGGTTTTCCCTGTTTTCCTCTTTTCAGGAGTGGGGTGCAAACGTCTTTATGCACTTTCTGCATAATGGTAGCGCCAGGGACGTACAAAGACGGCGGGGTCGTATGATGGAAGACGAAGCTGCCCGGGATGCATCCATTCGCCCTCCCGCGATGAAAGACGTGCAATGGGAACGCACAGACATGAAAAAATATGCAGAAACTGCATATTTCATTCATTTCAGGACCGTTCTACCAGCCGCGCACGGCTGTGAGGACTTCACTACCACCTCCCGGGATCGTTTTCGTACGATCTGCTTCCCGTCTCTGTCTCATGCCCTGCCCCGGCGAAATACCGGAGAGCGTCTCTGCTGTGTGCCCGCTTCAAATATGCACTTTCTGCATATTCTCAAATTGATGAGAAAATACTCCATTTGAAATTGGATAATGCACCTCCCGGCGGGAAGCAGCATGACTCTGCTATCTATATATATGCCGTCTGCATGCGACCATGGAATGTCTGCTGACGGCATCGATCTATACCATACGGCACGACAAATGCGTGTCATAGAAACTTCGGCTGAGGCGTGCATTGTATGCTATTGTTTTTTATAGGTTTATTGCGCTGTGTGATGTGGTTGTCACGGCGATGTCCGAGGGATGAGGCATGGCGCATACAGCCCGGAGCAGTCACGCGTCAGTCACCGGGAACCTGATCTCATGAAGTCTTTCCTCTTTGTTCATTGGCCGTCGTTTCGTACATTTACTCTCTTGCATCATTATACGGTAGTATCCATGCAGCACAGCGACAAAAGCCTAATGCGAAGCGCACGAATCAGGAGCCTGGGGGTTCTTGTTTTCTCGCTCGTTGTTTTCTCGAACGTCGTCGCGCAGCCAGCCTTTCTTGAGCAGCGTCGTCCCCTGCCGACGGATTTGAGCATGGGCATTCTCTCCCCCACCGCGTACAGGGATATCATCGATCTCAACGGGAAGTGGGAATATCGTATGGATGAGGAACAGCCATGGAAAGCGGTTTCCATTCCGTCCTCGTTCAGTGGTCATTATCAGATCACATTCCGGCGTGATTTTACCGTGCCGAGGGACATGGCGTATTCCTCCGTTTTTCAGCTCGTCGCATTGAGCATTTCGTATTACTGTGAAATAAGTATAAACGGTCAGTTTATCGGAAAACATGCCGGACTGACATCGTTTAATTACAAGGTGTCGCCGGGTATCATTCGGGCAGGGAAAAACACCATAGAAATTTCCGTCAATAATTTTCTCGATACGCATGAGACGGTGCCGCTGTACGAACAGCTGTGGGACAGACTGAATTACGGCGGCATTGTGCATGACATCGGCATTGTTGCACATCGCGGTGTCTGGGTGCAGGAGTCGTATGTCTCGAGCGATGTACGTGGTCCCGGAAGGGCAATCACGCTGCATTACCGCGCCCTGCTGAATTCCGGTGAACTTGCCACACTTCCCGGGGATTCCACCGGAAGCGCGGAAGCGTTCGGACGCTCCGCGGTCAATCACATGATTGAGATCCTGGATCCGTTGACCGGTCTCGTTCTCGCCAGCAGTGAAAGCAAGCGCGTAGAAGTTGAGTCCGATCGCCTGAAATCGGTGGAAATCAGCATGACGCTGTCCGGTCTGCGCCTCTGGTCACCGGATGCTCCCAACCTTTACGTGTTGCGTCAGCGGACGACTCGCGGTGGTGTGGTGCTCGACGAAAGCATGCAGCATATCGGATTCCGCAGTGTACGCGTGCGGGATGGCGGACTGCAGGTGAACGGAAACAGCATGTTTCTCAAGGCCATGACGTACATGGAAGATTCACCGCGGCATGGCCGCAGCCTCTCCGTCGATGAGATGGAACGGGATGTGCTCATGATGAAAAACCTCGGTGTCAATGCGGTGCGTCTTGTCAGTGGTTCGACCCACCCCCTTTTCATGGCACTGTGTGATCGCTATGGCATTCTCGTCTTCCACGATCTGCCTCTGCGCAAGGTGCCGGATGCGATCTTGAAAAAGGTCGGCATTCATACTTCCGCGAAGAATGTGCTTCGCGAGACGATAGCCAGGGATTACAATCATCCTTCGCTTGCGGCAGTGGGTTTTGCCCAGGGATTACTCGACGCCTCACCTGAAATGCAGGAGTATCTCGAGGACGTCAACAGTGCGGTGCCGCAGACGGAACGTCTGCTTCGCTATCTCTCCTTCGAATCGACTCTGCCGGACAAGCTTCCCGAGCACTGTGACTTTGTCGGACTCGATGTCAATCCGCAGTCCACTGCCACGGTTTCAAAATTGCTCGAGGCCCTGGCATCACGGAACAGTGAATATCCGGTTATCGTCAGCTCACTGATGTACCCGGTGCAGATACGCAATTACAACGGCTACAGTGATCCACGCTCGATTGATGCGCAGGGACAGTTTTTCCTGCAGCTTTACAAGGAAATTCGTGACCTCGGTTATGCTGGCGTGATTGTGCATTCCTTTGCGGACTGGGCCGTGATGCGTCCCATCATGGCAGTCGACCGCGTGTATCAGTACACGGCTACCACTGGCGTTGTCGATCGCTTCCGCCAGAAGCGTATCGCATACGATGTGTTAAAGACGAGCTTCAATAATGAAAAACCGCCGGTGCTCGTTACCGGGAATTACGAAGAACAGCATCCGATGAGTTTTGTCGTGCTCGGCATCCTCATCATTTTCCTCTTTGCCGGGGTATACAATCTCTTTCGCCGCTTCCGGGAAAATGTCGTTCGCTCCTTCCTTCGCCCCTACAATTTCTACGCGGACGTGAGAGATCAGCGTATGCTCTCGCTGTTCCAGACGTCGATGGTCGGATTGCTCGGCTCCCTGTCGGCGGGACTCCTTTACGCGAACCTGCTCTACTACTGGCGCATGAATATTCTAGTCGATCGCATGATCGCACAGTTTATTCACAGTACCTGGCTGAAGGAATGGGTAAACTATTCGGCCTGGAATCCGCTCGACAATGTGCTGCTGATGACACTGCTCTTTTTCCTGCTGCTCGTCGCATATGCATTGCTGCTGCGTCTGATCGCTCTCGTTTCGAGAAAGAAAGTATTCCTCTTTGACGCGTTCAGCGTGAGCATGTGGTCGGTGCTCCCCATGATTATTCTGGCACCTTTCGGGATGGTGCTCTATCGTGTGCTTGCCCTGCCGGTACTTGAACCCGTGGCCGTCGTCACCTACGTGATCTTCCATGTGTGGATTCTCAGCAGGGTACTGAAAGGCACCGCGATCGTATTCGACGTGCGTCCCATGTATTTCTACCTGGGTGGCTTTGTGCTGCTTGGTACCGGACTCGCGCTCTGGCTCGTTTCACTCGATGGCGAATACAATGTGTTCGCATATATGAAGTATTACGTGGATCTGTGGTGGAGTATCGCACAGACCGTTTCCTGATTTCTTCCCTTTGAGATAGAACATGTATTTAAGCAAACTCGAAATCCTCGGGTTCAAATCCTTCGCGAATAAAACCAATGTCGTTCTCAACGATGGCATTACCGCCATCGTGGGTCCCAATGGCTGCGGGAAAACAAATATCGTCGACGCATTGCGCTGGGCGCTGGGTGAACAGCGTTACTCAACGCTGCGCAGCGACAAGATGGAAGATGTCATTTTCAATGGCACCAAGATGCGCAAGCCCATCGGACTCGCCGAGGTGTCACTCACCATCGAAAACAACAAGGGCATCCTCCCTCTCGATTACAGTGAAGTCACCGTTACCCGGCGGGTCTTCCGCTCCGGTGAAAGCGAATACATGATGAACCGGACGATCTGTCGTCTCAAGGACATCACCAACCTGTTCATGGATACGGGGATGGGCGCGAATGCGTATTCGGTGATCGAGCTGAAAATGGTGGAAACCATTTTGAGCGACAAGGTCGAAGAACGTCGCCGCCTGTTTGAAGAAGCTGCCGGGGTCACGAAATACAAGGCGCGGCGCAAGGAAGCACTGCGTAAACTCAGCGATGTCGAAGCAGACCTCCTGCGTGTCGACGATATCATCGCGGAAGTCAGTAAGGCTGTGAACTCGCTGAACCGCCAGGCGAAAAAAGCGGAACGGTACAATGAGTACATGGAACGCCTTCGCGTTCTCGAAATCGACGTGATGCAGCGGGACTATGACAATCTTCATCGCCGGCTCGAACCGCTCCAGGAACGGCTGCAGAGCACTATTGTCGAGCGTGACAGTATGGGCCAGCGCATGACAGAAGAGGAGACACTGCTCGAGGCCTACAGAAACGAAGAAGAAGAAATCGAGCTGCGCCTGCAATCGCATCGAGACGGCTATGACGGGCTCGTCGCGCGCATCAGCGAAGCGCGCCAGCACCTGCTGGTCAGTGAAGAGCGCGAACGCAGTCTGCATCAGCGGGCAGAACGTCTGCGCCAGGATAAACAGAACTATGAGATCCGTATATCTGAAACAGAGAGTAAGAAAAAGGAACTCACCTCCACCCTGGAACAGGAAGCGGAAGCACTGAGTGTGCTTGAACGCGGTGGCGAAGAGAAACGCGCGGCGCATCTCGCGATCGAAGAGCAGGTGTCGGAGAAAAAGCTGCAGACGGAATCCCGTCAGCAGCGGCGTCTGCAGCTGACGCAGCAGATTGCGCATGAGGAAAACGAGACCGAGAAGCTCGAAGCGCGGAAGGAAACGATCGAGAAGGTACTCGCACGGCTGGACGCGGAAGACCGTGATGCGGAAGAAAACCTCTCCTCGCTCCGTGCACGTATGGAGGAACAGAATGCCGGACAGGCGGCGCTCTCTGAAACGGTGCTCGCGGCCGAACGTGAATTCCACGTCATGGATGAGCGCAAACAGGCGCTGCGCGGTGAGATCGACCAGCTTCAGAATCGGGCATTCGAGATTCAGGGGCTCATCGGTGAGAAAATGACACGCATCGATTTTCTCAACGGACTGGTGGATCGTCTCGAAGGTTACAATGAGAGTGTTCAGCATCTGCTCCGCAATCGGAGCTGGGCGACGTCCCGCTACGGCACCATCGCCGACGCGATCAACACCCGGGAAGACCTTCGCGTCGCGGTCGAAGCGGTGCTCGGTGATGCCGCACATTATATCCTGGTCAACGATGTCACGGAAGCCATCAGCGGATTGCAGAATCTCAAGGAGTACCGCAAAGGCAAGGCGACGTTCGCAGTCCTTTCGCGCCTCCCATCATCGAGTGCAAGTACATTTCCCATTGCGGGAGATGGAATTCTGGGATGGGCGATCGAGCTCGTGCGCTATGAGCCCCAGTACAACGATCTCTTCTCGATGCTTTTGCGTCACGTGCTCATCGTGCGTGATGCCGAAGTCGCTAACAGCTGTATACGTGAATATCCTGATATCCGCTGCGTGACCGTGAGCGGTGACATCTTCGACAGCAACGGGCTCGTTCGCGGCGGCAGCCATGGACAGGAAGAAGGCAGCATGATCGGCAAGAAGGATCAGATTGCTGCCCTGACCAAAGAGGTTGAATCTCTCAAGGAGAAGCTGCTCGAGAATCAGTCTGTTCTCGAAGAAAAGAATCTGGATTACAGCGGCATCGATTTGAAATCACTTGCTGAAAACATGAAGCAGACGCAGCAGGAGCTTTCCGCATACGAGCGCCAGGTTGCGCAGATGATGTTTGAAATCGAGAAATTCGAACGCAGCATCGAAAAGAATCGCGAGGAACGCGAACGCCTTCGCGATGAGGGCGAAGAAATCGACAGCCGTGAGCAGGAACTCGAACCGCGCATCGCCGAGCTTCGTGCGCAGCAGGATGCCATCGAAGCCGAGGTGCAGCGGGAAGCTGAGGTCCTCAGTGAGCTGGAAAAGGCGTACAACCGGAGCAACGAAGAAGCGAACAGCGCGAACCTGGCCGTGGTACAGAAGCGTGGCGAGATACAGAATCTGCGCAATGAATTCGAACGGTTGAGCGTCACCCTGCAGGATACCGAGCATGCGCTCGACAATGCGTCCCGTGAAATCGTGCAGTCCGAAGAAGAAGCTGTGCAGCTCGTGGACGAACTCGCGGAGCTGCGGCGCAATCTCGAAGAAATGGAACAGAGCCGGGGCAATTCGAAGGAAACACTGTCGGTCATCGAACAGGAACTCGAAGCAAAACGCGCCGAATCACGCGCCATTGAAAAAGCGCTGCATGAGGAACGACAGAAACAGAATCAGAATGTCAACCTCGTGCATGAAATCGAGTTGAAGGTCAGTGAAATCAAACAGCGCATCTCCTCCCTTGCCGAACACGCGCTCGAGGAATTCGAGATGCAGCTCACCCGCGGCACGGCGGAGGATGATGACGTTTTCGATCTCGCACAGGCGAGAGAAGAGATCAATGACCTGCGTCAGAAAATCCGTGCGCTCGGTCCGGTCAATCCCCTCGCCTTCGAGGAATGGAAAGAGGAGAAAGACCGTCTCGATCTGCTGACGACGCAGCGGGATGATCTGATCCAGTCCGAACATACGCTGAAGGACACCATTCGCGAGATCAATGAAACCGCGAAACAGAAATTCACGGAAACCTTCACCCAGGTCCGTGAGAATTTTATCAACATCTTCAAATCGCTGTTCGACGAAGGTGACGAGGCGGATCTTATTCTGCAGGAAAACGAGGATCCTCTCGAAGCGAAAATTGATATCGTCGCCAAGCCCCGTGGCAAGCGTCCCCATTCCATCGATATGCTTTCAGGTGGAGAAAAAACGCTCACGGCCATCGCACTGCTCTTCGCTATTTACCTGGTGAAACCCAGTCCCTTCTGTATTCTCGATGAAGTCGATGCACCGCTGGATGATGCGAACATCGATCGCTATATCAAGATTCTGAAGGAATTCTCCACGAACACGCAGTTCATCGTGGTCACGCATAACAAGCGCACCATGGCGGCTGCGGACACACTGTACGGTGTAACCATGGAGGAAGAAGGTGTTTCGAAACTCGTGGCGGTGAATTTCTCAAAAGAAACGGTCGCGCGTTTCGCGCACAATTGACCTGAGGTCAATCCCGGTGCAGTCCATGAAAAAGTGATTGTACCGGAGAGGGGAAGCTTTCGTCAAAGAAGCTGAAATATTCTTCCTCCCAGAGCATCCAGTCATCGAAGTTATTTTCCTCGACGTCGCGTCGCACGGAGTGGTGCGCATGCACGGCGGCGTATTCCATAGCATGATATTCCCCGACGGGCACAATCGCATCAATCCGGTTTCGTTCAACACCGAAGACGGCACGTGGCCATGATGCGACGCGGTCATGCGGGAGCACCGTGAAGCAGAGGCGCTGCAGGGCCGGAATTTCCTCACGCAGGCTTACGAAAATCCGTTTGACAACATGGTGCATGGTGATGTGATCCGGATGTACGGAGCCACCCTGTACATCGAAGGTACAGAGGACGTGCGGACGAATTCTGCGGATTTTATCAGCGATGTCTTCTTCAAGGACGCGAGGATCGATGTCACGCAATCCCCCGTCCGGATAATCCCCCTGCATATGCGTTCGAATGCCCAGTATTTCGGCGGCTCGCCGAACCTCCTCAATACGAAGACCGGCGATTTCTTCCGGACTCATTTTCTGGGCCGCTGCATTGCGGCTGCGTTCGCCTTTCGTCAGTGTATACAGTGTGACGTCGGCGTTATCGCGGTGGACGCTCGCGGCGATGCTGCCGCCCATGAGAAAGGATTCGTCGTCGGGATGTGGAAAAATGCAGAACAGGCGAAATGGGGTGTCCGCGGACATACGTGACTCTGACTGATACGACATGGTCTCCAGAGATTCAACACGGGAGGAAGGAAGAAAGTGCGTTGAAATTGCCGTGGTATGGTATCAGCGAAGAAGCAGAAGCCTGTGCTGTGTGCGCAGGACAGAGCCGGTACGCAGAATGGCAAGGTAGCTGCCGCTCGGGAGGGCATGTGCGTTGAAACGCATGCGGTGTTCGCCACGGCTGAGAAATCCTTCGTGCAGTCGCGTCACTTCACGTCCCAGCATGTCATGGATACTGACGACAGCTTCGCAATCCTCAGGCACGCGAACGGTAATCGTGGTTACGGGATTGAAGGGATTGGGACTGTTGCCGAGAATGTAGCCGTCTCCTGCTTCCAGAGGATACAGGCAATCTCCGCTCACTATTGCCTGTCCGTTGTAATACCGCGCCAGTACGGTACCGCGATTGACCTGGCTCGACAGGGAATCGAAATCCAGCGGTGAAAGCGCCCAGTTCAGAATATCGTCTCCGAGTCCGAAACGAACCCTGAAACGCATGCGGATAAGTTCACCACTTCCGGCAAGCGGTTCCGCGCTGTTGATGGCCCGGAAAGAGATGCGTCCCGCACCTCCGCTGGCGGAGATATTCCAGTCATTTTCCAGCAGGGTTTCTTCCCTTTCCCACGCCAGAAATTCGAGCAGCTTTTCGTCATACGTGACGTAAAGCTCGAGTTCGTTGATGTCCTTGTGCTGCGCCTCGTCAATGAGAATGGGTGCGGTAAATTCGCGTCCATAGCGCTCGACAAAATAACTGGGAATGGTGAACACGGTAACGGGAGGAATGCCGACAATGAAAATCCAGTCGCCGCATATCGTTCCGTTCTGTCCCGAGCGGAATTCCACACGGATACTGTCGAGGGTTCCTTCGCGCTTCTTTTCGGGAAGCAATGTCCAGCTGACCGTCCATGTCGAATCCTGCTGAAGCGCAAAGCTGCGCAGCCTGACGGCGGATTCCTGCGGAGGCAGGCTGATATTTGGTGGAAGAAGGATGGTGGCTTCCACGTTCTGCGCGGCAATGCTTCCTTCGTTGCGTACCGTGGCGGTGAATGTCAGTTCGTCATATTCCAGGGTGGCGATGGCATAGTGCAGCGTATCTTCAGGATTCGTCAGGGCTTCACAGGTAAGCACAGGACTGCGCGAAGCCTCAATATGTACGCTGCAGAGCGTCGTCACCGTCGGGTAGTTTTTACAGGAAACACGAATGCGCACCTCGAGATCTCTCGGCTGCTTAACGGGGAGCGGCGCTATCCGCCATTCCAGATTTTCCACGGCGGCGGGAGAAAGTTCTTCGCTTACAAGGATGCGAGTCGTTGTCGGTGCAACAAATTTTATATCCGGATCGGCAATCAGAATTTCCGCATACACCGAATCGGCCGGATCGCTGCCCGTGTTCCTGAGGGAAACGTCGACGAGGAATTCGGCAGGCAAATACTGTCCGCTCTCTGTGTCGACACGAATGGTGTCGGGAACGACCAGACAGGACGCGGACAGTTCGGGTTCACGCACGGCCGGAAGGCTGACGCTGTCGCAGCACTGCGCAATGCGATTAAATGCATCCAGCACCCGCACACAGATTTCACCGTCATACTTCTCGGAGACATTTCGCGCATAGACACGCCACATGACAGCGGTCTGGGAGTGCGCGTCCATATCCCCGATTTCAATTTCCGCATCGTACCCGGGCGCGAGGTAGAACGGATCCGGGAGCGCGATGGATGCGCGAACATTCTTTGCACGGCTGTCGCCGGTGTTGCGTACCGTGACATTCCATTCAAAGGGATTCGGTTCGTATGCACCGTCGATGAACTGTATCTCCGGATCGCTGTCGCATTCGAGTTCGAAGAACACTTCGCGAATCGGTGGGATATCCACATTGAAACTGCAGGTATCCTGCACGATTTTATCACCGAGTCCACCCTTCCCCTGCACGACGAACAGCAGGGTCACGGTGGCGAAATCGTCGCGATCGACGGCTTCGATATAGAATACCGTATCGCGACGCGCCCCGGGTTCGAGTGCACCGAAATTCACCACACCGCTTTGATTGTCGGCCAGCGTTACGCCGTCGACCGATGCAAACAGAATAAGTGTTTCCTTCGATGGAGCATCACCGGAATTGATGATGGTGAGGGGTATCGGGATGGGACTCGGGTCGTAGCTGGCCAGTGTGTCGATATACTGAATGCTGATATCGCCGGTGGAGGGACACAGCAGGCTGTTCACCGGCTTGTACTCTTTTTCCACCCATATGGGAAGGATGCATGCGGTACGCGCGCCTTCGAGTCCGGAAGCCGAAACCGTAATGGTGTCGATGCCGCTGACTGCACGGGGATTGACGATAAGGGTAAATGTGGTGTCGGCGGAATCGCCCGGGGCAAAATGGACGGCAAGCAATGCCGTGGCGTGTGATTTGATCGTGAAGCGTTCGTTGGAACGGGGAAAAACCACGAGACTGTCAATCGTTTCCGTACCCGTATTCACGACGAGAACGTGAATGGTGAATTCGCCAGGCAGGTAACGGTTGAATTCCTGTTTGTCGAAAAACACGGAATCCGGCCCTGTCACCGAACAGGACATTGCCAGACCGGAGGTCTGCGCCTGGGCAATGGCCGGGAAGAGAAACGATAGCAGAATGAGCACCGTCGTCAGAACACTGCCATCGCGAGCGAGGTTGCCTGAAACAAGGGAGCTGCCAGCGCGACGGTGCGACCCGGTTCGTGGACTTTTGATCATGCGATTAACGTGAAAGGATCATTTTGCGAACGTCAAAACTGCCGCCGTATTCAAGGCGATAGAAATACACGCCAGAGGGCAGGTTATCGGCCGTGAAGTGAACGCTGTGCCTGCCGGCGGACATGATCCGGTTGCGCAGGACAGTGATTTCCCTTCCATGCCGGTCAAACACGGCCAGACGCACGTGATCTTCCTTCGGGATGTTGAATGAGATCACCGTTTCGGGATTGAAAGGATTCGGTCTGTTCTGCTCAAGAACGTAACGCTCTGTGGCGACAAGCGGCTCCAGGCATTCGTTGGTTACGATGACACGTCCATCGACGGTGTGAGGTGTGATGGCTCCGCGGTTGAGCAGCACGTTTTCTTCATCGAGGTCCAGAACACTTTCACCGAAGGAAGCCAGGTCACGGTGATCGTTGTAGATTCCTTCCACCTTCAGATTGAGAAGCACGCCTTCGGTCGTCCCGAGTGGAGTACCGGTGGTATAGTCGCTGATTTGTACGTGGCCCTTTTCCACTTCCTGCATGCGGGCACCCACCCAGCCGATGTTCGTCAGTGTGCCGGCGTTGGACACGCTGAGCAGACTGATCACTGTCGGATCATAGTACAGGTGCAGCACGTACTCGGAGAGATCCTTCCCGATGGTGCTGTCTATGCGGATGGGGATATCCCGCTTCTCGCTGTAGCGCAGCAAGGTGTAGGACGGAAGCTGCAGTGTCAGGTGCCGCGGCGAGCCTTGAATGAAGAGGTCGTCGATGCATTCGGCGTCTTCTGCATTGTCAGCCCGTGCGATGAAACGGAACGAACGCATCATGTCGTCATCGGCACGCTTCGCACTGAAGCGCCAGGTTACCGTACCACTCTCACCGGGATGCAACAGCGAGGGAGACAGCGTCTTCTGCGTTTCCTCACCGGCACTGAGAATGACGCCCGAAGGCAGTATCAGCAGGGCGCGGACATTCTGCGCATCCGCTGCACCGGTGTTTGTGATGGTATAGGTGAGTGTGCATTCGGTGTATTCGAACCTGCCGGTGGACCAGTCGAAGAAAAGGCTGTCTTCGGGAATCGAACTGCAGACACTTTCGAGTACAGGGGTCTGTGTCGCGGGAATATGCACGACGAGGTTGCACTCCACCGGAGGATGGTTATCGGCAACGACGGTGAGTACGATGGGAACATCCGCCGGTTCTTCACGCCTGAGCGCTTCGACCTGCCAGTTCACACGTGAACTGAGTTCGTTGGAAATATCACCCAGGTTCTGTTCCACATCACCGAGGATGCGGATAAAGGAACCGAGCACGGCGATGCTGGCGCGTACGTTCTCCGCGGTTCCAAGGCCGATATTATTGACATCAAGCGTGACGTCGAAGGGGTTGCCGAGATACTGTCCGCTCGATGCATCGAGATACAGCGTATCGATGGACCAGCATGTCAGCTTCAGATCAGGATTTTCCGTACGCGGAATGAAAATGTCCTGGCAGCATTGTGCAGAGATGCCGACGGAGTCGACGACCTGCGCGCAAACCCGGTAAACGCCATCATTGCCGCGAGATTCGGGATGGAGGCGCCAGGTGACGATGCGGGATTCATTGGTGGCGAGAGCGGGAACGTACTTCTGTGCATCTTCTCCGGCAGCCAGCGAAACCGATGGCGGAGGCACGATGGTGGGATGCAGTCCGCGTCCAAGCGCATTCCCCGTGTTCGTGATGCGCAGACTGAACTCAATCGGGTCGGGACTGTACTGATTGTTTTCATACACCAGGCTGTCGATAAGCGAACAGCTCATGGTGTATTCCGGCTTGCGAATTGGCGGAACGTAAATGGGAAGCCTGCACTCGGTCAGAACGATGGGTCTGTCGAGTCCGCCCCGGCCCTGCACCTGGAAGACCAGCGTATCCCAGCCACCGATATTTCTGTCGAGTGCGCGGATCAGCCAGTTTTCTTCATGCCTGTCGCCGATCTGCATCGTTCCGGCATCGCGGGGATTGCTGCCCGCGACCGGCTCGAAACGAGAAGGACCGACGAATATCAGCTGACAGTCTTCCGCGTAGGTCTCGCCGATATTTTCGGCAAGGGTGCGGACGACAAAGGGATTCGGTTCGTACTCGTATGTCGCCTCATTGAATTCAAGCGAATCGTCGACGGTGGTGCACAGCAGACTGAACTCGGGCATACGCACGCGTTGCACGTAGACGGGCCATTCGCACCATGCGGGATTCGTATCGTCGCCCTGGATGTTGACGCGCAGCGTATCGTATCCATCGGTATCACGCGGATGCATCTTTACCCGGAAAGAGTCACTTGCACTTTCCTGGGAAAGGAGTACGTCCGCGAGCTGTTTGCTCGCCGGGGGTACAATGGTGAAGCGTGTATCCTGCAGCAGCTGCGCCCGAACATCCTTTGTCTGACCGCTGCCGACATTGTGTGCGGTGACATGGACGTCGAATTCTACCGGTTCGTAATACTGCTCTCGGAAAAACACCGTGTCAACGGATTGAATGTCGCATGCGAGCGCTGATGACAATGCGGGATCGACGACGATGCGCTTCCAGCAGGCCTGTGTCGGATTATTGTCGGCAGTGATGGAAAAATAAATGGGAATGGAATCCAGGTCTTCTATTTCCTTCACTTGCAATGTCCAGTTCGCGTATCCCGTCCCGCCCGGATAGATGAGATTCGGGGAGAGATCCTGCACCGGAATCTGCGGGGTGACCAGCGTCACAATTGCGGGGTCGGTCACGAGCGTTGCACGGACCCCAAAGGCTTCTTTTGTACCCGTGTTGTTGACGCGCACTTCGACATTGAAGGGATTCGGTTCGTAACGTTTTTCCTGGTCATTCCAGTTCAGAGCATCCGGGGCCGTAATCTCGCAGTTGAGTTCGGGTTCGCGCGGACGAATGCGCACGAAGCCGTTGCTCATCTGGGGATTGAGGCAGTAGGCGTCGAAGGTCCAGTTGATCATGTACACCGGCGTCGTCGTAGCCCGGGCCACGTCGCCGGCCGTGAAATGCAGGTAGAACAGTACACCGCCCGCGGTATTCATTTCCACATGCTCTTTGAGGCTGACATTGACGCGTGAACCGGCTTCGTTGGCGATGAGCGCCTTGCCTTCGAGCAACGTCCCTGCTGTTGAAATGCTCCTGAAGTTCAGTACGTTGTAATCGTAGCCGATGGCAATACTGGCTTTGCTGAACACCGCGTTCACCGGAGTTTCCAGTGTGACGGGCACTACGACATCTTTTGTTGCGCCGACATCGTCTTCACCAATGTCGATGTGCACATCCTGAAACTGTGAACGGTCGAGCGGCGCCATGTACGTGCGTGTACGCGCAACCGTGCCGCCGCAATAGTTCTTGAGCACGAGTTCGACGGTACGCTGTGTGCCATCGGGACAACCGGCCTCATAGGTAATGAGACATTCCTGGTAGGCGTCCTTGATGGATTGCTTGATGGATGCGTATATCTGCGCGAGGTCGCTGCCGTCGGCAGAGAAATAATACTGTCCCCCTGTTGCGAAGGCGAAGTTTTGAAGATCCTGTGCATGCTCGGCGTTCTGAATGCCATACCCGATCGTGTAGACCTTCACGTTGTTGAGCAGCGCATGCTGAATGACCTCCTCCACCTTTTTATATATCTGGCTGTTGTTGTCACCGCCGTCGGAGAGAATGATGACAGCCTTGCAGCGATTCGTGCCGTTGCGCACCAGCTCGTCGATGCCCATGGCCGATGCATCCCAGAGCGCGGTGAGCCCGTTCGCTTTCATCGAATCGATGGCCCCGAGGAGATCCGGTTTCTTTGTGGTCATGGGGAGATCCAGTACCACATCATCTCCATGGCTGAAACTTACGACCGCCGCTTCATCGCAGGGGAGTCCGTCGGGATTCATTGAGTTGACGAAGGCTATCCCGCCCTTCTTGACATTTTCGATTTTCTCACCAACCATGCTCCCCGACCGGTCGAAGACCAGGGAAACGGAGACACAGCAGTCTACTTCAGGGGGACACCAGATAGTGGCGTCCTTGACCTTGAGGCCGTTTTCGTAGACTTCGAAGTCCTGTGGTTGAAGATCATTGCGGAAGGCGCCGTCGCAGGTCACCTTGAATGCCAGACGTATCGTAGGATAAGTGACCTCGATCCGCTTGAACAGCAGATTGGGCTGGGCATTCAGAGGATGAAGCAGCACACAGGCGAGGAGAACAGAAAACAGGTAACGTACCACCATACAGGCCCGTGGATATGGATGCATTCAATATTTCCGGAGCATGCCACCCGCATAATAGGAATTTTTTCTGACCATGTAAACAGGCGGGCCCGGGTTTGCACAACTTTTTGTGTCGAAAAAACTTAACGAATGTGCTTCACAAAGCACTTCAAAAGTGCGCATACTATCAAGAGACAATTCAATGCCCTGAATGTTACATAATGGACACGTGAAATTGCGTTTTATTCCCCTACGAACAACCCCCTGCTCATCGTGTACATGAACAGGGGGTTGTTTCAATTCAGGGATACCTGGGCGGGTGTTATTTCTCCGCGGTTTTGTCGCTTTCGAAGTCCAGCGAGACGGAGTTGATGCAGTAACGCAGTCCTGTAGGTTTCGGACCATCGTTGAAGACGTGTCCGAGATGTCCGCCGCAGGCGGCGCAGAGCACTTCTTCGCGTACCATGCCGTGACTGCGGTCTTCCCGAATCACAATATTCTTGTTGTCCTTCGGTGCGTAAAACGAAGGCCAGCCGGATCCGGAATGATATTTCTCCTTGGAGGTGAACAGTACGTTGCCGCAGCCCGCGCAGCGGTACACGCCATCCGCGTCGGTCTTGTAGTATTTCCCGGTGAAGGCGATTTCCGTACCGCCTTCCCGAAGGACGCGGTATTCCTCCTTGCTCAGTGCCTTTTGCCAGTCAGCGTTGCTTTTCTCTATCGAAAACATGACCTGTTCTCCGTTGTTGTTCTGCTTCACGGTGCTTGCTTTCCCGTCATGCGCTTTCATCAGGTCGCCTTCTCCACAGCTCTGTGCCAGACAGCTGCTGCCGGCGAACAGGATCAAAGCGAGAAAGGTGATATATCTCATGATTTTCCTTGTTCTGTTCATGGGGACATAGACAATAACAACAAAATCGGGTGGGAAATTCAATGCAAAAAGGACAATCCTTATATTACGGGAAGTCGACGATGAACCAAGATGGATCTATGGAAAAAATATACGATATCATAGTCATCGGCAGTGGTCCCGGTGGCGAAGGTGCTTCAATCAAAGCGGCCAAGGCGGGGAAATCCGTTGCGGTCGTGGAACGGCATTTTGAAGTCGGGGGTGGCTGCACGCACTGGGGCACCATCCCGAGCAAATCCCTTATTCACGTTATCCAGCAGTATGCAGAGCTGCGGCAAAGCCGTCTCTTCGACAAGGTGTCGCGCACGCTGAAGCTGACGTATGAAGAACTCATGGAAAGCGTGGAAAAGGTCGTCGCCCAGCAGGTACGCGACCGCCAGGGCTTCTATGACCGGAACGGCATCGATGTGATCAACGGCGAAGCCAGCTTCGTGGATGCCAACAGCATCCAGGTGCGTGAAATAGATGGTGCGCTGCGCACGTTCCGGGCGAAAAATTTCGTGATTGCCACGGGTTCGCACCCGTATCACCCCGACGATGTGGATTTTGACAACCCGTATGTTGTCGACAGCGACACCATTCTGAAAATCCAGCGGATTCCCGACAGTATCACCATTTATGGTGCCGGCGTTATCGGCAGCGAGTACGCTTCGGCGTTCCGCGGACTGGATGTGAAGGTGAACCTGGTCAACACGCGCGCGCGCATGCTGGAGTTTCTTGATGATGAGATCAGTGACGCGCTCAGCTACCATATGCGCGACGAAGAAGGCATTCTCATTCGACAGAATGAAGAATACGACCGCGTCGAGGTGGTTGATGACGGGGTGATTCTGCATCTGAAAACCGGGAAGAAAATCAAATCCGACGTCCTGCTCTGGGCAAATGGACGCACAGGAAACTCGGCGAGTCTCGGACTCGAGGCGCTCGGCATCGAAGTCGACCACCGCGGCAATATTCGCACCAACGAGCATTATCAAACGGCGGTCGACCATATCTATGCCGTGGGCGATATCGTCGGTTTCCCCTCGCTTTCAAGCGCGGCCTACGATCAGGGGAGGTATGTTGGAACGCATATTATCGAAGGGAAATGCGATGTCACGCTGGTGCAGGATTTCCCGACAGGGATTTACACTACCCCTGAAATTGCAAGCGTGGGTAAAACCGAGCGGGAACTGACCGAGGCCAAGGTGCCGTATGAAGTCGGCCGCTCATTTTTCCGCAATCTTGCACGTGGACAGATTACCGGGAAAACCGCGGGCATGTTGAAAATCCTCTTCCACCGGGAAACACTGCAGGTACTGGGAATTCACTGTTTCGGTCAGAACGCTTCCGAAATCGTGCATATCGGCCAGGCCATCATGACGCAGCCCGACGAGCACAACAGCATCAAGTATTTTATCAATACGACGTTCAATTATCCCACGATGGCGGAAGCCTATCGCGTCGCCGCGCTTAACGGCTACAACCGCCTGTTCTGACATCAGTATCGTGAGGCCATGAATCACGACGACCTCGATCGCGAAGCCCACAGTGGCGCGGAATCCGGCGAGGAAGGAACCGCGCGCTCTTCTCAGGGACGCCTGGGTGTGCGTCCCGGTGTACGCTCACCGGGCAGTACCTCCCCCTCCGCTGCGCGTCCCGCGCGGCGCGAGCTGACTATTGACGAACATGTCCGCGGCATTCTTGACGGAGACCGCGTCGTGCTCGGGAAAACCATTACCCTGATCGAAAGCCTCAAACCCGAACACAACCGCCGGGCCCTCGAAGTGATGGAGCAGCTGCTGCCGCATACGGGCCGCTCGGTGCGCATCGGGATTACCGGGGTGCCGGGCGTGGGGAAAAGCACGTTCATTGAAGCGCTCGGTTCCGAACTGACTGAAGAGGGACACAGTATAGCCGTACTTGCCATCGACCCGAGCAGCCGCCTGTCCGGTGGCAGCATCATGGGCGATAAGACCCGGATGGAAAAACTGTCCGTGCACCCCAACGCGTTCATCCGTCCCTCTCCTTCCGCTGGATCCCTGGGCGGCGTCGCCCGGAAAACCCGTGAAGCCATGCTGCTCTGCGAAGCCGCCGGTTTCGATATCATTGTCGTGGAAACCGTGGGGGTGGGACAATCCGAGACCATGGTGCACTCCATGGTCGATGTGTTCCTGCTGCTCATGCTCGCCGGTGCGGGTGACAGTCTGCAGGGTATCAAGCGCGGCATCATGGAGCTTGCCGATGCGGTCGTTATCAACAAGGCAGACGGCGAAAACCTGATGGCCGCAAGGCGCGCGCGCAGCGAATACGAATCGGCGCTGCACCTGATGAAATACCCGGTGCCGGACTGGACTCCCCCCGTTCTCACCTGTTCGTCCCTCACGCGCGAGGGTGTCTCTGCTGTATGGGAGACATTGCAGCGTTTTCGCACGCGCATGATGGAAAATGGCTATTTCGAAGAGAAACGCAGCCGTCAGGCGCTCGACTGGATGCAGGAAAGCATCGCCGCATCGCTGCAGGACCGCTTCGAGACGCATCCTTCCGTTGCAGCCATGCTGCCGGAATTGAAGAAACGCGTCGCCGACGGCACGCTTCCTCCCCTGCTGGCGGCACAACGCCTGCTTGAGATCTTTTTCGATGAAGAAATATCTACGTTGTGATTGTTCATCATATCTGCGAGGGAATTATGAAATACAGCCGACTTTTGCTCATTCCCATCCTTGCGCTCGCCATCGCCTGCAGCAGCGCCAACGAAGAGCTCAAAACCGAGGCCCCGCCACCCGCAAAGAAAGACACGCTCGCCGTCCCTCCTCCTCCGGCAAAGGTATACACCTTCGACGAACGTTACTTTGTGCCGAATGCCTCCATCGATGACGCTACAAACATCAGCGATGCCCTTCAGGCTATCCGCGTCATTCAGCTGAAAGAGGGAAAAAACAGCGTACTGGTGATTTCCAGCTTCGACAAGCTTGGAGAACAGTCGCTGGAAACCTGGTTTGGTATCGAGCTTCCCAGCTTCGCTCCGGGCACCTATGAGCTGCGCGATGCGAAAAATGCCGCTTTCTACCGCTTCTACCTGGGTGATGAACGCAAACGCATCGACGGGGAAAGCTATGAAGGCAGCATTACAATTGAGGAGAACAGCGACGGGTATGTCTCGGGCTACATAGACGCCACCATTAACGGAATCACGAAAAGCTTCGAAGAAGATTCCAAACGAGTGCGCGTGAAGTTCACCGGATCTTTCCGCATCCAGAAGGTCGATCTCGAAAACACGATGATGAAATCGCGCTGACCGTGGCAAAACAGAAAACCCAATACGTCTGTCAATCCTGCGGGGCGAGATCTGCGCGCTGGAGCGGGAAATGCGACACCTGTGGTGAATGGAATACGCTCACCGAAGAACTGGTGCGCAAGGAAAGCAGTGGACGAGGCGCGCGCGCATCTTCAGGGGACGCGCGCGTGCATTCAATCACGTCAGTTGACGCGCGCGAAGACACGCGCCTGGGAACAGGACTGCAGGAGCTGGATCGCGTGCTCGGTGGAGGCATCGTACCGGGATCGATGATTCTGCTGGGGGGGGATCCCGGCATCGGGAAATCCACGCTCATGATGCAGCTCGGACGCGGCGATGCCCGCATCCTGTATGTGAGCGGAGAGGAGTCTCTGCGACAGATCAAACTGCGTGCAGAACGCCTGGGGGTGTCTGGCGATGACTTTCTTGTGCTCGCAGAAACCAATCTCGATGCCATTCTGCATGCAGTGGAGGAAGTCAAACCGGCACTCGTCGTCATCGATTCCATCCAGACCATCTATCGTCCCGAACTTGAAAGTGCGCCTGGGAGCATTTCCCAGGTGCGTGAAAGTACCGCCGTTCTACTCAGACACGCGAAAAACAGTAATATTCCGATGGTTGTTGTCGGACATGTGACGAAGGATGGTGTGATTGCCGGTCCGCGCGTCCTGGAACATATGGTCGATACCGTCCTGCAGTTTGAAGGAGATCACCATCACACCTATCGCATCGTGCGGGGATTGAAAAACCGCTTCGGCAGTACGAATGAGATCGGGATTTTCGAAATGCGCGAGGAGGGATTGCGGGAAGTCACCAATCCCAGCGAGGTGTTTCTTTCGGAGCGTTCCCGCGGGATATCTGGATCCTGCGTCACCGCCAGTCTCGAAGGCTCGCGCGCGCTGCTCATCGAAGTGCAGGCGCTCGTGACGCCGAGCAACTACGGAACGCCGCAGCGAACGGTATCAGGCATTGATGGCAGACGTGTTTCACTTCTGCTCGCCGTGCTCGAAAAGCGCTACGGCATGCTGGTCGGACAGTATGATATTTTCGTGAATATCGCGGGAGGCGTGCGCATTGATGAACCGGCCGTCGATCTCGCCGTCTGCGCAGCCATTGCTTCTTCCGCCCGCGATACCGCCATTGATCATGGGACGGCGCTGGTCGGGGAAGTGGGTCTTGGCGGAGAGGTACGGTCGGTGGGACAGGTGGAAAAGCGGGTTAGTGAGGCTGAAAAGCTCGGTTTTCGCAGAATTGTCATTCCGCGTGGGGGACTGCCGGAGAAGAAGAAACGCAGCATTGAAGTCATCGAAGTCGATCTCCTTGCCGAGGCGATGGAGAAAATCCTGCACTGATTGCCGCACTGCATTACGGATATGAAAAAACCCTCCCCGTCGCACGGGGAGGGTTTTTTACTTCTTTATACTCTCGTGAAATTCTCAGAGCAGCTTTTCAAACTTGCTGACGAGTACATCTTCCTTGATGGATCCGACATGCCTGTCGATGACTTTTCCCTCGCGATTGATGATGAAAGTCGTGGGGATGGAGCGAACGTTGCCATAGTCGCGCGCAATGTCAATGCCACCGAGAACGATGGGATAGTTGATATCCCATTTCTCTACGAAAGGCTTGAGTACACTCCAGCCCTTGTTATCCAGCGATACGCCGAGAATTTCTACACCCTTTTCTCCGTACTTGTCATAGACACGCTTGAGATCAGGGATTTCTGCCTTACAGGGGGGACACCAGGTGGCCCAGAAATTCAGTACGACCACTTTTCCTTTCAGTGATTCCAGCGAGTAGACCTTACCGTCCTTGTCTTTCAGCGAAAACTCCGGTGCCTGCTTCCCGACCTGTGCGGAAAGCGTCATGGAGGTAAACAGCAGCGCAAGCGTGAGAATGAATGTTTTCATGGTATTGCGGAGTGTATGAATGTTGATGATTTCAGATATCTAACGGGTATTGAATACGGCCTGTTATCGCCGCTTTTCTGTCATCGAGGACTTTCCTGCGCCTGGATATGTACGTGTGATGTCCGTATCGGCCTGGTGGATTCGAGCGTCGCCGCTGCTTTGTACGAATGAGAACAGTGAAAAGAGCCCCGAAAGTTCGTTGGGGCAGCAAAAATACCCTTTCGTGCGCGGGCATTCGGGTCAGAACGCAGTTTTTCTCCTGTGATACAGAATAAGTGACCCGAGAAGCAGCGACGACAGTGCCGTCAACGAGCCGCCGATATAATACGGCATGGACGCACCGAGATGATCTGCGACCCACCCCATCCAGAGGCTGCCGAGGGGAAAGGCCGATTGAAACGCCATGCTGAGCAGGCTCATGACGCGTCCGCGGTGCTCCTCCTCGAGCTCGGTCTGCAGTACGATATTGATACCTGCCATCTGCAGCATCATGGCAAAGCCGCAGAAGGGAATGAAAAGCACGGATAGCGTGAACGACTCGAGTAGGCCGAAGACGATCAGGCAGAGACCGAAGACCACTGCGCCGATGAAGAGAATACGTGGCATTCCGCGGGTACTTCGCTTCGCAGCGAGCATCAGCGCCCCGGTTGTGGCGCCCAGTCCTGATGCCGCGACCAGCCATGAGAGTCCCTCGGCTCCCATGGAAAATTTGAGCTCGGATACAACCGGCAGAATCGTGGCATAGGGCATGCCGAAAAGTGCGAGAAGGAAAAAGAGCAGCAGCCAGTTGCGAATCTGCGGCGTGCGCCAGGAGTAGCGGAGTCCCGCCTTGATATGTGAAAGACGCCGCTGTCCATGACGCGATGGAACGTACGCCTCCAGCCGCATCATGCCGAGACTGACCAGCACTGCAATGTAGGTGACCGCATTGAGAAGGAAGGCCTCGCCGATTCCAAGGGTGACAATGATCACACCTGCAATGGCCGGACCAATCATACGCGTGATGTTTACGCTGGAGGAATTGATGGCGATGCCATTGGGTAAATCCTCTTTTCCGACGAGTTCGACGACGATGGCCTGACGCACCGGGATGTCGAATGCCGTGATCAGCGCAAGCAGTGTTTCCAGGAAAAGCAGCCATTCTATGGTAATCAGGCCGGAAATGGTCAGCGCAGCCAGGATTGCCGCCTGCACGAGGAACAGTCGCTGCGTGATTTTCAGCAGGCGAAAGCGATTCATGCTGTCGACCACGGATCCGGCCAGGGGACCGATAAGTACGCCGGGAAAGAGTCCGGCGAACGCGGCAGCACCGACCCAGAATCCTGAATGAGTCAATTCCCATGCTAGCCAGCCGACCCCAAGCCTCTGCGCCCAGGTTCCTATGAGAGAAATGAGTTGGCCGGTAATGAACAGGCGGAAATTCCGATGCTGCAGCGTGCGGAACATGCTGCGGAAGCGGCCCCCTCCTTCCTGCCGGGGTGTAATATTGTTACTCACGGTATTCTGTTTCTATATCAACTGTACCTCTACTGCAGAGCAGCCTGCAGGTACATCAATGACGCTGTGGTGAATCGGTGACGGGTTCCTGAATCGATGACGCCGCCGGGATCAGATTTTGTCCATGCGGGCGGCCAGAAAAAGATCCGCCAGAACGAATGCAGTCATAGCTTCCACAACCGGAATAATGCGAGGGAGGATGCATGGGTCGTGCCTTCCCTCGCGCGCAGCGCGTCCGAGAGTGCTCGTGGGTTTGACCGCGCAACGCATGATGATGCGCTCGCCGTTGCTGATACCTCCCTGGATACCATAGGATCTTCGGGCCGCACCGGGTGCTGCACCTTCAATCGCTTCATGAAATGCATGTCCCGGTAACAAGGCTTCGGTAAAGGCATCTCCGAGTCCGACCCCGGTTACCGCACCGATGCTCATGATTGCTGACGCCAGTTCGGACTTGAGCTTGCGAAACACCGGCTCCCCGAGTCCTGCAGGAACATTGTCAAGCCAAACTTCGACAATGCCTCCAATGCTGTCGCCCTGCTCTTTGAGGCGGAGAAGCTCCTCCATGATGGCGATATCCGCTTCCGGATCGGGACAGCGGGTGGGAAAGGCATCGACCTGCGCGCGCGTGATGGTGGACGACATGTTGACAGCCGGGATATGTCCAATCTGTCGCGCAAACGCGACGATGCGTGTGTTCGCGGGTAGAATCCGCTCCGCGATGGCACCAGCGATAACTCTCGAAATAGTCTCCCTTCCCGATGAGCGTCCCCCACCCCGGTGATCCCGGTGCCCGTATTTCTGCTCCCACACCTTGTCGGCATGTCCCACACGATACTCGCCCGGCGAATAATCGCCGCTGCGCGCGTCCTGGTTACGGACCAGCACCGCAATGGGGGTACCGAGTGTTTTTCCATCAAACACGCCACTGAGAAGCTCTGCGCTGTCAGTTTCCGCGCGCGCGCTTGTTATGGGTGATTGTCCGGGACGTCGCCTGCGAAGTGCAGCGTTGATATGCTCGGCCTCCAGTGCTATGCCAGAAGGACACCCGTCGATGACGGCACCGAGTGCGCTGCCGTGGCTCTCGCCAAAACCGGATAAAACAAGCTGATTTCCAAAACTATTACCACGCATAAGAACTCCTTTCGCGGAAGGACGCTCACAGCAGCGGATGCGATGCGATATCGTTCAACCCCCAGAGTTTCCGCTGCTCAAGTGCCTGTCGCTTGTAAAATGTCATTCCGGAGAAAAGCTGGTCAGCTGATTCAGGCGCGCGCGCGATGTCGCGGTATCTCAAATCCAGCCACGCGCGTGCGTGCGGAGCAGCTTTCTGCACGGCCTGTCCGCCCGATGCGTCCACCACGAGAGTGTATTCTTTCTCCGCGGCGTCTTTCCAGCCATCCCGTGCAGGATAAATGTCCACCTGTGACCACCCACGCGCGCGCAATGCGCGCTGCAGGGCGGGGACGACGCCACCGCTGCCGAAAATCGCTGTCCTTCCAGGTGCAATGTCGCTATTCTCGATTTCTTTGAGCGCCGCCAGCATCCCCGATTCATCCGTGTCGAAAAGCAGAAAGCTGCCCTTGATATATGCCAGGGTATTGCCGGCATCGAGATCGGTCTCACAGCCGACGAAATTCGATTCCACGATGGCGCGCTTGAGCGGGGATGTTACCGACAGTCCCCGGAAGCCGAACTGTGGCAGCAGATGCAGGCAGTTGTCGATTTCCGTCTCGTGGAGGAGGATTTTCAAGTAGGCTGCTTCTCCTTCATCTGCAGCCAGACTCAGTGCGCGATGGAAGATATCACCGTAGCTGTTCTCCACGGGATCGCCCAGCAGTCCGTAAAACACGCGCGCGGTGGGCAGCTGCATATGTGGAAGGAAATAGTCGATGCCCGGCGGCAGCTGCGAATACTCTTCGCAGCCCGTGCTGATGTAGTTACTGCGGTTTCCGTTCACCAGCCGCATTGCGCGCACCCAGTTCCACTGTTTACCCTGTGGGAGAAAGGTGATGCGCTGCTCTCCTGCCGCTTCGAGCACCTTGTAGAGCTGATAGGCGTAACGCAGTTCCACCCAGGATTTCACCCGTGGCGCGTATTTCAGGACGATATGCTTTTCCCATTCCGGCCAGCGGCGGGCAATCCACGCCGGCAGAGAGAGCAGATGGTCGAAATACTCTTTGTACACGTCTGAGGGATGCGTGCTGAGGATCAGGGGACGCGGCTCGAGTCCATCGAGGTCGAGGTATTGCAGAAATGCCGTGTCACAGTCAAAGGCTGCCGCATCACGCGCGCGCGCAAAGAACCCTTCCTCCTCCGTACGCAGCGAGGCAAGGTAGGGTACATCGAGACCGGGGATGGAGGAAAAGCGATCAGAGCGTATTTCCACACCCGCGAGATCGAAAAGACGGACATCGGCCTTTGCGCGGGAGAGGTCGTCTTCATCGCGAGGGAGTATCCAGCTCATGCGGGCGGCGGGGGTCCCTCCAGCATGTTCCAGCCATGAGACGAGAAGCACAAGGCGTTCGGTGGCCTCTTCCTCACTGCAGCCGCGTTCGAGATGCAGGCGTACGTGGGCGGACCGCCGGTACAGCGGTTCTCGCATCTCACGCATCCATGCGATCTCTTCGTCTGGGGTGAGATCAGGACGCAGTCTGTCGCGTTCCTGCAATGCGCTCTCATCCCAGCCGTCCCTGGAAACCCAGATCACGTAGACGCCGTCAGGTATCTGCTGCAGTCCACCCCCGGCGGAAATAATCAGCGCTTCATCGCCGGCAAGCAGCTCGCTGAGCGTTCGGATTTCCATCTGTCTGAACGCGACCTCATCAGCCGCCACGAGTTCAGCCGCCGTTGCACCTTCCGTCTCAGCGATAGAGGTGTCGAGGTCGACATGCCGAATGCCGCTCCGTGCAGCCAGTGCGCCGGCGAGAGTACTTTTTCCGGTTGCCCGGTGGCCGATAAGCAGAATGGAGTGTTGCATAATCCCGTAACCTGTTTACCCAGTGCAGAGTTCAATATACCGCGCGAGCCTCCTTTCCCAAAAAAAAGTTGCTCTGTTGGAATTTGCCTTTCCTCGTCCTTGTTGCTATAGTATGACACGTGTTACCCCGCGACAATTTTGATACGCTACTCATACTAAGTGAAGGAGGTTTACTATGGCTTTACCACGTTTTGAAAAGGAATGGAATGGATTTCGCGGACACGTCGCAGTGAAATGGGACAAGCTCACCGAAGACGATCTGCTCAAGGTGGAAGGGAATTTTGCCGATCTGGTCACACTGATTTCAGGAAGGTACAAAGAGCAGCGAACCGTCGTTGAGGCGAAACTTCATGATCTCTACGCCACCTACCTTGATACGAAAGAACGTATCAGCAAGGGTATCGCTGAAGCCCGTGAGGATCTCGGGACCCGAAGCCAGGACCTGGCGGAGAACATCCGGGAGAAGGCGTCGGACTTCCAGCGCAGTGCGAAAGACCGCCTGCAGCGCATCCGTGAAGACAACATTGATCCCGCTGTGGAGAGATCAGAAGAGTACATCAAGGTGCACCCCTTCTCCGCGGTCATGGGCGCTTTCGGTGTCGGCATGCTTATCGGAGGAGTGATTGGGCTGCTTTCCTCCCGCGGCAATGACTGATACGCATCGTTTTCCGCAACAGGCAGCATCTGACGAAGAGCAGCTGCCAGTTGCGGAACGTGTCAGCACGACTGCAGGCGGCTGATGCCTTCGCGCAGTGTGTGTTCCGTTTTCGCGAAACAGAGTCGCAGCATGGTTGTCCCTTCCTCGCTGTTCCGGTAGAACACCGAGGGAGGGATGACGGCGACCTGCTTATCCGTCACCAGGCGCGTTGCGCATTCGACATCCCCCATCCCTGCATCCTCAGGGAGTGATACCATCATGAAATATGTGCCTTCGGGCGCGTGAACCCGCAGGGAGCTGCCCTCGAGTCCCTCGGCGAGCATGTCACGCTTACCCGCATACAGTGCGCGGAATTCCGGCAGATACTGTTCAAGCCGCTGCAGTCCCTCTGCCATGGCCAGCTGACCCGGCGTGTTGACCGCGAAGGTTGTAAACTGATGCACCGTTCGAATCGCCGCTGTCAGTGCTTCTTCCGCGATGGCATATCCAATTTTCCATCCCGTCATACCGAAGGTTTTTCCTGTCGAGGAAATGGTGACCGTGCGTTCACGCATGCCCGGCAACGTCGCGAAAGGAATGTGCTGGCGTCCGTCGAAGGTGAGAAACTCATAGACCTCGTCACTGAGCACGAGCAGATCCCTGTCCCGCGCAATCGCCGCAACGCTCTCGAGTTCATCGCGCGTGAACATGCGTCCCGTGGGATTATGCGGATTATTGACCACGATCATGCGGGTGCGATCCGTGATCGCCGATGCAAGTTCATCGGCAGGTATGCGGAAATCGGGCTTATGAAGCGTCACGCAGACCGGTTTCGCCCCGGCGAGAAGGCAATTCGCATAATAGCTGTCATACCAGGGCTCGAAGAGTATCACCTCGTCTCCCTCCTCGAGTGTCGCGAGCATGGTGGAAAACAGCGCTTCGGTTGCGCCCGCTGTGACGGTGATATGGCGATCGTCATCCCATCGCAGATCGTAGAAGCGTCGGTGGTAATCAGCGACCGCATTGCGCAGACTCTGCGTGCCGTGCATGGGCGCGTACTGATTTCGCTCTGCATGCAGGGCGGATGTGAAGGCATCGACGATCCAGGAGGGACCATCGAAATCCGGGAATCCCTGTCCGAGATTGACAGCCCTGTGCTTGACTGCCAGCGCACTCATGGTGGCAAAAATGGACGGTTCGACGGCGGCGATGCGCCGGGTGGCCGGACTTCTCATGATCAGTCTCTTTGCTGTTCGGATTTTTTATGTGCTTCGCGACGGAGGGCGTAGCCGAGGAGGAAGAGAAATCCGCCCCATACCGCGCCGAGTAAAAGGAGCATGGTGATGGTGGCCTGGTCGGTCATATGATTTTCCCCCTGTCCGCTCGACGGTTCCACCAGATGAACAGCACGAGCAGCACGCCCCACTGCAGCAGTACCGTGCCCAGGCTCCATTCGCTAAGTGGGTTGAGCGATTGCATCCAGCCCTCGGAAGACAGTGTCTGACTCAGCCACCAGAGCAGCAGGACAATTGCCTCGAGGAAGACGAAGCCCACAAGATAACGCCACCAGCGTCCCATGCGCAGATCACTGTCTCCACCGCTCATGAAATCGATACGGAATCTGCGCGCTCCGTATTTCAGGACGGCGAAAGTGAAGAACAGTCCCGAGAGCAGCAGTCCGATTCCCCACACGGCATCCTGGTTGTTGAAGAATGCCGGACTCAGTGCCGAAGGGAGGCCGAACAGCATGCCCGCTCCGCCGACGAAGAGCACGGCACGCCGGCGGGGAATGCGGCGGTCGACCAGCACACGCGTTGCCAGCTCTACGAGGGAAACCAGTGAGGTGAAGGCGGCGAAAAGCAATGCGAGGAAAAACACGGCCATGAAAACGTTGCCGGCCGGAATGTGTGCGAAAAGCTGCGGTACCCAGATGAAGGTGAGTCCGTTATTGCCCGCGCCGACGATGTCGGTCGCAGCATCCGGCTGTATCGAGAAAATGGTGGTCAGCACGAGTATACCCGCAAGCAGCGAAATGCTGTTGTTGCCGAAGCCCAGCAATGCGGCATTGAGCGTGGTGTCTTCGCGTGCCCTTGCGTAAATCGCATAGACGAGCACCAGTCCCCACCCCGCCCCGGTATCCCAGGCATTCTGCGTCAGCGCCTGCAGCCAGAGTTCGGCGTTGGCGAGGTCAGACCAGTTGACGGTGAACAGGAAATTCAGTCCCCTGTGCGCATCGGGCAGCGTAACCGCGCGAATGACGAGGACGATAAGAAGCACGATCAACGCAGGCAGAAGGATGCGTGCGACACGTTCGATGCCGCGGACCCCGTGATAAACCAGTGCCACGGCGGCGGCGACCATGATGAGATGCGTGCCGACGGCCTGGCCGCTTCCCTCGAACGCGCCCCAGAACGTACCGGGTACCGCATCCGGGATTTCCCCCGTCACCGATGCGATAAGAAAGCGGAGGCACCATCCGGTGACCACCGAGTAGTAGAACATGATGGCCGTCGCGGTGAATGCCACCCACAGACCCATCCAGCGGAAACGGCTGCCGATCAGTTTCCCGAAGGCGTCGATGGGACCCGCACGCATGGATTTCCCGAGGGTGAACTCTATCATCAGGAGAGGGATGGACCAGAGAAGAAGGAAAATGAACCAGGGAATGAGAAACGTTCCGCCGTCATTGGTCGCGACAATGCGTGGGAAACGCCAGATGTTCCCCGTGCCGACCGCCATACTCAGCATGGCGAGCATCATGCCCCAGCGGGAAGAAAATGTTTCGGCCTTGCTCAATGGCACCTGTTCTTCATGATCACTGCAGGGAAAAGTACAGGAAATGAATGACACATAGAACCGCGGCGCGTATGGAGTCTGACGCTCCGTGCCGCGTTCCGGTGGATGGATGCACGGTTACTCGCATTCGTGGTGAACCCGTTCCGCCTGCCAGAGATGTCTTCTGGCATGGGCCGCCAGGAACAGCATCCAGTCGTCGGCATACAGCCGAAGCAGCGGCTGGGCGGGAGACTGCACCCGCAGGCGTGGAACACCGTCATGCGTGAACGCGTCGATCAACGTCAGGAAATCATGCTGCTGTCGCTCGAAGGTGCGCAGGGTCTGTTCGAGTCCGCTACCCTCCTGCGGCTCGAATTGTGTAAAGGTCTTGACCTTCATCCGGTACGGCGGTTCCAGGCTCCAGATGATGCGACGCACGAAAAACCCGGGATGTTTCGTGGGTTTACGCCGGGGCAGATCCTCACGGTTTCCCTGCTCGTGCACATGCGTGAGACGCTCGAGGTAGGGCGCCCCAGTGACATTCAGATGTGCTATGCATTCGGCCATGGACCAGCGTCCGGGGACGGGCCGCGTGAAAGCCACTGACTCATCCACTCCATCGAATATTTCGTGCATCCGTGTGATGAGTGCGTGATACTGCTGACGCAGGTTGTCGTAATCGGCCATCATTCTTCTCTTCCAGGTGATACGGGCGTTTCGTGATAAAATATATCCGCCATTGCGCATCTTCAGGAACAACGAAAACGGGAAAACAGTTGACCACGAGAGAAGTGGCGAATATATTGCCCGGAGTCAATCACCTGAAAGAGGATACCATGCGACGCATACTCACACCGGCTGCTCTGATACTGAGCCTGACCTTGCTGACGTCCTGTGCTGTCATCAAGGATATGCAGAAGGCCATGACCAATCTCAGCCGCTGCAAGTTCAAACTCGAATCCGTCAATAAATTTCAGCTCATGGGCGTGAGTCTGTCCGACAAGAAAAACATATCAGACTTCAGTTTGACTGACGGTGTAAAGCTCACGCGGGGATTTGCGAGCAATGAATTCCCCGCATCCTTCACACTGAACGTCGCCGCCGTCAATCCCAATGACGGAAGCGGCGGGACTCCCCAGGCGGCCGCCACGCTCACCAGTTTCGCATGGACGATGATCATTGACAATGAGCTGACCATCAGCGGAGATATCTCCGATCCGATCACCATTCCCGGTACGGGACAGACGGCCATCATTCCGCTGCAGATGAATCTGGACCTCGCGAAGTTTTTCAAGGATCGCGGTTATGAAAGTGTCGTGAATCTCGCGATGGCGCTCGGTGGCGTCAACGGTTCTCCCTCGCGCATTACGCTGCGTGCGACACCGAGAATTCGCACGTCCTTCGGTGACATCACCTATCCCGGCGCCATCGATATCATCGACAAGGAATTCAGGGCCCAGTAGCACTCACCCCATCACCGGCGTTTTCTTAAAACAGAAGGGGCGTCCCACGGTGGGACGCCCCTCTGCACATTCTTTATATCGCTTCGTGTTATTCGCGGCTGGCCTGGGCTTCCGGCAGGGGAGTCGAGAGCAGACGGCGGGCGCCGACGAAGGTGCGATGGTAATACGGATGGTCGAGGCTGGAGATGACAACGCCGTGCTTCGTGCTCGCGTGGGCGAAAAGGTGTTGCCCCACGTAAATCCCTACATGCGAAACGGGGGCGCGGCGGCGGCGCGTCTTGAAAAACACCAGGTCACCGATCTGCAGTTCTTCACGTTTGATCCGATCGCCTTCACGGAACTGCTGATTCGAGCTGCGCGGCAGACGCACGCCCAGCGCGCGGCTGTAAATCGTGCCGGTGAACGCGGAGCAGTCGAGACCGCGTGTTGCATCGGTTCCGCCATAGCGGTAGCGGATGCCGAGCAGGTTGATGATCTCGCGCATGAGTTCGCTGCGATTGACGGCGGGATTGATTTCGCTGCTTTCTTCCAGTGATGCGTTATAGCTCTGCTCGAGCACTTTCTCGACCGTCGTCTCGAAGACGGGTACGTCATCCGTTTCCAATGCATCGCCTTCCGCCAGTTCGTCCTCGATCTCTTCGACATCGAGCCCGACTTTGTCGACATGCATGGCAAGACTGTTGGAACTCTGGTTGATGATCATGCGCTTGACCTCGTCAGCATCCCCTGCGATGGAGGAGCGTTCCGAAGCCTGTTCCTTGATGTTGGAATAGTCTGCCACCGTGGCAGGATCCAACAGATCACGGCTCGAACGCTCGGCGAGCGGGAGCTGATCAGGGGCGAATGATGTACTGGAGGTGCGGAAGCGCGGCAGGGGTTCGAGGGTGGAACATCCCTGCAGTATCAGAATCAGTATGGGAAGCAGTGCGAAGTATCGTAGCATTTTCACAGAGTCTTCCTTGCTGGAGTTGCAAATTCGGACTCTCAGACTGCTGCTTTCCTCGCCCTGCACGCGGGAAATCTGAAACACACCTTACCAGGCAAGATACCTTTCGGATTCTCGGGAGCAGGATGGCCCTTCGGCCGGATTTTCAAGGAGACAGGCGCAACAGTTCGGAGGTGTCCGTGTGTATTGAACAGTTACCTGCATCATGGATGCAGATGCTATGAACGAGTTGAAATGTGATATCACACTTCAAGGTTTTATAATTTACTGAGCCTTCCCTTCACAATGCAAACGGAAAATGAGGGGAGAAGGATAGAGGGAAATACAGTTTTAGCTGATCGATAAATGTACAATCCCGGCTGCGGGCTGTATTTTCAGGGCTGATGGCGTCAGGGAGGTGAAAAAGAAACCGCCGCTGCGCGCGGGCACAGCGGCGGTGCAATTTTGCGTACCCGGGAGACCGGGTATCGGCGTGGCATTACATGAGCGGTTTTACCTTCTCTTCAATTGCCTGCTTGGGCACGGCGCCGACGATGCGATCCACGACTTCGCCGCCCTTGAACACAAGCAGGGTCGGGATGCTGCGGATTCCGTATTTCATGGCGACGTTGGGATTGTTGTCGACATCGAGTTTGCCGACTTTCAGTTTGCCGTCGTATTCGCCAGCCAGTTCTTCGACAACTGGTGCGATGATGCGGCAGGGACCGCACCACACGGCCCAGAAATCAATAAGTACGGGAAGATCGGACTGCTCGACTTCCTGGGCGAAGTTCGCGTCGGTGATTTCCATCGGTTTCATGCGTTCGTCTCTCCTTACAGTTGGAATTCAGGTATCGAGTGAAATTCTGACGTTAGATGCACCAAATATGGAACGGAGTTCAAGAAGGAGTTCTCTGGTGACACGGATGCGCAGCGTGCGGCTGACGAGGTTCCAAGTCTGTCCGTTCCCATCGCTAACATAAAAAAAGCACGGGGCATTCCCAGAGCCGCGATGCTGCTCGAGAAAGGCGATGCCATCCTGTATCTGCTTTCTCGTGGCCGACACCGTCGAAATGCTGATGATCAGCGAGCGCGCCAGTTCGGGAAGCGACTGACTGATGCCGGTAATTTCTTCGGCGACGATGCGCAGACTGTCGCCGCTGACCTCGGCTTTGCCGGTCATGACCACGGGACGATCTTCCACGATATGCGCCACGGAGCGTTCATAGGCGTCGGCGAAGACCAGGCAGTCGGCTTTCCCCGAAAAATCCTCCAGCGTGACGAATGCCATGGTACGTCCCCGCTTGTCGATCTTTGTTCGCAACGCGGAGATGATGCCGCAGGCGCGCACCATCGTTCCGTCGATCTCCATTGTCACAGCCCCCATGTCGACATTGCCGATGGCCTCGACTTCCAGTCTCCAGGGTTCGAGAGGATGTCCGGAGACATAAAAGCCGAGGACGCTCTTTTCCTTCGCCAGCTTTTCCGCTTCTGTCCAGTCTTCCATCTGATGCAGCGAAGGCTGCGTGGATGCTACTGTCTCACTGTCGACAGCATCGTCGAAGAGGCTCGACTGACCGATGGCCATTTCCTGTTGCTTCTGCAGTCCGTGACTGATGGCGCTTTCAATGGTGCTGAACTGTTCGGCGCGGTTTCCGTCGAGCGTATCCATGGCACCGGCGAGTACGAGGCTTTCCATCGTTTTCTTGTTCACGGCGCGGGTGTTGACACGCTCCGCGAAATCGAAAATGCTCTGGAAATGCCCGTCCTTCTCCCGGGCCTCGACGATGCTCTCCACCGCCCCGATGCCGACGTTTTTGATGGCGGCGAGACCGAAGCGGATACGGTTTTCATGCACGCTGAAATCCACGAAGCTCTCGTTGACGTCGGGCGGCAGTACTTCGATACCCAGTTTCCGGCATTCGTCGATCAGCAGCACGACTTTGTCGGTTTTCGCCATTTCCGCCGTCATGAGCGCGGCCATGAATTCCGGAGTGTGATTGGCTTTCAGCCAGGCGGTCTGATAGGCGAGGATGGAGTAGGCGACGGAATGGGATTTGTTGAAACCGTAGTTGGCGAACTTGTCGATCATGTCGAAGATTTCTGTCGCCACTTTCTTCGAGATACCCTTTTCGCCGGCGCCGTCGACAAAGGCCACCCGCTGCTGAGCCATGACATCCGCTTTCTTTTTTCCCATGGCGCGGCGCATGATGTCGGACTGCGCAAGGGTGAAGCCCGCGATTTCAGAGGCCAGCTGCATCACCTGCTCCTGGAAGACGATGATGCCGTAGGTCGATTTCAGAATTGGCTCCATCGAGGGATGGAGGTATTCGATTTTCTGCCGCCCGAATTTCCTGTCGATGAAATCGCCGATGAACTCCATGGGACCCGGACGATACAGCGCATTCATCGCCGCAAGGTCGTCGATGGAGCGGGGTTTGAGCTTGGAGAGGTACTCGCGCATGCCCGAGGATTCAAACTGGAAGACGCCGACCGTATGGCCTTCCCCGATCATGCTGAAAGTCTTGTCGTCATCGAGCGGAATGGTGTCGATGTCGATGTCGAGTCCGCTGGTCTGCTTGACGAGACGAAGGGCCCGGTCGATGACGCTGAGCGTGATCAGTCCGAGAAAATCCATTTTCAGCAGTCCCGCATCCTCGAGATCACCCATGTTGAACTGCGTCATCAGCTCGGTGTTGGGCGTCTTGTAAAGAGGGACGTAATCACTGGTGTCGCTCGGCGCGATCACCACACCCGCAGCGTGCATGCCCACGTTCCGGTTCAGTCCCTCGAGAATATTGGAGTATTTCACCAGCTGCTGGATTTTCGGATCGTCGCTTTTGCGCACCCATTCGAGTTCCTTGATGGGCGTCCACTTCTTCGACTCATCCTTTTCGAGACCGAAGGCGTAGCGCAGGGGTTCGACTTTCCCCATTTTCACCGGGATATGCTTGGTGATCGATTCGACAATGTTCAGGGGAATGCCGAGCACGCGACCGACATCCTTGATAACCGCACGTGCACTGAGCTTGCCGTACGTCACGATCTGCGACACGGAATCCGTCCCGTATTTCTCACGCGTGTAGGAAATGACCTCTTCGCGGCGGTCGTCCTGGAAATCCACGTCGATATCGGGCATGGACACGCGGTCGGGATTGAGAAAGCGCTCGAAGAGCAGGTCGTAGCGCAGGGGATCCACGTTGGTAATGCCGAGCGAGTACGCAACGAGACTGCCGGCGGCGGATCCGCGTCCGGGACCCACCCGTATCCCGCGCTTTTTCGCCGCGTTGATGAAATCCTGCGTAATGAGGAAATACCCGGAGTATCCCATGCTGGTGATGACGCCGATTTCGAACTCAAGACGGTCGCGCGCCTCCTGCGTCAGGGTTTTGTACCGCTGCTCCGCGCCCTTGTAAACGAGTTCCGTCATGTACTGATCGAGCGTTTCGGCGCTGGATTCGGCAGGAATCGGGAATTCGGGCATGTGCAGGGTCCCGAGTTCGAGGTCGAAGTCGATTTTCTCCATCACCTCGACAGTGGATTCAATTGCCTGCGGGTAATCCTTGAACAGCGCGAGCATCTCCTGCTCACTTTTGTAGTAATATTCCGACGTTTCGTAGCGCAGGCGCGTGATATCCTCTGCCTCGCGCACATCCGCTATGTGCAGGTACACGTTGTGCGCGACGTCATGATCCCGCTGCACGTAGTGGATGTCATTCGTGCAGATGAGCTTCATACCCAGTTCCTGCGACAGCTTCTGCATGCCCTCGCGGATGATGGCTTCGCGTTCAAGACCGTGATTCTGAATCTCGAGGTAGACATCCTCCCCGAACAGCTCGCGTAACTGCAGGGCGACCTCACGGGCGGAGTCATAGTCGCCCACCGCCAGGTACGTGGAAACCACACCGCCCGCACAGGCGGTCAGCGCAATCAGTCCCTCATGATGCCTGCGCAGCAGCTCCCAGTCGATACGCGGTTTGTAATAGAATCCCTCGGTATGTCCATACGTCGTGAGCTTGAGCAGGTTGTGATAGCCTACGTCGTTTTTCGCGAGCAGCACGAGGTGGTTGTAGCCGTGCCGCTTTCCTTCGGGATGGGTTTCGCTGGCGTCGCGGTCGAAGCGCGAACCGCGCGTCACCATGTACATTTCATTCCCGATAATCGGTTTGATGCCCGCCTTACGCGCCTTTTTGTAGAATTCGACGGCGCCGAACATGACACCGTGATCCGTAAGGGCGAACGCTGGCATGTTCTGTTCCGCGGTAGCCGCGATCAGGCTGTCGATCGTGCTGGCGGCGTCGAGCAGGGAATAATGTGAATGATTGTGGAGATGTATGAAGTCTGGCATGCGGAAGATCTGTCGTGTCGGACCGTGAAACTACAATATATTCGTCGCACGCCGAAAGGCAATCCCGCGTCGCGGCCGATTTCCTGCCCCGGGCGTTTTGGCCTTGTCCCGCCGTCACTTGCGGAGCGCGGCAGGGACGGATTTTTTCGGGTGCCGCGCATGGATTTCGTATATTTCCCTGCGAACAGGAAGTACAGGAACGACGGAGCACACAACGACATGCAGGACGCCAGCAAGGCAGAAGATCACGGCGGAAAAATGGACAATCCTCAGACGCGGGAGGCCCTCAGGGTATATGAAGCGGGGGATTACGAGCGTGCCGCATATCTGCTCGAGGAAGCGATCCGCGGTAGTGACGATCCCGCGCAGCGGGAACGGCTTCGGCTCAAGCTAGCCTCGGCGCAGGATGAACTGCAGCGCTTCCCACAGGCCCTCGCGGTGCTGAAGGACATTCTCGAGGAAAATCCCTCCTCAGCCGCTGCGTGGAATAACATCGGGGTGGTCTGCAGGCGCATCGGAAAGCTGGATGACGCCCGGAAGGCCTTCGAGCAGGCCTATCGCCTCGATCCGGAGAATGCCGATCACCTCGTGGGACTCGGTGCCATCTGCCTCAGGCTCAGCGATCCGGGGAATGCGCTCGAATACCTGCAGCTCGCCACCGAACTCATGCCCGGACACCCTGTGGCGCATGCGAACCTGGCACTTACCTACGCTGTTTTCGGCCGCCTCGAGGAGGCGGAGGAGTCGCTGCGGCTCGCCACGCTCTACGGGTTTGAGGATGCAGAGACCATTCAGCAGAAAATCGATGCGCTCAAGCTTCTGCGCGAAAGCATGGCGGAAGAAAAAAAGCGGGATCCGGAGGAGCTCGACAACAAGGACGCCGAGGAGACCGGGACAGCGCATGCCGCGGGCGAGGTCGAGCTGCTGCTGCAGCTCGAAAAGGAAATGTTCGGCCTGGCGGAAAAACGATACGGCGGCGACCTCCCCGACGATGAACGTGCCCGTCTCGATGCCCGGATGCAGGACCTTCGGAAAAGCATCCGTCTTCTGCGCCGGCGGCTGGGAATGGGCGAAGTTTCCGACAGTGACGTCGTCATGGGCAGAAACTATATGAAAGAGGAGGAAAACGGAGAGGAATCCGGCGAGAACAGCGCTTGATACGCCCCTGCTTTCCTTGCCTTTCTACAGGCCGCATCGTACTTTTCTGTTTACTTGAGATGCGCCATCAACCCTTCACAACATCGACATCGCGGTGAATAAAAGCAGTATCGGTATCGGCGCCGTCATGCTCGCAGCAGCGGCGGTTTTCATTTATTTCGACGACCCGGTCTACATACGCATTATCGCTGCCGTGATCTTTGTGTTTGGCGCAGTGCTGCTGTACCAGACCCTGTCGCAATCACTTGGCGCCGATGAGGCGGAAGAAGAGAAAGGGGAAGAAGCCGCGCAGGATGGGGCTGCGGAGGATGCCGCTCCGCGTCGCGATGCCGCCGCAGCTTCCGAACAGCGCAGCATGCCGGAAGCCCCGCAGGTCGACGTGCCGGCCGACATTCCCGCGGAGCTGTACCGCTTCGATACCGAGGCACTTCCGCAGGATGATCCGCGCGCCGAGTTCGATTTCCTGACCAACAAGTTGCTGCAGGTGCTCAAAGAGCATGTGCTGGCGCATACCGTGGGACTGTTCTGGATCAACAGCGACCGTGAGCAGATCATCATCGGGGAATTCACCACGGACACGGGAAATTTTACGACTGCACGCAGGCTCAACCTGGGCAGCGACCTGATCAGCCGCATCGCCTATGAAGGGAAACCCGAAATTGTCTCCGATATCTCCGGCGCAAGCGAAGGCGACCTCGTCGTGTATTACGATGCGGTTGAAGGTATCAAATCGTTCGTCGGCGTTCCCATGTATTTCGGCGGAGACGTCATCGCCGTGCTCGCCGCCGACAGCAAGGCGCCCGATGCCTTCGGACTCGAAACCGTCGCTTCCATCGGACGCGTCACCTCGCTGATCAACCTCCTCCTTGGCAGCTACAATCAGAAATTCGATCTCGCCGCCGATGCCCGCATGCTCGGTGTGCTCGATCATCTGCATGAAGGCATCAAGAACAATCTTGACGCCTACGGTATTGCAAACGTCGCCGCGAAAGCAGCGAGTGAAATCATGGACTGGGACTATATCGCCGTCGTGCTGCACAGTCCGGAACGGAAATCCTGGGTCGTCGTGAAAAGTCTCGCCAAGGCAGCCAACCTTCCGTATATCTCCGAAGGAGTGACGGTTGATATGGGCGGGTCCGTCCTCAAATCCGCACTCGACGGTGTTGACGGACGCATACTCGATGCTCCGGCACCTCCGGCATACCGTTTTCATGAAAAGGAAGCCATAAATTCCTTCGGTCAGCTGTGCGCCGTCCCCATGGTCACGACGCGTGCGTATTACGGATTGCTGCTCGTCGAGTATCGGGAAAACCATCAGTATGCCGAGCAGGACCTGGCCATTCTCCGGCGCATTGCAGGCCACGCAGCCAATGCCATCGAGAACGCACGGCTTCATGAGTACACCCGCAAACACCTGCTGCTCGATGAGGAAACACAGACCTCCAGTCGATCGCTTCTGCTGCGCCGTCTGAGTGAGGAACAGGACCGTATCAAAGAACGTGGCGACAGCGCCGTCTTCTTCCTCGTCAAACTCGATGATCCCGAAGAACTGGTGCAGAAGCACGGTCAGAACCGCATTGAGGAGCTGCTGTACAATATTGGCGGTACATTGCGCGAACACGTCAGCAGTTATGATGTGGTCGGACGCTTCGACGCCGTGACTTTCGGCGTGCTGCTCATGCACTCCTCTCCGGAGGATGCCTATCTGCGTGGAGAGAAAATCCGTAAAAACGTTTCCTCCAACGTGGTTTCGCACGGCGGTGGGAATTTCTCGATATCCATCAGTATCGCGGGCTGTACGCTCAGCCAGTCCTCCGACACCGAACATATTCTGAAACTGGCCCGCCAGGCACTCGACCGCGCTGTGGCCGACGGCGGTAATTGCGTCAAAGTCGTGTAGTCCGGCTATTTCCCCCGGCACCCTGTCCCCATTTTCCGCTGAAAAGAATCCGCAAAACAGTGCGGAGGGTGCAGATTCCCGTATTGACACTTTTCCATAATTGTTGCATATTCAAGTTTGCCCTTTCCGCCCTGTCGGAAAAGGGCTGTGTCATGTCCACTGCAAGCGTCATCTGACGCTGTTTTCAGCAGGGACCGTCCCTCGCGCCTCATGGCAGCGGCAGCCACAGGGCTGATCTCCCCACCCGGGAATTCCACGGACGCAGGGCTTGTTGAGACAGAGAGGGCACATGTCTCCGCGGAGGCGCGCCTTCGGAACAGGATGCGATGAACCGCCGTATGTATTGGCGGAAGACAGACGAGACAACCACCCCATGCATGTGTATCTATATCACAGTCAGGTGATTGAGTGAGAATATCGAAACAGTATACCAACCGGGAAAGTCAATCCCTGGATAAATACCTGCAGGAGATCGGCAAGGTCGACCTCCTGACGCCGGATGAAGAAATTGAGCTGGCGAAGAAAATCAAGGCGGGGGGCGGCGGTGCACAGACCGCACTCGAAAAGCTTACCAAGGCCAATCTTCGTTTCGTCGTTTCCGTGGCGAAGCAGTATCAGAACCAGGGTCTTTCCCTCGGTGATCTGATCAATGAAGGAAATCTGGGTCTGATCAAGGCGGCCAAACGCTTTGATGAGACACGCGGCTTCAAGTTTATTTCTTACGCCGTCTGGTGGATCAGACAGTCGATTCTGCAGGCGCTGGCCGAGCAGTCGCGCATCGTGCGTCTTCCGCTCAACCGCGTAGGCGCACTGAACAAGATCGGCAAGAAGTTCAGCGAGCTCGAGCAGAGTTACGAACGTGAGCCCAGTGCCAGCGAACTCGCCGAAGAGCTGGACATGACGCTTTTTGAAGTGGCCGACACCCTGAAAATTTCCGGACGCCACATTTCGGTGGACGCGCCTTTTGCGCAGGGTGAAGACAACAGGCTGCTTGACGTCATCCAGGATGATCGCCAGCCCAATCCGGACAATACGCTGATGACTGAATCGCTGAAGGTTGAGGTGCGTCGTGCACTGGCCACGCTCAGCGAACGTGAGGCGGAAGTGATTCGCCTGTATTTCGGTCTGGATCGCGAGCATTCGCTGACGCTCGAGGAAATCGGTGAGAAATTCAATCTCACCCGTGAACGTGTACGGCAGATCAAGGAAAAAGCCATCCGCCGTCTGCGCCATGCCTCACGCAGCAAACAGCTACGTTCCTACCTCGGCTGATTTTTCCCTGCGAATTTCTGTTTTACGCCCTCTTTTCATCGAGAGGGCGTTTTTTTATTGTTGGTCAGGAATTATTGCATGCATGGAATTCGGGATTGAGTCTTTGCCGGAGGTTCTCTATAATGGGGCACTGTGTGTTGCTGATGTTTCACTCTGGAGACCTCTATGAGGAGAGTTGCGTTACCGTTGTCCGAAAGATTCACTGTCCACGCCATCGGCCTGCTCAATAAAGTGCACCATTCCCATCTTCCCAAGGGTCGCGATGCACAGATTGACACCATCCGCATGGCCCGACACATGAATTTTTCCTTCCGGCAAGCCGATGTTAAATCATTGAGCCGGCGTGTCGGACCATAAAACTCACTTTCTCTGAAGATTTCCCGTCTCCCAAGGAGACGGGATTTTTTTTGTCCCGCGGGAAGGAACCGGTCCCGCCTGTGCGTCGTAGAAAGCATCTTGTTCCAGGAAACCGGTACGGACTCATGACACAGCTCCTGACTTTTTTACTCGCGGGGAGTATTCTTGCATGCGTTTCTTTTCCCGGTGACGGTGCATTTTCATTCGTGTCGGCCGAGGAGGGACCCGGTAAGGACGATTCCCTGCGTATTGCCGAAGATAGTGCAATGATATACCCTCAGCTCCGCGGAAATGCGCTGCATTTCAATAACAGGTTCAGCATGCGCTTTCAGCGCACGCTGCGCATTCCCGATGATGGGAAGAAATATCCGTTGCCACCCGGACTCGGTGCTTTCCCGCTTTACCGCGTCGAAGATTACACGGATCGCATTCCGGCACACTGGCAGCGCGAGAACGCCTTTTTCCTGCCCATGTACCGCCGCGAAGCCATGTGGATTGAGTTTGACGCCGCAGCGTGGAAACCAAATGCGGTGCAGGTCGGACTCGGACGTATCGATGCGTTGACCGGGAACACCTGGGATCATGGTTTGCAGGATGATCCGCAGAACTACCTCGTCGTTCCGAATCAGCCGTGGCTCGACGGCATCAAGACCGAGGACGGGGTTATCCGGCAGTTCGTCGCCGTCGCGAAGGGAAGCGGTTACTCGGTGGAAGCGCAGGTGACAGGCGCAGAAAGCGAAGAAGCGCTGCGAATCGCGGTCTATGAACCGCGTCCGGGACGATTCCCTGAATCAGCGCCTTTCGCGTATGACCGTGGCAGAGTGCAGGAAGTGGACGCCCCGGCAATGGCAGCTTCAGCACGAGGGGGCGTACGGAAATCGTCCCTGGGCATGGGAGCCGGGGGACGCATGAAGCAGAAAGTGTATCCGGATGCTTACGGATTACGGACATGGGAGAAGGAAGCGGCTGTGGAGATTGTACTGTACATCGTCGACAGTGAATACTTCGCCGCCATCACCGGTATGACGCCGCCCTCCACGCCGATCGATGCGGAGACCTATACCACATATGGATATCCCTGGTTCGCACTGTACGACGAACGCAAGCCCGATATTCCCGCTGGCGAAACGCTCGGCAATGTCCGAAGCACCGGCGAACTCGACGAAGAGCGCGGCGGTACCCCCGACAGCAGCCTGCAGATTCCCGACTCCCTCATCATCACGCTGCCCGTGCATCCACCCAATCGTCCCGAACCGCAGCCCATCGAGCAGTATCCTCCCAGGAAAATGAAACCGAAGGAGGACCCGCGTTGAGGGTAAGGCATGCGCTGTGGGGCGGACATACGCTGCGGGGCGGACATACGTTGCGGGGTGGACATACGTTGAGCGAGAAACGCGGGCGAAGGTGAGACCGGCGCCGAGCTGGAATTTGAATGAGGACGTGTGGGGAATGAGGGTGAAGGGTTTTGCCCATGCCGGGTTTTGGACTCGTGCGGCAGTTGCGTAGTTTTAAGGGACGAACATCAATGAAAGGAGACAACCATTGTCTGTCATCACATGCTCCCGCTGCAGTCAGGAAAAGGAAGCCGTACAGAAGACGGCCTTTTATAGGGGCGAAGTCCGCGAAAAGTTGCTTGCGAACGCCTGCCAGGACTGCTGGGACGAGTGGATAAAAATGCAGATCATGCTCATCAACGAGTACCGTCTCAACCTCATGGATCCTGCGACGGATGAGTTTCTCAACAAGCAGATTCTCGCATTCTTCAACCTCGACGACGGCGGGGAAGTTGCCGGCGTAGACTACGTTCCACCCGAAAACTGATTTTCCCCTTTCCCTCCGCCAATCCGCGGATGAATTATGCAGAAACTGCATATTTCCGGTGCTGACGATATGCAGTTTCTGCATAATTCCAGGTCGTTCATTATGCACATTCTGCATATTTTGAAAAAGAATGGGCCGCTCCGGAAGGAACGGCCCATTCGCGCATTCACTGCTTCCAAGAGCTTGGGAGCAGTAAGTGGGCCCTGCAGGACTTGAACCTGCGACCAATGGATTATGAGTCCACCGCTCTAACCAACTGAGCTAAGGGCCCAGAAAGAAAGACAACTTAGCCCCGTGCGCCGGGAAATGCAATACATGACAACCTCTCCGGCGGATACAGGATGGGGGCATCCGAAAGCCATTGCTGCAAAAAGACAAATTTTGTACTTTTTGACCCGATGGTATTTACCGTTTTACACCGGAGCAAGAATGTCAGAACAGGCAACACTCGAAGCACAGATTGAAGAAGTTATCAACGTGCAGATCCGTCCCTACATCGAATCGGACGGTGGACAGATCAACTTTGTAGAAATGAAAGACAATGTCGTCTATGTAGAGCTCGCGGGGGCCTGCGGCACCTGTCCCTCAGCGCAGATGACGCTGAAGGGCGGGGTGGAAGCAATCCTCCGCCGCCGTTTCCCCGAAATCGTTTCGGTGGAACTCGCCAGTCCCACCCAGGCGCCATACTGCTGATAAGCGGAAAGGATATGCGCATGCGCATCGATATTTGCCGCCCCTGCGTTTTTCACAGGGGCGTTTTTTTCTCCCTCATTTTCCTCATCGGGATTGCACCTTCAATACTGTCCCAGGTGCAGGAAACCCTGCCGCAGGAAACCCTGCCGCAGGAAAACCCGTCTCGAAAAGCGCTGCCGACGGAAGCGCAGCGCTTCGGTACGCGTCCAGCGGAATTCGATCAGCCCCAGGCGCCGACGGAAGAAGCCGTTCGGCTGCTGGAACCGCTGGAGGTTGAATATCCCGATTGGGCGATGCGGCAGCGCATTGAGGGTGTGAGCATCGTTGCAGTCTGGATTGACGCGAAGGGGGCGCCTGCGTACGGTGAATTGCGAGAAAGTTCAGGCCATGCGGTGCTTGACAGCATCGCGCTGCGCGCGGTACGCCGGGGGATATACAAGGCGGCGCGCAGAGAGGGTACAAACGTCGCCTCCCGCGTCAGCATTCCGGTGGAGTTTCGTCTGCGCCGCGATGAGGATCACTACGACGCGACGAAAAGCGGAGAGCAGCTTGAACAGGAGAGCGAAGAGCTGCGCCGCGCCCGCGACATGCTGCATGAAGAACAGCAGCGGCTCGAGGCAGAACGAAAATCGCTTGAGGAAGAGCTGAAACGCCTGCGAGCGGAAAAGAAAAAAGCGGAAGAGAACAAGTGACGCTCAGACGATGAGCAGACTGCGCGCTTACAATGGCTGCGCATATGAAACAAGGAAGGCGGGATTGCTCCCGCCTTTTTTCTGCCGTCGCTGTGCTTCGATTCAGCGTGTGAGCAGTATGCGCTGCACCACCCGGCTGTGTGCAGCCATTACATGCATGAAATATATGCCGGGTGGCACATCGCCTATCGCACATTGGATCGTCTGCAGTCCGGCAGCATACCTGCCTGCACTGCGGGACGCAAGGACTTCGCGTCCCAGAAGATCCGTGAGCTTCCAGTGCACTTCGCTTGCCTTCACGAGGCTGAGGGAAACAGTCAGGGATTGTCCTGCCACAGCCGGTTCCGGCCAGCTGCCCTGTACGGTCAGGGAAGCGGGATAGCCTGCGGCGTCTTCCACCGCCAGTGGATTGGCACCGAAATATTCAAAGCGTGCCGGAATATCATCTCCCTCCGCCACCAGACCCTCTCCGTTAGCTGCCTGCAGTCCCGCCATGGGCGTTCCATCAGGAAAGCTGATGCTTTCCGAAGCAATCTCCTGCCAGGAGTTTCGTTCCGTCGCATAGTATGCGGTGAACACGCCGCGTGTTCGTTCGAGTTTGAGAAACACGGTATCCACGACCACACCGAACACGCTGTGAAAATGTGTTTCTCCGTCCACTTCCCATTCCAGCCATACCCCGTTCGTGTCGGGTTTGATGCCCCGGGAAACCCGGATGTAATTATCATCGTCGATATAGTACAGCAACCCGGCGTTGTGATAGAGGTAATCCGGGGAAAAATAGAGCTGGGTTTCGAGAACGATGTTTCCGGTCGAAGGGACGTCCTGCAGGAACATGTTATGTACATTGTTGAACATGGTGCCATTGAGTGCGCCGCGCTGTGTTGTGATTTCCAGCAGGCCCTCCAGAAGCCGCCAGTGGTCCGGGACTTCACGGAACACCGTCCATTCCTTCTCCAGTGTGGGATTTTCGAAATCATCGTATTGCTGTGCATGAATCGGCAATGCGCTGAGTATCAGCAGTAACAGCATGCCTGACAGGTGTCGAATCCTCATGATGGACTCCTCCTTCATTGAATGTAGCTGCACATTCCATGCAACCCCGTGAAAAGGACCCGGCTGCGTCGTATCGTCACCGGGATATGTATCAGGCCAGCCGCTCTATGGACACGGCAAGAGGGAGAAAATTCCCATCATTTTAGTCTTGCACCACAGGACAGTTTCCACTAGTATGGATGAACAGTTCAGGTTCATCCATATACGTTTATATAGCTCATGAAGATGTTGAGAGCGATGTTTCTGAAAGCGGCCCTGCTTTCCGTACTGCTGTTTTCGTTCTCCGACCCGTCACTTCTCGCACAGCCCCTCGATGTGACCATTAATGAAGTGGATTTCAGCACCCTCCCGCGTGTGACCTTCAAGGCCTGTGTACGCAGGGATGGCGAAATCGTGAAAGGACTGCTGCCGGAGAACATTTCACTTCTCGAGAACGGTGAGCAGCGCGATCTGATCATCCGCTGCCCCGATCCGGATAAGATCAACTCTGTCGTCCTCGTTCTCGACAACAGTGGTTCGATTTTCTCCGCGTTGCCGAAGCTCGTGGAAGCGGCAAAAATTCTTGTCGACAGTCTCGGACCCAACGATGTAGCAGCGATCGTGACGTTCGGACAAAACATTGTCGTGCAGCAGGGATTCACGACAAACAAGCTTCAGCTCAAGGCGGTGCTCGACAACATGGTCGCGAGCGGCGGAACGGCCATTTTCAGCGCAACGTACCGTGCCTGTCAATTGCTCGAAAATCAGAACGGAAACAGACATGCCGTGGTGCTGACGGATGGTGAGGATAATCGCTCTACCCATACGCTGGATGAAACCATCGCGTATGCAAACTCCATCGATGCCACGCTGCATACGGTGGCATTCGCCATTCCGGTAGACACGAAGGATGTGGAGGATGTCATGAAACGCATGGCTGTGGAAACCGGCGGCGTGTTCTTCATCGTCGAGCGTCCAAGTGAACTGACGGCGGTCTACAAGAAAATTGCGGATATCATCACCGAGCCCTGCTGCATCGCGGAGTATGAATCCGCTGACTGCGCCGACACCCTTCGCTCACTGCTGCTTACCGTTTCCGAAGGCGGTGAAACCGCACAGGATCTCGCCGAGCTGGTCAGTCCCGGACGTGCCCTCGAAACCACGCTTCGTGTCGACGTTCCCGACGAATTGAACCTGACCGCCACGAGCCGCGGGTATATCGAGATTGCGCCTCCTCCAAATACGGAGCTGTCGCTGACAATGTCTTTCACGCTGCACTACAACCAGGACCTCGTGGAAATTCCGACCCTGCCGTTCACACTCGGTACCGTGGTGCAGAATCAGCTTGTGCAAATGCAGAAAATCGGCAGGGGACAGATGCGCTTCACGCTGGAGAACATTACGCCGCCGTTCACGACAAACAGGCTGGTTGGCTTTTCCATCAAAGCGCTGCTGTCTGACAGCAGTCGCAAGGTGGGACTGTACATCACGGATATCGACCTCGCCGGATGTCCCACGAACTTCACCACCATACCCGACAGCACGCTTATCTGCCAGTGCTATCAGCCTCTGGCGCTTGCGTTGGACTCCGTGCCCACCCTCGCAGCCGATCAGCAGGTTATGATACCGATTCGGGTGGCGCATGGACTTGATCTGAACCTGCCACTGACAGCGAACGTTGCCATCAATGTCCCTCCCGGCATCGAAAACCTCGACATCCTTCCGGGCAACCTGTTTGCGGAAGACGCAATGGAATGGACCCGGGATGGTGAGTTGATCGAAATGCACATCGTGACACCGGTATTTCCCGCGGATACCGGCGGTGTCGTCGCATATCTGCGTATTGGTCCGAATGAAGGGAAGGAAGTACGTTCGATAGGAGTATCGATCGAGTACGGTGAGCTCTGGCAGCGCTGCTGTCCCGCCGATAGTACTCTGCCTGAAATCCACGTGCTGCAGGACGGCAACTGTGAATTCATCCTGCGCCGTGTCGAACCGCAGGTCGAAGTCGAGAACGCACCGAATCCCTTCACCACCGACAATGGCTCTGAGACCCATATCGTGTTCCGCATTCCGCGGAAATACGACGGGCGGCAGTTTACGCTCGATGTGCTCGACAGCCAGGGCCGGAGAACACAGCGCCTTTATGACGGACAGCTTCCCGAGGGTGAGCACCGGCTCCGCTTCAACGCGGAGCAGCTTCCCGCCGGCGTGTATCATGCCGTGCTGCGCAGCGGCGACCTGGTGGTTACACGATCCATGCTGTATGTTCGCTGACGGCGTTTTTTGTTCTGACGTCGCTGCTGCGTAATTTGCATGGCTATGCAGTTTCTTGAGAAACTCATACCCCGCTTACAGGCGCAGTTCCGCCGCCTCTATTTCGCGCAGCCGAAAGAACTGAGCAAAACACTGATTCGCTTCACACGAAGTGAATCCGTGCTCATTCTTATTGCCGCGGGCATCGGCGTCGCAACCGGTGGCGTCATTCTGCTGTTCAACTGGACCGTGGAATTCGCAGGGGAGCATTTCCAGGAGCTGTTCGATCTTTCCCACTCCAATCAATACTGGCAGTATCTGCTGATTCCGCTGATTCCGGCCGCAGGCGGACTCGGTGTGGGATTGCTGCAAACCTATGTGTTCAAGGCCAAGCCCGGACACGGGGTGCCCGAGGTCATTCTCGCATCGCGTTTCAGTCGTGGACGTATTCAGCGCCGCGTCATTCTGCAAAAACTGCTCACCGGTGCGCTGTCGATCGGATCGGGCGGCGGTGGCGGACGGGAAGGCCCCATCATCCATGTCGGTGCGGCGGTTGGTATCAGCATTGCCAACATCTTCCGTCTCACGCGCGACCAGAGCCGCACGCTTATCGCCTGTGGCGCTGCGGCGGGTATCAGCGGGATTTTCAACGCCCCGATGGGTGGTGTCATGTTCGTCCTCGAAGTCATCCTCGGGGATTTCCGCCTCAAGACATTTACTCCCGTCGTGGTATCCGCGGTGGCCGCGACAGCGATCACACGCAACGTGTACGGTAGTTTCACTCTCGTCAATGCACCTTCCGGTTTCTCCATCGCACTGCCTGAGTATCTGCTCTTCGCTCTGCTCGGCGTGATCATGGGACTCATGTCGGCATACTTCACACGCGTCATCATTTTCGTGGAAAAATTCAGTCACGAGAACCTCCGTGTGGCCGAAGTCTTTCGTCCCGCCGTCGGTGGACTGCTGGCCGGTATCCTCATTCTCTTCCTTCCGTCGATGATGGAGCAGACATACACGCCGGTCAACGAAGCCCTGCATGCGAGCCTGCCCATCTGGTTGATGCTGGTCGTCGCTTTCCTCAAGCCCTGGCACAACGCTGTCACGACCGGCAGCGGCGGTACCGGCGGCGTGTTCGCCCCGGCTTTGAAAAGCGGCGCGATGGTCGGCGCGGTGTTCGGCATGCTCATGATGCTGCTCTTCCCCAACCTCGTCCATACACCCACGGCGTATGCGCTGTCGGGCATGGGCGCCATACTGGCGGGAACAATGCACGCGCCGCTGACGGGCATTCTCATTCTCATCGAGATCTCGAACGACTACTCCATTGTTCTGCCCGCCATGCTTACTGCCATCGTGGCAACGGTTATCGCACAGCGTTTTCTGCGCAATTCCATATACTCCTGGTCCATCAGCAAACCCGGCACACATATCGGTTCCTTCGCCTATGTACCGCTGCTCAATTCCATTACCATCGACCAGATCGTCGAACGCGGCGTGGCGCATGTGACAACGAGCACCCCGATACGGGATATTCTCGTGATCTTCGAGCAGACCCGTCACGACGCCGTTCTCGTGCTTGACGCGGATCAGCGGTATCTCGGACTCATAGAATTCGAGGACGTCCGTTCCTTTATCGCCGAGCGCGAGCTGGTACAGGGACTCGTGGCCGCAGACGTGATGGTGATGTCTATCAAACCCGTGTTCGAACACACCACGCTGGATGTCATTCTGAAACTCTTCGACGATTACGGGTGGAGTGTGCTTCCCGTGCTGGATGCCGATGGCAGCAAGCGCGCGGTCGGACTCGTCACCGCTTACGACGCGCAGACCTATTACCGCCGTTCCGTCACCAGGGAACACTGATCCTCCCTACGTTTCCCTCTGCGCGTCCCCGGGTCTCCCTCTGCGCTACGCCCCTTCCTGTTCGCTTTTCGAATTCTCCCCGTTGCCGGATTCTTCCTCATCCTTCCCTGCAGCATTCTCACCCTGCAACTCCTCCACATCCCTCAGTTCGAGTTTTCCTGCAAGAATGGATCCGGATATGATCAATTTCTCCGTGTGCTGCACTCCGGGTGGATTCCCCAGCACGCGCCTGTCGCGCGCCTCGCCCATGCTGCTGCTCATCTGCAGCGTGACATGCCACGACTCGGGAATGAACAGCGTGACCGCGCTGCCGTATATGGCCGCATGAAGTTTCATGGTGACGGGGGACGCATCGCACCGCGTGAGATCACAGTCGAGATGAGCGAGTACGGCGGTCAGGCGTCCCCCCTCAAAGCTGTCGCTCTCCACCGTGTAATGCGCATCATGAAGGATCTCGCTCACCTGGAGGCGATCATCCGTCCGTGTTCGTTCGAGCCGCTTCTTCTTGGGCTGGATGAAGATCAGCCAGAGTCCCAGGATGACCATCGCATACGGCCAGTACGACAGGAGATTCCCCGGCAGCCAGCCGAACACGAGTATCTGAAGGAAGACGCCAACGGCGATCAGCTGCAGTCCCCCGGCAAAATCCTTTGACTTCCCCGAGACAATGCGCGAAACCCCCATCGCCACGACAATGAGCGGCCAGAAATTGAGCACCATCTCAAACACCCAGCCGAAACTGAACAGCTGAAGATTCCCGAACAGCAAAATCGCGCCCACTGCGATCAATATCGCGGGCAGCCAGCTCTGGGAAGAAGATTTCTGTTTTCGGGCCATGGATACGCTATGTGAGAAAGGACTATGGCAATATCCGCAGTGTGAAGGAATCGCGCAAGAAAAATCTTGTGTTTACAGTAATTTCAGAATTGACTGAAAACAGTGAAACTTTTATATTGACTGCGCGTAGGCATTCGAGGTAAGGAAATGAGCAAAAACAAAGACGACATAAAACGAGAATTCATTGAGGACATGGCACGCACCTGTGAGCAGACGTTCGGACTGCCGCGGATGGGGGGACGCATCTGGGGTGTGCTACTCACAACGGAGAAAGAACAGCTCTCGAGCGAAGAACTGATGGAAGAAGTGCATGCGAGCAGGGGCTCGGTCAGCACCATGGTGCGCATGCTCGAACGCGTGGGATTCATCAAGCGCGTCACGGTACGGGGCGACCGCCGCCATTTCTACTCCGCGTCAGGAGCGGAATCACTGTTGCACGCCGAGCTCGCGAGTATCAAGCTGTTCATTCAGCTCATGGAGCGCGGGAAACAAGTAATGAACCCGAAGGATAAAAAGGGAGTTGCGCGACTCGAGGAAATCAGGGCACTGATGATGTTCTTCGAGTCCGAATACAAGGGATTGTTGAACAGATGGCATCAAAAGAAGGATAAGAAATGAAGCATGTAATGATCCTCATCCTTGTGCTTGTCGCAAGCCAGGTGCTTCAGGCACAGACGGCGGACGAAATCATCGACAAGGCCGAAAACCTGCTGCAGGGAAAGACCAGCCGCGGGACATACGAAATGAACGTCGTCACCCCGGAATACGAGCGCAGCATGAAAATGGAGTACTGGTGGGATGGCGAGAATGACAAAGCACTTATCAAGACCATTGCGCCGGTGAAGGAAGCGGGAAACAAATGGCTGAAAATCGGCAATGAAATGTGGAATTATCTGCGGACGACGGAAACCACGATTAAAATTCCTCCGTCGATGATGCTGCAGTCCTGGAACGGTTCGGATTTCACCAACGACGATCTCGCCCGCGAATCCGACGTCAGTGATGACTACACGCACAAACTCCTGCAGGAGGAGAAAATTCATGGGGAGGATTGCTGGAAAATTGCATCCACACCGAAACCGGACGCCCCCGTTGTCTGGGGAAAGCTGTATACCTGGGTCCGAAAGGCAGATTATCTTCCCGCCATCGTCCAGTACTACGATGAAAAGGGAACCCTGGTGCGCTACATGGTTTACTCCGATTACAAAACCATGGATGATCGGAAAATCCCTGCGAAGTGGACCATGTACAACAAGGTGAAAGAGGGGCACAAGACGGAATTCATCATCGATAAAGTCGATTTCAACGCCGACATCCCTGACCGCATATTCTCTTTCCGTGAACTGGAACGGGGGAACTGAGCGTGAGACTCCTCACAAAGCTTGCCTGGCGCAACCTCTGGCGCAATCGTCGAAGAACGCTGATCACGATTTCCGCCATCGTCTTCGCCACCCTGCTGTCGCTTGTCATGCGCGGCATACAGCTTGGGACATACGATCAGAATATCAGCTGGGCGCTGAACCTCTTTTCCGGCTACATTCAGCTGCAGAATCCGGAATTCAAAGATAACCCGTCCCTCCACCGCAGCTTCTTCTTCACGAAGGAGATGCGTCAGGAGCTGGAAAATGACGATCGGGTTCGCGGCTTTGCGCCGCGGGTGTATGGCGATGGACTGATCAGCTTCAAACAGAATTCGCTCGGCGCCGCACTTTTCGGGATTGATCCGGCAGTGGAGCGCAACGTGACGCGCATGGCGGATAAGATCAATGCAGGACGCATGATCGCCTCCGCGAAGGCGTATGAAATTGTGCTCGGACGAACACTGCTGAAAAATCTCAATGCGGATGTCGGCGATACTGTCGTCATCCTTTCGCAGGGATATGACGGGGCGCTGGGAAATATGAAATACCGCATCGTGGGCAGTGTGCGCACGGGCATGCAGGATTTTGACCGCGCAGCCGTGTTTATGGGGATAGACAATCTGCAGCAGCTGGTCACCATGCACGGCCGCGTGTCAGTGGTCGCCATTGCCCTGCATGACCTTCACGACATCGACGATGTCTCCGAGGATTTGAATGCACGCCTGGATACGAGCAAGGTGAGCGTGCTCCCGTGGGAAGAGGTGATGCCCGACATGAAACAGGGGATAGAACTCGATAACTACAGTGGCATGCTCATGCTTGCCATCCTGATCGTTATCGTTGCCTTCGGCATACTGAATACAGTGCTTATGTCTGTCACCGAGCGCTTCAGGGAATTCGGCATCCTGCTCTCCATCGGTATGCCACAACGGCAGCTGGTGACGCTCGTTCTGATCGAAACGGTATACATGCTGCTGATAGGTATCATTATCGGCAACATTCTGGCGCTGGGGATAAACATGTACCTCGAGGCCAATCCGATCACCCTGACCGGCGATTACGCCGCGATGACGGAAGAATACGGATGGCTGCCGGTCATGCCGAGCATTGTCCTGCCATCGAGCATGTTCAATACCTCGATCGCCATTCTTTCCATATCCCTGCTTGCCGCACTGTATCCACTCTATCGTGTCTTCACGCTCGAACCACTTAAAGGAATAAGGTACACCTGAGATGCTGCTCACCATTGCCTGGAGAAATCTCTGGCGGAACAAGCGCCGCTCCGTGATCGTGCTGACTTCCATCATCGTTGGCATCACTGCCGTGATGTTCAATGATGGACTCTCAATCGGCATGATCCGGCAGATGCTTGAAAACTCCATCGGATCCCACGTCTCCCATATACAGATTCATTCAAAGGGATTCAACGACAACCGTGTCATTCAAAACGCGATTCCAAGTAATTCAAAAGTTGAAAATGTGCTTGCATCCACGCAAGGGATAAAGCACTGGAGTCCGCGCGTGCTCAGCTTTGGTCTTCTGAGCAGCGCATTGAACTCCTCGGGCGGCATCATCGTCGGAGTGAATCCGCAACAGGAAAAGGATGTCACCACAATCAAGCGATCCATCATCGAGGGTACGTATCTCACCGGTGCAGCGCATGAAGTGGTGATTGGACGCAGACTGGCGGACAAACTCAAGGTCGGACTCGGAGACAAGGTCGTGGGTATGGCTTCCGCGCTGAGCGGTGATGTTGGTTCCGAGCTGTATCGTGTCACCGGGATTTTTGAAACCGTGAGCTCGGAGTTCGACAAGTCGTACATGTTCACCTCCATCTCGGATGCGCGCAATATGCTGGAGCTGGGAGACCGGACGCTCGAATATGCGGTCATCGTCAGCGACATCAACAAGGTGGAAGATGTCGCCGCGGAGCTGCGACACAAACTCGGGGACAAGTATGAAGTTCTCACCTATATCGATCTGCTGCCGATTCTTGTTTCCCAGGTCGACATGTACAAAACCATGATGTACGTCGTCTACCTGATCATTGCGCTCGCCATGATCTTCGGCATCGTGAACACCATGTTGATGTCCGTCTTTGAACGCATCAATGAATTCGGCGTGCTCATGGCCATCGGCATGCGAGTCAGCCGCATCTTCTACATGGTGCTTATCGAGGCGGGCACGCTCGGCGTGATAGGCACGGGAGCGGGACTGCTGCTCGGGACGGGCCTGCTGCTGATCTTCTCGAGCGTGGGAATCGATTTCAGTGTGTTCTCGGAGGGACTCACATCCTTCGGCGTCGGTGCCGTGATTTATCCGCGCCTGACGATCGATACGATTCTCAACGTCATCGTAATCATTCCACTCACGACGGTGCTCGGCGCCGTATACCCGGCCTGGCGCGCGATGCGTCTGCAGCCGGTCACCGCAATCCGATACGTCTAACACTGATTTTACGCAACGCAATATCTGGACCATATCATGGAAGTCATTCGACTCGAGAAGGTAGAAAAAACATATTCTGATAACGGCGTGCCCGTGCACGCCCTGCGCGGCATCGATCTCAGTATCTCGCAGGGGGAATTTACCGTGATAGCGGGTCCCTCAGGCTCCGGGAAAACCACGTTGCTCAATATCATGGGCGCGCTCGATCAGGCCACAAAAGGGAAGGTCTTCCTGGAGAAGGAGAACGTCGGTGACAAGGCGCGTGATGAAATATCCGCGTTTCGTCTCGAAAAACTGGGCTTCGTATTCCAGGCGTATAATCTCATTCCGGTGCTGACCGCGATGGAGAATATCGAGTTCACCATGATGCTGCTCGGCATCGAGCAGGAGCAGCGCCGCGAACGGGCACGCGAGGTCATGCGGGAATTGAGTATTGAAGAGCTGGCGGACAAGCGTCCCAACGAGATGAGCGGCGGACAACAGCAGCGTGTTGCTGTCGCACGGGCCATCGTCAACAATCCTTCCATCATCCTGGCGGACGAACCGACGGCCAACCTGGACTCCGAGACCGGAGCCAACCTGCTCGACCTTATGGAGCGCATGAACCGCGAGCACAACCTCACGTTCATTTTTTCCTCACACGATCAGCAGGTCATCGACCGGGCCCGCAGGCTTATCATCTTGACGGATGGTATGATCGAGCGGGATGAGATTGTGAAATCGGACGACTGATGGAGAAGGGAATGCTGTTTCGAACAGGCATGAAGATGCTCGCCGTATGCTGTGGTGCCCTGATCTTCCTGCTTCCGGGGGCACTCGTCGCACAGCCGGAGCTGGAGTTTTCCGGGTACGTGGTGGACCTGCCCATGTATCAGCGTCTGCCGGATTATTCGGAAGTATTCGGCGTCGTGCCCGCTGCATTTCCTGCCGACAGAAACATGAGCCTCAATCTCACGCGGCTCCGCCTGCGTCCCATCCTTCGCATGTGGGAAGGCGCCAGTCTTTCCCTCGAACATGAAATGACACTGGCCGTCAGCTCACAGAATCTCCTGTTCGAAGAGGGAGCGGACATGGCCGGCAGACAGGTGGTTGACCTGCGATGGCGTCCCGTAGACAAGGAACATGTGCAGCTACAGCATTTTGTCGACCGGCTGTACTTCCGGCAGAATTTCGTTTGGGGCAGCATCATTGCCGGACGGCAGCGCATCTCCTGGGGCACGGGACGCATCTGGAATCCGACCGACCTGTTCAATCCCATCAACCCTCTCAGTTTCGATAAAATAGAGAAGGACGGCGCGGATGCGTTGTCGTTCAAATACTATATCGGCAATTTCACGGACCTGCAGTTCGTCGTCAATCCGAAGAAGCACAAGGCGGGAAATTACGCCATGCGTTTCCGCTCGAATGTCGACGAGTTCGACCTGTCCGCCATGGGTGGCTGGTTCGATGATCGTCCCGTATTCGGTGGTGATTTTGCCGGAAACCTCTTCGATGCCGGTGTGCGCGGCGAGTTCATATACTCCGGCGTGCAGGATGAAACCGATGCCTACGTGCGTTTCATTCTCGGTGCGGACTATCAGCTCACCTCGAAGCTCTATCTCGTCACCGAGTACCTGCACAATGGCGAAGGTGCCGCCTCGCCGGGCAAGTACGATGTTCTGCGACTCTTTCGCGGTGAGATTCTCAACCTCGGACGCGATTACATGTATCTCGGGGGTACCTACAAGCTGCATCCGCTCGTGGTCGCCAGTTTTGGAGGAAGTACCGGACTCGGAGACGGCAGCGGTTACATCAGCCTGAACGCTACCTGGTCGACTTCAGATAATTCTTCGCTGACAGCAGGGATGCTCCTGCCATGGGGTGAAGCGCTCGATGAGTACTGGTACTACCCCTCGTCACTGTATCTGCAGGGAGATTTTTACTTTTAGTCCTGAAAAATCATAAACTTGCACTCAGTTCACGACAAAAATTCTCTGTAATGGAGATATTCTGGTGCATTGCTTCTCAATATCTTCCTCTCTATTTTTGAAGAAGCACGATGTGCACCGTGCATTTATCGTTTCATCTTACAGAAAGGTACCTGAAATGATCGTAATCACTGATGATTGCATCAACTGCGCAGCATGCATTGACGAATGTCCCAGCAATGCTATTTTCGATGCCGGCGAATCCTACGAAGTGAACGGTGAAACTCGTCCGCCGATGAGCGAAGAGTACACCTTCAGCGTTCCCGAACTCTGCACCATGTGCGAAGGATTCTCCGATACCCCGACCTGCATCGACGTGTGCCCGTCGGATGCAATCATTGACGAATAGTCGCACTTCAGACGCATCTGTATGAAGCGTCGCGCCGGAGAGTCACTGGACTCTCCGGCTTTTTTTTTGGTGGCGGGGGAGAGCATCGTGGAATTTTTCGTCCATGTCGTGGGTTATGTCTGTGTCGGATTGTTGCTTCTAAAATTACGTACCCTGTCATTCCCGGTATGCAAACACCGGGTATCACATGCTAGCACCGTACACGTACGCACTGCTGATGTTCCTGACGCTGCTTCCGGTTGTGCTGAAAGCGCGGGACGTCAATCTCCCCCTTGCGAAACACAGGGGGTCAGCACTGGCTGCGACTCTGATTGTCGCCGTGCCTTTCGTCGTGTGGGATGTCTTTGCGACAGCGGCGGGACACTGGAGTTTCTCTTCCCGGTTCACGACGGGACTTACGCTCGTGAACTTGCCCATTGAGGAAGTCCTTTTCTTCATCGTCGTTCCGTTGGCTTCGATACTGGTATGGGATACCGTAGGTTATCTGATAAAACGCCGATGACGTACACGACCATGGCGATAGCGGCAGCAGTGCTTGCGACACTGCTGGATTTGATCATCCTCAAGACGCGGCTTTTACTGACGCGGAGATTCTGGATGTTCTTCCTTGTCATGCTGCCACTGTTTTTCGTCGTGAATGGTGTGCTGACTTCCCTGCCCGTGGTGCGCTATGCACCGGAAGCCATCATCGGTGTTCGACTCTGGACCATTCCTATCGAGGATATTGCATACATGTTTTCACTGCTGACTCCCACCATCGCACTTTACGAGTGGCTTCAGCGCCGCCGAAAAACGGCCGTGTGAAAATGACAGGATACAGACAGACTGAGACGGAGAACAGCCATGAAGCAACAGGTGACATCACCCAATGCCGACGCTGAACTGAGCCGGGGTCCCGCGCTGGCATATGCACGCCTTCTGACCCGCACGTATTCCAAGAGTTTTTTCCTCGCCACGCAATTCATGTCGCCTTCACGAAGGAGCGATGTGTACGCCGTGTACGCCTTCTGCCGGCATACGGACAACATCGTCGATGCACCCCGGGAGCGAGATGCGAAGCGTATACAGCGTGAGCTCGATCACTGGCGTGACGAGCTGATCACAGCCTGGAAGACGGGGGAATCGCAGCACCCCGTACTCGGTCTCTTCGTTGAAGTGCTGCATCGCTACGACATTCCCCTGCAGCTTCCGCTCGAACTGATTGACGGGGTGGAAATGGATCTCACCTATGATCGTTACGAGCGCTTTCCGCAGCTGCGGCAGTTCTGCTATCATGTCGCATCCGTTGTGGGACTGATGATGACCTATGTGTTCGGCTACCGCGACAGCAGTGCCTTCCCTTATGCCGAGGCACTCGGTATCGCCATGCAGCTGACGAACATATTGCGTGATGTGGATGAGGACTGGACGATGCGCCGCAAGATCTACCTGCCGCTCGACGAATTGCGGGAATACGGTTTGGGCGAAGAAGATATTGCCGAACGCAGGAACAGCGAGAAAATGCGCCGTTTCATACAGGCGCAGGTTGAACGCGCGCACTCGTATTTCGAGTACGCGGAACAGGGCATTCCCCTGCTTGACAGGCAGGGACGCGCGGCGGTGCGCGCCGCTGCGACACTGTACAGGGAAATTCTCGGTGAGATCGAGCGTGCGGAGTATGACGTGTTTGCGCAGCGTCCCGTCGTTTCCACCCGGCGCAAACTCGCCGTCCTTCTGCGCATGTCGCTCACCGCACGTTTCGGACGCGCCGCGAAAGCAGGGGCTGAACGAAAGCCCGATGAGGATACGCTTACCGGTTCTTCACATCCACCAGTCAGTACGCTGGACTGAAACGCATGGAATTCCTTCTCTTCGGCATCAGTCTGTTGCTGCTCCTCCCTGCGGGCATCGTGCTCGTGAACATGCTGGCGGGACCATTTCTCCGCGTCCGGTGGTTGCGCGCATCAGCTGGTTCGGACATGGAGGATGTTTCCATGAATAAGGAGGATGCTGCGCCGGAGATTGCGGTGCTTGTGCCTGCACGCAATGAGGAAGCGAATATCGGACATCTGCTCTCGGCGCTTTCACGACAGAATTACCCGTGTTTCAGTGTCACCGTGCTGGATGATCAATCCACCGATGGCACGGCGGACATCGTTCGCCGGCATGCGGAGGTCGACCCGCGCATCCGTCTGCTGCAGGGCGCTGCATTGCCTGATGGATGGACCGGAAAGAACTGGGCCTGCCATCAGCTCGCCAGGCAAAGCGAAGCCGAATGTATGCTTTTCGTGGATGCTGATGTGCTGCCCGAGGCAACGGCGATCAGCGACACGGTCTCTCGAATGCAGCAATATCATGCCGATGCGCTGTCGGCGTTTCCTCGGCAGAAGCTCAGCGGTGCAGCCGCGACGATTATCGTACCGATTATGGATTTGCTGCTGTATGCTTTTCTCCCCCTGCAGCTCGTCTGGCGAAGCAGCAAAACCTCGCTTGCGGCCGCCAATGGACAGTGGTTCGCTTTCCGTCGATCAGCCTATCGACGTGTGGGGGGACATGAGTCCGTGCGAACCGACATCGTCGAAGATATCGCCCTCGCACGTCGCGTGAAATCCGCCGGCTTGCGCATGCTGCTTACGGCAGGAAATGGGAGCGTCTCCTGCCGCATGTATGATGGCTGGCCTGCGGTTCGTGAAGGCTTCGCCAAGAATTTCTTCGCCGCGTTTCAATTCCGTTTTACCGTTTTTCCTTTTGTCCTTCTCCTTCTCCTCCTCCTGTTTGTAATTCCTTATGTCATGCTTCTGACACCGCTGCGCGATGCCGCGCTCCCTGCAGTACTGCTGAATTTGATCATTCGCATTCCGCTGGTGTTCGGTGCCGGGCACCGCTGGCTGTCCGCCCTGCTGCATCCGCTCGGCATTCTGCTGGCGGTGGGGATCGGTATTGATGCCATGCAACGCTATCTCCGCGGCGCAGTGCGGTGGAAGGACAGGGATATTCCGGTCGGTGCCGGGACATGACGTCAGCCCGTTCATACGGGGGTGACGCGCTTCCGGAGGAAAGGCAGGATGTCATCGTGATTGGTGCTGGGGTGGCAGGGCTATCCGCGGCTGCATTGCTGGCACGGGAGGGACTGCAGGTCACCCTGCTTGAAGCAATACACTACCCCGGGGGCTGTGCTTCCTCCTACGTGACACAGGGCGCGGTATTCGACGTCGGCGCCACGACATTCAGCGGAACCGCCGACTCTCAGCCCCTGGCCACGTTCTTCGATCGCATAGGCAGCTTCGATGCGCTGCTCCCTGCATCACCGCCGATGGGAATCATCATGGATGGTGACATGCTTCTGCGACATGGTGACCGGCACATGTGGGTGGAAGAAGCAGAACGTTTCTTCCGGCTGTCGCTCCGCGGATTCTGGGACAGCGTTTCGTCCTGGAGCGACACATCCTATCGTATGCTGCGGGATCTTGAATATCTGCCCCCGCGCTCGCCGCGTGAGTTTCTGCGAGATCTGCGGGCACTGAACTCAGATGTGCTGCGTGCGGCCCCGGGATTGCTGCGCACGGTCGCGACGCATATGCGTGCACACGGCATCACCGACCGGCGCTTCAGGCGATTCGTCGACGCCCAACTTCTGATCACCAGCCAGGGCAGCGCAGATGAGATTCCCTTTCTTGCAGGAGCGCTTGGACTCGCATATCCCGACTATCCGGTATATTCGGTCCGCGGCGGTATGCTGCAGTATGCCCGTTTTCTCGAGCGTCGAACACGGGAGTTCGGGGGGCGCGTATGTTATCGGCAGCCAGTCACTGCGATCAGGCAGCACGGAGATGGCTGGGAAGTGGAGACACGGCGTGGTCATCGCGTGCATGCCAGGCAGGTGGTGACAAATCTTCCGCTTTTCAATCTCCCGTCCATCACCGAAGGTGCGCCGCGCAATCATTTTACGCGCAGTGTTGCTCGCCTGCGCAGAAAGCGGATTCCGCTCTGGGGTGCGTTGACCATGTACGTACTCGTGGAAGACAGCCTTCCCTCCGGTTTGCCAATCAACCTCCAGGTGCTGCTCGACCGGCCTTTGCACAGTTCCGGCAGCGATACCTTGTTCCTTTCCTTTTCCCATCCTGATGATCATCAGCGCGCTCCATCCGGAACGCGCACGCTCACCATCAGTACGCACATTCCGCTGCACCGATTTCCACCGAGGAAGGATCGCGAGAGGTATCTGCGATGGAAACGGGAGGCGGAAGCGGAAATGCGACTTGCACTCGGACGCGCGCTTCCTGATCTTGCGGCGTTGCGCGTCCTGTACCAGCGCAGCGGTACGCCGGCGACCTTCCTGCGTTATACGGGAAGGATGGATGGCAACGTGGGCGGCATTCCCCTGCATCGGCGCGTGTTTCCCTTTTCCTATCCGCGCTCCACGACGCCGTTTGACGGACTGCATTGCATTGGCGACACCTTTTTCCCGGGACAGGGAATTCCGGGTGTCACGCTTGGGGCGCTGTCAGTGAGTAAACGAATTCTCGAGAATGCATGAACAATCCTCTATCTGAAAAGCAGACGATCATTCTTGTCTACGTGTTCTTCGTCGCGGGAGCGGTGTGGAATTCGCTCGGTGTGCTGCAGGATTTCATGCGTGTGACGACACCGCTGGTGCTCGTCATCTCCGCCGCCGTGCTGCTCTGGCTGACCTATGAATGGACGATGCGCACCGCTCTCGTCTTCGGCGGGATATTCGTTGTGACCTGGGGGATCGAGGCGATCGGGGTAGCGTCCGGATTTCCATTCGGGACCTATGAGTACACCGATACCCTGGGACTGAAAGTTCTCGGTGTCTCGCTTATCATCCCTGTCGCCTGGCTGCTGGTGATCGCGGCGAGCGATGCCTTTGTCGGACATTTCACCAACCGCGTCAGTACGGTATTCGTTGCCGCCATGGCGACGCTGTTTGATTTCTTCCTGGAATTCGCCGCCGATGTACTGGATTACTGGCACTGGAGCACGCGTTTCCCGCCGTTGAGTAATTACGCGAGCTGGTTCGTGATCAGTCTGGCTGCCGTGCTGCTGCTGCGCGATACCGTGGAACGACGTACGACGCTGCGCATTCCTGCCCACATGTATATCGCCCAGCTGCTCTATTTCATGATTACTTTCGTCGGAATGAAAAGCGGGATGTTCGCCGTATGATGAACGGAGAACACTGGCAATGAGCGGCCCTGTTCGAATCATAGGTGCCGGCTTCGGTGGTCTGGCAGCCGCGATCCATCTGGCTTCCGCCGGCGTTGAGACCGTGGTTCATGAAAAGCAGTCCACCCCCGGAGGCAAGGCTGACGAGCTGCGCGCGGCAGGATTCCGTTTCGATACGGGTCCCTCCCTTCTCACCATGCCCTTCGTGCTCGAACAGCTGTACGCCACAGCGAATGCTTCTCCTGATGAACGCGTCTCCCTGCTGCCAGTTGATCCCATCTGCCGTTACTTCTTCCCCGACGGATCCGTTCTCGATGCCGCGGCTGATGAGAATGCATTCCTGGCGGAAGTTGAGCGTCTCGCTCCAGGTGAGGGTGACGCTGTGCGGCGTTTCCTCGATTACAGCGAACGCATCTACGAACTGACCAGTGATCTTTTCCTCTTTCACAGTCTGTCGCCCCTGAAATCCCTGCTGCGTATGCAGAATCTGCATACGCTGTTTCACCTTCGCGAGATCGATGCCTTTCGGACGGTGCATGATGCCGTATCGACATTTTTTGACGATGCACGCCTGCGTCAGCTCTTCGACCGCTACGCCACGTACAACGGTTCGAATCCTTTCGCCGCGCCTGCGACCCTGAACATCATTCCCCATGTCGAATACCGCCTCGGCGCGTATTACGTGCAGGGTGGTATGCATGCGCTTGTGCGCAGCCTGGTCAGGGTGGCACGACGGCTGGGCGTGCAGTTTGTGTTCAACAGTAATATCGAGCGCATTTCGACAGGTGATACGGCAGAACGCGGCATCGTGGCGGATGGCGGCTTTTTCCCGGCGCGCGCGGTGGTCAGCAATGCCGACGCTGTGTACACGATGACGCAGCTGGCTCCGGTTTCAGAACGGCAGAAGCGCAGGTACGAAACGTTGGAGCCGTCATGCAGCGGACTGGTATTTCTTTGGGGAGTGAAGGGGAGGCAGCATGAGTTGGCACATCACAATATTTTCTTTTCCTCGGACTATCGCGAAGAGTTCGAGGACATCTTTACCCGGCTGCGTCCCCCGGAGGACCCTACCGTATATGTCTCCATCACCGCCCGCGCAGACGCGGAACATGCACCGGAGCAGCACGACAATTTCTTTGTGCTTGTGAATATGCCCTATCTCACCGAAGAGAACAGGGATGTGCAGGTACAGCAGATGAAAGTGCGGGTGCTGGAGAAGCTGAAGCGGGCGGGCATCGATCTTTCCGAACGTATCGTGTACGAATCTGTCATCACTCCCGCCGAGCTCGAACAGCGCTACAATGCCAACAGGGGAAGCATCTATGGCATTTCATCCAATTCCAGGAATGCAGCCTTCCTGCGTCCCCGGAACCGTTTGCGTTCACAGCCCGGACTCTATCTCTGCGGCGGCGCTGCGCATCCTGGTGGCGGTGTTCCGCTGGTACTGCTGTCGGGCAAACATGCTGCGGAAGCGGTGCTCGAAGACCTCCGCTGATTCCTGACACACCCGGAAATCGAAAAAGGCCATCCCCGAATGCCGGGGATGGCCTTTTGCAGAACGGACGAATGTGTTACTCCGCGATGCGGATTACTCCGCGATGCGGAATTCCACGCGGCGGTTGACGGCCCTGTGCTCCTCACTGTCGTTGGGTACCACGGGACGTGCTTCACCGTAGCCTATTGACTGGAGACGCGACTGTGCGATGCCGTGATCGATCAGGTATGTGACCACGGATTGCGCTCGCTTGTTGGACAGCGAGATGTTGTATTCCGGGGTGCCGATGTCATCGGTGTGTGCCGCGATGACAATGGCGATGTCCGGATTACTCTTCAGGAAGCGTACCAGGCGATCAAGCTCGAAGGACGAAGCGGGCTTGAGATCCCACTTGTTGAAATCGAAGAAGATGTTGTTCACGCGCTGCGCAAGGAGATCACCCCACTTATCGCGACGGTTCTTCATGTCGTCTACACTTTTCAGCACGAAATTGCGCGTGTGACTGCGCAGTCCGCCATCATCATTGCCGTTCCCATTTCCACCGTTATTGTTGTTTCCGTTGCCGGAACCGTCGCCCCCGTTGCCGTTCCCATTCCCGCCGTTGTTGTTGTTTCCGTTACCGGAACCGTCGCCCCCGTTGCCATTTCCATTCCCGCCGTTGTTGTTTCCGTTACCGGAACCGTCGCCCCCGTTGCCATTTCCATTCCCGCCGTTGTTGTTTCCGTTACCGGAGCCGTCGCCCCCGTTGCCGTTTCCATTCCCACCGTTATTGTTGTTTCCGTTACCGGAACCGTCGCCCCCGTTGCCATTACCATTCCCGCCGTTATTGTTGTTTCCGTTGCCGGAACCGTCGCCCCCGTTGCCGTTTCCATTCCCGCCGTTATTGTTGTTTCCGTTACCGGAGCCGTCGCCCCCGTTGCCGTTTCCATTCCCGCCGTTATTGTTGTTTCCGT